>NZ_CP035382.1:677363-1354727 GCF_006874705.1 Leclercia adecarboxylata | reverse complement strand
GATGGCGCTGGCCAGCGAAGAGACCTTTGGGCCCGTGGCGGCCTGCTTCCGTTTCACCTCGGAAGAGGAAGTGATTCAGCGCGCCAATAATACGCCCTTTGGTCTGGCCGCCTATTTCTATACCCAGAATCTGCAGCGGGTGTTCCGCGTTTCGCAGGCCATTGAGAGCGGGATGATCGGGATTAACGAATGCGCGGTCTCCACCGAGCTGGGGCCGTTTGGTGGGGTAAAAGAGTCCGGGCTGGGTCGTGAGGGCTCTGTACTGGGACTGGAGGAGTTCCTTGAAGTAAAAACCCTGCATATCGGGGGATTATAATTGGCAGGGCGGCATCAGCCGCCCGCCTGGACGGGGTAGCGGGAAATGAATATTTATACCTTTGATTTTGATGAAATCGACAGTCAGGAAGACTTTTACCGTGAGTTTTCACGTACCTTTGGCATCGCGCGGGAGAGTGTGACCAACCTGGATTCTTTATGGGAGATCGTAACCGGCAATCAGCTGCCGCTGCCGCTTGAAATCGAGTTTACCCATTTGCCGGAGAAGCTGCGCAGACGCTTCGGCGCGCTGATCCTGCTGTTTGATGAAGCGGAAGAGGAGCTGGAAGGCCAGATCCGCTTTAACGTTCGCCCGTAAAAAGGCAAAAAAAAGCCCCTGCGAAGCAGGGGCAAGTCGTAGTTCAATACGACGAGGGTTTATTTGTACAGCTCAGCGGTTGCATGCCAGTGGTCACCGGTATTCAGCTCGGTAACGCGATAGCTGCTGGCACCCGCTTTTTCAGCTTTTGCTGCCAGGGCCTGACGGATATCCATCGGGGAACCGGCAACTTCGGTAACGCCTACGCTACCCATTGATTGCAGGCCTTGTGCTTGTTCCGCGGTAACCTGATGCACAGCTGCACTGGCACCGAATGAGAGAACGGAAGCTAAACCAAGGGTGGCGATAATTAATTTAGTGTTCATAGTCTTTACTCCTTACAGGGCACATTCAACGACCAGAAGGGTTGTGCTGCTATTTTTATACCTGGTGTCGTTGAACTGAGATAACGGGTATATCGGATATTGCTCGGTACGGCTTATTTGTACAGCTCAGCAGTAGCATGCCAGTGGTCACCGGTACGCGCTTCGATAACGCGATAGGAGGAGGCACCCTGTTCCTGCGCTTTCTTGTTCAGCATCTGATTCATGTCCATCGGAGAAGTACCGACTGCACCAACAGAAACGGTACCAATTGACTCACGGGACTGAGCCTGATCGGCGTTAATCGCATCGGCGGCAAAAGCACCGAAAGACAGAACAGAGAGAATGCTTAGTGTGGCTACGGTAGTTTTGATTTTCATGATTTTCTTCCTCGTCATATTCTTTACTGGGGTCTTCGTTTCGTGACCCTCATCACAAAATCAAGTATACACTAATAACGGCAAAAATTAATACCATGCTAATTGTTTCTCGTGAAATTACGTATTAAGAAGATAGATTTTTATAACTGATAGGAATAAAAAAGGCTTGGTTAAACGCGTGGTATCGATTTATTTCCATTAAAATCATGGGGATGAGGTGATTTGATTATTTGTGCGGTCGCGCAGCGGATCATCCACTGTATGAATGAATTGAACCAGAAAAACGCACTATTTGTTAAATCACAGATAACAGATTGTAAGGAGAAACGAGGCGGGAGCCGAAGATTCCCCGCTGCGGTACGCAGCAGGGCAGGGGGATCAGAGTTCCTGTTCGAACAGCACCAGAATGGCTTCGTAGAGATCTTTCACCGAGAAACCATTGGCCGGGGTAGTGAAGATGGTATCGTCCCCGGCGATAGTGCCGAGAATACCTTCTGCTTTGCCGAGCGAGTCGAGCAGACGCGCAATCAGCTGGGCTGCGCCCGGGCTGGTGTGGATCACCACCACGGCATCGTTATAGTCAATATCCAGCACCAGATTCTTCAGCGGGCTTGAAGTTGTCGGTACGCCCAGCTCAGCAGGCAGACAGTAAACCATCTCCATTTTGGCGTTGCGGGTACGCACCGCGCCAAATTTGGTTAACATGCGGGAGACTTTCGACTGGTTGATATTTTCGAAGCCTTCTTCCTGTAAGGCCTGGACGATCTCACCCTGAGAACTAAACTTTTCTTCTTTAAGCAGCGCTTTAAACGCCTTAACCAATTCTTCTTGTTTAGAAGAGATTCGCATAAATCACCCGAAATATAGCGGTAGAAACAACATTATTATGCACATGGATGAATTTTTATGCAAACTATCTGCCCAATCTTAGGCTGAAATAATGTTATGAAAGGGAGTGATTTTATCAAATTTCGTTATCAAGGAACATGCCTGCGTCACGCCTCGCAAATAAGGTTAAAAGTAAATTAAATGTTATCAAATTGATGTTGTTTTGGTGGCTGGCGAGGGTGTATTGTAATCCCCTCTTAATTCGTTGCTTAGTTATCGCATAACGCCCGATAGTCTTCCGGCAGAGGCGAAAAGCGCGTGACCGCTAATTCTCACATTATGAAGATTGTAATTATTGATCTGCTGAATTAAGGTCGCCGCGACGGAGTAACAGAAAGTTAGCTCACCATAATAAGGAGTTTAGGATGAAAGTCGCAGTCCTCGGCGCTGCTGGCGGTATCGGCCAGGCGCTTGCCCTACTACTGAAAACTCAGCTGCCTGCAGGCTCAGAACTCTCTCTGTACGACATCGCCCCGGTAACCCCTGGTGTGGCGGTTGACCTGAGCCACATCCCGACGGCTGTCAAAATCAAAGGCTTCTCCGGTGAAGATGCGCGCCCGGCGCTCGAAGGCGCAGACGTTGTGCTGATCTCCGCAGGCGTGGCGCGTAAGCCTGGTATGGATCGTTCCGACCTGTTCAACGTGAATGCGGGTATCGTTAAGAACCTGATTCAGCAGGTAGCAACAACTTGCCCGAAAGCCTGCATCGGTATCATCACTAACCCGGTTAACACCACCGTGGCTATTGCAGCAGAAGTGCTGAAAAAAGCGGGCGTGTATGACAAGAACAAACTGTTTGGCGTGACCACGCTGGACATCATCCGCTCCAACACCTTTGTGGCGGAACTGAAAGGCAAGCAGCCAACCGAGCTCGAAGTTCCGGTTATCGGCGGCCACTCTGGCGTGACCATTCTGCCACTGCTGTCCCAGATCCCAGGCGTCAGCTTCACCGAGCAGGAAGTGGCTGACCTGACCAAACGCATCCAGAACGCTGGCACCGAAGTGGTGGAAGCGAAGGCGGGTGGCGGCTCTGCAACCCTCTCTATGGGTCAGGCTGCAGCACGTTTCGGTCTGTCTCTGGTACGCGCCCTGCAGGGCGAGCAAGGCGTGGTGGAATGTGCGTACGTTGAAGGCGACGGCGAGCACGCACGCTTCTTCTCTCAGCCGCTGCTGCTGGGTAAAAACGGTATCGAAGAGCGTAAATCTATCGGCACCCTGAGCGCGTTCGAGCAGCAGGCGATGGCCGGCATGCTGGACACGCTGAAGAACGATATCGTCCTGGGCGAAGAGTTCGTTAATAAGTAAGCGACTCGCTTCCCGTCAGGGCAATAAAAAACCGGAGCCAATGCTCCGGTTTTTTTATCTCTGCTGACTCAGTTGGTGGCCGGGTATTCCTGAATGGTCACCTGCAGCGTCAGTTTCTTATCATCCCGCATCACTTCCACCGGAATGATGGAGCCAGGCCTGATTTCAGCCACCTGATCCATGGTCTCGAGAGCCGATATCGCCGGTTTACCGTTCACCGAGACGATAACGTCGTTGACCTTGATGCCCGCTTCCGCCGCCGGACCGCCAGAGGTGACTTCGTTCACTACAATCCCCTGAATCTGGTCGATGCCGCCACCCTGGGTATGCAGCGGAGCAATCTCACGCCCGCCAATGCCAATGTAGCCACGGATAACCCGTCCATCGCGAATGAGCTTATCCATAATCTTGTTGGCCAGCTGGAACGGGATGGCGAAGCCGATGCCTTCGGGGGTTTCCCCATCGTTGCTCTTATCAAACGAGAGGGTATTGATGCCCATCAGTTCGCCCAGCGAGTTCACCAGCGCGCCGCCGGAGTTACCGTGGTTGATGGAGGCATCCGTCTGCAGGAAGTTCTGCCGCCCGGAGGGGTTCAGGCCAATACGCCCCGTCGCGCTAATAATCCCCTGGGTGATGGTCTGCCCGAGGTTATACGGGTTACCGATCGCCAGCACCACGTCACCGATATGCGGGGTACGTTTACGGTTGATGGGGATGACGGGCAGGCCGCCCGTGGCGGTGATTTTGAGGACCGCCAGATCCGTCAGGCTGTCGGAGCCGACCAGCAGGGCTTCAAAGACGCGGCCATCCTGCAGCGCAACGATGATCTGATCGGCATCGTTGATCACATGTTTGTTAGTAATGATGTAGCCGCGTTCATCCATAATTACCCCGGAGCCCAGAGTGCGGATCTCCAGCTGATTATGGCTGGTGCTGTTCAGCCCACGGTTATAGACGTTAACCACCGCAGGGGCGGCGCGGCGTACTGCCTGATTGTAACTGGCAGGCGTTTCATCTGCGCTGTCAAACTGCGGCGCAGCCAGCTGATTAAACTGACGTAAAGAGGGCATCGCGACCAGTAACAGGCCACCTACAACCAGGCCGATGGCGACCGAACGAATGAGCTTTAAAACCATGATACGGGCGTCGTTAAGGGAAGATCGCAAGCAGCATAGCATGACTTATCCGGACATCACACGGGGTGATGCCCGGACGCGTACAGGCTTAACGCAGCAGAATATAGAGTGTGTCGTTGCCGCGTACGATCTGCAGGGCAATAACGGTAGGTTTACTTTCCAGCACTTTGCGCATTTCGGCAATGGACTGCACGCGAACGCGGTTCACCCCGACGATCACATCATTCTCATGCAGACCGGCCTGCGCGGCAGGGCTGCTTTTCTCGACGCTGTCGAGAGTGATGCCTTTGGTACCGTCTTTTAACTGCCCGTCGCTTAAGGTCGCCCCCTGCAGTGCCGGGGCAATCATCTCTGCGCTGGCCGATGATGAGGTGCTTTTATCCAGCGTGACCTGTAGATCCAGCGGTTTGCCTTCACGCAAAATGCCGAGCTTAACCGTGGCACCCGGCTCCGTGGTGGCAATGCGCGAGCGCAGTTCGGCAAAACTGCTTAACGGTTTATCATTCAGGCTAACGATCACGTCCCCGGATTTGACCCCCGCTTTTGCCGAGCCGGAATTCGGTATCACTTCGCTGACGAAAGCGCCGCGCTGAACGTTCAGGTTGAACGCTTTGGCAATATCTGCGCTCATTTCCGTGCCTTTAATGCCCAGCAGCCCGCGCTTCACTTCACCAAACTCAATCAGCTGCTGTGCCAGGGTGCGGGCCATGTTGCTGGGAATCGCAAAACCAATCCCCACGCTGCCGCCGCCAGGCGCCAGAATGGCGGTGTTAATGCCGATCAGCTCCCCGTTCAGGTTCAGCAACGCACCGCCGGAGTTGCCGCGGTTAATGGAGGCGTCGGTCTGGATAAAGTTTTCCAGACCCTCAAGGTTTAGGCCACTGCGGCCCAGCGCAGAGACGATGCCCGAGGTAGCCGTCTGGCCCAGACCGAAAGGATTACCGACCGCGACGGCGAAATCCCCAACGCGCAGCTTATCGGAATCGGCGATGGCGATTTGCGTCAGGCCGGTTGGGTTCTGTAACTGCAGCAGGGCGATATCGCTCTGATCGTCCCCGCCAATCAGTTTGGCGTCAAACTCCCGCCCATCGTTCATCTGGACGCTAATTTTATCGGCATGACTGATAACGTGGTTATTGGTCAGCACGTAGCCTTTCGCGGCATCGATCACCACGCCGGAGCCCAGCCCTTCAAAAGGCTGCGCCTGGTCGGGGGCATCGTCGCCAAAATACTTTTTCAACTCTTCCGGGATGCGCTGGCTTTGCACGGCGGTGCCTTCGACCTGCACGCTGACCACCGCGGGCAGGACTTTTTCCAGCATCGGCGCAAGGCTCGGAAGCGCGGCCTGGCCCGGAACCTGTGAAGGGATGGCTGCCGCCGCTGGATACGATGCCGACAGCGATAATCCGATACTCAATGCTAACGCGCTCAACAGCTGATTTTTTTTGTTCATTTATGCTGGCTCTCGCAACCTGGAATGGAGGAATAACGGCCCTGAAACAGTCTGATGTTATTGAATTTTAAAACGCTGAACAATGAGGTGTTTGACTAAATAATAGCTGGGGTCGGGAAGAAAGGACGGGCGCAATGGCTGCGCCCGTAAAATTTATTTGCGATGTGCGATTAATCGCGCTTTGCACCACCGCGCAGCAGGCCGGATGCGCCTTCGGAGTAGTCACGTGGCATCTGCACTGGCGCCTGATCGTTACCGGCTTCGGACTCTGCCAGACGGTTGCGGAACGGGTTGTTCTCTGCGCTCATCTCCGGCAGCAGGCTGCTGGAGCTTTTCGCCATGTGCTGATAAAGCTTGCGGTAATCATGAGCCATGTTGTCCAGCAGCTCGGCGCTCTGGGCAAAGTGGTTTACCAGCTCTTCACGATACTCATCCAGTTCAGCTTTGTTCTTTTCCAGTTCGTACTGCAACGCCTGTTGCTGGCGCAATTTGCGATTTCCAAAACGCATGGCCACGGCACCGATAGCGATGCCGACGACTAAACCAATTAGCGCATATTCCCAGGTCATGAACTTCTCCCGTTGTCTTGTGGTTCCGTAGGGTATTGGCTCGGCTTCATGCCTGTGCCTGATTATGCCACTATAACCGCTATTTCCTTAGAAGTGGAATCCCACCGCATCATCGCGTACTGTAGAACGGCCTTTTTTTCGCCAACTGAACAGGCTGGCGGGTATTAATTGAAGGAATAACAATAAGATTATGCAAAGCCTTTCCCCAACATCGCGTTACCAACAGGCCCTGAACGAGGGCTCCCACCAGCCAGATGATGTACAGCATGAAGCGGTAAGGCGTCTGGACAGCATCTGGCAGGCGCTGACCACCCAGCCGGCCGAAGCCGCGCCTGCTGGGGGACTCAAAGCCGCGTTTGGGCGGTTATTGGGGAAGAAAGCGCCGCAGAGCGTCACGCCGGTACGCGGCTTATATATGTGGGGAGGGGTCGGACGCGGCAAAACCTGGCTGATGGATCTGTTCTATCAGAGCCTGCCGGGAACGCGTAAGCAGCGCCTGCATTTTCACCGCTTTATGCTGCGGGTACATGAAGAGCTGACGGCCCTGCAGGGACAGAGCGATCCGCTGGATATCGTTGCCGAGCGTTTCAAAGCCGAAACCGACGTGCTGTGCTTCGATGAGTTTTTTGTCTCTGACATTACCGACGCCATGCTGCTGGGCGGGCTGATGAAAGCGCTGTTTGCTCGCGGCATTACGCTGGTAGCAACCTCCAACATCCCACCGGATGAGCTGTACCGTAACGGTCTGCAACGCGCCCGCTTCCTGCCCGCGATCGATGCGATAAAAGCGCATTGCGACATTATGAATGTGGATGCCGGCGTCGATTATCGCTTGCGCACCCTGACCCAGGCCCATCTGTGGATTTCACCGTTAAACGATGACACGCAACAGCAGATGAACAAACTGTGGCTGGCGCTGGCCGGGGCCGAGCGTGATAACGCCGCCGTGCTGGAGGTGAACCATCGCCCACTGCAAACCCTGGGCGTTGTCAATCAAACCCTCGCGGTGTCGTTTGCCACCCTGTGTGTCGATGCCCGCAGCCAGCACGACTATATTGCGCTCTCGCGCCTGTTCCATACGGTGATGTTGTTCGATGTGCCAGTGATGACCACGCTGATGGAGAGCGAAGCCCGACGCTTTATCGCGCTGGTTGATGAGTTTTACGAACGCCACGTCAAGCTGGTGGTGAGCGCCGCCGTCCCTTTATATGAGATCTATCAGGGGGAGCGACTAAAGTTTGAGTTCCAGCGCTGCCTGTCGCGCCTGCAGGAGATGCAAAGCGAAGAGTACCTGAAGCGCGAACACATGCCATAAATGCCATCCTCGAAACACCCATTAGCCGGGTAGGACGCAGCCGCCACCCGGCTTTTCGACCTACCCGGAAAAACCCGCGTCAAATCACAATTAGGGGTCGACCTTTACCCCCGACTTCTCTATAATCTTGCGACCCCACGTTACAAGAAGGTTTTTTTCCCAAAACTTTCTCTGCGCCGGCATAGGCTATTCGAAGGGGTAGGTTTGCTGGACAATGTCGTGTGAACCTCAACTACTAAACGTTTGGGTGTTCACCAACGTGTAACTTATTTATTTGGGTAAGCTTTTAATGAAAACTTTTACAGCTAAACCAGAAACCGTAAAACGCGACTGGTATGTTGTTGACGCGACCGGTAAAACTCTGGGCCGTCTGGCTACCGAACTGGCTCGTCGCCTGCGCGGTAAGCACAAAGCGGAATACACTCCGCACGTAGATACCGGTGATTACATCATCGTTCTGAATGCTGACAAAGTTGCTGTAACCGGCAACAAGCGTACTGACAAAGTGTACTATCACCACACCGGCCACATCGGCGGTATCAAACAAGCGACCTTTGAAGAGATGATTGCCCGCCGTCCTGAGCGTGTGATTGAAATCGCGGTTAAAGGCATGCTGCCAAAAGGCCCGCTGGGTCGTGCTATGTACCGTAAACTGAAAGTTTACGCAGGTAACGAGCACAACCACGCGGCACAGCAACCGCAAGTTCTTGACATCTAATCGGGATTATAGGCAATGGCTGAAAATCAATACTACGGCACTGGTCGCCGCAAAAGCTCCGCCGCTCGCGTGTTCATCAAACCGGGCAGTGGTAAAATCGTTATCAACCAACGTTCTCTGGAACAGTACTTCGGTCGTGAAACTGCCCGCATGGTAGTTCGTCAGCCGCTGGAACTGGTCGACATGGTTGAGAAACTGGATCTGTACATCACTGTTAAAGGTGGTGGTATCTCTGGTCAGGCTGGTGCGATCCGTCACGGTATCACCCGCGCTCTGATGGAGTACGACGAGTCCCTGCGTGGCGAACTGCGTAAAGCTGGCTTCGTTACTCGTGACGCGCGTCAGGTTGAACGTAAGAAAGTCGGCCTGCGTAAAGCACGTCGTCGTCCACAGTTCTCCAAGCGTTAATTGGTTTCTGCTTCGGCAGACAACAATTGGCGAAAAACCCGCTTCGGCGGGTTTTTTTATGGGTAACGTTCAGGTTATCCACATGCAGACATCCTTTGTGACCTCTTTTTCCGCATTTCCAGAATCCCCTCACCACAAAGGCCGCAAAATCTGGTAAACTATCATCCACTTTTCTGTCCAAATAACGGTGAATGCTCGATTTTTGTTCTCTTTTTGAACAAGAGGAGAAATTCTCAGGGATGGACAACAAAACATCTGGCTGGCCTGTATGGCTGGTAGCAGTAAAAATTCTGAATATACCTGGAGGTTTTCATGGCTGTCGCTGCCAACAAACGTTCGGTAATGACGCTGTTTTCTGGTCCTACTGACATTTATAGCCATCAGGTTCGTATCGTGCTGGCCGAGAAGGGTGTCAGTTTTGAGATCGAGCATGTGGAAAAGGATAACCCGCCTCAGGATCTTATCGATCTCAATCCAAGCCAGAGCGTGCCAACGCTGGTGGATCGTGAGCTGACCCTGTGGGAATCCCGTATCATTATGGAATACCTGGATGAGCGTTTCCCGCATCCGCCGCTGATGCCGGTCTACCCGGTTGCGCGTGGTGAAAGCCGCCTGTACATGCAGCGTATTGAGAAAGACTGGTATACGCTGATGAACGTCATTGTGAATGGCTCCTCCTCAGAAGCTGATGCAGCGCGTAAACAGCTGCGTGAAGAGCTGCTGGCGATTGCACCGGTGTTCGGTCAGCGTCCCTTCTTCCTGAGCGACGAGTTCAGCCTGGTCGATTGCTACCTGGCACCATTGCTGTGGCGTCTGCCGATTCTGGGCGTCGAGTTTAGCGGCCCGGGTGCGAAAGAGCTTAAAGGCTATATGACCCGTGTCTTCGAACGCGATTCTTTCCTTGCTTCTCTGACTGAAGCTGAACGTGAAATGCGTCTCGGCCGGGGTTAATGATTGTGGAAATGTCACAGCTGTCTCCGCGCCGTCCGTATCTGCTGCGTGCCTTCTATGAATGGCTGCTGGATAACCAGCTCACGCCGCACCTGGTAGTGGATGTGACGTTACCGGGCGTGCAGGTTCCTATGGAATATGCACGTGACGGACAAATCGTACTGAACATCGCGCCGCGTGCGGTGGGTGGTCTTGAGCTGGCGAACGATGAAGTACGCTTCAATGCCCGCTTCGGTGGCGTACCCCGTCAGGTTTCTGTGCCTCTGGCTGCCGTACTGGCTATCTACGCCCGTGAGAACGGTGCAGGCACCATGTTTGAGCCTGAAGCGGCTTATGATGAAGAGGTTGCCAGCCTGAATGATGAAAATGGCGTGGCCGGGAGCGAAAGCGAAACGGTGATGTCGATCATTGATGGTGATAAGCCGGATCATGATGACGATCCTGACGATACTCCGCCTCCGCGCGGCGGCCGTCCGGCTTTACGTGTCGTAAAATAAAATAAAAGGACCTTAGGGTCCTTTTTTATTATCAATGATTTAATCTCTGAATGTATTATCAAGTAAATATCTTTGATTTTTAAAATGGCATGCATAATTTATAAATATGAAGGGTTCATTTCTTATTTTTTGAGGTTGTATTCATTCAATATATTTCAGACAAATATGTTTTAAGTCAAAGTTGATAAAATATGTAGATATCTTAAATGTCCTTCGTAAGAATGTCCTGTAATCTTGCTGACACTATTTATTACAAATAGTCTATGAATGATGTATTTCATAGTAAACCGTATGCAGTTGTAGAAATGTGGCCAACCGGGAAAGTTGTTGGTTGATAAAATTAAGGAAAGAACAAAATGACTCTATTTAAGAAGAATGCCGCGGTGCTGGCAATGGGTGCTGCGCTGCTGGTGGCAGCTCAGGCGAATGCCGCAGGAGATGTAACGCTGAAAGTATCTGGCAACATCATTCCGGCTGCATGCACCCCAGCATTAAGCAACAGCGGTGAAGTCGCTTTTGGTTCCATTGCTGCCGCATCAATTCGTAATGCTGCTTCTGACAATACTCTGGTGCAACTGGGTTCTAAAGAAGTTACCCTGACCGTCAAATGTGATGCAGCAACGGCCATTGGCTTCAAAATCCTCGATAACCGCTCTGCTTCAGCTGTAGCGCTCTCTTCAACCGCATTTATTAATGCTCCGATCGAAGGCGGCGCGAGCGCAACACAAAGCTATTTCGGCTTTGGTCTGGGTTTAGCTAACAATGAGGCGAAAGTCGGCGCGTATACTGTTGCCGTAGACAGCGCAACCTTAACCGCAGATGGTGCACCGGCAAGCCTGCTTGTTTCTGATGATGAAGGCGAGAACTGGCAGACCGGTGGTGCTGCTTATCAGCTTAATGACAACTCGCGCATTATCACTGCCGGTAACACGGGTTCCACAGAACCGAAGATGTTCAGCGAACTGTCTGCGCCTCTGAAAATTTCAGCAGCCGTGCAGACAAGTTCTGTTTTGGGTTCTGATGAAATTACTCTGGATGGTAATGCCACTCTGAGCCTCGTTTATCTGTAAGCCGTTATAATAATATGTGCGGCGATTTAATAATAAAAACACGCCGCATTGCATTTAACTTTAAATAAATTATTTACTGTAAATATTTTTAATTTCAGGGTTCATAATAAATTCCCTCTGGGAATTAACACTCACTTTCTTTATTAGCATTTGATGGGAATATTATGAAGCGTAGCATTATTCTCTCTCTTTTATTTATTTCTGTGCGAATTTAGGCTTCCGGTATGGTACCAGAAACATCGGTCTTATTAATTGACGCCGAAAAAGGGGAAGCCAGTATGAACGTGACGAATACGGATTCCAGACCTGCGTTGCTTTATACCAATATTGTGGATTTACCGGAAAGCGATGAATCTGTACGCCTGATTGTTTCTCAGCCTGTTGTCAGAGTGGAGGCGGGAGCGGTGCAACGGATGCGTTTTATATTGCAGACGCAAAAGCCGCTTATGCAGGAAGAGCTCAAGAGAGTGACCTTCGAAGGTATTCCGCCGAAAGAAAAAGGTAAGGAACGTCTCGCGGTCACCATTCGCCAGGATCTACCGGTAATTATTCACCCTGCGGGTCTTGCGCAAGATCTTGCCCCCTGGAAGCATCTTAAATGGCACAAACAGGGAAGCTCTCTGGTTGTCACAAATCCATCGAGCTATGTCGTTCGTATGGCGACAGGGTTTAGGTCATTACCCTCCGGTAAACAAGGGGCGTTGAAAACTACCTATTTATTGCCACAGTCCAGTATGACCCTGGCATTGCCGAATAAAGCGGATACAAAAGTGGAATTTTATCCCGCCAGTCGTTACGGGTACAAAGGTGACAGCTATATAGCGCCATTACAGTAAGTCGTTCAGGGAAAACATGGATGTTTAAAAGAACGCTGCTCATGTGCGCAGTCAGCTTGATCTGTGCGCGACAAGGGAAAGCCGCAGAAATCGAAGCCGGCGCCCTCGAATTTGATAATGAAACGTTAAAATCGCTGGGTATCAACCCCGCGGTTTCGGCATATTTTGCAACGAAATCACGCTTTATGCCCGGGCAGGCGACCGTGACCCTGAAAGTGAACGGACAGGAAAGAGGGCGCATGGTTGCGCGTTTTCAGCCGCAGGGCGAACTCTGTTTCGATAAGTCATTAATGGAATATGCGCATATACGCATCCCCGACGACTATCAGGAAGGGTGTTACGATTATCTGAGTTTTCGCCCGGAAACCGTTGTAACTGCCGATCCCGGGCAAGAGTTGATTGAATTAATTGTATCCCCCGATGAAATCAACCGTCAGGGCATGCCCGTAACGGACTTTGCTATGGAGGGGTCGGGGGGCGTCCTGAACTATTCGGTCATGTCGTCCCGCAGTGAATACAGCGGCGGCAGCTCCACCTGGTCTCAGGCCCAGCTTGATGGTGGGGTGAATGTTGCGGGCTGGCTACTGCGTACCAATCAGCTATTAAGCCAGTCGCAAGGTCAATTTAACAGCGAAAACAGCCAGACCTATATGCAGCGTACCTTCGTCAATTTGCGCACTACTGCAAAAATGGGTGAAGTCACTATGAATAACGCGTTGCTGGAGGGCGCTGGCTTATATGGTGTGTCGTTATCGCCGGAACATGGCCTTGATGCACAGGAGAACATGGTCAGAGTAAGCGGGATCGCCAATACGCCGCAGGCACGAGTGGAGGTACGCCAACAGGGTACATTGGTCTATTCGACGCTGGTTCCCGTGGGGCCTTTTACGCTCACCGATTTTTCTCTGCGCAACTATACCAGTGACCTCAACGTGACGGTGGTCGAGACCGATGGCACGCAGCATAGCTATGTGATCCCCGCCTCCCTTTATCTTCAGCGTCTGGGGAAACCGGCAGGCCTGTTCCTGGCCTTTGGGCAAGTGAGTGATGATTACAACAAAAAACCGCTGGTGCTGAGCGCGTCGGGCGGCTGGCGGCTTCTGCCCGGCAGTAACATTAACCTGGGGATGATCCTGGCCCAGGATTTCCAGACTGCTGGCGTCAGTATTAACACCGCCCCCTCTGCTTCAACCCTGCTGAGCCTTAAGATCAATCAGTCCTATGATCATGAAAATGCGCGGCAGGGACAAAGCTATCGTATGGAAGCCAGTCTTACATCGGCGCTGGGCGTAAGCGTGACCGCGTCGACGGGCTACTATTCGCCAGGCTATCGGGAGTTCTCGCAGTTTATTGATAGTGGTTTAACAACGGTAAAACAGCATGAATATGCCGTTGGATTGCAATGGCAAACCCGTAAGGCAGGAACGTTCAGTGCCAGCCTCTATGAAACGAAAAACCGCAACCAGTCAGGTAAAACGCGTTATATCAATGCAGGGTGGGGCAGTAACCTGTTTTCGGCCTATGTTTCTGCTAACTGGCAGCATCAGTTAGGTGATGGAAAGGGGAAGAAGGACGATCTGTTCTATTTCAATATCAGCTTCCCGCTGGGCAAAAACAGTATGAACACCTACGCACGCCGTGAGGGCGGTGCGACCCGCTATGGATCCACACTCATGGGGAATCTCTCTGACGATAACGCTTATTCGTTAGGGACCGAGTATGACCATAAAGAGAAGGATAGCAGCATCAGTGCGGGGCTAAGCAGCAATCTGCACTATTCCCAGCTGATGCTAAATGCCAGCGTGGCCAGTGAAAACCGCCGTAGCTATTCTGGCTCTCTGCAGGGGGGGATCGTGGCACATGACGAGGGTGTGACGTTTTCACCCTTGCCAGTACGTGACACCTTCGGTGTTGCCTCGCTGGATCAACCCGTCGCGGGCGTTAAAATCGACACGCCACAAGGACCGGTGTGGACGGATGAACGCGGCTATGCGGTGCTGCCTTCGCTGAATGCGTGGCAAAAATCGCGCGTGGAGGTGAGTACCGAAACCTTGCCTAAGAATATGGATATCGGTAACGGTACACGTTTCCTCAGCCAGGGGCGGGGCTCGGTAGGTAAGGTTCAGTTTGCGGCAGTGACCCAGCGTCGCGTCTTGCTCGAAGTCACTATGAAGGATGGCAAAAAACTGCCAAAAAACAGAGCCATTACGGATACACAGGGTAATTATCTCACCACCTCGGTTGATGATGGCGTGGTATTCCTGAACAACGTCAGCACCCGGCAAGTTCTGGTGGCACAAGACGACTCCGGCAGTTGCCGCATCCCGCTGACCCTGCCAGAAAAAGCGCAGACGGGGGTATTTTATGAAACGGCAAAAGGAGTGTGCCAATGAAACGTTATTTGCTGATGGCGGCGATAGGGTTAGTACCTTGCCAGAGCTGGGCGGCGTGTGAGCTTATCGCCAGCCAGCAAAAGATCGTTTACAGCCGCCTGACGCCAGCAGAACGGCAGCAGGGCAACATGCCATGGATAACGCTACCGGAAAAACAGATTCAGGTACAAGTTAACTGTAGCGAACCGCAGCGTATCCGCCTGTTCCTCGGCAGTGACCTGCCGCGTAATGGTACCTTTTCATTGGGTAGCGAAGGGGAAATGCGCATTACCGCTTCACATGCATATGTTGACGATCGCCCTGTGCGTATCGCACCAGTACACAGAACAGATACCGTGCTCCGTTCCGGTGGCAGCGAAGCGCTACAGGCATCGCTGAATGAGGGTTTGGGGTTCAGCAACGGTGAGGAGGTATACGGGAAAAACGCCTCGGTTTCACTGTTGGTGGCAGCCCGGATAAAACTCGGTCCAGTGACAGAACTCACCACCTGGCGCGGAAACCTGAATATAAACCTGGAGGTGCAATGATGCGTGGCATTTGCCTGCTTCTTGCGGCCTTCATTGCTGTGCCTGTGGTCGCGAAGGACAGCGTTAGTATCGATTTTGAGCTGACCGCGGATGCTGCGGCCTGTATTCCCGTTCTGAGCAATAACGGCGTCGTGGATTTCAACTCCCGCAGCGCCGGGAGCTTATCCCGCAATGCCTTTACGCAACTTGGGACACGCGATCTGGTCTTAAGCCTCACCTGTGAGTCGTCCACGGCGGTCGCTATTACCGCGCGGGATACACGGGCCGCTTCGGTCACCTGGGGCAAAGATGAAAAAGGCCAGCAAGGTCCACGCTTCCAGATTAATGGTGGTCAGTATGTCAATGAGGGATCACGACTGTTTGGCCTGGGCATGACGGCGGAAAACAAGCCTGTCGGCAGCTATGCCGTACAGATTGATGCCACGAACGTAATGGCGGCAGATGGCGATCGCAGCGTGGCGGTAGAGGTGGCCGGCTCGGCAAACCAGCAAGGACCCTGGGTAAAAACCGAATTGCTACCGTTACCTGCGAGACAGGATTATTTCTATACGTTTGTGCAGAAGGGGACGCTGAATCCGCAACCCGTTAGCGCCGCCACGATACCGTTACAGGTAAGTGCTACGGTGGCAAACGCGTTGGGCAGTAGCCAGACAATCAAGCTGGATGGTGAAGCGGTAATCAGCATCGTCTATCTGTAATGGCGGATCGACGAGCCTGGCTCGTCGATCCGGGAGGATCACACTTCGAGGAAGTTCATAATGCCGTCTGCCGCTTTACGACCTTCGGCAATGGCGGTCACCACCAGGTCAGAACCGCGAACGATATCGCCACCGGCGAAAATTTTCGGATTGCTGGTCTGGAACGCGTTATCGCTGCCTTCCGGGGCGATAATGCGGCCCTGAGAGTCCAGCTCGACGCTGTGCTTCGCCAGCCACTCCATGCTGTGAGGACGGAAACCAAACGCCATTACTACCGCATCTGCCGGGATCACATACTCTGAACCGGCAACGATCTCCGCGCGACGACGGCCTTTCGCATCCGGTGCGCCCATTTCAGTGCGCGCCACTTTTACGCCGCTCACTTTGCCGTTGGCATTCACTTCAATACCCAGAGGCTGGATGTTGAACTGGAACTCCACACCCTCTTCACGCGCGTTCTTCACTTCGCGTTTTGAGCCCGGCATGTTCTCTTCGTCACGACGATAGGCGCAGATAACGTGTGCTGCATTCTGACGAATGGAAGTACGCACGCAGTCCATCGCGGTATCACCGCCACCGAGAACTACAACGCGCTTACCTTCCATGCTGACGTACGGCTCAGCGGCGGTTTCGCCGTAACCCATCATCTGCTTGGTGTTGGCAATCAGGAACGGCAGGGCATCGAACACGCCTGTGGCATCTTCGTTTTCCAGCCCGCCACGCATCGACTGATAGGTGCCGACGCCCAGGAACACGGCGTCGTAATCCTTCAGCAGATCGTCGAGCTGCACGTCGCGGCCCACTTCCACGTTCAGTTTGAACTCAATGCCCATGCCGGTGAAGATCTCACGGCGACGGGTCATGACCTCTTTTTCCAGCTTGAAGGCCGGGATACCGAAGGTCAGCAAACCGCCGATTTCCGGGTGACGGTCAAATACCACCGCCTTCACGCCGTTACGGGTCAGCACGTCGGCGCAGGCCAGGCCTGCCGGGCCTGCACCGATGATCGCCACGCGTTTGTCGGTCTGACGTACGCCGGTCATGTCCGGGCGCCAGCCCATCTCGAACGCTTTATCGTTGATATAGCGTTCGATGTTGCCAATGGTCACTGCACCGAACTCGTCATTCAGGGTACAGGAACCTTCACACAGACGATCCTGAGGACACACGCGGCCGCATACTTCCGGCAGGGTGTTGGTCTGGTGAGACAACTCAGCGGCCTCGAAAATACGCCCTTCGTTGGCCAGCTTCAGCCAGTTCGGGATGTAGTTATGGACCGGACACTTCCACTCGCAGTACGGGTTGCCGCAGGACAGGCAGCGGTCTGCCTGTGCTTTGGCCTGGCCTTCGGAAAACGGCTCGTAGATTTCAACAAATTCAATTTTACGGATCTTCAGCGGCTTCTTCGGCGGATCCACACGCTGCAGATCGATAAACTGGTAAACATTCTGGCTCATCTGAATTCCTTACTGCGCCTGCACACGCAGCTCTGCTGCGCTACGACTACGGTGACCCAACAGGGCTTTAACATCGCTGGACTTCGGTTTAACCAGCGCGAATTTCGCAGAGAACGCCGGCCAGTTGGCCAGGATCTCTTCGCCGCGCACGGAACCGGTATGATGTACATGCTCGGTGATCAAACCACGCAGGTGCTCCTCGTGGATCGCCAGGCTTTCAACATCCAGCACTTCCACCAGTTCCGGGTTCACGCGTTTGCGGAAGTCACCGCTTTCGTCCAGGACATAGGCGAAACCACCGGTCATACCTGCGCCGAAGTTAACGCCGGTTTTGCCCAGCACGCAGACAATCCCACCGGTCATGTATTCACAGCCGTTATCGCCGATACCTTCCACCACGGTGATGGCGCCGGAGTTACGCACCGCGAAACGTTCACCTGCACGCCCTGCGGCAAACAGACGACCACCGGTGGCACCGTACAGACAGGTGTTGCCGATGATGCTGGCATCGCAGCTGCGGAAGGCGGAGCCGACCGGCGGACGCACCGCCAGCAGACCGCCCGCCATGCCTTTACCGACGTAGTCGTTGGCATCGCCAGTCAGATACAGCTCAACGCCGCCTGCGTTCCACACGCCGAAGCTCTGGCCTGCGGTACCGCTGAAGTGCGCCGTAATCGGGTCGGCTGCCAGGCCCTGGTCGCCGTGCGTCTGCGCAATGTAGCCCGAGAGCGTTGCGCCTACTGAACGGTCGGTGTTGCGAATATCAAACCAGAAGGTTTTGCTCTGCTTGTCATCCACAAACGGCTTCGCCTGCTGCAACAGCTGCGCGTTCAGCACGCCATTGTCGAACGGCGGGTTGTTCTCGGTGCAGTACACCGCTTTGCCCGGATGTGGTTCAGCCGTTTCCAGCAGACGGGACAGCTTCAGGTTCTGCTGCTTAGCCGTGAACCCTTCCAGCTCTTTCAGCAGGTCGGTACGGCCAATCAGATCCACCAGACGCGTTACGCCCAGTTGCGCCATCAGCTCGCGGGTTTCGCGGGCGATGAAGTCAAAGTAGTTGGTCACTTTGAACGGCAGGCCATGGTAGTGGTTCTTACGCAGCTTCTCGTCCTGGGTTGCAACACCGGTTGCGCAGTTGTTCAGGTGACAAATACGCAGGTATTTACAGCCCAGCGCCACCATCGGGCCGGTACCGAAGCCAAAGCTCTCTGCGCCGAGGATTGCCGCTTTGATGATGTCGAGGCCAGTTTTCAGACCGCCATCCACCTGCAGACGGATCTTGTGACGCAGACCGTTAGCCACCAGCGCCTGCTGGGTTTCCACCAGCCCCAGCTCCCACGGACAGCCCGCGTATTTCACGGAGGAGAGCGGGCTCGCGCCGGTACCGCCGTCATAACCGGCGATGGTGATCAGATCCGCATAGGCTTTCGCCACGCCGGTAGCGATAGTGCCCACGCCCGGCTCGGAAACCAGCTTCACGGAGATCATCGCTTTCGGGTTGACCTGTTTCAGGTCGAAAATCAGCTGCGCCAGATCCTCGATAGAGTAGATATCGTGGTGCGGCGGCGGGGAGATCAGCGTCACGCCCGGCACCGAGTAGCGCAGTTTGGCGATGTACGGGGTCACTTTATCACCCGGTAACTGACCGCCTTCGCCCGGTTTCGCACCCTGAGCGACTTTAATCTGAATCACGTCGGCATTAACCAGGTACGCCGGGGTCACACCAAAGCGACCGGAAGCGACCTGCTTGATGCGCGACACTTTGTTGGTGCCGTAGCGCGCCGGATCTTCACCGCCTTCGCCGGAGTTGGAGTTCCCGCCGATGCTGTTCATCGCTTCTGCCAGCGCCTCGTGGGCTTCCGGGCTCAGCGCGCCGATAGACATCGCCGCAGTATCAAAGCGTTTGAACAGTTCAGTCGCCGGTTCAACATCATTGATGCTGACGGCGGTATCGCCCGGGTTCACTGCCAGCAGATCGCGCAGCGTGGCCGCCGGACGGTTGTTCACCAGCTCAGCATACTGCTGATAATCGCTGTACTCGCCGCTCTGGACGGCCTGTTGCAGGGTGCGCACTACGTCCGGGTTATAGGCGTGGTATTCGCCGCCATGGACATACTTCAGCTGCCCGCCCTGATCCAGCGGTTTACGTGCCAGCCAGGCGCGTTTGGAGAGGTTCAGCAGATCCTGCTGGAAGTCGCTAAAGCCCGCACCGCCGATACGGCTGATCACGCCCTGGAAGCACAGGTCGGCAACATCGTCATGCAGACCGACAGCTTCGAACAGCTTCGAGCAGCGGTAAGAGGCGATAGTCGAGATGCCCATCTTGGACATGATCTTGTACAGGCCTTTGTTGATGCCGTTACGGTAGTTCAGCATCACGGTACGGTAATCTTTGTCGATGGCCTGGCCGTCGACCAGTTTTGCCAGCGTTTCGTAGGCCAGGTACGGATAAATTGCCGTCGCACCGAAGCCCAGCAGCACCGCGAAGTGGTGCGGGTCACGTGCGCTTGCGGTTTCCACAATGATGTTGGCGTCGCAGCGCAGGCTCTTATCAACCAGACGCGTCTGGATAGCACCGACGGCCATTGGCGCCGGCACCGGCAGACGGTTCTTCGCAATGTTGCGGTCGGACAGCACCAGCAGAACGGTACCGTTACGCACCATCTGTTCCGCTTTATCACACAGCGCCTTCACCGTCTCTTCGAGGGTCGCTTCGGTCGCGTCGAACGTAATATCGAGCGTGTCGGCGCGGTAGTGCTCCTCTTGCATGGTGGTGAGCTGTTTGAAATCGGAGTACAGCAGGATCGGCGATTTAAAGGTCAGACGGTGGGCCTGGCCTTCGGCTTCGCAGAAGACGTTCATCTCACGACCGATGCTGGTGGCCAGAGACATCACGTGGGCTTCACGCAGCGGATCGATTGGCGGGTTAGTTACCTGCGCAAACTGCTGGCGGAAGTAGTCGTAAATGATACGCGGCTGGCTGGAGAGCACGGCAAACGGGGTATCGTCACCCATGGAGCCGACCGCTTCCTGGCCATTTTCACCCAGTACGCGGATAACGGAGTCCAGCTCTTCCGCGCTGTAGTTAAACTGTTTCTGGTAGCTGGCGAGGGTATCATCATCCAGCTCGCGGCTGCCCACGTCCTGATCCGGCAGATCTTCAAACGGCACCAGACGGCGAACGTTTTTCTCCATCCACTCTTTGTACGGATGACGGCTTTTCAGGTCGTTATCGGTTTCCGCGGAGTGGAGAATGCGACCGCCACGGGTGTCGATCACCATCAGTTCGCCAGGCCCTACGCGGCCTTTTTCGACCACTTCGTCAGGCTGGTAATCCCAGATCCCCACTTCAGAGGCGCAGGTGATCAGCTTGTCTTTAGTGATGACGTAGCGCGCCGGGCGCAGGCCGTTACGGTCGAGGTTACAGGCCGCAAAGCGCCCGTCGGACATGACGATACCGGCCGGACCATCCCACGGTTCCATGTGCATGGAGTTGAAGTCGAAGAAGGAACGCAGTTCAGGATCCATATCCGGGTTGTTCTGCCAGGCTGGCGGAACCAGCAGGCGCATGGCGCGAACGATGTCCATCCCGCCGGCCAGCAGCAGCTCCAGCATGTTATCCATTGAGCTGGAGTCAGAGCCGGTTTCGTTGACGAACGGCGCTGCATCGTGCAGATCCGGGATCAGCGGGGTCTGGAATTTATAGGTACGGGCGCGGGCCCACTGGCGGTTACCGGTGATGGTGTTGATTTCACCGTTGTGCGCCAGATAGCGGAACGGCTGAGCCAGCGGCCAGCGTGGTACGGTGTTGGTGGAGAAGCGCTGGTGGAACAGGCAAATGGCCGATTCCAGACGCAGGTCCGCCAGGTCCAGGTAGAAGCGCGGCAGGTCAGCCGGCATACACAGACCTTTATAGATGTTCACCAGGTTCGAGAGGCTACAGACGTAGAATTCTTTATCTTCCTGGAGACGTTTTTCAATGCGGCGACGGGCGATAAACAGGCGGCGTTCCATATCACGTGGACGCCAGCCCGCAGGCGCGTTGACAAAAATTTGCTCGATACGAGGCAGCGAGGAGAGGGCGATTTCACCGAGTACCCCTTCGTTGGTGGGCACTTCGCGCCAGCCGACGATAGACAGGGTTTCGCGTTGAAGTTCTTCTTCGACGATGCGGCGTGAGATAGCTGCTTTTTCCGCGTCCTGATTCAGGAACAGCATGCCGACAGCGTAGTTTTTGGCTAAACGCCAGCCGCGCTCTTCCGCCACGATGCGAAAGAAACGATCCGGTTTTTGCAGCAGCAGACCGCAACCGTCGCCGGTTTTACCATCCGCAAGGATAGCGCCACGGTGCTGCATACGGGCCAGTGCGTGTATAGCGGTACGCACTACCTTGTGGCTAGGTTCGCCTTCTATGTGGGCGATCAGGCCGAAACCACAGTTATCCTTCTCAAGGGATTTATCGTACAACATATCAGTGAACCTCCCCAGGCTCTTCGGGACTTCTCTCTGGACCGTGGCGCACAGGCACAGCAAGAGCGCGGCGACGGGGTTTGCGTTTCATACGCGTACCTCGCATTCGCCCTCTTAATATCCTTTTCGCACAGGTCAAACAAGTTTGAGGACTTGCTTCAGAGGGAATCTCAACTACTGCATAAATATGATGAGCAGGCTGCTCATCCAGAAAGCTTCCAGCGGATTTCCAACTTATCGGGAATCCGTACACAGGTCAAATGGCAATCTTATTTATACAGAAATGTGCTAAGGGGAGGTTATCAATCTGATTTTGTTAGTTATTTAACGTGTTTCACATCCCTGTAACCTTCCTGTGGGCTTTAAGGTAGTGTGATCTGACTCACTATATGAAAGCGGTATTATCGCTGTAGCATGCTGAATAGTGCGATTTAAGCAGGATATAATCCTACCACAGGGGGAAAGCCCGCATGATGTCACTGTTTTTCAGCGCAGACGATATAAATGAAAAAATCCTGCAGAACATAAGGAAAAGTAATTAGAAAGACGATGAATGAAATTGCAATTATCCTGGTTAATTATGCAAAGGATAAAAGCACGCCGGGACGATTGATCCAGGTCATCGCCGTCGGAGGTTAAAAATGGCAGGCTTGTCCCCTTTCAACGGGGCAGTCTATCAGATTATGCAGTTACAGAAATTAGTCAATATGTTTGGTGGGGATCTTTCACGCCGGTACGGGCAAAAGGTTCATAAGCTGTCGCTGCACGGGGGTTTTAGCTGCCCGAATCGCGACGGTACTATCGGGCGCGGCGGCTGTACCTTCTGTAATGTGGCCTCGTTTGCCGATGAGGCGCAGCAGCATCAGTCCATTGCGGCGCAGCTTGCCCACCAGTCGGCGCTGGTGAATCGGGCGAAACAGTATCTGGCCTATTTTCAGGCCTATACCAGCACATGGGCAGAAGTACAGGTACTGCGCTCGATGTATCAACAGGCGGTGAGCCAGGCCAATATCGTCGGACTCTGTGTCGGCACCCGGCCTGACTGTGTGCCGGAGGCGGTACTCGATCTGCTCAGCGAATACAAAGAGCAGGGGTATGAGATCTGGCTGGAGCTGGGCTTGCAGACCGCGCACGATAAAACGCTGCATCGTATTAATCGCGGCCACGATTTTGCCTGCTATCAACGTACCACCCGACTGGCGCGTGAACGCGGGCTGAAGGTCTGTACCCATCTGATTGTCGGCCTGCCGGGTGAAGGGCAATCCCACGCCCTGGAAACCCTGCATAAGGTGGTGGAGACCGGCCTTGATGGTATTAAGCTGCACCCGCTGCATATCGTGACGGGAAGCATTATGGCTAAAGCCTGGGAGGCCGGGCGACTGAACGGTATCGAGCTGAACGAGTATGTAGTGACGGCCGGAGAGATGATCCGCCACACGCCGCCGGAAGTGGTGTATCACCGCATCTCCGCCAGCGCCCGCCGCCCAACGCTGCTGGCACCGCTGTGGTGCGAGAACCGCTGGACGGGGATGGTGGAGCTGGACCGCTATCTGAACGCGCAGGGGGTTCAGGGCTCGGCGCTGGGCGCACCCTGGGTGCCCGCGTTATCTTCGGCGTCCGCCTAATAAGCTGCCCAGCACACCGCGTACAATCTGATTCGTCACCTGACGCGCCGCGCTTTTCGCCATGGTTTGCACCACCCCGTCGCGTTTACCACCGCGTGGACCGGTGCTGCCAAACAGGATGTCCTTCAACCCGCCGAGGATCCCGTCATCGACCGCAACGGACTGGCCTTTCGCGGCGGGGGCCTCCTGCTGCGCCGTACTGTTTTGCACCCCTTTTTGCAGCATCTCAAAGGCAGACTCTCTGTCCACCCGATCCTCGTACTTTCCGTAGACAGGCGAATGGTTGATCAGCCCGTTACGCTCATCGTCGCTGACCGGTCCCATCCGGGAGTTGGGGGCGATAACCATCGCGCGCTCCACCACTGACGGGCTGCCTTTGGCATCGAGAAAGGAGATCAGCGCCTCGCCGGTTCCCAGCGCCTGAATAGCCGCTTCGGTATCAAAGGCGGGGTTGGCGCGCATGGTCTGCGCAGCGGCTTTCACCGCCTTCTGGTCTTTGGGCGTAAAGGCGCGCAGCGCATGCTGGACGCGATTGCCCAGCTGGCCCAGCACGTTGTCGGGAATATCAGACGGGTTCTGCGAAACAAAATAAACGCCCACCCCTTTGGAGCGGATCAGGCGGATCACCTGCTCGATCTTATCCAGCAGCACCTGTGGCGCATCGCTGAACAGCAGATGCGCTTCGTCAAAGAAGAAGACCAGCTTCGGTTTTTCCAGGTCGCCGGCTTCCGGCAGTTGCTCAAAGAGATCGGAGAGCATCCACAGCAGGCTGGCCGCGTAGAGCTTCGGCATCTGGTAGAGCTTCTCTGCACTGAGGATATTGATGATGCCTTTGCCGTTGCTGTCGGTACGCATCCAGTCTTTGATATCCAGCATAGGCTCGCCAAAGAAGTGTTCGGCGCCCTGTTGTTCCAGCGTCAGCAAACCGCGCTGGATAGCCCCCACGGAGGCGCTGCTGATATTGCCGTACTGATTCTGAAACGATTTGGCGTTATCCCCTATGTACTGAGTAATGGCCCGCAGATCCTTGAAGTCGAGCAGCAGTAGCCCCTGATCGTCGGCAATGCGGAAGATGATGTTCAGCACGCCGGACTGTACCTCGTTCAGATCGAGCAGACGCGCCAGCAATAGCGGGCCGAGATCGGACACGGTAGCGCGCACCGGATGGCCTTTTTCACCGAAAATATCCCAGACCACCACCGGATTGCTCTCCGGTTGCCAGTCGGTGACGCCGATATTGTTCAACCGTTCAAGAAGCTTCTCTGAGCCGACACCCTCCCGGGCAACACCGCTGAGATCGCCTTTCACGTCAGCCATAAATACCGGCACGCCGATACCTGAAAATGACTCGGCCAGCTTTTGCAGCGTCACCGTTTTACCCGTGCCGGTAGCGCCGGTAATCAGGCCATGACGGTTTGCCATTGCGGGCAGGAGATAGAGTTCGTTATCCAGCGTCCGGGCAATCAGCAGGGGTGTACTCATGATGGGCTTCCTCGTTCAGTCCTGCGTGGAGTATAGGCAACCTGACGGTAAAAAGAGCGGGTCAATTTCTGACTTTGCGGCGCATTACGCAACGCGGACTATGCTTTTACACAGGGTAAACAACATATTGGAAAGCTATGTCCAGATTCTTCTTTAACGACCGCAAACAGCTGGTTAATGACGCCATTGAAGGTATGCTCATTTCCGCCCCGCATGGCAATCTCGTCAAACTGGATAGCGATCCGGCTATCCGCGTGGTGGTGCGCGCCGACTGGGATAAAAGCCGCGTGGCGGTGATTTCGGGGGGCGGATCCGGCCATGAACCGGCGCATGCGGGATTTGTGGGTAAAGGGATGCTGACTGCTGCCGTCTGTGGCGATCTGTTTGCTTCACCGAGCGTAGAGGCGGTGCTGAATGCCATCGTGGCGGTGACGGGCGATCGTGGCTGTCTGCTGATCGTCAAAAACTACACCGGGGATCGCCTCAACTTTGGCCTCGCGGCGGAAAAAGCCAGGTGCCTTGGGCTCAAAGTGGAGATGGTGATTGTGGCCGATGATATCGCCCTCCCGGATAACAAACAGCCGCGCGGCATCGCCGGAACCGCGCTGGTGCATAAGATTGCCGGGTACGCCGCCGAACAGGGGAAATCGTTAAATGAGGTGCGGGACATGGCTCGTCAGGCCTGCGACAACCTCTGGAGCCTGGGCGTAGCGATGCAGACCTGCAACCTGCCGGGCAGCGACGATGAAGAGGGGCGTATCAGGAAAGGCCATGTTGAGCTGGGGCTTGGGATCCACGGTGAGCCCGGGGCCTCGGTGGTCGAGACACAAAACAGCAGGGCGATTATCGATACGCTGGTGAAACCCTTGCTGGCGCAGGCAGGTGTTGGGCGGCTGGCCGTGCTGATCAATAACCTCGGCGGCGTCTCGGCGCTGGAGATGGCACTGCTGACCAAAGAGCTGGCGCATTCGGCCCTGAAGGATCAGATCGCCTGGTTGATTGGCCCGGCGCCGCTGGTGAGTTCGCTGGACATGAAAGGCTTTTCGTTATCCCTGCTGAAGCTGAATCCGGCCTTTGAGCAGGCGATTACCGCGCCGGTGGAGACGCTGGGCTGGCAAAAGCCGGTGGCCTTTGCGCCGCTGCGCACGCTGGCGCACACTCCGCTGCATGACAGCGTGGAGTTTACGCCGTCGGCGAACGCAAACGTCGCGCGGTATCTCGCCGCTGCCACGGGCTGCTTAATCGCCCTGGAAAATCGCCTTAATGCCCTGGATGCGAAAGTAGGGGACGGCGATACGGGATCGACCTTTGCGCAAGGCGCGCGGGATATTGCGCAATGGCTTGAAGAGGAACGCCTGCCGCTGAACGATCTGCCGCAATTGTTGCTGGTGGTGGGGGAGCGGCTGGCGACGGTGATGGGGGGATCGAGCGGGGTGTTGATGTCAATCTTCTTTACCGCCGCCGGGCAGGCGCTGCGTGGCGGTAAGCCCTTGCCCGATGCCTTACTGACCGGACTTGCGCAAATGAAACATTATGGCGGGGCCGATCGCGGCGATCGTACCTTGATCGACGCACTCCAGCCCGCGCTGGAAGCGCTGCAGAGCGGGGATCTTGAGGCCGCCGTCAGTGCGGCACAGCAGGGCGCTGATGCCACAGCAAGCATGAGCAAAGCCGGAGCGGGGCGCTCGTCCTATGTGAATAAGGAGAATCTCGATGGGGTAGCCGATCCTGGCGCGGTGGCGGTGGCCGAGGTGTTTGGCGCGTTAGTGCGGTAGTGGTTAAATGCCCGGTAAGCGTAGCGCTACCGGGCAACAACAGCTTAAAAGTCTGCTTTCAGCACCACGCGGTAACGGGCTTTGCCGTCACGAACGTGCTGGAGCGCTTCGTTGATTTTCGACATCGGATACATCTCGATGGTCGGAGAGACTTTGGTGCGGCCGGCAAACTTCATCAGCTTACGCAGCTCATAAGGTGTGCCTGTTGCAGAACCCGATACGCTGCGATCGCCGCCAATCAGCGTGAACGCAGGAACCGGCAGTGGCTTCAGGACGGCACCGACGGTATGGAAGTTGCCGCCGTAGGCCAGCGCTTCAAAGTACGGCTGCCAGTCGAGATCGACGTTCACGGTATTGATGATTAAATCAAACTGACCTGCCAGGGCTTTCAACAGCTCAGGATCCCGGCTGTTCACCACCTTATCAGCCCCCATCGCCAGCACTTCTTGCTCTTTTGCCGGGTTGGAACTGAACGCCGTCACTTCGCAGCCCATGGCATGCAGAAGCTTGATGGCAATATGGCCCAGACCACCGATACCAATGACCCCCACGCGGCTGGTGGCGGTGATATGGTGCATCAGCAGTGGTTTGAAAACCGTGATCCCGCCGCACAGCAGTGGACCGGCGGATTCGATATCGATCTGATCAGGGAGAGGAATGACCCACTGCCAGTCGGCGCGCAGTTTGTCGGCGAAACCGCCGTTATTGAGGATGGTAGGCGTGGCGCCTTCCAGACAGTTAATCTGGTTGCCGCTGATACAGGCGTCACAGTGACCGCAGCTGCGTGCGGTCCAGCCAATGCCCACGCGCTGGCCAATCTTCAGCCCTTTTTCCTGCGCGGCACTGCCCAGGGCCACCACGCGGCCAATGACTTCGTGCCCGGCAATCAGCGGGTATTGCGAGAAGCCCCATTCATTGTCGATCATCGACAGATCGGAATGGCAGATCCCGCAGTAATCGACCTGAACTTCAACGTCTTCTGCTTTCAGCTCGCCCGCATCGTATTCGTACAGCTCAAGCTCTGCACCCGCCTGCGGTGCGGCGTAGCTTTTTATCTTCGACATGATATTACCCCCTGATGGTGTGGAACTGAGAGTGTAGAGCATTCAGTTTACAGTCGCTTAACAGAAGGGGGCAGGAAAGGAATTATAACGTTTTTAACATCCGCACTTCGCAATCAACATGTCCGGTACATCCCAGCGGCTGGTCGATATGCTCAAAGCCGAGATGTTCGTACAGTCTGATGGCGTCGGTCAGAAAGGCAGTGGTTTCGAGATAGCAGCGTTTAAAACCCTGCTCGCGGGCATGATCCAGCGCCTGTAACGCCAGTTTTTTTGCTAAGCCTTGTCCACGGACGACGGGTAGGAAATACATTTTTTGCAGTTCGCAGATGTCCGGCTCGCTGCAGGAGAGCGGCGCAACGCCGCCGCCGCCCACAACCTGGCCGTTCTGCTCAACAACCCAATAGGCATGCCCCGGCTGGCTGTACACCGAATACAGTTCGTCGAGATTGGGATCCGCAACGGTATAGCCTTTATCGGCCGTCAGGCCGTATTCGGCTGATACCCGGCGGATAACGCCGGCAATTGCCGGGTTATCCGTGGCGGTGATACGGCGCAGATGCGCCGTTACAGAGGCATTTACATGCATAGCTTCACTCATCACAGCGCGCTAATGACAGCCTGTTGCTCAATCAGTTTCGCTTTCGCATCGGCGAAACCAACCAGACGCTCACGCTCTTTAGCGATAACCGCTTCCGGTGCGCGGGCGACAAAGCCTTCGTTAGACAGTTTGCTTTCGATCTTACCGATTTCGATTTCGACTTTGGCCACTTCTTTCGCCAGACGTGCCAGCTCAGCATCTTTGTCAACCAGGCCAGCCATCGGGATCAGCAGCTCGGCGCCGTCGATGATTTTGGTCACGGAGACCGGACCTTTATCATCCGCAGGCAGCACGGTGATGCTCTCCAGACGCGCCATGGTCTGCAGGAAGGTGCTGTTCTCGGTGACGCGACGAACCGCCGCCTCGCTGCAGCCACGCAGCAGCAGCGCCAGCGGTTTACCCGGGGAGATGTTCATCTCTGCACGGATGTTACGCACGGCAACGATCGCCTGCTTCAGCCACTCGGTATCGGCGGCTGCGGCCTCATCAACCTGCGCAGCATCGAATTCCGGGAACGGCTGCAGCATGATGGTGTCAGCACTGATACCGGCAATGACCTTCACGCGCTGCCAGATGGTTTCGGTGATGAACGGGATGATCGGGTGCGCCAGGCGCAGCAGACCTTCCAGCACGGTAATCAGGGTGTTGCGCGTGCCGCGCAGTTCCGCTTCAGTTCCGCCGTTCATTACCGGTTTGGTCAGCTCCAGGTACCAGTCACAGAACTGGTTCCAGGTGAACTCGTACAGGATGCCTGCCGCGATATCGAAGCGATAGCTATCCAGCGCCTCACGGAACGCTTTAGTGGTCTGGTTGAATTCCGCCAGGATCCAGCGGTCGGCCAGCGACAGGGTCATTTCGCCGCCGTTAAAGCCGCAATCCTGATCTTCGGTGTTCATCAGCACAAAGCGGCTGGCGTTCCACAGCTTGTTACAGAAGTTGCGGTAACCTTCCAGACGCTTCATGTCCCAGTTGATGTCACGACCGGTAGAGGCCAGCGCCGCCAGGGTGAAACGCAGGGCGTCGGTGCCGTGTGGCTCGATGCCGTCCGGGAACTGCTTCTCGGTACGCTTGCGGATCTTCTCAGCCAGCTGCGGCTGCATCATGTTGCCGGTACGTTTCTCCAGCAGGTCTTCCAGCGAGATACCGTCAACCATGTCCAGCGGGTCAATAACGTTACCCTTGGACTTGGACATCTTCTGGCCTTCGTCGTCACGGATCAGACCGGTCATGTAGACGGTATGGAACGGAACCTGCGGCTTGCCGTCTTCATCTTTGATGAAGTGCATGGTCATCATGATCATGCGGGCGATCCAGAAGAAGATAATGTCGAAGCCGGACACCATCACGCTGGTTGGGTGGAACTGACGCAGCGCGTCGGTGTTCTCTGGCCAGCCGAGCGTGGAGAAGGTCCACAGCGCGGAGGAGAACCAGGTGTCCAGCACGTCCTCGTCCTGACGCAGGGCAACGTCAGCGCTCAGGTTGTTTTCCTGACGCACTTCGTCTTCAGTGCGACCAACGTAGACGTTGCCTTCGTTGTCATACCACGCCGGAATGCGGTGACCCCACCACAGCTGACGGGAGATACACCAGTCCTGAATATCGCGCATCCAGGAGAAGTACATGTTTTCGTACTGTTTCGGTACGAACTGGATGCTACCGTTCTCAACCGCTTCAACCGCCGGTTTCGCCAGCACGTCGGCGCGGACGTACCACTGGTCGGTCAGCATCGGTTCGATCACCACGCCGCCACGGTCACCGTAAGGAACGGTGAGGTCGTGCGGTTTGATCTCTTCCAGCAGGCCGAGAGCATCAACAGCGGCAACCACTGCTTTACGCGCGGCAAAACGCTCCAGCTTCTGGAACTCAGCCGGGATGTCGCTGGAATAAACGTCAGACTCTTCGCCTTTGGTGTCATACACTTCCGCGCTTTCACGGATGTCGCCATCAAAGGTCAGGATGTTGATCATCGGCAGGGCGTGACGACGACCGACTTCGTAGTCGTTAAAGTCGTGCGCCGGGGTGATCTTCACGCAGCCGGTGCCTTTTTCCATGTCAGCGTGTTCATCGCCCACAATCGGAATGCGGCGGTTTACCAGCGGCAGCACCACGAACTTGCCAATCAGATCTTTATAACGCGGATCTTCCGGGTTCACGGCTACGCCGGTATCGCCCAGCAGGGTTTCCGGACGCGTAGTGGCGACCACCAGATAATCTTTACCGTCTGCGGTTTTCGCACCGTCGGCCAGCGGATAGCGGATGTGCCACATGGAGCCTTTAGACTCGCGGTTTTCCACTTCCAGGTCAGAGATGGCGGTGCGCAGTTTCGGGTCCCAGTTTACCAGGCGCTTGCCGCGGTAAATCAGGTCTTCTTTATACAGACGGACGAACACTTCTTTTACGGCGTTGGAAAGACCTTCGTCCATGGTGAAGCGCTCGCGCTCCCAGTCCACGGAGTTACCGAGACGGCGCATCTGACGGGTAATGGTGCCGCCGGATTCTGCTTTCCACTGCCAGATTTTGTCGATAAAGGCGTCGCGGCCGTAGTCGTGACGGGTTTTACCTTCTTCAGCGGCAATCTTGCGTTCGACCACCATCTGGGTAGCAATACCCGCGTGGTCAGTACCGGCCTGCCACAGGGTGTTTTTACCCTGCATGCGCTGGTAACGGATCATGGTGTCCATGATGGTCTGCTGGAAGGCATGACCCATATGCAAACTGCCGGTGACGTTCGGCGGCGGGATCATGATGCAGAAGGACTCTTTGCTTTCATCGCCGTTAGGCTTGAAATAGCCCTGCTGTTCCCAGTGCTCGTAAAGCGGCTGTTCGATATCGCGTGGGTTGTATGTCTTTTCCATTATTTCCAGGTTGCCGTATTCAGGTTAAAACCAGCCAGGCGGTACGCTTTATAGCGTTCGCGCGCCAGTTGTTTCAAAGAATCTTCGTGAGGGACAAAGTCTACCACTTCTGTGAAAGCGGTGGCAAAATCTGCAAAGCCGGTACGCAGGCTGATTAAAATATCCCGCGGGCTGCTGTTGCGTTTTTGCGGCCAGGCGATCTCCACCGGCGCGCCACCGCGCGGTCCTTCCCCCGCGAGATTATGCGGAACAAAACTTTCTGACGGTCGTGCCCACAGGGCTTCATCCAGACGGATGGCCTGCTGTTCATCTTCGCAGGCAATGAGCACGCGTTTTCCACCGCGCCAACGTTCTGCGGCAATCTCACACACCAGCTGTTCGACGGCGCTTAAGCCATCCTGTTGCGTGTCATTGTCCAGAAGATAGAACGTTGCGTTTTTCATATATGGGGCTTCTTGTTTTGGATTTAAATGCAAAGCCGGGTGGCGCTACGCTTACCCGGCCTACAAACGGCATTTTCCGTAGGCCCGGTAAGCGTAGCGCCACCGGGCAACAGACGATGAATTACTCTTCGCCGTTAAACCCGGCGCGGTTCAGCAGGAACTGCGACAGCAGAGCAACAGGGCGGCCGGTAGCGCCTTTGGCTTTACCGGAACGCCATGCGGTACCGGCGATGTCCAGGTGGGCCCAGTTGTATTTGCGGGTAAAGCGCGCCAGGAAGCAGGCGGCAGTAATGGCCCCGCCAGGACGCCCACCGATGTTGGCCATATCCGCAAAGTTGGACTCCAGCTGCTCCTGGTACTCATCGGCCATCGGCAGACGCCACGCACGGTCACCCGCCTGTTCAGAGGCGCCAATCAGCTCGTGGGCCAACGGGTTGTGGTTCGACATCAGACCGGTGATGTGATGCCCCAGCGCAATTACACAGGCGCCGGTCAGAGTTGCTACGTCGATCACCGCTTCTGGCTCGAAGCGCTCAACGTAGGTCAGTACGTCGCAAAGCACCAGACGGCCTTCAGCGTCGGTGTTCAGCACTTCCACGGTCTGCCCCGACATGGTGGTGAGCACGTCGCCAGGACGATAGGCGCGACCACCCGGCATGTTTTCACAGCCGGCCAGCACGCCGATCACGTTGATGGGCAGCTGGAGTTCCGCGACCATGCGCATCACGCCGTAGACCGCTGCCGCACCGCACATGTCGTACTTCATCTCGTCCATGCCTTCGGCAGGCTTGATAGAGATACCGCCGGAGTCGAAGGTCAGGCCTTTACCGACCAGTACAATCGGACGCACATCTTCAGACGGGCTGCCCTTATACTCAATGACCGACATCAGGGATTCATTTTGTGAACCGTTCCCGACGGCCAGATAGGAGTGCATACCCAGCTCTTTCATCTGCTGTTCGCCAATCACGCGGGTAACAACGTTTTTGCTGTAGGAGTCTGCCAACTGGCGCGCCTGGGAGGCGAGATAACCCGCGTTACAGATGTTTGGCGGCATATTGCCGAGGTCTTTCGCAGCCTTGATCCCGGCAGCGATGGCCAGACCATGCTGGATGGCGCGCTCGCCGCTGGTCAGCTCACGACGGGTCGGGACGTTAAAGACCATTTTACGCAGCGGACGACGGGGTTCGCTTTTGGTGGTTTTCAGCTGATCAAAGCTGTACAGCGTCTCTTTTGCTGTCTCAACCGCCTGACGCACTTTCCAGTAGGTGTTGCGGCCTTTGACGTGCAGTTCGGTCAGGAAACACACGGCCTCCATTGAGCCAGTATCATTCAGCGTATTAATCGTTTTCTGAATAACCTGTTTGTACTGGCGCTCATCCAGCTCGCGCTCTTTGCCACAGCCAATCAGCAGGATACGCTCGGACAGTACGTTCGGCACATGATGCAGCAGCAGCGTCTGTCCCGGTTTGCCTTCCAGCTCGCCACGGCGCAGCAGGGCGCTGATGTAGCCGTCACTGATTTTATCGAGCTGCTCTGCGATCGGAGAGAGTCTGCGGGGTTCAAACACGCCGACAACGATGCAGGCACTCCGCTGTTTCTCCGGGCTACCGCTTTTTACACTGAACTCCATGAACTACGCTCCTGAATCTTAAAGACAACAGCAGCAGCTACGGATAGAATTGAAACCTTTCGTAACTCATGCCCGCTGTTGCGGTGACTTCGTGTTAATCTTACGTTATTACGGTTTCGACACGTCATAGCAACTGCTGAAGCGCGAATCCGCCGGGTGTTCTAATCTTAGCGATGATTTCGACGACTCAAGAGAATAAATGACGTTTAAGCCATGAAACAAGCGATTTTCCTGCAAAAAGACGGGTTTTTACGGGCGTATTTAATGTGATAATCATAAGATATCTGGTGCGGGAGACGCTAAAAAGCCAGCTGGCGATACTCTTCATCCTGCTTCTGATCTTTTTCTGTCAGAAACTGGTGAGGATCCTCGGCGCGGCTGTCGACGGCGAAATTCCCACAAATCTGGTGCTTTCTCTGCTCGGGTTAGGCGTGCCTGAAATGGCGCAGCTTATCCTGCCATTAAGCCTTTTCCTCGGACTGCTGATGACGCTCGGTAAACTCTATACCGAAAGCGAAATCACCGTCATGCATGCCTGTGGTTTGAGTAAAGCGGTTCTGATTAAGGCCGCCATGGTCCTGGCGCTGTTTACCGGCATCGTCGCCGCGGTGAACGTGATGTGGGCTGGTCCTGTCTCTTCCCGTCATCAGGATGAGGTGCTGGCTGAAGCGAAAGCGAACCCCGGCATGGCCGCACTGGCGCAGGGGCAGTTCCAGCAGGCTACAGATGGTAATTCCGTGCTGTTTATCGAAAGCGTGGATGGCAGCAGCTTTAACGAGGTTTTCCTCGCGCAAATCCGCCCTAAAGGCAATGCTCGTCCGTCGGTGGTGGTAGCCGACTCCGGTCAGCTCGCGCAGGGTAAAGACGGTTCGCAGATCGTGACCCTGAATAAAGGCACCCGCTTTGAGGGCACGGCGCTGCTGCGCGACTTCCGCATCACCGACTTCCAGAACTATCAGGCGATTATTGGTCATCAGGCGGTGGCGCTGGATCCCAGCGATACTGAGCAGATGAGCATGCGTACGCTGATCAATACCGATACCAATCGTGCCCGCGCGGAGCTGCACTGGCGTATTACTCTGGTATTCACCGTCTTTATGATGGCGTTGATGGTGGTGCCGCTCAGCGTGGTCAACCCACGCCAGGGCCGCGTGCTTTCCATGCTGCCCGCGATGCTGCTGTATCTGGTGTTCTTCCTGCTGCAAACCTCGATCAAATCGAATGGCGGTAAAGGAAAAATCGACCCGTTTATCTGGACCTGGGTGATTAACGGACTCTATCTGCTGTTGGCCGTCATCCTCAACCTGTGGGATACCGTGCCGATGCGCCGTGTACGAGCCCGGTTTACGCGTAAAGGAGCGGTGTAATGCAGGCGTTTGGCGTTCTTGACCGCTATATCGGTAAAACCATTTTTACCACCATCATGATGACGTTATTCATGCTGGTGTCTCTCTCCGCCATCATCAAGTTTGTCGACCAGCTGAAAAAGGCCGGGCAGGGGAGCTATGATGCGTTGGGGGCGGGTATGTATACCCTGCTCAGCATTCCGAAAGATGTGCAAATCTTCTTCCCGATGGCGGCGCTGTTAGGCGCCCTGCTGGGGCTGGGGATGCTGGCGCAGCGCAGTGAGCTAGTGGTAATGCAGGCGTCGGGCTTTACCCGTATGCAGGTTGCGCTGTCAGTGATGAAAACCGCAATCCCGCTGGTATTGCTGACGATGGCGATGGGCGAGTGGGTTGCACCGCAGGGCGAGCAGATGGCGCGTAACTATCGCGCACAGATGATGTATGGCGGCTCGCTGCTCTCTACCCAGCAGGGGCTGTGGGCGAAAGACGGCAATAACTTTGTCTATATCGAACGTGTTACCGGCGATAACACGCTCGGCGGCGTGAGCATCTACAGCTTTAACGATCAGCGCCGTTTGCAGGCGGTTCGTTATGCCACGTCGGCCACCTTCGATACCGATAAAAAGGTCTGGCGTCTGTCCCAGGTGGATGAGTCAAACCTGCAGGATCCAAAGCAGATCACCGGTTCGCAAACGGTCACTGGCACCTGGAAAACCAACCTGACCCCCGACAAGCTCGGCGTAGTAGCCCTCGATCCGGATGCGCTGTCCATCAGCGGGCTGCACAACTACGTGAAGTACCTGAAGTCGAGCGGCCAGGACGCCGGACGTTACCAGCTCAATATGTGGAGCAAGATCTTCCAGCCGCTCTCCGTGGCGGTGATGATGCTGATGGCGCTGTCGTTTATCTTCGGCCCGCTGCGTAGCGTTCCCATGGGGGTACGCGTCGTCACCGGCATCAGCTTCGGCTTTGTTTTCTACGTTCTCGATCAGATCTTCGGTCCGTTGACGCTGGTTTACGGTATCCCGCCAATTATCGGCGCGCTACTGCCGAGCGCCTCCTTCTTCCTGATCAGTCTCTGGATGCTGTTGAAGCGCTCCTGACCCTACACACCTCATCTCCTCCTTTGGGAGGTGAGGTGCCTCCTCTGTTTTACCCCTCAATTTTTTGCACAACCTTCAACGTCTTGCCTGGAATTTGAGTATTATTGTGCGATGACGTCGTGAAGAGATCCCCTATGAAGCAAATTCGGTTACTGGCGCAATACTATGTCGATCTGATGATGAAGCTTGGCCTGGTCCGCTTCTCCCTGTTGCTGGCGCTGGCGCTGGTGGTGCTGGCGATTGTGGTGCAGATGGCCATTACCATGGTCCTGCACGGCCAGGTTGAGAGCATAGACCTCATCCGGTCTATTTTCTTCGGCCTGCTGATCACCCCCTGGGCGGTCTATTTCCTCTCGGTGGTGGTTGAACAGCTGGAAGAGTCCCGCCAGCGGCTGACCCGGCTGGTGGAAAAGCTGGAGGAGATGCGCGAGCGCGATTTGAAGCTCAACGTGCAGCTGAAAGATAACATTGCCCAACTGAACCAGGAGATCTCAGACCGCGTAAAAGCGGAGGCCGAGCGCCAGACCACGCTGGAACAGCTGAAAATCGAAATGAAAGAGCGCGAGCAGACGCAGATCCAGCTTGAGCAGCAATCCTCATTCCTGCGCTCGTTCCTCGATGCCTCCCCGGATCTGGTCTTCTACCGTAATGAAGACAAAGAGTTCTCAGGCTGTAACCGGGCGATGGAGCTCCTGACCGGTAAAAGCGAAAAGCAGCTCGTCAGCCTGCGTCCGCAGGACGTCTACTCACCCGAGGCGGCCGCCAAAGTTATCGAAACCGATGAGAAGGTATTCCGTCATAACGTCTCCCTGACCTACGAACAGTGGCTCGACTACCCGGACGGGCGTAAAGCCTGTTTTGAAATCCGTAAAGTGCCTTATTACGACCGCGTCGGGAAACGCCACGGGCTGATGGGCTTCGGGCGAGACATTACCGAGCGTAAGCGCTATCAGGATGCTCTGGAGCGCGCCAGCCGCGATAAGACCACCTTTATCTCCACCATCAGCCATGAGCTGCGTACCCCGCTCAACGGCATCGTTGGCTTAAGCCGCATTCTGCTCGATACCGAACTGACGACCGAGCAGGAGAAATATCTGAAAACAATCCACGTTTCAGCGGTCACGCTCGGTAATATCTTCAACGATATTATCGACATGGATAAAATGGAGCGACGCAAAGTCCAGCTGGATAACCAGCCGGTGGACTTCACCAGCTTCCTTGCCGATCTGGAAAACCTCTCCGGCCTGCAGGCGCAGCAGAAAGGGCTACGCTTTGTGATGGAGCCAACTCTGCCGCTGCCGCACAAGGTGGTGACTGACGGCACCCGCCTGCGTCAGATCCTGTGGAACTTGATCAGCAACGCGGTCAAGTTTACCCAGAACGGACAGGTTGCGGTTCGCGTGCGTTACGGCGAGGGCGAGATGCTGCACTTCGAGGTGGAGGATTCCGGTATCGGTATTCCGCAGGAGGAGCAGGACAAGATCTTCGCCATGTATTATCAGGTTAAAGACAGCCAGGGCGGCAAGCCAGCCACCGGCACCGGCATTGGCCTGGCGGTATCACGCCGGCTGGCGAAGAGCATGGGGGGCGACATTACCGTAGCCAGTAATCCTGGGCACGGCTCCCTGTTTAAACTCAGCGTTCACGCCCCGGCCGTGGCGGAAGAGGTCGAGGATACCTTTGCTCACGACGATATGCCGCTGCCTGCCCTGCACGTGCTGCTGGTGGAAGACATTGAACTGAACGTGATTGTTGCGCGTTCGGTGCTGGAGAAACTCGGCAGCAGCGTGGACGTCGCCATGACCGGTAAAGCCGCGCTGGAGATGTTCACCCCGGGAGAATACGACCTGGTGCTGCTGGATATTCAGCTCCCGGACATGACCGGGCTGGACATCTCCCGTGAACTGACCAGCCGCTACGCCAGCGACGAGCTGCCGCCGCTGGTGGCGCTCACCGCCAACGTGCTGAAAGACAAAAAAGAGTATCTCGATGCCGGTATGGACGACGTACTGAGTAAACCGCTGGCGGTACCGGCCTTAACCGCCATGATTAAGAAGTTCTGGGACACCTGTGACGAAGAGGAGAGCACCATGACGACGGTAGATACGGGAAAAGCGCAGTCTTTGCTGGATATCGAAATGCTGGAGCAGTACATCGAGCTGGTGGGTCCGAAGTTGATCACGGACGGTATAGCCATATTCGAAAAGATGATGCCGGGTTATCTGAACGTGCTGGAGTCTAATCTGACGGCGCGGGATCAGAAAGGCATCGTTGAAGAGGGTCATAAGATCAAAGGTGCCGCCGGATCTATCGGATTGCGCCATCTACAACAGTTAGGTAAGCAGATCCAGTCCCCGGATTTACCGGCGTGGGAAGATAACGTGGGTGAATGGGTTGAAGAGATGAAGCAGGAGTGGCAAAACGATGTGGCCGTTCTGAAAGCCTGGGTGGAGAGCAGAAAAAAATGACCCCGGCTAAACCGGGGTGCGCGAATACTGCGCCAACACCAGGGAAATCATGGCTGCGCCTTAAGACGTTATTTTAGGATAATGGCGTAGCCGGAAAATTCAGGCCGCAAGCAGTTAAGATAGCAAATCTTAAATACTTTGTTACATGAATCAGTTAAATGTGTGAAGCACACCGTTTTAATCAGAATTTTTAATGTGCATGTAACATTTTTCGAGAGGGATCGCAGGATGAAAAAGGTTGGTGTAGTACTGAGCGGTTGCGGTGTTTACGATGGTTCTGAAATTCATGAGGCGGTTCTGACGCTGCTGGCGCTGGCGCGTAACGGCGCAGAAGCGGTCTGTTTTGCCCCCGACAAAGCCCAGTCCGATGTTATTAATCACCTGACCGGCGAACCGCTGGCGGAAAGCCGAAATGTTCTGACTGAAGCGGCGCGGATCGCGCGCGGGCAGATCCGCCCGCTCAGTGAGGCGCGTGCCGCGGAGCTGGATGCGCTAATTGTCCCGGGCGGTTTTGGCGCCGCAAAGAACCTCAGCGATTTTGCCCACCAGGGCAGCGCCTGCCGGGTGGAGAACGATTTAAAAGCTCTGGCGCTGGAGATGCATGAGGCCGGGAAACCGCTGGGCTTTATCTGTATTGCTCCCGCGATGCTGCCGGCTATCTTCGATATCCCGCTGCGTCTGACCATCGGCACCGACATCGATACCGCCGAGGCGATTGAGGATATGGGCGGTGAGCATATCACTTGTCCGGTGGACGACATCGTGGTTGATGAAGAGAACAGGATTGTGACCACCCCTGCGTACATGCTGGCGCAAAATATTGCGGAAGCCGCGACGGGCATTGAGAAGCTCGTCGCTCGCGTACTGGTGCTGGCGGCATGAGATTGAAGCGTCCCCGATCCGGCTGGGTAAGACGGATCGTCATTCGCGTTTTGCTGGTGATGGCGGTCTTCTGGGGGGGCGGCATCGCCCTGTTTAGCTTTGTGCCGGTGCCGTTTTCGGCGGTGATGATTGAACGTCAGCTGGGAAGCTGGCTGAGAGGGGATTTCAGCTATGTTGCCCATTCTGACTGGGTGAGTATGGATGAGATCTCGCCGTGGATGGGGCTGGCCGTTATTGCCGCCGAAGATCAAAAATTCCCGGACCACTGGGGGTTTGACGTGGGGGCGATAGAGAAGGCGTTAGCGCATAACGAGCGTAATGAGAGCCGTATTCGCGGCGCATCGACGCTTTCTCAGCAAACGGCGAAAAACCTGTTTTTGTGGGATGGACGCAGCTGGATGAGAAAGGGATTTGAAGCCGGGCTGACGCTGGGGATCGAAACGGTGTGGAGTAAGAAACGCATCCTGACGGTGTACCTGAATATCGCGGAGTTTGGCGAGGGCGTCTTTGGTGTTGAAGCCGCCGCCCAGCGTTATTTCCACAAACCTGCCAGCCGCCTGTCGGCATCTGAAGCCGCGCTGCTGGCCGCCGTGTTACCGAACCCAATCCGCTTTAAGGCCAGCGCACCCTCAGGCTATGTGCGCAGCCGTCAGGCGTGGATCCTGCGCCAGATGCGTCAGCTGGGTGGGGAAGGGTTTATGCAGGCAAATAAGCTGCATTAATCCTCATCAAATCCGGCGTTAAACAGCGCAATCACCGCCGCCAGCGCCTCGACTTCCTGCGGGCCGGTGGCTTCGATTTCGATCTGGCGGCCCTTGGCGGAGTCCAGCATCAGCAGCGCAATCACGCTGTTGGCTTCGGCTTCGGTGCCTTCGTCATTACGCAGCAGAACTTCCGCGTCAAACCCCTGCATCAGTTCAAATAACTTCATCGCCGGGCGTGCATGCATGCCCAGCTTATTGGTGATCTCAACGGTCTGCTTTACGGTCATGTTTTACGTTTTTCCAGCGTACGATGACGGGACTGCACGTTTTTGCCGCGCGAGCGGAAATAGTCAGCCAGTTGCTCAGCTATGTAGACCGAACGGTGTTTGCCCCCGGTACAGCCAATCGCCACCGTCAGGTAGCTGCGATTGTTTGTCTCCAGCATCGGCAACCAGAGTTCAAGGTAGCTGCGCGTCTGATAGATAAAGTTATGTACTTCCGTATGTCTGTCAAGGAACGCGGCAACCGGCTTATCCAGGCCGGTCATCGGACGCAGCTTGGGATCCCAGTGCGGGTTCGGCAGGAAGCGCACGTCAAACACATAGTCTGCGTCGATAGGGATGCCGTGCTTAAAGCCGAAGGATTCAAAGACCATCGTCAGCTCACGCTCGCGTTTGCCCAGCAGGCGGGTACGCAGCATCTCCGCCAGTTCATGGACGGACATTTCAGAAGTATCGACGATCAGATCGGCGCGGGAGCGCAGCGGCTCCAGCAGATCGCTCTCCTGGTCAATGGCGCTTTCCAGCGACAGATTTTTGCTGGAGAGCGGATGCAGACGGCGGGTATCGCTGTAGCGACGGATCAGCGTATTGCGATCGGCATCAAGGAACAGCAGCTGAGGTGAAAATGCCTCTGGCAAATTGCTCATCGCCTGCTCAAAGATCTCCGGCGATTCAGGCATGTTACGCACGTCGATGCTGACCGCGGCCGAAATCTGCCGATCGGCCAGCGATTTCGCCAGCTCGGGCAGCAGCACCACCGGCAGGTTATCTACGCAGTAAAAGCCCATATCTTCCAGCGCTCGCAGGGCGACCGATTTCCCGGATCCCGAACGACCGCTGACGATCATCAGCACCATGTACCATTTCTCCTCAGGACTACAGATGTCAAAGCCATCACCCGATTACGCATCATCCTGATTGCCTTCCGTTTCCGTAATGATTTGATAGAGCTCCTCATCGCTCTGTGCCGCACGCAAACGGCGACAGATGGTTTTATCCGCCAGTCGTTTGGCCACCAGCGAGAGGGTATGCAAATGTGTTTTGGTCTGATCCGCGGGTACCAGCAGGGCAAACAGCAAATCGACAGGCTGGTTATCAATGGCATCAAAGGCGATAGGTGTTTCCAGCTGAACAAACACGCCTACAGCACGCAGAGTATCTTCTTCAAGTTTGCCATGGGGAATGGCAATGCCGTTGCCGATGCCGGTACTGCCCATTTTTTCACGGGTCAGGATCGCTTCAAACACCACCTGGGGCGGCAGGCTCAGCTGCTTTGCGGCCAGTTCACTGATGATCTCCAGCGCACGTTTTTTGCTCTGGCAGTGGACGGCACTGCGGGTACATTCCTGATTAAGGACACTGCTCAGTTGTAGAGTTGAATCGTTATTCATCATAATTTCACCTAAGCGCTAACTGTACAAAGGGCCCGTTGTGTTTCACAACAGGCCAACCTGCACCCGTTAACTGCCCGGACAATTAGTGTTGTTTCAGTTTATCTTTATGTTTGTTTAGCTGTCGTGCCAGCTTGTCAATCAAGCCGTCGATAGCCGCGTACATGTCTTGCCCTTCCGCACTGGCATGGATTTCGCCCCCGTTGACGTGCAGGGTCGCATCCGAGATATGAGTCACTTTTTCCACTTTTAACACAATGTAGACCTGATTGATCCTCTCAAAATACTGCTCAAGCTTAGCGAATTTTGCATTCACAAAATCGCGCAGGGCCTCAGTGATTTCGACGTTGTGTCCAGTGATGTTGAGCTGCATAGTGTCTTCCTTATCGGTAGAGTCAGACCAGTTGTTTACGCTGGTTTGACGGCGGAATGGATAAAGACTCTCGATACTTCGCAACAGTGCGGCGTGCAACCATGATACCTTGATCGGACAGCATGGTGGTTAACTTACTGTCGCTCAGTGGTTTCGCGGGGTTTTCCGCGGCGATCAACTTTTTCACCAGCGCCCGGATGGCCGTCGACGAAGCTTCGCCGCCGCCTTCGGTGTTGACATGGCTGGAGAAAAAATACTTAAGCTCAAAAATACCGCGCGGACTATGCAGATACTTCTGCGTCGTCACGCGGGAAATCGTCGATTCATGCATCTCGACGGCCTGGGCGATATCGGCCAGCACCATCGGCCTCATAAATTCTTCACCTTGTTCAAAGAACGCCTGCTGCTGCTCCACGATGCAACGGCTGACGCGCAGCAGCGTATCATTGCGGCTCTCCAGGCTCTTGATTAGCCAGCGCGCTTCCTGAAGATTACTGCGGATATATTGGTTATCCGAGTCGTTGCGCGCGCTGGTGCACATCGAGGCGTACTGCTGATTTATTTGCAGGCGAGGGATGCTGTCGGAATTCAATTCCACGGTCCACAGGCCGTTATGCTTGCGCACCAGTACATCGGGAATGACGTACTCGGGCTCGCTGGTCTGGATAGACTGCCCCGGACGCGGATCCAGCGACTGAATCAAATTGACCGCTTCTTTCAGGATCTCTTCCTTCAGCCGCGTCACGCGCATCAGGGAGCGGAAGTCGTGGTTAGCCAGCAGATCCAGATGCTCGCTGACGATCAGGCGAGCCTCTTCCAGCCACGGCGTCTCTTTAACAAACTGCGAAAGCTGAATCAGCAGGCAGTCACGTAAATCGCGTGCGGCGACGCCGACCGGATCAAAACGCTGAACGCGCTTCAGAACCGCTTCGATCTCTTCGAGATCGATCTCATCATCACCGATGCTTTCCAGAATGTCGTCCAGCGACACGGTCAAATAGCCGGTCTCATCGACGGCATCGACAATAGAGGTGGCGATGGCGCGATCGGTATCGGAAAAGGGCGTCAGCTCCACCTGCCACATCAGGTAATCCTGCAGCGACTGGGTAGTCTCGCCCTGATACACCGGCAATTCATCATCCTGGTAGTCTGCGCGCGTGCCGGATGGCGTGCCGGCGGTGTAGATCTCATCCCAGCTGGCATCGAGAGGAAGCTCGTCAGGCATCTCTTTTTGCTCCAGCGCATCAACGCTGTCGAGAGTTTCGTTATCCTGGGTTTGCTGAGTTTCTACCTCATCGTGAAGATCGGTTTGCTCAAGCAGGGGATTACTGTCCAGCGCCTGCTGGAGTTCCTGCTGAAGTTCCAGCGTTGACAGCTGCAACAGACGAATAGCCTGTTGTAACTGCGGCGTCATTGCCAGCTGTTGGCTGAGCCTTAATTGCAAACCTTGCTTCATGTTCAGAGCATTTTTCTCCGTTTACGCGAGACTGAACTTCTACCCTATCAGAGTCTGAAGTCTTCCCCAAGATACACGCGCTTAACATGCTCATCTTCGAGGATCTGTTGCGGTGTACCGTGGGCAATAAGATGGCCCTGGCTGACGATGTAGGCTCGCTCACAGACCGCCAGCGTCTCGCGTACGTTGTGGTCGGTGATAAGCACGCCCAGGCCACTGTCGCGCAGATGCTCAATAATACGTTTGATATCGATAACCGAAATCGGGTCAACACCCGCGAAAGGTTCATCGAGCAGGATAAATTTCGGGTTGGCCGCCAGCGCGCGGGCAATTTCCACACGGCGGCGTTCACCACCGGAGAGCGCCTGGCCCATGCTGTCGCGCAGATGTTCGATATGGAACTCTTCCATCAGTTCGTTGGCGCGATCCTGACGCTGTTCGGAGGTCAAATCGTCACGGATTTGCAGCACCGCCATCAGGTTGTCGAAGACGCTGAGACGGCGAAAAATTGAGGCTTCCTGCGGCAGGTAACCGATGCCGCGGCGCGCACGCGCGTGAAGGGGCAGCAGGCTGATGTCTTCGTCATCAATGATGATGTTGCCCGCGTCGCGCGGCACAATGCCTACCACCATATAAAAGGTGGTGGTTTTACCTGCACCGTTAGGACCCAACAGGCCGACAATTTCGCCGGAGTTGACGGTCAAACTGACATCTTCCACTACGCGACGGCCCTTGTAGGCTTTGGCGAGATTCTTTGCAGTTAATGTTGCCATAACGAATTAGTTACTCTTTTTCTGTGCCGGGGCCTGAGTGTTGTTTTTGTCCTGCAGCTGCGATGGAACCAGAACGGTCGTCACGCGTTTGCCTTTTTCACTGAAGGCCTGCATTTTTTGCTCTTTCACCAGATAGGTAATCTTGTCGCCCTTGATGTTGCTGTCGAGCTGCTCCAGGAACGCATTACCGGTCAACACCACGAAGTCTTTCGCCAGCTCGTAGTGCATCTGGGAGGCGTGCCCTTTCACCGGCTTGCCGTTGTCCTGCATCTGGTAGAAGGTAGCTGGGTTGCCGTAGCCATCGATAATCTCTTTACCGTCTTCACCGCCAGGACGCGTCACCACCACCTTGTCGGCGTTGATTTTGATGGTGCCCTGAGTCACGACGACATTGCCGGTAAAGGTCACAACGTTACCCTGCATGTCGAGCGATTGCGTATCGGATTCGATATGAATCGGCTGCTCGGTATCACCCGTCACAGCAAGCGCAGGCAGGCTGACGGCCAGCAGCGCGCTGGCAATAACAAATTTAAGGCTGAGTTTGTTTGCTTGGAATTTCATAGGAGGTTCTAACCTTTTCAATCAGCTCTGCGTTCTTGCTGCGTAAGTTCCCGCGCATTCTCAGACCGCTGGAATTAAATGTTGTGCCGTATAGCGTAACCAGATCCTGCGACGTGACATCCTGCGTCACAAGGTTAATCTGTGCGTTATCGGTTGTGATTTTGCGCAGCTGTGAGTCTGCGGTCAGCGCATTCACCTCAACATGACCATACAGATAAAGCATACGGTCATTCGTCAGTTTTGCCCGGTCTGATTTAATCGACCAGGTCGGAATTTTATTGACATCAAAGGTGGTCATCACCGGTTGGGTAAACCAGGAGACGCCCTGTTCGGAAAAATACTCAACATGCTGAGCGATAAGGCGATAATTCAGCGCCCCTTCCGGACTGTAGACCACGGTATCGCTATGATCGCTTTTATATGTTGGATCGTTAGTATTGACCGTCGGCGCTTGTTCGTCGTCCCGGTCAGCGAGATTCACGCCAATCAGTACCAGTGCTACCAGCGAAAGCAGAATAATAACCCAACGTCTGGTTTTACTCATATCGATTGCCCTTTGGCCTCATCAAGCTTACCTTGCGCCAGCAGCAGCAGGTCGCAGACTTCTCTCACTGCGCCGCGGCCACCGTTAATACGGGTGACATAGTCAGCGCGCGGGATCAAAAGCGGATGCGCATCGGCAACGGCGACGCTGAGTCCCACTTCTGCCATCACTGGCCAGTCAATAAGATCGTCTCCGACATAGGCGACGTTTTCCGGGGCAATGGCAAGTTTACCAAGTAAGTCCCTGAAAGCGACCATCTTATCGGACTGCCCCTGATAGAGATGGGTAATGCCCAGCGTTTCGCAGCGATCTTCTACCAGTTTAGCCTTACGCCCGGTGATAATGGCAACTTCTATGCCAGAAGTGAGCGCACAGCGAATACCGTAGCCATCACGTACGTTGAAGGCTTTCAGCTCTTCGCCATTGTTGCCCATATAAATCAGGCCGTCAGACAGCACGCCATCCACATCCAGGATCAGCAGGCGAATGTTTTCGGCCTGCGACATCATCTGCGCACTGACCGGGCCATAACAGGTTGCAAGGGATGCACCCGCATTAATCATTGTCTTATCCTTCATTACACTACGCCTGCGCGCAGCAGATCATGCATATGTACCACACCCAGCAATTGGTCGCCATCAGCAACCATAACGGAGGTGATATTGCGGGACTGCATCAGGTTTAATACTTCAACAGCAAGCAGGCCGGGACGCACCCGAATCCCCCCGGGGGTCATCACATCGGCGATACCCAGCTTACGAACATCTACCCCCATATCGAATACGCGGCGTAGATCCCCATCGGTGAAAATCCCGTCAATTTTCATCTGCTCGTCGCAGATGACGGTCATACCAAGATTTTTACGGGTGATCTCCAGCAGCGCATCGCGCAGGGAGGCGTCTTTACTGACGCGCGGAATTTCATCCCCGGTGTGCATGATGTCATTCACCCGCAGCAGCAATTTACGCCCCAGCGCGCCGCCCGGATGGGAGAGGGCGAAATCTTCGGCGGTAAAACCGCGGGCTTCGAGCAGGGCAACGGCCAACGCATCCCCCATTACCAGCGCAGCGGTGGTGCTGGAAGTCGGAGCCAGCCCCAGCGGGCAGGCCTCTTTCGGCACTTTGACGCACAGATGGATATCCGCAGCGCGCGCCATGCTGCTCTCAGGACGGCTGGTAACACAGATGAGGGGAACGTGAAGTCGCTTCAGCACCGGGATCAGCGCCAGGATTTCATTTGATTCGCCGGAGTTCGATAACGCGATAACGATATCCTGCGCCGAGACCATCCCCAGGTCACCGTGCGCCGCTTCACCGGGGTGAACGAAAAAGGCGGTCGTGCCGGTACTGGCGAACGTGGCTGCCATTTTACGACCAATGTGCCCGGATTTGCCCATTCCCATCACCACGACTTTGCCGGTGCAGTGGAAAAGTTTTTCACACGCGAGGCTAAAGTCCTGATTAATGTATTGATCTAACTGCGCCAGACCTTCACGTTCTATCTCCAGAACTTCTTTTCCTGCTTTCTGAAAGTCAAAACCCGGCTGCAATTCTATTTGCGACATAATGCGTTTCCGTTTACCCAGAGAGAAGAGGCGAGAGCCAGTACAGCATCGCCATCCATACGATAAATCCCACCGTCAGCAGCGCGCCAGCACCCTGACCAATCTGCCTTTTACGCCGCCAGCAGAGCAGAGCGAAGATGACGCTGACTAACAGCATCACCCCATAATCCCGGCTGAACGCCAGCGGATTAAACGCGCCAGGGGCAATCAGGGCCGGCAGGCCCAGCACGATGGCAATATTGAAAATATTGGAACCGATAATATTACCAATCGCCATGTCGTCTTCGCCTTTACGCGCGCCGGCAATCGCCGTGGCAAGCTCAGGCAGGCTGGTGCCAATGGCAATCACCGTCAGGCCGATGGTCAATTCGCTCATGGCGAAGTAGTTGGCCAGCACCGTAGCGTTATCAACGATCATCTGTGTCGCCATCGGCATGATGATTAACGCTACACCCAGCCAAAGCAGCGCGACGGGTAAATTCCCCTCACGCGGCAGTTCGGCAACCTGCTCGCGGGTCAGGGAGTCATTGCCCTGCTTCTCCGCCGCCCGGGCCAGCTTAACAATGTAAAACAGCCAGATGACCGCCAGTGCCAGCAGGAAAATGCCATCGCTAAGGGTTAACTGTCCGTCATATAACACGTAACCAGCGAGCAGACTGACAATTAACATTAGCGGCAATTCACGCCGCAGAACATCAGAATGCACGCGAAATGGATGCAGCAGCGCAGCAAGCCCCAGGATGAGTAAAATATTGACGATATTGGAGCCAATGGCCGTTCCCACGGCGAGATCAACTTGATCGTGCAGCGAGGCGGCGACAGAGACGATGATCTCCGGCAAGGAGGTGCCAACGCTGACCACCGTCATCCCAATAATTAGGGGGGGTATGCCCAATAAACGACACAGAATTGATGCGGAGAACACCAGACGGTCGGCACTGTAGACCACCAAAAGTAAACCAATTATTAACAGTGCCGTTGCAAGAAGCATCAAAAGTCCTTTCTTCAGGTATACTCGCCGGTCCACTGAGAAAAAAATCTCTGCCGCTGCATACTGTCTGTAGACGTAACGTATTCCTAATTTTGACTTTATGCGTTGTAAAAGTAAAACAAATGCCAGCTTTCGCTTACCTGCAGAGGTAATATTCTGTAAAAATGTTGGGTTTGCGGCGAAATCAGGCATCAAGCCGATCCTGAACCGGCAATAGAAAGGAAATGTACATGAGCCTGAATGGGGCGAATATAGTCGATGTCCGTGGCGTCAGCTTCACGCGCAGCAGCCGGGTCATTTTTGACAACATCTCTCTCACCGTGCCTCGCGGTAAAATCACCGCCATTATGGGGCCCTCCGGCATTGGTAAAACGACATTACTGCGCCTGATTGGCGGGCAGATCCCCCCGAGCCAGGGCGAGATCCTCTTTGATGGCGAAAATATTCCGGCCATGTCCCGCTCGCGCCTCTACACCGTGCGTAAACGCATGAGCATGCTTTTTCAGTCCGGGGCACTTTTTACTGACATGAATGTCTTCGATAATGTCGCCTATCCGCTGCGTGAGCATACTCACCTGCCGCCGGAACTGCTGAAAAGCACCGTGATGATGAAGCTTGAGGCCGTCGGCCTGCGTGGTGCCGCTAAACTGATGCCTTCCGAACTCTCTGGCGGCATGGCCCGTCGTGCGGCCCTGGCGCGCGCGATCGCGCTGGAACCCGATCTGATCATGTTCGATGAGCCGTTCGTCGGCCAGGATCCCATCACCATGGGCGTGCTGGTCAAACTGATCTCTGAACTGAACAGCGCGCTGGGCGTGACCTGTATTGTGGTCACCCACGACGTACCAGAAGTGCTGAGCATTGCCGATTACGCCTATATCGTGGCGGATAAGAAAATTGTGGCGCACGGTAGCGCGCAATCATTACAGAGCAACAGCGATGCGCGTGTCCGTCAGTTCCTCGACGGCATTGCAGATGGCCCCGTGCCGTTCCGTTATCCGGCGGGCGATTATCATAAAGATTTATTGGGAATAGGGAGTTAAGCCACTCATGCTGTTAAATGCGTTGGCCGCTCTCGGACACCGTGGCATAAAAACCATCAGGACGTTCGGGCGTGCCGGGTTGATGTTATTCAATGCGCTGGTCGGGAAACCGGAATTCCGCAAACATGCCCCTCTGCTGGTACGCCAGCTGTATAATGTCGGCGTACTGTCGATGCTCATTATCATCGTTTCCGGCGTCTTCATCGGGATGGTGCTGGGGCTGCAGGGGTATCTGGTTCTCACCACCTACAGTGCGGAAACCAGTCTCGGAATGCTGGTGGCGCTCTCCCTGTTGCGTGAGCTGGGTCCGGTGGTCGCGGCGCTGTTATTCGCCGGGCGTGCCGGTTCGGCGCTGACGGCGGAAATCGGCCTGATGCGCGCCACCGAGCAGCTCTCCAGTATGGAGATGATGGCCGTGGATCCGCTGCGTCGGGTGATCGCGCCGCGCTTCTGGGCGGGCATGATCTCGTTGCCGTTGCTGACTATTCTCTTTGTTGCGGTCGGGATCTGGGGCGGATCGATGGTTGGCGTGCAGTGGAAAGGGATCGATGCCGGTTTCTTCTGGTCTGCGATGCAAGGTGCGGTTGACTGGCGTCTGGATCTGGTTAACTGCCTGATTAAAAGCGCGGTATTTGCCGTGACGATCGCCTGGATTGCACTGTTCAATGGCTACGATGCAATCCCGACGTCTGCCGGTATCAGCCGGGCAACCACCCGCACCGTTGTTCATTCGTCGCTGGCCATACTGGCTCTGGATTTTGTGCTCACCGCACTGATGTTTGGGAAATGAGTTCATGCAAACGAAAAAAGTAGAAATTTGGGTAGGCGTATTTGTTTTGCTGGCACTGCTGGCCGCACTGTTTTTAAGCTTCAAAGTGGCGGATGTTACGACGATCCGCACCGAGCCCACATATCGCATCTATGCCACCTTCGATAATATCGGCGGCCTGAAAAGCCGTTCTCCGGTGCGCATTGGCGGGGTAGTGGTAGGGCGTGTGGCCGATATCACCCTCGACGAGAAAACCTATCTGCCGCGCGTCGCGCTGGATATTGAAGAGCGCTACAACCACATTCCGGATACCAGCTCCCTGTCTATCCGTACCTCCGGCCTGTTAGGTGAACAATACCTGGCGCTGAACATCGGTTTTGAAGATCCCGAACTGGGAACGACTATCCTTAAGGACGGTGGCGTAATTCAGGATACGAAGTCAGCCATGGTGCTGGAAGATATGATTGGTCAGTTCCTTTACAACAGCAACAGTAAAGGGGGTGACGAGAATCAAGCTGCTCAGACACCTGCGCAGAGTGACATTACGCCGCCTGTTGGCACGACGAATTCATCTCAGGAGAAGTAATTCATGATTAAACGACTGTTAATGGTTGCCATGCTGATGATTGCCCCTTTGACTGCTGCTAACGCAGCCGACCAGAGCAATCCTTATCAACAGATGAATGAGGCGGCTAAGAAAACCTTCGATCGCCTTAAGAACGAGCAGCCGAAAATTCGTTCCAATCCCGACTACCTGCGCGATGTGGTCGATCAGGAGCTGCTGCCGTATGTTCAGGTAAAATATGCCGGGGCTCTGGTGTTGGGTCGTTACTACAAAGACGCCACGCCAGCGCAGCGCGATGCTTATTTTGCTGCGTTCCGTGAGTACCTGAAGCAGGCCTACGGCCAGGCGCTGGCCATGTACCACGGCCAGACGTATCAGATTGCGCCGGAACAGCCGCTGGGCTCTGCCACCATCGTTCCTATCCGCGTGACTATCGTCGATCCAAACGGTCGTCCGCCAGTGCGCCTGGATTTCCAGTGGCGTAAGAACAGCCAGAACGGTAACTGGCAGGCTTACGACATGATTGCCGAAGGCGTCAGCATGATCACCACCAAGCAGAACGAATGGAGCGATCTGCTGCGTACTAAGGGCATTGATGGTCTGACTGCTCAGCTGAACAGCATCTCGCGTCAGAAAATTACCCTGGATGAGAAAAAATAATGACGTCGCAGCTCAGCTGGACCCGAGAGGGTGAGACGTTGTTACTCACTGGCGAGCTGGATCAGGATTATCTGAATCCTCTGTGGGATGCGCGCCATGAAGCCATGCAGGGCGTCTCCTGTATTGACCTTGGCGGCATTTCCCGCGTGGATACGGCGGGCGTCGCATTGCTGGTTCATCTGGTGGCGGCAGGCAAAGGGCAGGGCAAGCAGGTAGCGCTTGCGGGCGTCAGTGATAACGTCATCACCCTGGCTCAGCTCTATAATCTGCCGGAAGACGTATTGCCCCGCTAATTTTTTCAGTACGTTACTATCAAAAGCCCCGACTGTTTCATCGTCGGGGCTTTTTGCTTGTTTAAGACCGCGCCACTTTGCTCTAAGATGTTGGGCTTGTTTTCACACCAGATGATAGAGATCCCATGGAAAATCATGAAATCCAGACCGTGCTGATGAATGCACTTGCCCTCCAGGAAGCCCACGTCTCCGGCGACGGCAGCCACTTTCAGGTTATTGCTGTGGGAGAGATCTTTGACGGCATGAGCCGCGTGAAAAAGCAGCAGGCTGTATACGCGCCGCTGATGGAATATATCGCGGATAACCGTATTCATGCCCTGTCGATCAAGGCGTTCACCCCGACTGAGTGGGCACGCGATCGCAAACTAAACGGTTTTTGAGCTGAGGGTGATTTGCCCGCAGCACGGTTGAATTCATACAGAGAGTAAATCATGGACAAATTTCGTGTTCAGGGGCCTACGCGTCTCCAGGGCGAAGTCACAATTTCCGGCGCCAAAAACGCCGCGCTGCCGATCCTCTTCGCCGCACTGCTTGCGGAAGAGCCGGTAGAGATTCAGAACGTCCCGAAACTGAAAGACATTGATACCACCATGAAGCTGCTCGGCCAGCTGGGTACCAAGGTGGAGCGTAACGGATCCGTGTGGATCGACGCCAGCAACGTGAATAACTTCTCCGCGCCGTACGATCTGGTGAAAACCATGCGCGCCTCTATCTGGGCGCTGGGTCCGCTGGTGGCCCGTTTTGGTCAGGGTCAGGTCTCTCTGCCTGGCGGCTGCGCTATTGGCGCGCGTCCGGTCGATCTGCATATTTTCGGCCTCGAGAAGCTGGGTGCTGAAATCAAGCTGGAAGAGGGCTACGTCAAAGCCTCCGTCAATGGCCGCCTCAAGGGCGCGCATATCGTGATGGATAAGGTGAGCGTTGGCGCGACCGTCACTATCATGTCTGCGGCTACGCTGGCAGAAGGCACCACCATCATCGAGAACGCCGCGCGCGAACCGGAGATTGTGGACACCGCCAACTTCCTGAACACTCTGGGGGCGAAGATCACCGGTCAGGGTACCGACCGTATCACCATCGAAGGCGTTGCACGTCTGGGTGGCGGTGTGTATCGCGTTCTGCCTGACCGTATCGAAACCGGGACCTTCCTGGTCGCAGCGGCCATCTCCGGTGGGAAGATCGTCTGCCGTAATGCCCAGCCTGATACCCTGGATGCGGTACTGGCTAAGCTGCGTGAGGCGGGTGCCGACGTCGAAACCGGTGAAGACTGGATCAGCCTGGATATGCACGGTAAGCGCCCTAAAGCCGTCAACGTGCGGACTTCCCCGCATCCGGCCTTCCCGACCGATATGCAGGCGCAGTTCACGCTGCTGAACCTGGTGGCCGAGGGTACAGGTGTGATCACCGAAACGATCTTTGAAAACCGCTTTATGCACGTACCGGAGCTGATCCGTATGGGCGCGCATGCTGAGATCGAAAGCAACACTGTGATTTGTCATGGCGTGGAAAAACTGTCCGGTGCGCAGGTGATGGCGACGGATCTGCGTGCATCTGCGAGCCTGGTGCTGGCGGGCTGTATTGCTGAAGGTACCACGCTGGTGGACCGTATTTATCACATCGATCGCGGCTATGAACGCATCGAAGATAAATTGCGTGCACTGGGTGCAAATATTGAGCGTGTGAAAGGCGAGTAATCGTTAAGGCAGCCCCCTGCCATCTCGACCGGGGGGTTGCTATTCCCGTTTAAAGGAGCGTCATTGTTGGCGCTCTTTTTCTTGTCTTCTCTGGCGCATCATGCGCGTTCTGTCGACAAACTCATGGGTTATCGGGTCATGGTAGCGTGATGGCCAAATTACCCAGGGATCGGTACCTAACGCCGTGGCAATGATCAGTTCTCCCTTCGGCCAGGGGCGCGTCAGCGCATTTGCCAGAGTAGATGAACTGAGACCATTACGGCGGGATTCTGCAGCCAGTGATGTTCCCTTCTTGCGCAGCGCGGCAATAATATCGGCCGAGTGCCAGTCGATAAATTTCTTATCCATACAGTAGTCCCTCTGTTCTGGTACGTTCACGTCATTTCAATTAAATGACGTATTTACTATACCTTCTTCGAACAGCGGTTCTAAAAAGTTCGCATTACTGGAAGCAATATTCAGATTTTGCCAGGGCTTTAATCATGCGGCCTGTAAGCGGATTCTTTAACAACGTTATGGCTATTATTTGGAACTTACAGGAACTCTATTTTCATGTAAAAGAGAGTTCCCTTGTCCTTATCGATCGCGCTGAACAGCGATATGCGCGAGACCGATCAGAGCATCTCGCCATGGGCTGTCTGGGATAACCTGAAGTGCGGTGATGGCTTTATCGGCCTCTTCCTCGGCACGCTGACGGGTCCATTCCAGAGAACCACAGGTCGCCATTGCTTCCAGTACGGGTTCCAGAAGGTGTCGGCCGTTTCCTTGCTCAATAGCTTCACGGATCAGGTTTGCCTGCTCAGGAGTGCCGTTACGCATGGCATGCAGCAGCGGTAGCGTCGGTTTGCCCTCGTTGAGGTCGTCACCGACGTTTTTGCCCAGGGTTTCGCCATCGGCGCTGTAATCGAGCAGATCGTCGATCAGTTGGAAGGCGGTGCCAAGGTAGCGTCCGTAGCCCTGCAGGCCACGTTCCTGCTCCTCAGTACAGCCAGCAAGGATACCAGAGCACTGTGCGGCAGCCTCAAACAGACGCGCGGTTTTGCTGTAGATCACCCGCATGTAGTTCTCTTCGGTGATGTCCGGGTCGTTGACGTTCATGAGCTGCAGAACTTCGCCTTCCGCGATCACGTTCACCGCTTTGGACATCACTTCCAGGACCTTCAGCGAACCGAGGCTGGTCATCATCTGGAAGGCGCGGGTATAGATAAAATCACCTACCAGTACGCTGGCAGCATTGCCAAACGCCGCGTTGGCGGTGGCTTTGCCACGACGCATATCGGACTCATCGACAACGTCATCATGCAGCAGCGTGGCGGTATGAATAAATTCGATCAGCGCCGCGATCGTGACGTGCGCATTCCCCTGATAACCTACCGCGCGAGCGGCGAGTACCGCGATCATCGGACGGATGCGTTTACCCCCGCCGCTGACGATGTAGTAACCCAACTGATTGATTAGGGAAACGTCAGAATCGAGCTGTTCCAGGATCGCTGCATTTACACCCGCCATATCTTGCGCGGTTAACTCATTGATTTTTTCTAAATTCATCGCAAAAGCCGGGCTTGTAGTCCTGTTTTCCACATTTCAAATGGGCTAACGTAGGGTTCGGTTTATCAATAGTAGCGCTGATTGTACTGAAAAAACGCCTCAGATAAACGTTACCGTACGTGTTGTGTTTTTTTTCTTCATGTATTGACGGTAGCACTTGTCAAAGGCTCGCGTTTTGCGTAATATTCGCGCCCTATTGTGAATATTTATAGCGCACTCTGAATCACACGAGGATGTGCGCGGAAGCGGAGTTTATATGTACGCGGTTTTCCAAAGTGGTGGTAAACAACACCGAGTAAGCGAAGGTCAGACCGTTCGCCTGGAAAAGCTGGACATCGCAACTGGCGAAGCTGTTGAGTTCGCTGAAGTTCTGATGATCGCAAACGGTGAAGAAGTCAAAATCGGCGTTCCTTTCGTTGATGGCGGCGTTATCAAAGCTGAAGTTGTTGCTCATGGTCGTGGCGAGAAAATTAAGATCGTTAAGTTTCGTCGTCGTAAACACTACCGTAAGCAGCAGGGCCACCGTCAGTGGTTCACTGATGTGAAAATTACTGGCATCAGCGCCTAAGACCTGAGGAGAGATTTAAATGGCACATAAAAAGGCTGGCGGCTCCACACGTAACGGTCGCGATTCAGAAGCTAAACGCCTTGGCGTTAAGCGTTTCGGTGGCGAAACCGTTCTGGCGGGTAGCATCATCGTTCGTCAGCGTGGCACCAAATTCCACGCTGGTAACAACGTAGGTTGCGGTCGTGACCACACTCTGTTTGCTAAAGCAGACGGTAAAGTGAAATTTGAAGTTAAAGGCCCGAACAACCGTAAATACATCAGCATTGTTGCTGAGTAAGGTTTTCTCGGTCCGGTAACGGATTAAAGCCCCGCAACGTGTTGCGGGGCTTTTTACATTGGAAACCCGGTAATTTTTTCTGTAGGGAAAACGGGCATGAAGCAGCAGGCCGGCATTGGTATTCTTTTGGCGCTCACCACCGCAATGTGCTGGGGTGCACTGCCAATTGCAATGAAGCAGGTACTGGAAGTGATGGAGCCGCCTACGGTGGTGTTCTACCGCTTCCTGATGGCCGGTATAGGGTTGGGAATTATCCTTGCGATAAAAGGTAAGCTTCCCCCTCTGCGCATCTTTCGTAAACCGCGTTGGCTGGTGATGCTGGCGATTGCGACAGGTGGCCTGTTTGGCAACTTCATATTGTTCAGTTCTTCCCTGCAATATCTCAGCCCTACGGCATCGCAGGTTATAGGCCAGCTTTCACCGGTCGGTATGATGGTGGCCAGCGTCTTCATCCTTAAAGAGAAGATGCGCGGTACGCAGATTATCGGGGCAATGATGCTGCTTTGCGGTCTGGTGTTGTTCTTCAATACCAGTCTGATAGAGATATTTACTCGCCTGACGGATTACACCTGGGGTGTGATTTTCGGCGTGAGTGCGGCGGCGGTGTGGGTAAGTTATGGCGTCGCGCAAAAGGTGTTATTGCGTCGCCTGGCGTCACAGCAGATCCTGTTTTTGCTGTACACTTTATGTACTATTGCACTGTTGCCGCTGGCGAAGCCGGGAGTGATTACCCAGTTAAGCGACTGGCAGCTGGCGTGTCTGATCTTTTGTGGTCTGAACACGTTAGTCGGTTATGGCGCGCTGGCAGAAGCGATGGCGCGCTGGCAGGCAGCACAGGTGAGCGCACTGATTACGCTGACCCCGCTGTTTACGCTGTTATTTTCAGATTTATTATCAATGGCCTGGCCCGATTTCTTCGTCAAACCGATGTTAAACCTGTTGGCTTATCTCGGTGCGTTTGTCGTGGTTGCGGGCGCGATGTATTCCGCCATTGGTCATCGTCTTTGGGGACGTTGGCGCAAAAATGAAGCGGCTGTAGTGTCCCCCGCTCAGGCGAATGATTTACGGAGAGTAAAATGAAGTTTGTTGATGAAGCAACGATCCTGGTCGTGGCAGGTGATGGCGGTAATGGTTGCGTAAGCTTCCGCCGTGAAAAATATATTCCCCGTGGCGGCCCTGACGGCGGCGACGGCGGTGACGGCGGTGACGTATGGCTTGAAGCCGACGAAAACCTTAACACGCTGATCGATTACCGTTTCGAGAAAGCATTCCGCGCAGAGCGTGGCCAGAACGGCCAGAGCCGTGACTGTACCGGCAAACGCGGGAAAGACGTCAGCGTGAAGGTACCGGTCGGGACACGCGTTATCGATCAGGGTACGGGCGAAACCATGGGTGATATGACCAAACACGGTCAGCGCCTGATGGTCGCAAAAGGCGGCTGGCACGGCCTGGGCAACACCCGTTTCAAATCCTCCGTGAACCGTTCCCCGCGTCAAAAAACGATGGGTACACCGGGCGACAAGCGCGATCTGCAGCTCGAACTGATGCTGCTGGCTGACGTCGGGATGTTGGGGATGCCGAATGCCGGTAAATCTACTTTCATCCGCGCGGTCTCTGCGGCTAAGCCAAAAGTGGCTGACTATCCATTTACCACCCTGGTGCCAAGCCTCGGCGTGGTGCGTATGGACACCGAGAAGAGCTTCGTGGTTGCGGATATTCCGGGCCTGATCGAAGGCGCCGCGGAAGGGGCTGGTTTAGGGATCCGCTTCCTGAAACACCTTGAGCGCTGCCGCGTTCTGCTGCACCTCATCGATATCGATCCGATCGACGGTTCCGATCCGGTGGAGAACGCCCGTATCATTATTGGCGAGCTGGAAAAATACAGTGATAAGCTGGCTGCTAAGCCGCGCTGGCTGGTCTTCAACAAGATCGACCTGATGGACAAAGCAGAAGCCGAAGCGAAGGCGAAAGCCATTGCTGAAGCGATGGGCTGGGAAGATAAATACTATCTCATCTCCGCTGCAAGCCAGATGGGCGTGAAGGATCTGTGCTGGGACGTGATGACCTTTATCATCGAAAACCCGGTTACTCAGGCAGAAGAAGCGAAACAGCCTGAAAAAGTCGAATTCATGTGGGATGACTACCACCGTCAGCAGCTTGAAGAGCAGACGGAAGAAGAAGACGACGAAGACTGGGATGACGACTGGGACGAAGACGACGAAGAAGGCGTCGAATTCATCTACAAGCGTTAAGACCGTCAATGGCCCCCTTATCAAGGGGGCTTTTTTTTTAGTTTAGTTTTGACGGTAGCCAACAGCCGACCGTCAGCCCGCCTTCAGGACGGTTTTCCAGCGTCAGTTTACCGCGGTGCAGCTGCACGATACGCTGCACGATGCTCAACCCTAGCCCGCTACCGCCATAACGTTGATCGATACGACGAAACGGTTCGGTAATGGACTGGCGATGTGCCTCATCAATGCCTGGCCCCCGATCGCAGACGCTCACCAGCGTGCCATCGTCGACTTCCTGCATTCTGACTTCAATGGTGGTTCCCGCCGGGCTGTAACGCACTGCGTTCTCCAGCAAATTGCGCAGCATCAGTCGTAGCAGGGTTGCGTCCCCCTGAACGCTCTGGGAGCCAGTCTGCGGCCAGATCATTGTGTGATCCCGGGTATCATTCTCCAGTGCCAGCGGTGCAAAAATAGATTCGCTCCAGTTAACCGTATCGTAATGCCCACTGGCCAAAGCCTGGCCCGCGCGAGCCAGCATCAGGAGTTGCTCCACGGTATGCATCAGCTGGTCGATACGGGCAATCAGCGTTGTCGCCTGGGGCGAGCCTGACTGCGCCATCAGCTCCAGGTGCAGGCGGATACCCGCCAGCGGCGTTCGCAGCTCGTGTGCGGCGTCAGCGGTGAAGAGGCGCTCCTGTTGAATGGTTTGATCCAGCCGGGCAAGAAGCTGATTTAGCGAGGTGGTGACGGCGCCAATTTCTTCCATGTCGGAATACATCGGCAGCGGGGAGAGATTATCAGCAGAGCGGTTTGCCAGGCTGGAGCGGAGCTGGTTGAGCGGGCGGGTGATCCAGGTGACCGCCCAGAAGGAGAAGAGCAGCGTAAAACCGACCATCACCAGCGAAGGTACCAGCAACGAGGCGATCGCCTCCCGGATCTCTTTCTCCACATGCTGGTTGCGCGCTTTGGCGGAAAGCGTCTCGTTGACCAGAAAGCCGATTTGCTCCCGGCTTTCATGCCAGAGCCAGATAACGCTGACCAGTTGAAAGAACAGCAGAATGACTGCCAACAGCACCATCAGACGACGGCGCATGCTGTTCATTTTTGGCTCTCCAGACGATAGCCCACGCCGCGCACGGTTTTGATCCGATCTTTACCCAGCTTACGCCGGAGGTTATGAATATGAACCTCCAGCGTGTTCGAGCCGGGATCGTCCTGCCAGGAATAGATGTCCTGCTGTAAGGTTTCACGGTGGACGGTCTGCCCGGTGCGCATGATGAGCCGCGTCAGCAGGGCGAACTCTTTTGGTGTTACCTCTACCGGCTGGGACTGTTGTAACACCTGCTGCGTTTGCAGATTTAGCGTCAGATCGCCGTCACTGAGCAGATTATCGCTGTGCCCCTGATAGCGCCGAATCAAGGCTCTGGCCCGCGCCTGCAGTTCCGCCAGGGCAAAGGGTTTCACCAGATAGTCGTCAGCGCCGGAGTCCAGGCCGTTGATGCGATCTTCCAGGGCATCACGCGCCGTCAGGATCAGCACTGGATTATCCACCCCGCGACGACGCCACTGGCTGAGCAGGGTGGCTCCGTCTTTGTCCGGTAACCCAAGATCGAGGATTACAAGGCCATATTCACCGCTCTGGATAAGGCCATCAGCCTCGGCGGCAGTGCCAGCACAATCAAGCGTATAGCCCTCGGCTGAGAGCGCCAGAGCCAGTCCTTCCTGTAGCAGCAGATCGTCTTCGACAATGAGTAATTTCATCGCTAGTTATTCTGATAAATATCCTTGTAAAGCCGGCTCTCAAAGCGCACCAGCGGGATACGGCGATTGCGTTGGTCTGCAGGTTCAACCGCGTAGCCTGAAAGATACTGCACAAATGCCATCCGCTGCCCACTGGCCGTGGTGATAAATCCGGCAAGGTTATATACCCCCTGCAGTGAGCCCGTCTTAGCGGAGACTTTGCCATCCACACCCGCGGCATGCAGGCCGGCCCGGTACTGCAGGGAGCCGTCATAACCGGCGAGCGGCAGCATCGAGATAAAGTTTAGTTCAGTGTCGTGCTGAGCAATGTACTGAAGGACCTGCATCATGGTGGCAGGCGAGATCAGGTTATGGCGCGAAAGACCGGAGCCATCGACCGCGATGGTATTCCCGAGCTCAATACCGGCCTGCTGACGCAGGATCTGCCGGACCGCATCCGAACCGGCACGCCAGGTGCCTGGTACGCCGAAGCGGGCATGGCCGATCATGCGAAACACGGTATCGGCGATCATGTTGTCTGATTTTTTCAGCATGATCTTCAGCAGATCGTGCAGCGGTGCCGATTGCTTACTGGCAATCACGGTGCCCGGTTCGTTGCTCTGAGTCTGGCGCAACAGCGTGCCGCTGTAGGTGATATTGGCCTGCTTCAGTTCGTCTTTCAGGATCGCTCCGGCATAGCCTGCGCCATCCTGAATAGCGAAGGCCAGCGGCAGCGGATCGGCGCGTTGCGTCAGACAACCGGTTAGCGTAAAGCGGTTGAGATCGCCCGGGACCACATCCAGCTCGCAGTACTGCGCTTCCGGCGATCCTTTCGCCAGGGTTCGTACCTGGCTGAACATGGTGACCGGATAGTAGGACGCCACCCGGATAAAGGCTAAATCGTTGGGTTTTGGCGCGCTGTACAACGAAATGGAGAAGCAGTTGCGATCGACGATCGCGGCCGCAGGCGGTGCGCTAAAGCACTGGGTCATATCGTTCCACGGCCAGCCCGGGGCCTTATCGTGGCTGGCGAAGATGGAGGTGTCGATAAGCACATTGCCTTCAATGCGCTGCACGCCCGACTTCTTTAGCACGGCGACCATGTTGCGGATATCCTGACGCTTAAATGTCGGATCGCCGCCAAAACGGGCAATAAGATCGCCTTTCAGCACGCCGCTTTCGACGTTGCCTTTGCTCTCGAGCGTGGTGGTGAAGCGAAAATCGGGCCCCAGCTGCAGCAGGGCGGCCAGCGCCGTGATCACCTTTTGCGTACTGGCGGGCAGGGCCATCTGCTGACTGTGATAATCGATCTCAGGCGCCTGGGCGCCGACCTTCTGCACCATCAGGGCAAGGTTGGCGCCATCGGGCAGCTGATTAATATACTCGTCCACGTTCGCTGCCTGGACAGTGAACGCAATCGTGGTGGTCAATCCGATGATAAATCTGGAAAATCGCATAATCTCGCGCTAACAACCCGGAAACAAACCGTCATACTACGGCCCAACGCCCTGTAAAGTAAACGATGACCCATACTGAACTTCGCGGTAAAATACGTATCAAATTGAAAAATTACTGCTGACCTGGAACTTTGCTTCCGGGTCAGTTTTCTTTTGCTTCTGACCTGTGCCAGGCTGTGATGCCTGCGGGGCCAGTCGTCGGGTCGGTTACCCGTACCCAACAGGAATGTCAAAGAGGTATAACAAATGCAAGCTATTCCGATGACCTTACGTGGGGCTGAAAAACTGCGCGAAGAACTGGATTTTCTGAAATCTGTGCGCCGCCCTGAAATCATTGCCGCTATCGCGGATGCGCGTGAGCATGGCGATCTGAAAGAGAACGCTGAGTACCACGCTGCGCGTGAGCAGCAGGGTTTCTGCGAAGGTCGTATTAAAGATATCGAAGCTAAGCTGTCGAATGCGCAGGTGATTGATATCACCAAAATGCCAAATAACGGGCGTGTCATTTTTGGCTGCACCGTTACCGTGATCAATCTGGATAACGATGAAGAGGTTTCTTACCGCATCGTGGGTGATGACGAGGCAGATTTTAAGCAGAATCTGATCTCGGTAAACTCGCCGATTGCCCGCGGTCTGATTGGCAAAGAGCAGGACGATGTGGTCACTATCCGCACCCCGGGTGGGGAAGTGGAGTTCGAAATTATCAAGGTTGATTACCTGTAATTCGCATCTCCCGCCAGATGTTGATACATTGTAAAGATAGGAAAAAGGCCGCTTAGCGGCCTTTTATCAACTCAAGGAGCATGGCATTTTGCTCACCTGCTAAAGAAAAACCCCTCGTTTTACACAGAAAATGTGTTCAATTCAGGATAATCTTAGCGTGGCAGCGAGATTTTACGCTCTTTAGATGGGCGGTAGAGCACCAGCGTTTTACCGATGACCTGTACATTACAGGCGCCGGTTTCGCGCACGATTGCTTCCACGATCAAAGTCTTGGTCTCTCTGTCTTCAGAGGCGATTTTCACTTTGATTAATTCGTGGTGCTCCAGCGCTTGTTCAATCTCGGCCAGTACCCCTTCGGTCAAACCATTGTTGCCAAGCATTACTACAGGCTTGAGCGGATGTGCCAGACCTTTAAGGTGCTGTTTTTGTTTAGTACTCAGATTCATCGTATATTTTTGCTTACGTTGGGATTGAAAACGGTTCATTCTACCGCCATCTCCCTAATATCGCCAAATTGCTGAGTGGAAATTTACACCACAGGCTACGATGAACCAGGACGGAAAGTTAAATGACAGGTAAAAAGCGTTCTGCAAGCTCGAGCCGCTGGCTCCAGGAACACTTTAGCGATAAATATGTTCTACAGGCACAGAAAAAGGGGTTACGTTCCCGTGCCTGGTTTAAACTTGATGAAATACAGCAAAGTGACAAACTCTTTAAGCCGGGGATGACGGTTGTCGACCTCGGTGCAGCGCCCGGTGGATGGTCGCAATATGCGGTGACACAAATCGGCGGAACCGGCCGAATCATCGCCTGCGATCTTTTGCCTATGGATCCCATCGTTGGTGTGGACTTCCTTCAGGGCGATTTTCGTGATGAATTAGTACTGAAAGCGTTACTTGAACGGGTAGGTGACAGTAAAGTTCAGGTTGTCATGTCCGATATGGCGCCAAATATGTGCGGAACACCGGCGGTGGATATCCCTCGCTCCATGTATCTGGTAGAACTGGCGTTAGAAATGAGTCGTGATGTATTAGCGCCGGGTGGTAGTTTTTTAGTGAAGGTGTTCCAGGGCGAAGGTTTCGAGGAGTATCTGAAGGAAATTCGCTCCCTGTTTACGAAGGTCAAAGTTCGTAAGCCGGACTCTTCACGTGCGCGTTCACGTGAAGTGTATATTGTAGCGACCGGGCGAAAATGATAGCCGGTGGATTTCAGGCGAAAGTTTGAAATAAATCGGATACAGAGTATCCTGACGCTGTTTTTAACACAGTTGTAATAAGAGGTTAATCCCTTGAGTGACATGGCGAAAAACCTAATACTCTGGCTGGTCATTGCCGTTGTGCTGATGTCAGTATTCCAGAGCTTTGGGCCCAGCGAGTCTAATGGCCGTAAGGTGGACTACTCTACCTTCCTGCAAGAGGTCAACCAGGATCAGGTTCGCGAAGCGCGTATCAACGGACGTGAGATCAACGTTACCAAGAAAGATAGTAACCGTTACACGACTTACATTCCGGTGAACGATCCTAAGCTGCTTGATAACCTTCTGACTAAAAACGTCAAGGTGGTAGGTGAGCCGCCGGAAGAGCCAAGCCTGCTGGCTTCTATCTTCATTTCCTGGTTCCCGATGCTGCTGCTTATCGGCGTCTGGATCTTCTTTATGCGTCAAATGCAGGGCGGCGGTGGCAAAGGTGCCATGTCGTTCGGTAAGAGCAAGGCGCGTATGTTGACGGAAGACCAGATCAAAACCACTTTTGCTGACGTCGCAGGCTGCGATGAAGCAAAAGAAGAGGTGGGTGAACTGGTTGAATACCTGCGTGAGCCGAGCCGTTTCCAGAAACTGGGCGGTAAGATCCCGAAAGGCGTTCTGATGGTAGGTCCTCCTGGTACCGGTAAAACCCTGCTGGCGAAAGCTATCGCCGGTGAAGCGAAGGTACCGTTCTTTACCATTTCCGGTTCTGACTTCGTGGAAATGTTCGTTGGTGTTGGTGCATCCCGTGTGCGTGACATGTTCGAACAGGCCAAGAAAGCTGCACCGTGCATCATCTTCATCGATGAAATCGACGCCGTAGGCCGCCAGCGTGGCGCAGGCCTGGGCGGTGGTCACGATGAACGTGAGCAGACGCTGAACCAGATGCTGGTTGAGATGGATGGCTTCGAAGGTAACGAAGGCATTATCGTTATCGCGGCAACTAACCGTCCGGACGTTCTTGACCCTGCGCTGCTGCGTCCAGGCCGTTTTGACCGTCAGGTTGTAGTCGGTCTGCCAGACGTTCGTGGTCGTGAGCAGATCCTGAAAGTGCACATGCGTCGCGTACCGCTGTCTCCGGACATCGATGCGGCAATTATTGCGCGCGGTACCCCGGGCTTCTCCGGTGCCGATCTGGCTAACCTGGTGAACGAAGCTGCACTGTTTGCTGCTCGCGGCAATAAGCGTGTGGTCTCGATGGTGGAGTTCGAGAAAGCGAAAGACAAAATCATGATGGGTGCGGAACGTCGCTCTATGGTGATGACGGAAGCGCAGAAAGAGTCCACGGCTTACCACGAAGCAGGTCATGCGATTATCGGTCGTCTGGTGCCGGAACACGATCCGGTGCATAAAGTGACGATTATTCCGCGTGGTCGTGCGCTGGGCGTAACGTTCTTCCTGCCGGAAGGCGATGCCATCAGCGCCAGCCGTCAGAAACTGGAAAGTCAGATTTCAACCCTCTACGGTGGTCGTCTGGCAGAAGAGATTATCTACGGTGTGGAACATGTTTCGACCGGTGCGTCCAACGACATTAAAGTCGCGACCAACCTGGCGCGTAACATGGTGACCCAGTGGGGCTTCTCCGACAAACTCGGGCCGCTGCTCTATGCGGAAGAAGAGGGCGAAGTCTTCCTCGGCCGCAGCGTGGCGAAAGCGAAGCATATGTCCGATGAGACAGCACGTATCATCGACCAGGAAGTGAAGTCGCTCGTTGAACGTAACTACGGTCGCGCGCGTCAGATCCTGAATGACAATATGGATATCCTGCACGCGATGAAAGATGCGCTCATGAAATATGAGACTATCGATGCACCGCAGATCGACGACCTGATGGCACGCCGCGATGTGCGTCCGCCAGCGGGTTGGGAAGATCCAGGTACGTCCAACAACTCTGACAACAATGGCACGCCACGTGCGCCGCGTCCGGTCGATGAACCGCGTACGCCAAACCCGGGCAACACCATGTCAGAACAGTTGGGCGACAAATAAGTCACCGCTGTAGATGATGTTCTCTTTACCTGAAACCCTGGGGCTTGCCCCGGGGTTTTTCTTGTCTGCTTAACCAAAAACTCAGGGATTTGCCATGAAACTCTTCGCCCAGGATTCTTATCTCGATCTGACTCATCCGCATGTGATGGGGATCCTGAACGTCACGCCAGACTCTTTCTCCGATGGCGGTACGCATAACACGCTGATTGAGGCGGTCAGACATGCGAATCTGATGATCAACGCCGGGGCGACCATCATCGATGTTGGCGGGGAGTCGACGCGACCGGGCGCGGCTGATGTCAGCGTGGACGAAGAGTTGTCCAGGGTGATCCCGGTGGTCGAAGCCCTTGCGCAGCGTTTTGAGGTCTGGATCTCGGTGGATACCTCTAAACCTGAGGTCATTCGCGAATCAGCGAGAGTGGGCGCTCACATTATTAATGATATCCGCTCCCTTACCGAGCCGGGGGCACTTGAGGCCGCCGCAGAGACTGGGTTGCCGGTTTGTCTGATGCATATGCAGGGCCAGCCGAAAACCATGCAGGATGCGCCGAAATATGACGACGTGTTTGCTGATGTGAACCGCTATTTTGTTGAACATATTGCGCGTTGTGAGCGTGCCGGCATCTCAAAAGAGAAATTGCTGCTCGACCCGGGATTCGGTTTCGGTAAAAATCTCTCTCATAACTTCGAGCTTCTTGCGCGCTTATCTGAGTTTCACCATTTTGGCCTGCCGCTACTGGTCGGGATGTCACGAAAATCAATGGTAGGTCAGTTGCTTAACGTTGGGCCTTCAGACCGCCTGAACGGGAGTCTGGCCTGCGCGGTCATTGCAGCGATGCAGGGAGCGCATATAATTCGCGTCCATGACGTAAAAGAGACAGCAGAAGCCATGCGAGTGGTGGAAGCCACACTGGCAGCTAAGGAAAACAACCGCTATGAGTAATCGTAAATTTTTTGGTACCGACGGCATTCGTGGACGCGTGGGCGATGCGCCAATCACACCTGAGTTTGTGCTGAAGTTAGGCTGGGCGGCTGGCAAAGTGCTGGCAAGCCACGGCTCGCGCAAAATCATTATCGGCAAAGATACGCGTATCTCTGGCTATATGCTCGAATCGGCGCTGGAAGCGGGTCTTTCCGCGGCGGGGCTCTCAGCCTCCTTTACCGGTCCAATGCCGACGCCAGCCGTAGCCTATCTCACCCGTGCCTTCCGCGCAGAAGCGGGAATTGTAATCTCTGCATCTCATAACCCGTTCTACGATAACGGCATCAAATTCTTCTCAATCGACGGCACCAAACTGCCGGACGATGTCGAAGAGGCCATCGAAGCGGAAATGGAAAAAGAGCTGACCTGCGTTGACTCCGCTGAACTGGGTAAAGCCAGCCGTATCGTCGATGCTGCGGGCCGCTACATTGAATTCTGTAAAGGCACTTTCCCGAACGAGCTGAGCCTCAGCCATCTGAAAATCGTGGTCGACTGCGCGAACGGTGCAACCTACCACATCGCGCCAAACGTGTTCCGCGAACTGGGTGCGCAGGTTGTGGCCATTGGTTGTGAACCTAACGGGCTGAACATTAACGCTGAAGTGGGGGCTACGGATGTTCGCGCACTGCAGGCGCGCGTCCTGGCAGAGAAGGCCGATCTGGGCATCGCCTATGACGGCGACGGCGACCGTGTGATCATGGTTGACCACGAAGGTAATAAGGTCGACGGGGATCAGATCCTCTATATCATTGCCCGTGAAGGCCTGCGCCAGGGGCAGCTGCGCGGCGGTGCCGTCGGGACGTTGATGAGCAACATGGGCCTGGAGCTGGCGCTTAAACAACTCGGTATTCCGTTTGTGCGCGCGAAAGTGGGCGATCGCTACGTGCTGGAAAAACTGCAGGAGAAAGGCTGGCGCATCGGTGCGGAAAACTCCGGTCACGTGATCCTGCTCGACAAAACCACCACCGGTGACGGCATAGTGGCAAGTCTGCAGGTGGTCGCGGCCATGGTACGTAACCATATGTCCCTGCACGATCTGTGCAGCGGGATGAAAATGTTCCCGCAGATCCTGGTTAATGTCCGCTTCACGGCCGGTAAAGGCGATCCGCTGGAAAACGACAATGTTAAATCGGTGATGGCTGAGGTCGAAGCGGCCCTGGGCTCACGTGGCCGCGTCCTGCTGCGTAAGTCTGGCACCGAGCCGCTGATCCGCGTGATGGTGGAAGGGGAAGACGAAGCGCAGGTGACTGAATTTGCGCATCGCATCGCCGATGCCGTAAAAGCAGCATAATTCTCGTTAAGTGTCTAAAAAGGCGGCGCTTGCCGCCTTTGTTTTGCTCAGTGGCTGCGGTTTTGCTGTTTTTTTCCGCACTTGATACAATGAGCTGAAATTGCCCTTGCGAAGGTCATTCGCTTTGGTTAGTATTCACACCCGCTTCAGTGGGAAAGCAAAACTCCTGCTTATTGGTTGAAGCATTGGTATGCGGCAAATCCGCAAGGAACAGGTTGATTATGTACGAAGCTCTTTTGGTAGTTTTCCTTATTGTAGCCATCGCTCTGGTAGCGTTGATTATGCTGCAGCAAGGTAAAGGCGCTGATATGGGGGCCTCTTTTGGAGCAGGCGCTTCTGGTACGCTGTTCGGTTCAAGTGGTTCTGGTAACTTCATGACCCGCGCAACGGCGATTCTGGCAACGCTGTTTTTCATCATCAGTCTGGCGCTTGGCAATATCAACAGCAACAAGACCAGTAAAGGAAGCGAGTGGGAAAATCTGAGTGCACCGGCGAAATCCGAGCAGACTCAGCCAGCTGCACCGGCTAAGCCGACCAGCGATATCCCACAGTAATAGAAGTAACAGTGCTGAGGTGGTGGAATTGGTAGACACGCTACCTTGAGGTGGTAGTGCCCTAACGGGCTTGTGGGTTCGAGTCCCATCCTCAGTACCAATATTCCGAAGAAAAGACGTCGCAAGACGTCTTTTTTTTCGTCTGTAGTTTGTGATATTGCCCGGCGGTGCGATGCTTGCCGGGCCCGGGAAAACACAACAACAAAAAAGGCGCCCTCAGGCGCCTTTTGCATTTTTTGTTCGCGATTACTGCTTATCGCTGTTTTCCAGATTCTCGACCTGCGGCAGACCGTTACCTGTTGATACGGAGAGCAGACCGTTCTCGGTATAGGTGAACAGCTTGGCACGAGTATCGGTGATATCCAGGTTGCGCATGGTCAGCTGACCGATACGATCGTCCGGGGAGAAGACGGACTCGCCTTTTTCCATGGTCAGACGCTCTGCCTGATAGGTCAGGTTGTCAGACACGGTATTCAGAATCGAGTAGTCGTTACCGCGACGCAGTTCCAGGGTCACTTCACCGGTAATCGCGCTTGCCACCCAACGCTGCAGGGCATCACGCAGCATCAGCGCCTGCGGATCGAACCAACGGCCCTGATACAGCAGTTTGCCCAACTGACGGCCATGAGAGTGGTACTGCTCAATGGTGTCTTCGTTGTGAATACCGGTCAGCAGACGCTCATAAGCGATGTGCAGCAGCGCCATCCCCGGCGCTTCATAGATGCCACGGCTTTTCGCTTCGATGATACGGTTTTCAATCTGATCGCTCATGCCCAGACCATGACGGCCGCCGATGCGGTTTGCTTCCAGCATCAGTTCCACATCGTCAGAGAAGGTCTGGCCGTTCAGGGCAACCGGGTGGCCGCGTTCAAAACGCACGGTCACTTCTTCCGCCTGAATTTTGACGTTTTCGTCCCAGAACTTCACGCCCATGATCGGGTTAACGATCTTCACGCTGGAGTTCAGGAATTCCAGGTCTTTTGCTTCGTGCGTTGCACCCAGCATGTTGGAGTCGGTGGAGTAAGCTTTCTCGACTGACATTTTGTAGTCAAAGCCACAGGCGATCATAAATTCGGACATTTCGTGACGGCCACCGAGTTCGTCGATGAAGTCAGTATCCAGCCATGGCTTGTAGATCTGCAGTTCAGCGTTAGTCAGCAGGCCATAACGGTAGAAACGCTCAATGTCGTTGCCTTTATAGGTACTGCCATCACCCCAGATGTTAACGCCATCGTCTTTCATCGCGGCAACCAGCATGGTGCCTGTAACGGCACGGCCCAACGGGGTGGTATTGAAATAGGTCAGGCCGCCGGTAGTGTTATGGAATGCGCCACACTGAATGGCAGCGATACCTTCGGCAACCAGCTGCTTACGGCAGTCAATCAGGCGTGCGTTCTCTGCACCGTACTCCATGGCACGACGAGGGATCGCATCATAATCGTCCTCATCCGGCTGACCCAGGTTCGCAGTATATGCATAAGGAACCGCTCCCTTCTGGCGCATCCACAGCAGTGCAGCGCTGGTATCCAGGCCGCCTGAAAAAGCGATGCCAATACGTTGTCCTTGCGGAAGATGCTTGAGAATCGTCGTCATAAAATAAAACCCTGCTTGATTGACTGATGAGTGATCGCTTTCACCCTAAATGCATTTTTATGCAGAATAAGTGAGTTTTCATTTAATCATCTTTTGGCAAGTACCGAAAGTGATTCGTGTATTTTTTGTAAAAATTTCCCGCCTGAATCGCTGTGGTTCACAGGGTTGACAGGCGGCGTCCACTATCAATATACTGTACGCCGATTTTACGTCCCGTCCTCGGTACCAAATCCCAGCATTATTTGCATTTTTTACCCACAGCGAGTAGAATTTGCCACGTTTCAGGCGCGGGGTGGAGCAGCCTGGTAGCTCGTCGGGCTCATAACCCGAAGGTCGTCGGTTCAAATCCGGCCCCCGCAACCACTTTCCTATAAAGTCCTTTTTCAAATATACTGTGAAGACTTAGCGCCTTCGTAGCTGGATTTGAAAAAATTCTTTTTGAAAGTGCTCCAGGCCACTGTTGTGGCTATAGGGTTCAGTTATCTAAAGCCCCGATTTATCGGGGTTTTTTGTTATCTGACTACAGAATAACTGGGCTTTATGCCCTTTTTTTACGTCTTGGGGGTGGGCTTGTCCACATTAGACCAAAAATTAACAGAGATGATTAAAGCACCAGTCGAAGCACTGGGCTACGAACTGGTCGGCATCGAATTCATTCGCAGCCGTACATCCACGCTGCGCATCTATATTGATAGTGAAGATGGCATCAATGTTGATGATTGTGCTGATGTTAGCCACCAGGTGAGTGCGGTTCTTGATGTTGAAGATCCTATTACCGTCGCCTATAACCTGGAAGTTTCCTCGCCTGGTCTGCATCGCCCGCTGTTCACTGCTGAACACTACACTCACTACATTGGTGAAGAGGCGGCTCTCGTTCTGCGTATGGCTGTACAAAACCGCCGTAAATGGCAGGGCGTTATTAAGGCCGTTGATGGTGAGATGATCACAGTAACAGTCGAAGGCAAAGATGAAGTGTTCGCGCTGAGTAATATCCAGAAGGCGAACCTGGTTCCCCACTTTTAACAGTCTGGATGAGGTGAAAAGCCCGCGATGAACAAAGAAATTTTGGCTGTTGTTGAAGCCGTTTCCAACGAAAAATCACTGCCGCGCGAGAAGATTTTCGAAGCGCTGGAAAGTGCACTGGCTACGGCAACCAAGAAAAAATACGAACAAGAGATCGATGTCCGCGTTGAAATCGATCGCAAAAGCGGCGACTTCGATACATTCCGTCGTTGGGTTATTGTTGAAGAAGTCACCCAGCCTACGAAAGAGATCACCCTGGAAGCGGCACGTTTCGAAGACGAAAGCCTGAACCTCGACGATTACGTTGAAGATCAGATCGAATCCGTAACCTTCGACCGTATCACCACCCAGACTGCTAAACAGGTTATCGTTCAGAAAGTACGTGAAGCTGAGCGCGCCATGGTCGTTGACCAGTTCCGCGAGCACGAAGGCGAGATCATTACCGGCGTGGTGAAAAAAGTTAACCGCGACAACATCTCCCTGGATCTGGGTAGCAACGCCGAAGCAGTTATTCTGCGTGAAGATATGCTGCCGCGCGAAAACTTCCGCCCGGGTGACCGCATTCGTGGCGTACTGTACTCCGTGCGTCCAGAAGCACGTGGCGCACAGCTGTTCGTAACCCGTTCTAAACCTGAAATGCTGATCGAACTGTTCCGCATTGAAGTGCCAGAAATTGGCGAAGAAGTGATTGAGATTAAAGCCGCTGCCCGCGATCCGGGTTCCCGTGCGAAAATCGCGGTGAAAACCAACGATAAGCGTATCGATCCGGTAGGTGCTTGCGTCGGTATGCGTGGCGCGCGCGTTCAGGCTGTTTCGACTGAACTCGGCGGCGAGCGTATTGATATCGTTCTGTGGGACGACAACCCGGCGCAGTTCGTGATTAACGCGATGGCACCGGCTGATGTAGCGTCTATCGTAGTAGACGAAGACAAGCACACCATGGATATCGCCGTTGAAGCAGGTAACCTGGCGCAGGCTATCGGCCGTAACGGTCAGAACGTCCGTCTGGCTTCACAGCTGAGCGGTTGGGAACTCAACGTAATGACCGTTGACGACCTGCAGGCTAAGCATCAGGCAGAAGCCCATGCAGCCATTGATACCTTCACTAAGTACCTGGACATTGACGAAGACTTCGCCACCGTTCTGGTTGAAGAAGGTTTCTCAACGCTGGAAGAGTTGGCCTATGTGCCAATGAAAGAACTGCTGGAAATTGACGGTCTGGATGAAGCAACCGTTGAAGCCCTGCGTGACCGCGCTAAAAACGCACTGACCACCCTGGCACTGGCTCAGGAAGAAAGCCTTGGTGATAACAAGCCGGCTGATGACCTGCTGAATCTGGAAGGTCTTGATCGTGCGATTGCGTTCAAGCTGGCTGCCCGTGGTGTTTGTACGCTGGAAGATCTCGCTGAACAAGGCGTTGATGACCTGGCTGATATCGAAGGTTTAACCGACGAGAAAGCCGGCGAGCTCATCATGGCCGCACGTAATATTTGCTGGTTCGGCGACGAAGCGTAATAAACTGTAGCAGGAAGGAACAGCATGACTGATGTAACTGTAAAAACGCTGGCTGCTGAGATTCAGACTTCCGTGGACCGCCTGGTACAGCAATTTGCTGATGCAGGGATCCCGAAGTCCGCTGATGACTCAGTGACCGCGCAAGAGAAACAAACCTTATTATCGCACCTGAACCGTGAACACGGTTCAGCGCCTGATAAACTGACGTTACAGCGTAAAACGCGCAGTACGTTAAATGTTCCAGGTACCGGTGGAAAAAGCAAATCGGTACAAATCGAAGTCCGCAAGACGCGCACCTTTGTAAAACGTGATCCGCAAGAGGCAGAACGCCTTGCCGCGGAAGAGCAGGCACAGCGTGAAGCGGAAGAACAAGCTCAGCGTGAGGCAGAAGCAACTGCCAAGCGTGAGGCAGAATTAAAAGCTGAACGTGAGGCCGCAGAAAAAGCGAAGCGCGATGCCAGTGATAAAGCGAAGCGTGACGCGGCGGAAAAAGACAAAGTGAGCAATCAACAGACTGACGAAATGACCAAAACAGCCCAGACGGAAAAAGCCCGTCGTGAAAATGAAGCAGCTGAACTGAAGCGTAAAGCGGAAGAAGAAGCTCGCCGTAAGCTGGAAGAAGACGCACGTCGTGTTGCTGAAGAAGCGCGCCGTATGGCAGAAGAAAACGAGAAGAATGGTGTTAATCCTGTTGAGCAGACAGAAGACACCAGTGATTACCACGTAACCACTTCTCAGCACGCGCGCCAGGCAGAAGACGAAAACGACCGTGAGGTTGAAGGTGGCCGTGGCCGTACCCGCACCGCATCGAAAACTGCCCGTCCTCAGAAGAAAGGCAACAAGCACGCTGAATCCAAAGCCGATCGTGAAGAAGCGCGTGCAGCGGGTCGCGGCGGTAAAGGCGGCAAGCGTAAAGGTTCCGCGCTGCAGCAAGGCTTCCAGAAGCCAGCTCAGGCCGTTAACCGTGACGTAATCATTGGCGAAACCATCACCGTTGGCGATCTGGCTAACAAGATGGCCGTTAAAGGCTCTCAGGTCATCAAAGCGATGATGAAGCTGGGCGCTATGGCGACCATCAACCAAGTTATCGACCAGGAAACCGCACAGCTGGTTGCCGAAGAGATGGGCCACAAAGTTATCCTGCGTCGTGAAAACGAGCTGGAAGAAGCGGTAATGAGCGACCGTGACACTGGCGCAGCCGCTGAGCCGCGTGCACCGGTTGTGACCATCATGGGTCACGTTGACCACGGTAAAACCTCTCTGCTGGACTACATTCGTTCCACGAAAGTGGCCTCCGGCGAAGCAGGCGGCATTACCCAGCACATCGGTGCCTACCACGTAGAAACCGACAACGGGATGATCACCTTCCTGGATACCCCGGGCCACGCCGCGTTTACCTCTATGCGTGCTCGTGGTGCGCAGGCAACGGATATCGTTGTTCTGGTGGTAGCAGCAGACGATGGCGTGATGCCGCAGACAATCGAAGCTATCCAGCACGCAAAAGCGGCGCAGGTGCCTCTGGTTGTTGCAGTGAACAAAATCGATAAGCCAGAAGCGGACATGGATCGCGTTAAAAACGAACTGTCCCAGTACGGCGTTATGCCGGAAGAGTGGGGCGGCGAGTCTCAGTTCATCCCGGTTTCTGCAAAAGTGGGTACCGGTATTGATGACCTGCTGAACGCTATCCTGCTGCAGGCTGAAGTTCTGGAGCTGAAAGCGGTTCGCAATGGTATGGCAAGCGGCGCGGTGATCGAGTCCTTCCTGGACAAAGGTCGTGGCCCGGTTGCTACCGTTCTGGTACGTGAAGGTACCCTGAACAAAGGCGACATCGTGCTGTGTGGCTTCGAATATGGCCGTGTTCGTGCAATGCGCGACGAACTGGGTCGTGAAGTTCTGGAAGCAGGTCCGTCCATTCCTGTGGAAATCCTGGGCCTGTCCGGTGTTCCGGCTGCCGGTGATGAAGTGACCGTTGTCCGTGACGAGAAGAAAGCGCGTGAAGTTGCGCTGTACCGTCAGGGCAAATTCCGTGAAGTCAAACTGGCTCGCCAGCAGAAATCTAAACTCGAGAACATGTTTGCCAACATGACCGAAGGCGAAGTTCACGAAGTGAACGTCGTTCTGAAGGCGGACGTGCAGGGTTCTGTGGAAGCGATCTCCGACTCTTTACTGAAACTGTCTACCGACGAAGTGAAAGTGAAGATCATCGGTTCTGGCGTAGGTGGTATCACCGAAACCGACGCAACCCTGGCTGCAGCGTCCAACGCAATTCTGGTTGGCTTCAACGTCCGTGCCGATGCTTCGGCGCGTCGCGTGATCGAATCGGAAAGCCTGGATCTGCGTTACTACTCCGTCATCTATCACCTGATCGACGAAGTGAAAGCGGCGATGAGCGGCATGCTGTCTCCGGAACTGAAACAGCAGATCATCGGTCTGGCTGAAGTACGTGATGTGTTCAAATCACCGAAATTCGGTGCGATCGCGGGCTGTATGGTTACCGAAGGTAACATCAAGCGTCACAACCCAATCCGCGTCCTGCGTGACAACGTGGTTATCTATGAAGGCGAGCTGGAATCCCTGCGCCGCTTCAAAGATGACGTTAACGAAGTCCGTAACGGCATGGAATGTGGTATCGGCGTGAAGAACTACAACGACGTTCGCGTTGGCGATATGATCGAAGTGTTCGAGATCATCGAGATCCAACGCAGCATCGACTAATCCCCTGCGGATAAGTCCACATGTAAGCCGGGATCGCCTCGCGCCACCCGGCAAGAATTAATAAAAAGGGGCTAAGAGCCCCTTTTTTGTCTGGAGAATTTATTATGGCGAAAGAATTTGGTCGCCCACAGCGCGTTGCCCAGGAGATGCAAAAAGAGATCGCAATCATCCTGCAGCGCGAAATTAAAGACCCACGCCTGGGCATGATGACGACGGTGTCCGGTGTTGAAGTGTCCCGCGATCTGGCCTATGCCAAAGTGTTCGTGACCTTCCTGAACGATCAGGATGAAGCCGCGGTTAAGCTGGGCATCAAAGCCCTGCAGGATGCCTCCGGTTTTATCCGCTCTCTGCTGGGCAAAGCCATGCGCCTGCGTATCGTGCCGGAACTGACCTTCTTCTACGACAACTCACTGGTTGAAGGGATGCGCATGTCCAACCTGGTCACCAGCGTGGTGAAGCAGGATGATGAGCGTCGTGTGAACCCGGACGATAAAAAGGAGGACTGATGAGTCGTCCTCGTCGTCGCGGTCGCGACGTGCACGGCGTGCTGCTGCTGGATAAGCACCAGGGTGCTTCCAGTAACGACGTGCTGCAAAAAGTAAAACGTCTCTACAATGCTAACCGTGCCGGTCATACCGGTGCGCTGGATCCGCTGGCGACCGGCATGCTGCCGGTTTGCCTGGGTGAAGCGACGAAGTTTTCCCAGTACCTGCTGGATTCTGACAAACGCTACCGCGTGATTGCAAGGCTGGGCCAGCGCACGGATACCTCCGATGCGGATGGTCAGGTCGTAGAAGAGCGTCCGGTAACGTTCAGCGCTGAACAGCTTGAAGCTGCACTGGAGAGTTTCCGCGGCGACACCGAGCAGGTGCCGTCGATGTATTCAGCACTGAAATATCAGGGCAAAAAACTCTACGAGTATGCGCGCCAGGGTATCGAGGTGCCGCGTGAAGCCCGCCCGATTACGGTGTACGAGCTGCTGTTCATTCGCCACGAAGGTGATGAGCTGGAGCTGGAAGTTCACTGCTCAAAAGGCACTTATATCCGTACTATCATTGACGATCTGGGCGAGAAGCTGGGCTGTGGCGCACACGTGATCTATCTGCGTCGTCTGGCGGTCAGTAAGTATCCGGCGGAACGGATGGTGACGCTGGAGCAGCTGCAGGCGCTGGTTGAGCAGGCACAGGTGCAGGGTATCGATGCAGCCGATCTGCTGGACCCACTGCTGATGCCGATGGACAGTCCAGCTTCGGACTATCCGGTGGTCAATTTGCCGTTAACCTCGTCTGTTTACTTTAAAAATGGTAATCCGGTGCGCACCACTGACGTCCCTCATCAGGGGCTGGTACGCGTTACCGAAGGCGATGACAACACCTATATCGGCATGGGTGAAATCGACGACGAAGGTCGTGTTGCACCGCGCCGTCTGGTGGTCGAATATCCGGCATAAGCTGACGCCTTACCTTGCGATAAGCAGGGGAGGCGGGTAGAATATTGCCGCTTAACGTCTGGTGAATTGTTTAACAATTGGCAAGCGTTATACATGGGATAGCTGAATTAGAGATCGGCATCCTTTCATTCTTTATACTTTGGAGTTTTAAAATGTCTCTAAGCGTTGAAGCTAAAGCTAAAATCGTTTCTGAGTTTGGTCGTGATGCTAACGACAGCGGTTCTACTGAAGTTCAGGTTGCACTGCTGACTGCACAGATTAACCACCTGCAGGGTCACTTTGCAGAGCACAAAAAAGATCACCACAGCCGTCGTGGTCTGCTGCGCATGGTTTCTCAGCGTCGTAAACTGCTCGACTACCTGAAACGTAAAGATGTTGCACGCTACACCGCGCTGATCGAGCGTCTGGGCCTGCGTCGCTAAGTCTTGCGAGTTTCAGAAAAGGGGGCCTTATGGCCCCTTTTTTCAACCAGACCGCAGCAATTCACTGGAAACTAATGTATTGTTGCTATAAATGATCTTCATTGCAGAGGTTCGCGCGGCTAATGAGAGGCTTCACCCATGGGGGTGTCGGTTGTCATTAGTCGCGAGGATGCGAAGAAGGTCCGGTTAAACGTCAGCACGCCTCTGGTGTGCTGTCATTCATTTAAGAAAGGACAGAATCTTGCTGAATCCGATCGTTCGTAAATTCCAGTACGGTCAGCACACCGTCACGCTGGAAACCGGCATGATGGCGCGTCAGGCTACTGCTGCCGTTATGGTAAGCATGGATGACACCGCGGTATTCGTAACCGTGGTTGGCCAGAAAAAAGCAAAACCAGGTCAGGACTTCTTCCCTCTGACCGTTAACTACCAGGAGCGTACCTACGCTGCCGGTAAAATCCCGGGTGGCTTCTTCCGTCGTGAAGGCCGTCCAAGCGAAGGCGAAACCCTGATTGCGCGTCTGATTGACCGCCCGGTTCGCCCGCTGTTCCCGGAAGGCTTCGTTAACGAAGTTCAGGTTATCGCGACCGTTGTTTCCGTTAACCCACAGGTTAACCCGGACATCGTGGCGATGATCGGCGCATCTGCAGCCCTGTCCCTGTCTGGTATTCCATTCAACGGTCCAATTGGTTCTGCTCGCGTGGGTTACATCAACGACCAGTACGTTCTGAACCCGACTCAGGACGAGCTGAAAGAGAGCAAGCTGGACCTGGTTGTTGCGGGTACAGAAGCGGCGGTACTGATGGTTGAATCCGAAGCAGAACTGCTGAGCGAAGACCAGATGCTGGGCGCGGTGGTCTTTGGCCACGAGCAGCAGCAGATCGTTATCCAGAACATCAACGATCTGGTGAAAGAAGCCGGTAAACCACGTTGGGACTGGCAGCCAGAAGCGGTTAACGAAGCGCTGAACGCGCGCGTTGCTGCCCAGGCTGAATCACGTCTGAGCGATGCTTACCGCATCACCGACAAACAAGAGCGTTATGCTCAGGTTGACGTCATCAAATCTGAAACCATCGCTACGCTGGTTGCAGAAGATGAGTCCCTGGACGCGAACGAGCTGAGCGAAATTCTGCACGCTATCGAGAAAAACGTTGTTCGTAGCCGCGTTCTGGCTGGCGAGCCGCGTATCGATGGCCGTGAAAAAGACATGATCCGTGGTCTGGATGTGCGTACTGGCGTTCTGCCACGTACTCACGGTTCCGCACTGTTCACCCGTGGTGAAACTCAGGCGCTGGTTACTGCGACCCTGGGTACTGCCCGTGACGCACAGAACATCGACGAACTGATGGGCGAGCGCACTGACAGCTTCCTGTTCCACTACAACTTCCCTCCGTACTCCGTTGGTGAGACCGGTATGGTAGGTTCGCCGAAGCGTCGTGAAATTGGTCACGGTCGTCTGGCGAAGCGCGGTGTTCTGGCTGTTATGCCAGATGCTGATAAATTCCCGTACACCGTTCGCGTGGTTTCTGAAATCACCGAATCTAACGGTTCTTCTTCCATGGCTTCCGTGTGTGGTGCTTCTCTGGCACTGATGGACGCGGGTGTTCCGGTGAAAGCTGCCGTTGCGGGTATCGCGATGGGTCTGGTGAAAGAAGGCGACAACTACGTTGTTCTGTCTGACATCCTGGGCGACGAAGATCACCTGGGTGATATGGACTTCAAAGTTGCGGGTTCCCGCGAAGGTATCTCTGCCCTGCAGATGGATATCAAAATTGAAGGCATCACCAAAGAGATCATGCATGCTGCGCTGAACCAGGCGAAAGGTGCACGTCTGCACATCCTGAGCGTGATGGAACAGGCGATTAACGCGCCACGTGGCGACATTTCTCAGTTCGCACCACGTATCCACACCATCAAGATCAGCCCGGACAAGATCAAAGACGTTATCGGTAAAGGCGGTTCTGTTATCCGTGCTCTGACCGAAGAGACCGGCACCACCATCGAAATCGAAGATGACGGTACTGTGAAGATCGCAGCGACCGACGGCGAGAAAGCGAAATTTGCTATCCGTCGTATCGAAGAGATCACCGCAGAGATCGAAGTGGGCCGTATCTACAGCGGTAAAGTGACCCGTATCGTTGACTTTGGCGCATTCGTTGCCATCGGTGGCGGTAAAGAAGGTCTGGTTCACATCTCTCAGATCGCTGACAAGCGCGTTGAGAAAGTGACCGATTACCTGCAGATGGGTCAGGAAGTTCCGGTTAAAGTTCTGGAAGTTGACCGTCAGGGCCGTATCCGTCTGAGCATTAAAGAAGCGACTGAGCAGTCATCTGCCGCTGCACCGGAAGCTCCGGCAGCAGAACAGGGCGAGTAAGGTTGCTGTTTGCCCTCCGCGCAAGCGGGGGGCTTGTTATCAGGCAGGACGCCTTGTTGAGCCGCCGGGGGACAGGACGTTCATCCAATAGTTGTCTTCGGGAGTGGGAAATGAAGCCTTTTCTGCGCTGGTGTTTCGTTGCGACAGCTTTGACGCTGGCAGGATGCAGCAACTCTGCCTGGCGTAAAAGTGAAGTCCTCGCAGTGCCACTGCAACCGACTTTGCAGCAGGAAGTGATTCTGGCACGCATGGAACAAATTCTTGCCAGTCGGGCTTTAACCGATGACGAACGCGCACAGCTTTTATATGAGCGCGGAGTGTTGTATGATAGTCTCGGTCTGAGGGCACTGGCGCGAAATGATTTTTCACAAGCGTTGGCGATCCGACCGGATATGCCGGAAGTATTCAACTACTTAGGCATTTATTTAACGCAGGCAGGCAATTTTGATGCTGCCTATGAAGCGTTTGATTCTGTACTTGAGCTTGATCCAACTTACAACTACGCGCACTTGAATCGCGGGATCGCCCTGTATTACGGCGGTCGTGACAAGTTAGCGCAAGATGATCTGCTGGCGTTTTATCAAGACGATCCTAACGACCCTTTCCGTAGCCTGTGGCTTTACCTTGTTGAGCAGAAGCTCGATGCGAAGCAGGCCAAAGACGCGTTAAACCAACGCTTCGAAAAATCGGACAAGGCACAGTGGGGATGGAATATTGTCGAGTTCTACCTGGGCAACATCAGTGAAGCAACGCTGATGGAAAGGCTCAAGGCAGACGCAACGGATAACACCTCGCTCGCTGAGCATCTCAGTGAAACCAACTTCTATTTAGGTAAGTACTACCTAAGTCTGGGGGATATGGACAGCGCCACGGCACTGTTCAAATTAGCGGTTGCTAACAACGTACACAACTATGTTGAGCACCGTTATGCATTGTTGGAATTATCGCTCTTGGGCCAGGAGCATGACGACCTGGCAGAATCGGACCAGCAATAGCTGACGACATAAACATCAGCCCGTAATCATTTTTTTGATTGCCATCATCTTAACGGGTGAGGGCGTTGTTGTTCGTCAATACACCTACTTTGAGCCGGTTCACACTTTCAATGAAAATTACCGAAAATTTTCACGATGAGTTATGTAGACTGGCCGCCATTGACATTGAGGCACTCGTACTACATGGCTGAATTCGAAACCACTTTTGCAGATCTGGGCCTGAAGGCTCCTATCCTTGAATCCCTTAACGATCTGGGTTACGAAAAACCATCTCCGATCCAGGCAGAATGTATCCCACATCTGCTCTCTGGTCGTGACGTGCTGGGCATGGCCCAGACTGGTAGCGGTAAAACTGCAGCGTTCTCGCTGCCGCTGCTGAATAACATCGATCCGGACCTGCGTGCACCGCAGATCCTCGTACTCGCTCCGACCCGTGAACTGGCTGTTCAGGTTGCGGAAGCGATGACTGAATTCTCTAAACATATGCGCGGCGTAAACGTGGTTGCCCTGTACGGCGGCCAGCGTTATGACGTGCAGTTACGCGCCCTGCGTCAGGGCCCACAGATTGTCGTCGGTACGCCGGGTCGTCTGCTGGATCACCTGAAACGCGGTACGCTGGATCTCTCTAAACTGAGCGGTCTGGTGCTGGATGAAGCTGACGAAATGCTCCGCATGGGCTTCATCGAAGACGTAGAAACCATTATGGCGCAGATCCCGGAAGGTCATCAGACCGCTCTGTTCTCTGCAACCATGCCGGAAGCGATCCGTCGTATTACCCGTCGCTTCATGAAGGATCCGCAGGAAGTGCGTATCCAGTCCAGCGTAACCACTCGCCCGGACATCAGCCAGAGCTACTGGTCTGTATACGGCATGCGTAAAAATGAAGCGCTGGTTCGTTTCCTGGAAGCAGAAGATTTTGATGCGGCGATCATCTTCGTTCGTACCAAAAATGCGACCCTGGAAGTGGCTGAAGCCCTGGAGCGTAGCGGCTACAACAGCGCCGCGCTGAACGGCGACATGAACCAGGCTCTGCGTGAGCAGACTCTGGAGCGTCTGAAAGACGGTCGTCTGGATATCCTGATTGCAACCGACGTGGCAGCACGTGGTCTGGACGTTGAGCGTATCAGCCTGGTTGTTAACTATGACATCCCGATGGACTCCGAGTCTTACGTTCACCGTATCGGCCGTACCGGTCGTGCAGGTCGTGCGGGCCGTGCGCTGCTGTTCGTTGAGAACCGCGAGCGTCGTCTGCTGCGCAACATCGAACGCACCATGAAGCTGACCATTCCAGAAGCTGACCTGCCTAACGCAGATCTGCTGGGCAAACGCCGCCTGGAAAAATTCGCCGCGAAAGTACAGCAGCAGCTGGAAAGCAGCGATCTGGATCAGTACCGTGCGCTGCTGGCGCAGATCCAGCCAACCGCTGAAGGCGAAGAGCTGGATATGGAAACGCTGGCTGCCGCTCTGCTGAAGATGGCTCAGGGTGAACGTTCCCTGATCGTGCCACCAGATGCACCGATGCGTCCTAAGCGTGAATTCCGTGACCGTGACGATCGTTTCGAACGTCGTGGCGACCGTAATGACCGCAACGATCGTGGCCCACGTGGCGACCGTCCAGAGCGTGGTGGTGAAGACCGTCCGCGTCGCGAACGTCGTGACGCTGGCGAAATGGAACTGTACCGCATTGAAGTGGGCCGTGATGACGGTGTTGAAGTTCGTCACATTGTTGGCGCGATCGCTAACGAAGGCGACATCAGCAGCCGTTACATCGGTAACATCAAGCTGTTTGGTACCCACTCCACCATCGAGCTGCCAAAAGGTATGCCGGGCGAGGTTCTGCAGCACTTTACCCGTACCCGCATCCTGAACAAGCCGATGAACATGCAGCTGCTGGGTGATGCTCAGCCGCGTCCGGACCGTGGTCCGCGTCGTGAGGGCGATCGTCCTGCTGGCCGTGGTTTCGGTGGCGGTGAGCGTCGTGAAGGCGGCCGTGGTCCTCGTCGTGAAGGCGCTGCACCAGGTGCAGGTCGTTTCAGCGGTGAGCGTCGCGAAAGCCGCGGCCCACGTCGTGAAGATGGCGGTGCTCCAGCCCGTCGTCGTGACGCGTAAGCCTTACGCTTCAGTCGTAAAGTAAAATATACAGCCCCGATATTGTTATCGGGGCTTTTTTTATTCCCTTTGTACTATTGTACTGGTACAGTGCAGCACATTAAGATGCAGGTCCCAAATTATTGACTGGAGAATAGGCTGTATGGCGACACTAACCACCACCCAAACGTCACCCTCACTGCTCGGCGGTGTGGTGATCATCGGCGGTACCATCATTGGCGCAGGGATGTTCTCCCTGCCGGTGGTGATGTCCGGGGCGTGGTTCTTCTGGTCGCTGGCAGCGCTGGTCTTCACCTGGTTCTGTATGCTGCATTCAGGCCTGATGATCCTTGAAGCAAACCTCAACTATCGTATTGGATCGAGCTTCGACACCATCACCCGCGACCTGCTCGGCAAACGCTGGAACATCGTCAACGGCATCTCCATTGCCTTTGTGCTCTATATCCTGACCTACGCCTATATCTCGGCGAGCGGCTCGATTCTGCATCACACCCTCTCGGAGATGTCGCTGGACGTTCCGGCGCGGCTGGCGGGGCTGTGCTTTGCGCTGGGCGTGGCGTTTATTGTCTGGATGAGCACCAGGGCGGTCAGCCGGATGACAGCCATTGTGCTGGGTGCGAAGGTCATCACCTTTTTCCTGACCTTCGGCAGCCTGCTGGGGCACGTCACGCCTGCCACCCTGTTTAACGTGGCGGAGAGCAACACCTCGTACTCGCCGTATCTGCTGATGACTCTGCCGTTCTGTCTGGCGTCGTTTGGCTATCACGGCAACGTGCCGAGCCTGATGAAGTATTACGGCAAAGATCCGCGCACCATCACCCGCTGCCTGGTCTACGGTACGCTGCTGGCGCTGGGTCTGTATGCGATCTGGCTGCTGGGGACGATGGGTAACATCCCACGTCCGGAGTTCATCGGTATTGCGGAGAAGGGCGGTAATATTGATGTGCTGGTGCAGGCGTTGAGCGGGGTGCTGAACAGCCGCAGTCTGGATCTGCTGCTGGTAATCTTCTCCAACTTTGCCGTGGCCAGCTCTTTCCTCGGCGTGACCCTGGGCCTGTTTGACTATCTGGCCGATCTGTGTGGCTTTGATGATTCTGCCCTGGGCCGTCTGAAAACTGCGCTGCTGACCTTCCTGCCTCCGGCGATCGGTGGCCTGCTGTGGCCGAACGGTTTTCTGTACGCCATCGGCTATGCAGGGCTGGCGGCAACCATCTGGGCGGCAATTGTGCCAGCGCTGCTGGCACGCAAATCACGTAAACGCTTTGGCAGCCCAAAATTCCGCGTCTGGGGCGGCAAGCCGATGATTGCGCTGATTCTGGTGTTTGGGATTGGTAACGCGCTGGTGCATGTGCTGTCGAGCTTTAATCTGCTGCCGGTGTATCAGTAAGTTTTGTGCCGGATGGCGGCTACGCCTTATCCGGCCTACGCGATCCCGTAGGCCCGGTAAGCGAAGCGCCACCGGGCAAAAAGGCTACCCCACCAACTCTTCTTTCACCTGCATCGCCAGATCGAACGAATGCAACCGCGCCTGGTGATCGAAAATCTGCCCGTTCACCATGATCTCGTCGGCCTGGGTTTCACGCAGCACCGCCTCCAGCCCGTGGCGCACTTTTGCTTTATCTCCCACCAGCGACATGCTCAGTGCCTGCTGCACGCCATACTGCTCTGAGGCGGACCACAGCTGATGCATATTCTCCACCGGCGGCGGCAGCTGTCCCGTTTCGCCGCGGCGCAGCTTCATAAATGCCTGCTGCATGGAGGTAAACAGGAATTCCGCATCGCGGTTGCTGTCGGCGGCAATGATGTTGATACAGACCATCGCGTACGGTTTTTCCAGCCGCGCAGAAGGTTTGAAGTTCGTGCGATAGAGATGCAGCGCCTGATGCAGCATATCCGGTGCAAAGTGCGACGCGAATGCAAACGGCAGTCCCAGTTGGGCGGCCAGCTGGGCGCTGTACAGACTTGAGCCCAGCAGCCAGACCGGGATCTGCTCGCCGTAGCCCGGCACCGGACGTACCTGCGGGTTCGGATCCTGGGCGTCAAACCAGTCCACCAGCTCCGCCACGTCGCGCGGGAAGTTATCAATATCACCACTCATATGACGGCGCAGCGCGCGCATGGTCGGCTGATCGCTGCCCGGCGCACGGCCCAGTCCCAGATCGATGCGGCCAGGGTAGAGCGTATTCAGGGTGCCAAACTGCTCGGCAATCACCAGCGGGGAGTGGTTTGGCAACATCACGCCGCCCGAGCCTAAATGCAGGGTGGTGGTATTGGCCGCCAGATAGCCGAGCAGCACCGAGGTGGCTGCGCTGGCGATCCCGACCATATTGTGATGCTCCGCCAGCCAGTAGCGATGATAGCCGCGCTGTTCAGCCAGGCGGGCGAGATCCAGAGAGTGGGTAAAGGCTTCTCTTGCCGAGGAGCCTTCAGGGATCGGCGCCAGGTCCAGCACCGAAAACGGAATGGATTTATCAGTCATAACAGCTCACTTTGTCGACGGTGAATCTTCAATATTGCATTAAAGTTTACCCATCATTGTTAACAAAGTGAGCCTTTTTTAGGCCTGCAGATCCAGCCCGGCAAGGCGTCGCCAGTAGCCGTTGCATTCGCTGTTCGCGGTAAGCGGCAGCGGGGCAGCGCCATTCTCGTTGGCGCGGAAGGCGTTAATCATTGCGAACACGCTGTTGTCCAGCGGCGACAGACGCACCATATCCACCAGCCCCTGCATTGAGGCCAGCTCGTTACCGAGGTTGTAAACGTAACCGCTCATGGTCTGAATGCCGTTCAGGACAAACACCTGCTGATTCTCCTGCGACAGCATGCTGCGCCCGTTCGGGTATTTGATGCAGCAGGTTTCGCACTCGTCTTTCGGCAGGTTCTCGGAGCGCGCGGTAAAGCAGCGGGCGGAGTATGCCAGCGGCAGATGGCCGTAGCTCAGCACCTCCACCTCAAACTGGTTGCGGATCCCCAGCTCGTCGCACTGGGCCAGTATGTTGACCAGCCAGTCACGGGAAAGCTCCACCGGCATACACCAGCGCGTCATGCCTTGTTTAAGCAGCAGACGCAGGGTAACGGCGTTATAGCAGTTCAGGGCATGCCCGGCGACAAAGGGCAGTTTGCGCTCGGCGCACAGGTTCACCACGCCCAGATCGCTGGCTTCCAGCAGAAACTCGCCGTTATCGACGTAGCGTTTCAGCTCGTTCAGTTCCGACGAAGCCTGCACCAGCGCCAGGGTGGAAAGCACCACCTGCTTGCCGCTGTCGGCCAGGCTTTTCGCCATATCCAGCCAGTCGCCCACTTTGGTGGCGCGACGCTTACTGCATACTGTCTCACCCAGATAAATCACATCGGCCTGGCTGGTTGCCGCCTGCTGGTAGAAATCCTCCAGCGTCTCTTTTGACCAGTAGTAGAGCACCGGCCCTAATGAATATTTCATGCGTTATCTCACTGCCATTTACGGTGATACGCGCCCAGCGTGGTCTGGGTACCTTCGGACATCGCGCCCAGGGTCTCCATCCATGCGGGCTGCGGTGCATATTGCTTCGGATCCGCCATGCAGCGATCGATCGCCTGGCGCCACACTTTTGCTACCTGGCTGACGTACGCCGGGCTGCGCTGGCGACCTTCGATTTTCACCGACGCGATATTGGCGGCCAGCAGCTCCGGCAGCAGCTCCAGGGTGTTAAGGCTGGTAGGCTCTTCCAGGGCATGATAGCGTTCGCCATCCACCAGATAGCGGCCTTTACACAGCGTCGGATAGCCGGCGTTCTCATCGTCCTGATAGCGGTCGATCAGCACCTCGTTCAGCCGTGATTCCAGCCCCTGCGGCGTTTGCTGCCAGCGCACAAAGCGAGCCGGAGAGCAGGCGCCCACGGTATTGGGAGATTCCCCGGTTAAGTAGGAGGAGAGGTAACAGCGTCCTTCGGCCATGATGCACAGGCTGCCAAAGGCAAAAACTTCCAGCGGAACTGGCGTGACGCGAGCCAGTTGCTTAACCTGATGAATAGAAAGCACGCGCGGCAGCACCACGCGCGCCACGTCGAAGTGACGATGGTAAAAGCGAATGGCCTCTTCGTTGGTGGCCGATGCCTGAACCGAGACATGGCGCTCAATATGGGGATAGCGTTCGGCGGCATACTCCAGCATGGCGAGGTCGGCAAGGATCAGCGCGTCGGCACCCAGCTGTGCCGCCATATCCACCGCGCGCTGCCAGCGTTGATAGCCGTCGGGGTGAGCAAAGGTATTAATAGCGATATGCAGCTTGCGGCGGTGCTGGTGCACGAAGCTCACCGCTTCCTGCAGCTTTTTCTCGGTAAAATTGAGACCAGCGAAGTGACGGGCATTGGTATCGTCCTTCAGCCCGATATAAACCGCATCGGCGCCGTTTTCGATGGCCGCCTTAAGCGCCGGTAGATTTCCAGCAGGGCAGAGCAGCTCCATAATTTATCCTGACGTTCGCAGCCCCATGGGGATGCAAAATTGTTATCGAACAGCGATTTTAATTAACCATCAGGCGACAATTTTTGATTTAAGGCAGCTAATGGCGTATTGATGGCACCAATAATGGATTACGCCGGACGCCACTTTGTTGATTTACGCCGCTATACCCACGACTGGATATGGCAAAATATCAGGACTATAGATATCAGGGAGTATTGCTCGTGCTGGATAAACTGCGTTCACGTCTCGTACAATTTGGCCCGTCGCTGCTGAGCGTGCCGGTGAAACTGGCGCCCTTCGCGCTAAAGCGCCAGGTGCTGGAGCAGGTGCTAAGCTGGCAATTCCGTCAGGCGCTGGCGGAAGGCGAGCTGGCGTTTCTGGAAGGGCGCTGGTTAAGTATCGAGGTGCGGGATATCGGCCTGCGCTGGTACACCTCCGTTGAAAACGAACAGCTGGTGGTACGCGAATCCGCAGAGGCGGATGTCAGCTTCAGCGCCGACGCCAGCGATCTGCTGATGATCGCGGCGCGTAAACAGGATCCCGACACGCTCTTTTTCCAGCGCCGTCTGGTGATTGAAGGCGATACCGAGTTAGGTCTGTATGTCAAAAACCTGATGGATGCCATCGAGCTGGAGCAGATGCCAAAGCCGCTGCGCGTGGCGCTGCTGCAACTGGCCGATTTTGTCGAGGCGGGTTTGAAAACTCCGCCGGAGAGTAAACACACTTCTGTAGGTGAGCCATGTTGATTCGAGTAGAGATTGGGATCGATGCGCCGGGTATCGATGCCTTATTACGCCGGACCTTCGAAGGGGACGGAGAGGCGCAGCTGGTTCAGGACCTTCGTGAAGATGGCCTGATTACCCTGGGTCTGGTGGCTACCGACGATGAGGGGCAGGTGGTGGGCTACGTCGCCTTTAGCCCGGTCACCGTGCAGGGTGAAGAGCTGCAGTGGGTTGGCATGGCGCCGCTGGCGGTGGATGAAAACTACCGCGGACAAGGCCTGGCGCGTCAGCTGGTCTATGAAGGGCTGGATTCGCTCAATGAGTTTGGCTATGCCGCCGTGGTAACGCTGGGCGATCCGGCGTTCTACAGCCGTTTAGGCTTCGAGAAAGCCGCTCATTACGATCTGCGCTGCCGCTGGCCGGGCACCGAGTCGGCCTTCCAGCTGCACGGTCTGGCTGATGATGCGCTTAACGGCGTCAGCGGCCTGGTCGAATACCACGACCACTTTAATCGCTTTTAATTAGCGGCGCTTGCAGGCTCTCGCGTAGCGCCTCAAACGTTCCATCTCCGCTGACGAGGCGCTCTTTCTGGCGCTTCGTCAGCTGTTTGATCCGGTACTCCAGCCTCAGCGCCAGCGAGCGATCCCCCACGACGGCGGAAAATGCCAGCGTCAGCTCCCCTTTGCCGCGTAACGCCTTCGCCCCTTTTCCGGTTTGATGTTGCAGGAAGCGACGCGGGACATCGGTAGTAATGCCCGTATAGAGCGCATTATCAGCGGTTCGAACAAGATAGAGAAACCAGCACACGGCGAAAGATTCAGTATGTTAAGGTGAACGCACCTTAGCACGAGAGAGAAGCGAAATGGAAACTCTGGCCGCCATCAACCGCTGGCTGGCGAAGCAGCATGTCGTCACCTGGTGTGTTCACCATGAGGATGAGCTGTGGTGCGCAAATGCCTTTTACTATTACGACCCCCAGCGCGTGGCCTTTTACGTTTTAAGCGAAGATAAAACCCGCCATGCGCAGATGAGCGGCAAGCAGGCCAAAGTAGCGGGCACCGTCAACGGGCAGCCGAAAACCGTGGCGTTGATCCGCGGGGTGCAGTTTAAAGGGGAGATCCGTCGTCTGGAGGGGGAGGAAAGCGACGCGATGCGTAAGCACTATCTTCGTCGCTTTCCGGTTGCCGCGGCCATGCCAGCTCCAGTATGGGAGATCCGCCTGGATGAACTCAAGTTCACTGACAACACCTTAGGCTTTGGTAAAAAACATCACTGGCTACGCGCCGAGTAAGCGCAGCGCCTCACGATTAAAGGCGATAAGATCTTCCGGCGTCCGGCTGGTGACCAGCTGATCCTTATCGACCACCACCTCCTGATCGTGAAAATCCGCCCCGGCGTTTTTGAGATCGATGGCAATCGATTTTACGCCCGTCAGTTTGCGGCCGCGCACCACTTCGGCGCTGATCAACAGCTGCGGGCCGTGGCAGATGGCAAATACCGGTTTGCCGGATGCGACAAAATCACGGGTAAAGGTCACGAAGCGCGAGTCGCTGCGCAGCGAGTCCGGGGAGTGGCCGCCGGGCAGCAGCAGAGCATCAAAGTCTGCGGGCCGTACCTCGTCGATGGCCTTATCAATAGGAACGCTGGCTTCGCCTTTGTGGCCTTTCACCGTTTTCCCCGCCTGTTTTTCGATTGTGATCACCTCATGCCCCGCTTTGCGAAACGCCTCGGCAGGCGAGGTGAACTCTGAATCTTCAAACTCGTCGGTGATCAAGACTGCAATTTTCTTGCTCATGTTTCCTCCGTTGTTTTGGCTTCAGACAGCTTTTTCTTCGCTTGTGGTAAATACTTAGCGATGAGACTACTAAGTGTGGTTGAGGGATGTGAAATCGCATACGGACTAATCTGCAAAGGAGGAGTCATGAGTCAGGTTTTAATTACCGGTGCGACCGGCCTGGTGGGCGGGCACCTGCTGCGGATGCTTATTCAGGAGCGGAAGGTCAACTATATCGCCGCCCCGACGCGTCGCCCGCTGGGCGATATTGAAGGGGTGTTTAATCCGCACGATCCGCAGCTGACCGATGCGCTGGCCCAGGTTCAGGATCCGGTGGACACCGTCTTTTGCTGTCTGGGCACCACGCGGCGTGAGGCGGGCAGCAAAGAGGCCTTTATCCATGCCGACTACACCCTGGTGGTGGATACGGCCCTGACCGGCAAACGGCTCGGAGCGAAGCATCTGCTGGTGGTCAGCGCGATGGGCGCTAACGCGCACTCGCCGTTCTTCTACAACAAGGTGAAAGGCAAGATGGAAGAGGCCCTGATCGCCCAGAAGTGGGAGCGGCTGACCATCGTGCGTCCGTCGATGCTGCTGGGGGAGCGGGAGAAGCATCGCTTCAGCGAATCGCTGTTTGCACCGCTGTTTAGCCTGTTGCCCGGCAATCTGAAGTCAATAGACGCACGGGATGTGGCGCAGGTGATGCTGCAGGAGGCGCTGGGGGCGTCACCGGCTGGCGTCAATATTATTTCGTCAGCGAAGCTCAGGGAGATGGCGCAGGGCGAGGGGTAATGGCCCTCTGCCGATGGCAGAGGGCAGGAGAGAACTACTTCAGGTAGGTAAAGGCGGTGGTAACGTGCTTGACGCCGCTCACCCGGCTGGCGATATCCGCCGCCGCTTTCCCTTCACGATCGGTTACCAGGCCGAGCAGGAACACTTCGCCGTTCTCGGTGGTCACTTTCACGTTAGACGATTTCACCTGATCGCTGCCCAACAGCTGGGAGCGCACTTTGGTGGTGATCCAGGTATCGTTGGATGCATCGCCCAGGCCAATCGGCTGGCCCTGACGCACCTCGTTAAACACCTCGGTTGCGCCCTCTACGCCCATGGCGATCTGCTTCGCGCGGGCAGCAAGTTCGGTATTCGGTGCCTGGCCTGCCAGCAGCACTTTGCCCTGGTAAGCCGTGACGTTGATGCGCGCTTCTTTCTTGATCTGCTGGTCTTTGGACAAGGCGCTGTTCACGCGCAGTTCCAGGGTGCTGTCATCCACCTGTGTGCCCACGGAACGCGGGTCAGTCGCGGCTTTAGTGCCTACTGCGGCAGTACCCACTACCGCTGCAGCCACACATCCCTGAAGCAGCAGCGCAGAAATAAGGACTGCGAGGGGCGAAAATGCCTTCATGTATACTCCTTAATCATCCTGGTGAGGGAAAAGCGTGTTATCGATCAGATCGCATAAACAGTTCACCGTCAGCATGTGCATCTCCTGAATGCGCGCGCTGCGGTGGGAAGGAATACGGATCTCAACATCATGAGGACCTAACAGCCCCGCCAGCTCGCCACCATCGTAACCGGTCAGGGCAACGATGGTCATATCGCGCGTGACGGCGGCTTCAACGGCCTTGACGATGTCGCGGCTGTTGCCGCGCGTAGAGATCGCCAGCAGCACATCACCGGCATGCCCTAACGCACGCACCTGTTTGGCATAGATCTCATCATGGAGACGATCGTTAGCAATCGCCGTTAAGACCACGTTATCGGTATTAAGTGCAATGGCAGGTAAACTGGGGCGCTCTGTCTCAAAACGATTGATCATACTGGCAGCAAAATGCTGTGCGTTGGCGGCCGAGGTGCCGTTGCCACAACAGAGGATTTTGTTGCCGTTGAGCAGGGATTGTACCAGCGTCATCGCCGCACGGGAGATGGCGTCCGGCAGCGCTTCTGCCGCTGCGATCTGAGTCTGAATGCTTTCGGTGAAGCACACCTTAATTCTTTCGAGCACGATATCCCTTAACGATCTGATTTACGCGTCTGCGCCGAAGGCGTTTTTGAACCATTCGATGGCGTTTCCGGTGAAGGCTACCACATCGAACCGGCAATCCACAGTATCAAAGCTGCCATTATGCCGGACAAGCCACAACTGGGCGGTGAGTAATAATTTTTGTTGCTTGGCCCGGGTCACGCTGGCAGCGGCACCGCCATAGCGGGCTGACTGGCGGTAGCGCACCTCAATGAACACGATGGTCGGGCCGTCCTGCATGATAAGGTCAATTTCACCGCCGCGGACGCGAACGTTCGCGGCGATAAAGCGCAGTCCTTTGCGCTCAAGCCAGCGACGCGCCTGAAGCTCGCGCGCGTCGCCGGTCTGTTTGCGGGTTAACTCGCCGGAACGATCTGTCCCTGCTGGTATTTGAGCCATGATAACTTCCTGTTAATCACGCAGTCCTGAGTGGCGGTGAGATCGCCGGTATTGCCGTTAAGGGTGAAGCCTGGCACCTGGCGCATCTGGGTGAAATGGTTCGCCAGCGCCCATGCGTCCACGCCCATGGCATACAGACGCGCCAGCGAGTAGTCGTTACGTACGCTGCTCAGCGCCTGCTGCATTAGCGCCGGGTTGGCGCCTGCCAGCATTGGAATTTCGCTGTACTGCAGGCCCTCCATCTCAAGACGGAAGTCCGGGCCGGCGGTGCCCTGCGCGCTGCGCGAGCTGGCATACAGCGACACGCCAGCCTGGCTGCCGTTACGCATGGCGATCATCGGTTTGATAAAGGCGATCTCTTCCGGGGTGGCAACGATGTAAGCCGCATCGACATTGCCGCCGCCGCTAATCTGCGCGTCCGTTGGCGGTGCCGGGATGGTCAGGCCACCAATCGTCACGCCCTGCTGCTGCGGCAGGCTGGAGGTGACCGGGCTACCGGTCAGAGCAATACCTGCCCCGCCGTTAACGCCTGCACGCAGTTCAGAGCTTGAGCCAAACTTCTGCTGCAGAACAATGCCGCCGCCCAGCTGCTGCCACTCCTCGGCAAAGGCGGTGGCGACGCGATCGCCCAGCTGGCTGCGCGGGATCAACAGCAGAGGAGCCTGCTTACCTTGCTCGTGGATATGGCGCGCGGCATCGCGAGCTTCGTCTTCTGGCGACAGGGCGAAGTAGCAGACGTTAGGGAGATTCTGTACCTGCTCCGGCTGGTTCAGCGCCAGCACGTTCAGCGAGGTATTGCTCTTCATCAGCTCTTCGACGTTGTTTTTCAGCAGCGGGCCTACCACGATGCTGGCGCCATCCTGCTGGACCTGGTTCAGCACCTGGTCGAGCGGCTGGGTGCTGGTGTCATACACCTTCACCTCGGCGGCCGGGTTGGCGAGTGCCGTGGCCTGAGGTGACTGCGCGGCGACAGGAGCCTGCTGCGGATCCTGCACGGTGTTATCCGGCGCGGTGACGGGCTGGGTGGTTTCAGGGGCCTGGACCGGCTCCTGCATCGTACCTTCCTGGGCGATGACAGGTTGGGCCGTGGTCAGATCGTTGGTTTCGGCACTGGACGGGCTCACCACATCGCCGGCGTTGGCAGCCTGGGCAACCTGGGCAGGGACGGCGCTACCGGTGACGGCCGCCGTGCCATTTCTCGCTGCGTCAAAACCTTGCTGGATAGTGCGGCCAAAGACGGCGGCCTGGCCATCCAGGGGCAGCAGTAGCGCGATTTTGCTGGTGGAGGCGGGCTTGAAGTTCTGCACATTGACCAGCTGCGTTGGCAGCATGGTCGCCCCCGGGTTGTTCGGGTAGCGGGTCTGCCAGTCTTTGATCCCGGCTTTCAACATATTGGGATCGTTGCGGTTATCGAACCAGACGCGCTGCAGATCCAGCCAGCCCTGCAGGATATTTTCGTCGGCATTGATCACCAGCGCATTGGCCTGATCGGGATTCATGGCGGAGAGCGACTGCCAGGTGGCATCAATATTTTTCTGTTTTTCGGCGGCGGCGAGCAGCGGCTCCTGGGCAATCAGCGCCCGCAGCAGCGTCAGGGAAGGGCGCCCCTGTTCCGCGGCAATACCGGCCTGCCAGAAACGTGCCTGCTGGTTTTTATCGAGCGTGCTGAGGTCGATATTCCCGAGGATCTTCTTCGCTCCGGCAACGTCGTTCTGCGCAATTTTCAGTTCAGCGGCCAGCAGCGACTGCTCGCGGCGCTGGGTGTCGCTCAAATCCTGCGGCAACTGATTAAACAGATCGGCGGCATGCTGGGTTTTACCCTCTTTCAGCAGTGCACGAATGGCGAGTAATTGCCAGTTGATCCGGGTATCATCGGAGCTCTGCTCCATCTGGTGCAGATAGAAGCCGGAGTCGGCCTGCGCGGCACCCTCCATATGGGCAGCACTTTGATCGGGCGCCTGGGTACCGCAGCCAGCAAAGATCAGGGCTGCCAGCACCAGCGGAAGGCTGCGCGTGACTTTATTATGAAGAAACGTTAAGGGTACCATACTGTATCCAGTGATATTTTTTACGCAATGCTCAATATTAAATCGGCAATACGGATGAAACAATGAAACAACACGAAACGGCAGATAATTCTCAGGGTCAGCTTTATATTGTACCTACTCCTATCGGGAATTTATCTGATATTACCCAACGTGCGCTCACCGTGTTGCAAAGCGTTGATCTTATTGCTGCTGAAGATACCCGGCACACCGGCCTGCTCCTGCAACATTTCGCGATTAACGCCCGCCTGTTTGCCCTGCACGATCATAACGAGCAACAAAAAGCCGAAACGCTGGTGGCTAAGCTGAAAGAGGGGCAGAACATCGCCCTGGTATCCGATGCCGGTACGCCGCTGATCAACGACCCGGGGTATCACCTGGTCCGCACCTGCCGCGAAGCCGGTATTCGCGTAGTACCGCTGCCGGGTCCGTGCGCGGCCATTGCTGCCCTGAGCGCCGCGGGCCTGCCGTCGGATCGTTTCTGCTATGAAGGTTTCCTGCCTGCCAAATCCAAAGGCCGTCGCGACGTGCTGAAGGCGCTGGAAGCCGAACCCCGCACCCTGATCTTCTACGAATCCACCCACCGTCTGCTGGAGAGTCTGGAGGATATGGTGGCGGTCTGGGGCGAAGCCCGTTACGTAGTGCTGGCGCGCGAGCTGACCAAAACCTGGGAGACCATCCACGGCCTGCCGGTGGGCGAGCTGCTGGCCTGGGTGAAAGAGGACGAAAACCGCCGCAAGGGCGAAATGGTGCTGATTGTCGAAGGGCACAAAGCGACAGAAGACGCGCTGCCTGCCGACGCGCTGCGCACCCTCGCGCTGCTGCAGACCGAGCTGCCGCTGAAAAAAGCGGCCGCGCTGGCGGCGGAGATCCACGGCGTGAAAAAGAACGCGCTGTATAAGTACGCCCTGGAGCAGCAGGGGGAGTAACCTGGTGAGCCGTTATCAACCCCCTTTTACGATTACCTCTGCAATCCTAAATCTGGTGGTTGAGACGGGAGAATTGCTGGGGCATTGGGCTGCGTATACGGGGCGAGCTTCACCTCTGCTGCGCAAAGAGAACCGTATTCGTACCATCCAGGCGTCGTTAGCCATCGAACATAATTCGCTGACTATCGGGGGGATGTCGGGATCTACCGTGGTAACCAACTGGTGCATATGGCGCCTCCTGCGTCTCAGGTCCCTCGTCTGGTGGATGAGCTGCTTGGCTGGCTGAGTATAACAGACCTGCACCCGCTGATAGCCAGCTCTGTATTCCACTATGAATTTGAATTTATCCATCCATTTGCCGACGGCAATGGCCGTATGGGGCGCCTCTGGCAGACTCTTATTCTCAGTCAGTGGCGTGCCGAACTGGCCTGGCTGCCCGTAGAAACGCTGATCCACTTTCAGCAAGAGCGGTACTACGCCATCCTTGGGCAGTGTGACAAAGCCAGCGACTGCACGGCTTTTGTGGAATTCATGCTACGGAATCTTGCCGATGCGCTGCGTGAAAGCATCTCGTCGCCACATACAATGTCGGAAAGAATGTCGGAACAAATGTCGGAAAAAGAGGATACCATCCTGCAACTTCTGATTGCCCAACCAAAGATGACCGCTTCCACCCTGGCCTCAATGCTTGGAGTGACCTCCCGTACGGTAGAACGCTATCTCAGTGCGTTACAAAGCAAGGGTAAGGTACAACGAGTCGGTGCCAGAAAAGGAGGATACTGGCAGGTCTTAAGATAGCCTGCCCGTGTCCCGCCTGACGATAATCAGAACGAAAGGCAAAAAAAAAGCATGGCCGGAGCCATGCTAAAAGAGGTTTACTGCAAACTCAGGTCACAGGTGCCGGGTTAAATACCGCCAGCTGGTTGTGTAATCCCCACTGATCGGAGAAGGTTTTCTTGCGGCCGCTGGCCACGTCGAGAATGAAGTGGAACAGCTTCCAGCCCACGTCCTCAATGCTCTCTTCGCCGGTGGCGATGGTGCCCGCGTTGATATCCATCAGATCAAACCAACGGTTAGCCAGTTCGGTACGGGTCGCCATTTTAATGACCGGAACCGCCATCAGGCCGTACGGGGTGCCGCGCCCGGTAGTGAACACCTGCACGGTGATCCCGGAGGCCACCTGTTGGGTGCCGCAGACGAAATCGCTGGCCGGCGTGGCGGCATAGATCAGGCCGCGTTTGGTTGGGCGCTGGCCCGGGGAGAGCACCTCGACAATGGCGCTCTGGCCCGATTTGGCGATAGAGCCCAGGGCTTTTTCCACCACGTTCGCCAGGCCGCCTTTCTTGTTGCCCGGGGAGGGGTTAGCGCTGCGGTCGGTTTTGCCCATGTCGAGATAGTTATCGTACCAGGCCATCTCTTCCAGCAGGCGTTTGCCTACCTCTTCGTTGATGGCGCGTGGGGTGAGCAGGTGGATCGCATCGCGCACTTCGGTGACTTCCGAGAACATTACCGTTGCGCCGCAGCGCACCAGCAGATCCGAGGCATAGCCCACGGCCGGGTTTGCGGTTACGCCGGAGAAGGCGTCGCTGCCGCCGCACTGCATCCCCACCACCAGCTCAGAGGCCGGGCAGGTTTCACGCTTGCGCTGATTCAGTTTTGCCAGATGGCGCTCTGCAACCTGCAGAATATCATCGACCATCGAACGGAAACCGACGTGCTGATCGTCCTGCAAACGCACGATGCTGGCGTTATCCACCGGGATAGCCTGGGTATCCTCGGTGCCCTGCAGCAGTTTTTCAGGCACGAGTTTTTCGCAGCCAAGGCCCACCACCATCACTTCGCCGCCGAAGTTCGGGTTGAGGGCAATATTGTGGATGGTGCGGATCGGCACAATGGCCGCCGGGGCGTTGATCGCCACGCCGCAGCCGTACAGGTGGTTCAGACCGACCACGCCGTCAACGTTCGGGTATTTTGGCAGCAGGTCGCGCTCGATGATCTTCACTACAAAATCGACAACCCCCGCCACGCAGTGCACGCTGGTGCTGATGCCGAGCAGGTTTTTGGTGCCGACGCTGCCGTCTGCATTGCGATAGCCTTCGAAGGTGTAGCCTTCCAGGGCTGGCATTGGCTCCGGCACGCGGGTCGCCAGCGGCAGGGTGTTCAGCGGCGGTGCTTCCGGCAGGGCTACCAGCGACTCGTCAATCCAGCTGCCCTGCGGGATCGCCCGCACGGCATAGCCAATGACTTCGCCATAGCGCACGATTTCGCCCTGCGCCGGGATATCGACCAGCGCCACTTTATGGCCCTGCGGAATATGCTCGATCAGTTCAAGCCCGTCAGGGAAACGCGTTCCGGCTTTTAACCCCTGATCGTTAACAATAATCGCCACGTTATCGGTGTCGTGCACCTTAATATAAAACGCGCCCGGCGACGTTTGTCGAATTTCGATGTCGGCCATTGTCCAGTATTCTCCAGCGAGTGGGGGATAATTAATTCGTAAAAGAGTACGTGTATTTTCTTGTTATCGGAAATAAAGACTCTGCTCAGTGGAATAAAGAATGTCAGGCGCAGGGAATTAAAAACGTGATCGCGATCACTCATTTTTGACCTTAGTCTGTGCATAAGGGGGGCAATAGCGAAATCTGTGCATCAGCGCCCAGGGTGTTGTGCATATGCTCAAAATAATATTCACAAGACCTTATATAATTGAGCGGTTACACAATGCGCGTCCTGGGGTGGTTGATTATACTCATTAACGATTTCATGGTATCGGATTAATTATCCGTATTTGCCTGCCATTACTGAAATAATCAGGAATGCCTCTTTCTTAAAATAATAAAAATAATTTCGCTGATGTGCCAGAGGAAATAAAAATGTTGCTGGATACTACCGTTGAAACAAAAAAGGGTGCCCCAACCCGCTATTTAATATTGCTCATTATATTTATTGTAACCGCGGTCAATTACGCCGACCGCGCCACGCTCTCTATTGCCGGTACGGAAGTCGCCAAAGAGCTCCAGTTGAGCGCCGTGTCGATGGGCTACATCTTCTCCGCCTTCGGCTGGGCCTACCTGCTGATGCAGATCCCCGGCGGCTGGCTGCTGGATAAGTTCGGTTCGAAAAAGGTTTATACGTACAGCCTGTTCTTCTGGTCGCTGTTCACCTTTATGCAGGGCTTTGTCGATTTCTTCCCGCTGGCATGGGCGGGCATCTCGATGTTCTTTATGCGCTTTATGCTCGGCTTCTCCGAGGCGCCGTCCTTCCCGGCCAACGCCCGTATCGTGGCGGCCTGGTTCCCGACCAAAGAGCGCGGTACGGCCTCTGCCATCTTTAACTCTGCACAATATTTCTCGCTGGCGCTGTTCTCCCCTTTGCTCGGTTGGCTGACCTTCGCCTGGGGCTGGGAACATGTCTTTACCGTGATGGGGGTGATTGGTTTTGTCCTGACCGGGATGTGGGTGAAGTTTATCCACAACCCAACCGACCACCCACGCATGACCGCGGAAGAGCTGAAGTTCATTAAGGACGGCGGCGCGGTGGTCGACATGGATCATAAAAAGCCGGGCGACAAAGCGGCCAGCGGTCCGAAGCTGCATTACATCAAACAGTTATTGTCCAACCGCATGATGCTGGGCGTGTTTTTCGGGCAATACTTTATCAACACCATCACCTGGTTCTTTCTCACCTGGTTCCCGATTTACCTGGTGCAGGAGAAGGGGATGTCGATTCTGAAGGTGGGTCTGGTGGCTTCCATTCCGGCGCTGTGCGGTTTTGCCGGTGGCGTGCTGGGCGGGGTGTTCTCGGATCACCTGATTAAGAAAGGCAAGTCGATTACCCTGGCGCGTAAGCTGCCGATTGTGCTGGGCATGCTGCTGGCCTCCTCAATCATTCTGTGCAACTACACCAATAACACCGCGCTGGTGGTAGCCCTGATGGCGCTGGCCTTCTTCGGTAAAGGGTTTGGTGCCCTGGGCTGGCCGGTGATTTCCGATACCGCACCAAAAGAGATTGTTGGGCTGTGTGGTGGTGTGTTTAACGTCTTTGGCAACGTAGCGTCAATTGTCACTCCGCTGGTGATTGGCTATCTGGTCAGTGAACTGCATTCGTTCAACGCGGCACTGGTATTCGTAGGCTGTTCCGCGCTGATGGCGATGTTCTGCTACCTGTTCGTAGTGGGTGACATCAAACGTATGGAATTGCAGAAATAAGCAAAGGTATAAGCGATGAGTAACGATATTTTCCCGAACAAATTTAAAGCGGCCCTCGCGGCACATCAGATTCAGATCGGCTGCTGGTCGGCGCTGGCAAGCCCAATCAGCACCGAAGTGCTGGGGCTGGCAGGTTTTGACTGGCTCGTACTCGACGGTGAACATGCTCCGAACGACGTCACCACCTTTATCCCGCAGCTGATGGCGCTGAAAGGCAGCCACAGTGCGCCGGTGGTACGTGTCCCGACCAATGAGCCGGTGATCATCAAACGCCTGCTGGATATTGGCTTCTACAACTTCCTGATCCCGTTTGTGGAAAACGTCGAAGAGGCTGTGCAGGCGGTGGCGTCCACCCGTTATCCGCCAGAAGGCATTCGCGGCGTGTCGGTCTCCCATCGCGCCAATATGTTTGGCACCGTGCCGGACTACTTCGTCCAGTCGAACAAAAACATCACCATCCTGGTGCAGATTGAGAGCCAGCAGGGCGTGGACAACGTCGATGCGATCGCCGCCACTGACGGCGTCGACGGCATCTTCGTCGGCCCAAGCGACCTGGCGGCCGCCTTTGGTCATCTGGGGAATGCGAATCACCCGGAAGTCCAGCGCGCCATTCAGCATATCTTTGCCCGCGCCAAAGCGCACGATAAGCCGTGCGGCATCCTGGCGCCGGTCGAGGCCGATGCGCGCCGTTACCTGGAATGGGGCGCGACTTTTGTTGCCGTTGGCAGCGACCTCGGCGTGTTCCGCTCCGCGACTCAGAAGTTAGCGGATTCCTTCAAGAAATAATCACCACCACTGAATAAAGAGAGACGCAATTATGACACTGAAAGTTGGTTTTATTGGCCTGGGTATCATGGGTAAACCAATGAGTAAAAACCTCATCAAAGCAGGTTACTCACTGGTGGTTGCTGACCGTAACCCGGAAGCCATTGCCGAAGTGATTGCCGCAGGCGCAGAGACCGCTACCACGGCAAAGGCGATTGCTGAGCAGTGCGATGTGATCATCACCATGCTGCCAAACTCCCCACACGTGAAAGAGGTGGCGCTGGGCGAAGGCGGCATTATTGAAGGGGCCAAACCGGGCACCGTGCTGATCGACATGAGCTCCATTGCACCGCTGGCCAGCCGTGAAATCAGCGAAGCGCTGAAAGCGAAAGGCATCGACATGCTGGATGCGCCGGTGAGCGGCGGCGAGCCAAAAGCCATCGACGGCACCCTCTCTGTAATGGTGGGCGGCGACAAGGCGATTTTCGACAAATATTACGATCTGCTGAAAGCGATGGCCGGCTCCGTGGTGCACACCGGTGAGATTGGTGCAGGTAACGTCACCAAGCTGGCAAACCAGGTGATTGTGGCCCTGAACATCGCGGCGATGTCCGAAGCCCTGACCCTGGCGACCAAAGCGGGCGTTAACCCGGATCTGGTGTATCAGGCGATCCGCGGCGGCCTGGCGGGCAGCACCGTGCTGGATGCTAAAGCACCGATGGTGATGGATCGTAACTTCAAGCCTGGCTTCCGTATCGATCTGCACATCAAGGATCTGGCCAACGCCCTGGACACCTCCCACGGCGTGGGTGCCCAGCTGCCGCTGACCGCGGCGGTGATGGAGATGATGCAGGCCCTGCGTGCCGACGGGCTGGGGACTGCTGACCACAGCGCCATTGCCTGCTATTACGAAAAACTGGCGAAAGTGGAAGTCTCTCGCTAACAAAGACGGGCGCGGGAACGCGCCCGCTATTTTTGCCTTAAGCGGTAACAGGCTATAACTATGAAAATCGTAATCGCCCCTGACTCTTACAAAGAAAGCCTGTCTGCCACCGAGGTAGCGCGGGCGATAGAAAAAGGCTTTCGGGAGATCTTTCCCGATGCAGAGTATGTTTCGGTTCCCGTGGCGGATGGCGGGGAAGGAACGGTTGAAGCGATGATTGCCGCCACCAACGGCACGATGCAGCACGCGGTTGTGACGGGACCACTGGGCGAAAGCGTTAACGCCTGCTGGGGGATCTCCGGCGATGGCGTGACGGCGTTTATTGAGATGGCAGCGGCAAGCGGACTGGCTCTGGTTCCTCCGGCCCAGCGCAACCCGTTGATTACCACCTCCCGCGGCACGGGCGAGCTGATCCTCGCCGCACTCGATAAAGGTGCGCGCAATATTATTATCGGGATTGGCGGCAGTGCCACCAACGACGGCGGCGCCGGAATGGTGCAGGCGCTGGGTGCAAAACTGACTGACGCCAACGGCACCGATATCGGCCACGGCGGCGGCAGCCTGATGGCGCTGAACAATATTGATATTTCGACGCTCGATCCGCGCCTGAAAACCTGCGCGATCCGGGTGGCCTGTGATGTGAGCAATCCGCTGATCGGCGAGCAGGGCGCATCCCGCATCTTTGGCCCGCAGAAAGGGGCCACGGAAGCCACTATCCTGGAGCTCGATAACAATCTTTCTCACTACGCTGATGTGATACATACCGCACTGCGTATTGATGTCAAAAATGTCCCTGGCGCGGGTGCGGCTGGCGGCATGGGCGCTGCGCTGATGGCGTTCCTCGGTGCGGAGCTGAAGAGCGGCATCGAAATCGTCACCCAGGCGTTGAATCTCGAAGAGCATATTCATGACTGCACCTGGGTGGTGACGGGTGAAGGTCGTCTGGACAGTCAAAGCATTCACGGCAAAGTGCCGGTAGGCGTGGCGCGCGTCGCCAGCAAGTATCATAAGCCGGTGATCGGTATTGCCGGCAGCCTGACCAGCGATGTCGGCATTGTGCACCAGTACGGTATCGACGCGGTGTTCAGCGTCCTGACCAGCATCAGCACTCTCGAAGAGGCATTCCGCGGCGCGTTTGACAATATTTATCGCGCTTCGCGCAATATTGCCGCCACCCTGCGGGTCGGGATGCTCACCGAAGGGTGACAGCGGGGCGCAAACCCTCTATACTGCGCGCCGAAGCTGACCAGACAGTCGCCGCTTCGTCGTCGTCCCTTTCGGGGGAGACGGGCGGAGGGGAGGAAAGTCCGGGCTCCATAGGGCAGGGTGCCAGGTAACGCCTGGGGGGGAAACCCACGACCAGTGCAACAGAGAGCAAACCGCCGATGGCCCACGCAAGTGGGATCAGGTAAGGGTGAAAGGGTGCGGTAAGAGCGCACCGCGCGGCTGGTAACAGTCCGTGGCACGGTAAACTCCACCCGGAGCAAGGCCAAATAGGGGTTCACATGGTACGGCCCGTACTGAACCCGGGTAGGCTGCTTGAGCCAGTGAGCGATTGCTGGCCTAGATGAATGACTGTTCAACGACAGAACCCGGCTTATCGGTCAGCTTCACCATTTTCAAACAAAAACCCGCTTCGGCGGGTTTTTGCTTTCTGCATTCTCTGCCGGTTCTTACATACAAAATTGTTTATATACTTCATCACAGATCGACATCCGTAATTGAAAAATACTCCCGGGGTTCTTCCCTGACAGATAATTAAGGATTGTGAGATGAAAAAGATTTTCCGCATCGCGCTGATGACGGCAGCCCTGACGGGCGTGATGGGTGTGGCGCAGGCGGCAGAGGTCGCCACCGCGCCCGCGCCGACGCAGGATCCGATCGTACAGCAGCTGAAACTCAGCAGTGAGCAGACCACGAAAATCAAGGCTCTGCACCAGCAGCTGGAAGATAACGTCGCTAAGATCTCAACCGACAACGTGAAAAATGGCACTCTGATTAACGTCATCCAGTCAGGCAAGTGGGATGAAAAAGCGGTCAAAGATCAGCTGGCGGCGTTCAGCCGTATTGAAGAGCAGGCGCGTTACTACCGCGTGAAATATTACTTCGATGTGAGCCAGGTGCTGACTCCTGAACAGCGCGCCGAGGTCCGCTCGCAAATCGCTCAGGCGATGACCCAATAAGCGACTCGCCCCTGACAGGAGAGCATCAACCCGCGCCTGTCGCGGGTTTTTTATTTCTTGAAGTGCATCACAATGAGAAAATAGCCTCTCTTCTCATTTTATAAAGAGTATTTTTTTCTCTGAATCGGCAAAATCCACATTAATGTTGTGACTTTTTTCTCTTCCTCTCCCGGTATGATTTTTCCATTCAAATAACAAACACCTGCACCTCTCTGAATCATTATCGCTGATGAGCAGATACCCATAAAAATAACTGTCTACCCTACAAAATAAGCGAGAGCCTAATGGATACGGCGACAAACAGCAGCGTGATTGTGAACGACTCCCCGGCGGCAAGACGGGCAGGAATGAGTGAAAGTGAATGGCAGGAAGCGATTAAATTCGACAGTACCGATACCGGTTGGGTCATCATGAGTATCGGGATGGCCATTGGCGCGGGCATTGTTTTTCTCCCGGTGCAGGTTGGCCTGATGGGACTGTGGGTTTTTCTGCTGTCCTCGATTATCGGTTATCCGGCCATGTACCTGTTTCAGCGGTTATTTATTAACACCCTGGCGGAATCACCGGAGTGCAAAGACTACCCGAGCGTGATTAGCGGCTATTTAGGCAAAAACTGGGGCATCTTATTAGGAGCGCTCTATTTCGTGATGCTGGTTATCTGGATGTTCGTTTACTCCACGGCGATCACCAATGACAGTGCATCCTATCTGCATACCTTCGGCGTGACCAACGGCCTGCTGTCAGAGAACCCGCTCTATGGTTTGTTTCTGATCTGTATTCTGGTGGCAATCTCCTCGCGCGGCGAAAAGCTCTTGTTTAAAGTTTCCAGCCTGATGGTGCTTACCAAATTGCTGGTGGTGGCTGCGTTAGGATTATCGATGATCGGCATGTGGCATCTGTATAACGTCGGGACGTTACCGCCGGTGGGGCTGTTGATTAAAAACGCCATTATTACACTGCCCTTTACCTTAACCTCCATTCTGTTTATTCAGACGCTCAGCCCGATGGTGATCTCCTACCGCTCACGTTCGAAATCGATTGAAGTGGCGCGGCATAAAGCCCTGCGGGCGATGAATATCGCGTTTGGCATTCTGTTTGTGACCGTCTTTTTCTACGCGGTTTCTTTTACCCTTGCGATGGGGCATGACGAAGCGGTTAAGGCCTATGAGCAAAATATCTCTGCCCTGGCGATTGCCGCGCAGTTTATCAGCGGTGACGGCGCGGGTTGGGTCAAAATCGTCAGCGTGGTGCTGAATATCTTCGCAGTCATGACGGCATTCTTTGGTGTCTATCTCGGCTTTCGTGAAGCCACTCAGGGCATCGTCATGAACATCCTGCGTCGCAAATTGCCAGCGGAAAAAATCAATGAACGTACCGTACAGCGCGGCATTATGCTCTTCGCCATTCTGCTTGCCTGGAGCGCCATCGTATTAAACGCGCCGGTGCTGAGCTTCACCTCTATCTGCAGCCCCATTTTCGGCATGGTGGGCTGCTTAATTCCGGCGTGGCTGGTCTACAAGGTCCCTGCGCTGCACAAATACAAAGGCGTGTCGCTGGTGATCATTATCATTACCGGGCTGCTGCTTTGTGTTTCTCCTTTCCTCGCATTTTCGTGAGGCGCAATGAAGGTCGTAACGATGTCTGAGCAAATGAATCCTTTGTGGAACCTGTTTATTCACGCGGTGCAGGAAGAGGTAAAACCTGCGCTGGGATGTACGGAGCCTGTTTCGCTGGCGCTGGCCTGTGCTATAGCGGCTAAGCAGTTGAGTGGTGAAATTACACAAATAGAAGCGTGGGTTTCACCGAATTTAATGAAAAATGGACTGGGTGTGACGGTGCCAGGCACCGGAATGGTGGGGCTACCGATTGCTGCCGCGCTGGGGGCTATCGGTGGCAATGCCCAGGGCGGGCTGGAGGTGTTAAAAGATGCCTCCGCAGAGGCCGTCGCCCGAGCGAAAGCGTTACTTAAGGCTGGAAAGGTGCAGGTGAAGTTGCAGGATCCCTGTGACGAGATCCTCTATTCCCGTGCACGTGTTTATGCCGGGGATAAATCGGCAAGCGTCACCATTGCAGGCGGTCATACCCGGGTTGTGCAGATTGATTGTCAGGGTAAAACCTGTTTCAGGCTCGATGAGCAACCGCAGGGGTGTACCGACGATCCGCTGGCGATGCTTTCGCGCGCCACGCTGTCGCAGATCCTCGAGTTTATTGAGCATGTGCCGTTCCCGGCGATCCGTTTTATTCTGCAGGCGGCGCGTCTGAACGATGCGTTATCCCGGGAAGGATTATCCGGCAAATGGGGGTTACATATCGGCGCGACCTTGCATAAACAGCAGGCGACCGGTTTTTTTGCCCGGGATCTTGGCTCGGAAATTGTGATCCGCACCAGTGCCGCGTCGGATGCCCGCATGGGCGGTGCGACGCTGCCCGCCATGAGCAATTCCGGATCGGGTAATCAGGGGATTACTGCCACCATGCCGGTAGTGGTGGTCGCTGAGCATGTTCAGGCTGATGACGAAAAACTGGCGCGGGCGCTGATGCTTTCGCACCTGTCGGCGATTTATATCCACTATCAGCTTCCTCGGCTGTCGGCACTGTGTGCGGCAACCACGGCAGCCATGGGGGCAGCGGCAGGTATGGCATGGCTACTGGATGGCCGTTATAACGCTATCGCGATGGCGATAAGCAGTATGATTGGTGATGTCAGCGGGATGATCTGTGATGGTGCGTCTAACAGCTGTGCGATGAAGGTCTCGACCAGCGTAAGCTGCGCCTGGAAGTCGGTGATGATGGCGCTCGATGACTCTGCTGTTACCGGCAACGAAGGGATTGTGGCGCATGATGTCGAACAGTCTATCGCCAATCTCTGCTCACTGGCATGCCGCTCAATGCAGGCGACCGACCAGCAGATTATCGAAATAATGGCGCAAAAGGTGTCCTGAAATAATGCCCCTCTCTCCTTGCGGAGCGAGGGGCCGTCTTACACCGGCAAATCAATCAGCAGCGCCCGCAGGGGCGTATCGGCCACCAGGGTGATATTCGCCTCGTCGCGGATAAACGCCCCATCTCCGCAGGTCAGCGCTTCCCGCTCTTCGGCTGGCGTTAACGCATGAACCGTGCCATGAATGGACTGCAGATAGGCGCGCGGGCCGTGCAGCTGGAAGCTCAGGCGCTCCCCTTTATTCAGCTCGATATGATGCACCCACACCTGCTGGCGTAACTGCAGGCTGCCTGCGCTGCCGTCGGGCGAGGCCAGCAGCTGCTGCTTCCCTTCCAGCAGATCGATCTTCTGGAGCGGCGGGTTTTCACGCTCCGGGCAGGCATCCAGCCACAGCTGCATCCGCGTCAGCGTCTTATCTTTGCTGAGGTTGTGCTCGCTATAGCTAATGCCTGGCTGAGTGGCTATCAGCAATGCTTCACCGGCTTTCGCCTGGACATGGTTGCCCTCGCTGTCGCGATACTCTGCTTCGCCTTCAAGAATCAGGTTCAGGATATCCACTTTTGGATAGGTACGCGGCTGGAACGAGGCCCCGGGTGCGAGTACCTCCTGATTCAGTACGCGCAAAGAGGCATAGCCCAGCAGCTTCGGGTCAAAGTAGTGTCCAAAGGAAAAGGTGTAGCGGGCCTGCAGCCAACCGAAATCGGCTTGTCCGCACTGTTTGGCTGTTCTTGTCGTAATCATAAAACTTGACCTCTCTTTACACTAAAACAATGGTAAAGGTATGGACGCTGCATTGTTAGCCAGATATTCTGCCCGGTATGTTCAAATTTACTGAATGAGAACGCCATGGCTAAAGAGAGAGCATTGACCCTTGAAGCACTGCGGGTGATGGACGCGATCGATCGACGCGGTAGCTTCGCCGCAGCAGCGGATGAACTGGGGCGCGTGCCATCTGCCCTGAGCTATACCATGCAGAAGCTGGAAGAAGAGCTGGATGTGGTGCTGTTTGACCGCTCCGGTCACCGAACAAAATTCACCAACGTCGGGCGAATGCTGCTGGAGCGCGGTCGCGTACTGCTGGAAGCGGCGGATAAACTGACCACCGATGCCGAAGCCCTGGCCCGCGGCTGGGAAACGCACCTGACGCTTGTCACCGAGGCCCTGGTGCCCACCACTGCGCTCTACCCGCTGGTGGATCGCCTGGCGGATAAAGCCAATACCCAGCTGTCGATTATCACCGAGGTACTCGCCGGGGCGTGGGAGCGTCTGGAGCAGGGACGGGCCGATATCGTCATCGCCCCGGACATGCACTTCCGCTCTTCGTCCGAAATCAACTCCCGCAAGCTCTATAAAGTGTTGAACGTCTACGTCGCAGCACCGGATCATCCGATCCACCAGGAGCCGGAGCCGCTCTCCGAAGTGACCCGCGTGAAGTACCGCGGCGTGGCGGTGGCGGATACTGCCCGCGAGCGCCCGGTATTAACTGTCCAGCTGCTCGATAAACAGCCGCGTCTCACCGTCAGTACCCTGGAAGATAAGCGTCAGGCGCTGCTGGCCGGGCTGGGCGTGGCCACCATGCCGTATCCCTTTGTGGAAAAAGATATTGCCGAAGGACGGCTGCGGGTCGTCAGCCCGGAGTACACCAGTGAAGTGGATATCATAATGGCGTGGCGACGTGACAGCATGGGCGAAGCCAAATCCTGGTGTCTGCGCGAGATCCAGAAGCTGTTTACCCAGAAGTAATCTGAAGGCCCGGCAGGCGCAGCGCCGCCGGGCAATCCATCAGTTGTTTAGCAGCGGATCCGGCCCAAAACGGTTTTCGCCTACCGTTCCGCGCTGGCAGTTGAAGATCAAAATAATTATCCAGCCGAGCACCGGGATCAGTACCAGCAGCAGCCACCATGCCGACCTGTCGGTATCGTGCAGTCGGCGAAACAGTACCGCCCACCCCGGCAGAAACACCAGCAGGCCATATACCGTGGTGAGAATGCCCTCGCCGCCAGCCCGCTCCCAGCCCAGCATTTTGTCAATGAGGCCCAGGACGCAGATCAGAATGAAGTTCACCAGAATAAACATCCAGTATTCTTTGCGCCGGGCGCGCCCTTTAAACCCAATATAATTTCGCAGTACTTTTAGATACCAGTCCATTTGTTGTGGCCTCAGTAGCAATTAATCACTTGTTTTCTAAGGGTGCAAATAAAGCATAGACGGGAATAAAAGAGGGGTAAAGGGCGCCAGAAAAGCGCCCCTGAGGCTTAGTCGAAGCGAGCGTCGCGGCCGTGCGGTTCAGTCAGATCCTGCCACGGGCCGATGGAAATAATGCCCGTCGGATTAATGGTTTTGTGGCTGCGGTAATAGTGGTTACGGATATGGTCAAAATCGACCGTCTCCGCAATTCCCGGCATCTGATAGATGTCGCGCAGGAAACCGTACAGATTGAGGTAATCGCTGATCCGGCGTTTGTCGCATTTAAAGTGGGTCACGTAAACCGGGTCGAAGCGAACCAGAGTGGTCCACAGGCGAATATCGGCTTCGGTCAGCTGGTTACCGGTCAGATAGCGGTGCTGACCCAGGATTTGCTCCAGACGCTCCAGTGACGCAAAGACGTTATTCACGGCTTCGTCATAGGCTTCCTGGCTGGTGGCAAACCCGGCCTTATAGACGCCGTTATTGACGTTGTCGTAGATCCAGCTATTCAGGTCATCAATTTTATCGCGCAGCGCCGGCGGATAAAAATCGCCCGCCCGGGCGCCGTGAGCATCAAACGCGGTGTTCAGCATGCGGATGATCTCCGCCGATTCATTGCTGACAATGGTCTGATTTTTCTTGTCCCACAGTACCGGAACGGTTACCCGGCCGGTGTAGTGCGGGTCGGCGCGCAGGTAAAGCTGATAGAGAAAATCGTGGTGATAGAGTGAATCGCCGGTGGCCGCCGGGAAATCGCTGCCGAAGGTCCAGCCATTTTCCAGCATCAACGGATGCACCACCGAGACGGGGATCAGCGTCTCCAGCCCCTTCAGGGCGCGGACGATCAGCGTGCGGTGTGCCCACGGGCAGGCAAGCGAGACATAGAGATGGTAACGATCTTTCTCTGCCGCAAAGCCGCCTTCGCCGCTCGGGCCAGGCGCGCCGTCCGCGGTAAGCCAGTTACGGAAGGCCGAAACGGAGCGCTTAAAACGCCCTCCGGTGGATTTGGTGTCATACCAGGTATCCTGCCAGACGCCGTCTACGAGTTGTCCCATCTTTTCCTCCTTAGATAGCAAAAGCGAGGAGATATCTCCTCGCTTTTTGATTCAGTATAGCGTGCTTACCACTTCTTATTCAGAACGCGGTCGATGCTGTATGCACCCGGGCCGGTGATGGCCAGCAGCAGGAAACCGCCTGCGATGGTCAGGTTTTTCATGAACATCAGGGAGTTCACGCCTTCCGCAAAGTTGCTGTGGAACAGGAACGCCGTCAGCAGGGTGAAGCCTGCGGTAAACAGTGCCGTAGTGCGGGTCAGGAAACCGAACAGGATCGCCAGACCACCCCCAAACTCAAGCAGAATGGTCAGCGGCAGCAGGAACCCCGGAACGCCCATCGCTTCCATATACTGTTGCGTACCGGCGTAGCCACCGATTTTGCCCCAGCCTGCGGTAATAAACAGGATTGGCATCAGGATACGCGCAACCAGTACACCAACATCTTCTAATTTTTTCATCTTACTCTCCAGGGAACCACTAGGGCTGTAAATACAATTTAGTGTGCAAAATCGGGCGGATGCCGCGGTCTCGCTGTCGATGGAGAGAATCATAAACGGGGTTAATGGGGATTGTTAGCAAGGAAAACTGTCAATCTTTTTCAAAGATATTGAGCAAGGCGGGACGGCACAAAAAAGTAAAGCGCCAGAAGGCGCTTTACCGGGTGAGGCAGAGGACAACGTCAGCGTGCGTCGGATTTGCGTAACTGCTGCTGATTAATCGTCGATTTCACCAGCTTCCAGGCACTCCAGATACCGAAACCGCGGCGCGCCCAGCGGATCAGCATGTTCGGATGTCGGACTGCCCGCACCGCCATAATGCTGCTCGCCACCAGCGCCCAGGCACGGAGGCTCAGGAAGGTATTCCAGCCACGGTCGTAAGCGTGGGTCGCTCCCAGCCAGTCGCGGCTGCCTGCTGACAGATCAATCCGCTGCTGCTGGATCTGGCTTAGCAAAAATGCCTTCTCTCGCTGACGTTCTGATCTGCTTCTGCTCACTTTTTCTCATCCTCCAGCAATGACCGGTCGTTAGCCAGTTCCTTACGGGTATGGTGCAACAGGGTCGAGTGGCGCACCTTGCGCATCGTCCATATTCCACCTATCAGAGCGGCGAGCAGCAGTACCACGGTTGTGCCAATCATCACATTGAGGCGGTATTGCGGATCGACTGCCCAAATAATTAATACCATAAGGCTCATCAGGCCAAACGCGGCGAAGAGCATGGTCAACCCCAACATCAGTAGCAGCTGGAAGATGTTTGCTTTCTCTTCTTCCAGTTCAACCACTGCCAGACGGATACGCGTCTCCGCGATGCCGACGAGAGTGGTTAAAATCCGCTGTCCGATACCGAGGACGTTTTTTGCGGGCCCTTGTGGTTGACGTGAATCTTCCATAATTAACGTCGCGTAAGGAGCATGCCGATGACGACGCCAACCGCAGCACCGAGACCTACCCCGGCCCACGGATTTTCACGTACGTACTCATCGGCGCGCGCAGCGGCTTCACGGGTCTGTTTCGCCAGCACATCGCTGGTTTCGCCCAGACGGTAACGGCTCTCATGCAGGGCCTGCTCCGCTTTATTGCGCAGTTTACTCAGCTCTTCTTTCGACTTACTGCTCGAGGAGCTCAGCACCTCTTCCAGGGTATCCGCCAGGGACTTCAGTTCAGCGCGTAAATGGTCTGACGTAGTATCTTTTGACATGATTCTCTCCTGTTAAGATGTCCATTAAATCAGTAATCGCGAGACTCCAGCGCTTTCAGCTCGTTCTGCGCCTCCAGCAGCTTATGCTCACGTTTTGTAATCTTGTCCGCATCGCCTTTCTCTTTTGCCTCCGCCAGATCTTGGCGGCGTTCAGCAATCTCCTCTTTCTGATCGGCAATTTTGCGCTGATGATCGGCACGCAGCTTGCTGTCTGAACAGTTAGCTTTAACTTCGCTAAGGGACTTCTGCAGCCCGTTGATTCGACTCTGATTGTTATGCTTTTCAGCGTAGCTGATCTCGCGTTGAATGTCCTTTTCCTTCTCCTGACACAGAGAAGACGCGAATGATGCTGCGCTTAAAGAAAAAAGGGCGAGGCCCAGGGCGATGCGGTAATTCATTATGAAAACCTTCCATTGTTTTTCGACATAACCTGCGGGAATGTCGATTTCCAGAGTTGTGCGGAGTACGAGTGGGAGGTGCTCCGCGTACTTAAGCATAGTAAGTAAACGGTGATATCACCAAAGTGAGTGAAAAGATTCAGAATAGTGGAAATTTAGCCTAACAGGCGCGAGGTATCACGCAGACGCGTCAGCCAGGCGGACGCCTGATTACCCTCATCCTGTTGGGCAATGATATAACCGTGCGGCAGGCTTCGGTCGAGCACCTTCTTCGCTGCGGCGCTCTGCACGCTGGAGTCGAAGGTAATCAGCAGCACGTCATTCTGTGGGGTAATGCTCTTGAACTGAATGCCGTTCGCATCCAGATGGTGCCAGATGGAGAAGCCATCTGGCATGCTGGTGCCCTGATTAACGGAGCGGATCGCCAGCGTTGATTCCTGCTTTTGCAGCGCCGTCCAGGCCAGCAGCAAGGCGCTGAACATCATCAGCGCAACCATGGCGTAAGAGAGACGGCGCAGTGACGGTGTTGAATTGCTCATTGCTTTAACCCTGACTTCCATGTTTTTTCTTCCACAACACCACCAGCGAACCAATCAGGCCAAACACCAGCAGCACGACGGGCAGCAGCATCAGGCAGGACATCAGCTGATCTTCGTACTTCAGGAATACCGGGGTCTTACCGAGCAGGTAGCCGAGGGTAGTCAGGATCAGCACCCATAGCAGGCCGCTCATCCAGTTAAAGAACTGAAAACGGGTGCTGCTGAGGCCGGAGAGCCCGGCAATCGTTGGCAGAAGGGTACGGACAAAGGCGATGAAGCGGCCCACCAGCAGCGCGGAGAGCCCGTGCTTATGGAACAGATGGTGCGCTCGCTGATGATAGTGTGCCGGGAGATGGGAAAGCCAGTTTTGCACGATGCGCGTATTGCCGAGCCATCGCCCCTGGATATAGCTCAACCAGCAGCCGAGGCTGGCGGCAATGGTTAGCAGCAGCACGGTTTGCGGGAACTGCATTGCCCCTTTTGCACAGAGCACGCCCACCAGCACCAGCAGACTATCGCCGGGCAGGAAAGCGGCAGGCAGCAGACCGTTTTCAAGAAACAGGATCATAAACAGGACAAAATAGAGCATGCCAATCATGGAAGGATTGGCCAGCGTTTCGAAATCCTGAGCCCATAAGGCGTTCAGTAGTTGGGTCAAAAGTTCCATTCAGTGTTCCTGAAAATCGGTTAACGGCACACCTGTCAACCGGGTCAAACAGCACGGCGACATTTTTTATAATTTCATTATGGTCGCTCGCGGACACAATGTGTGGCCAGAACTGTTCCCTGTTAAGTGGCAAAGTAAGCAAGCACTAACTAACAAGCTAAACGGCTAAATGCATCTAATTGTAACAAAGCCTGAAGGGATCCGTCACAGTATTTGCATCATTCCCGGATTGATTTTGGCTTAACCCAGGCAGGGGACGCGAGGTCTTTTACAAACGCTGACACTCTAAAGGTTTGCTTACCCACCGGGGCCGGAAGGCGCAGCGAAGCGCCTGTCGGTAGAAAAAGGGGCTTATTTCGCGTGGCTAACGGCGGTATCGAGGTGAACCACCGGATTCTCGGCAAAAAGATAGCGGTCGGCGTTGAATTCGAAGTCGTCGCTGGTTTCATTGAACAGCATCTGTTTGGTGTTCTCGAGATGCTGCCACATCGCCAGTTTTGCCGCATGCGGGTCTTTACGGATCAGGGCCTTGAGGATCTGGTCATGATCGTCGCACCAGTTATCCACGGTACGGGAATCGATGTGATCGTGCAGTTTTTTCCAGTACGGGTTATGAACGCGCTGAGTCCACATTTTTTCGACAATTGCCGCCAGGGCGGTATTTTGCGTGGCGAGGGCCACCTGGACGTGGAACTGCAGATCCCATTCGGAGTCGCGGAAGCATTTTTCTTTACGCGCGTTATCCTGGATCTCCATCAGCTTCATGATGTCCTGCTTGGTCACCTGCGTCGCCGCGAACTCGGCGATATTGCTTTCGATAAGCTGACGGGCCTGGAGCAGCTCAAAGGGGCCGTAGTTGGCAAACTCCAGATTTTCGTCCGGGGCCGGGGAGTGTTTTGCCTGACTGGAGATGACATGAATGCCTGAACCCTTACGCACTTCAACATAGCCTTCAACTTCCAGCATGATGATGGCTTCACGAACCACGGTGCGGCTTACGCTCTTCTCATCAGCAATAAAACGCTCGGCAGGTAATTTGTCACCTACCAGATACACGCCTTGCTCGATACGAGCTTTCAGCTCGGCAGCAAGTTGCTGATAAAGACGACGGGGTTCGTTGATTTCCATATGCGCTCCAGGCAGGGTATGGCTAATGATTTGTTATACCACTTTTACCCGTTTGTCTCCAGATTTGACCCGCAAAAAAGCCGCTCAGGAGCGGCCTTTATATGCCCGGCGGCGCGGGCCTCCGGGTTCTGTAGGCCGGGTAAGCGCAGCGCCACCCGGCATTACACTAACTCTGCGTTGCCGGCCTTCCAACAGACTCTTGCTGCAACTCATCCGCAGATTTGTTTTTCAGCACCGTCCAGATAAGCACCGCACCCATCAGGTCGAACACCGCCAGGACCGCGAACAGCGGGCTGAAGCCGATGGTGTCAGCCAGCGCACCTACCACCAGGGCAAACATGGTGCTGGCAGTCCAGGCAGCCATCCCGGTCAGGCCGTTGGCAGTCGCCACTTCGTTACGACCAAAGACGTCAGAAGAGAGCGTAATCAGCGCACCGGACAGAGACTGGTGAGCAAAACCACCGATACACAGCAGACCAATTGCCACGTATGGGCTGGTGAACAGGCCGATCATACCCGGGCCAATCATCAGCAGGGCGCCCATGGTCACCACCATTTTACGGGAGACGATCAGGTTCACGCCAAACCAGCGCTGGAACAGCGGTGGCAGATAGCCGCCGACGATACAGCCGAGGTCAGCAAACAGCATTGGCATCCAGGCGAACATGGCGATCTCTTTCAGGTTAAAGCCGTAGACTTTAAACATGAACAGCGGGATCCAGGCGTTGAAGGTACCCCAGGCCGGTTCTGCCAGGAAGCGCGGCAGGGCGATACCCCAGAACTGACGGGTGCCGAGGATCTGCAGAACAGACATCTTCTTGCCGTTGTTGGTCTGGTGCTGAGACTCCTGGCCGCCGATGATGTAGTCGCGTTCTTCTTCAGAAAGCTTCTTCTGATCGCGCGGGTGTTTGTAGAAGATCAGCCAGGACATTGCCCAGGCGAAGCTCAGCACGCCGGAGAGAATAAACGCAAGCTGCCAGCTGTGCATCACGATAGCCCACACCACCAGCGGCGGAGCAATCATTGCGCCGATAGAGGAACCCACGTTGAAGTAGCCCACCGCAATGGAACGCTCTTTCGCCGGGAACCACTCGGACGCCGCTTTCAGACCCGCAGGGATCATCGCCGCTTCCGCCGCACCGACTGCGCCGCGGGCCAGCGCCAGGCCGCCCCAGCTGCCTGCCAGCGCGGTTGCGCCGCAGAAGATAGCCCAGGTGACGGCGAAGACCGCGTAGCCGACCTTGGTACCCAGAATATCCAGCACGTAGCCTGCTACCGGCTGCATGATGGTATAAGCCGCGGAGTAGGCCGCGATAATATAAGAATATTGTTGCGTGGAGATGTGCAGCTCTTCCATCAGCGTCGGTGCAGCCGCCGCTATGGTGTTACGCGTCAGGTAGCCCAGCACGGTGCCGAGCGTCACCAGTGCGATCATGTACCAACGTAACCCTTTAATTTTACGCATGTAAAACCTCATCGTTATGTTATTGCCGCACCGGAGTACGGGCATCCCTACGCCAGGCGTGAGATGTTTATCAACGGGAGGGTGTTACCGGGATGACTCCCGGAACGACCCGAACCTTGCCATAAGTAAACGTGCATAAGTCGGTATCCTTACCGCTGAGTCCGATGCCTGTGGCACCGGTAACGCATTCCGTCGGCTTATAATTTGCGACGGCGAAAAGATAACTTGTCATACAACTTTAAAAGGTGAGTGACATCACAAAAGTGTCAATCTTTGTAAGGACAATGTCTCCGCTCTGTCAGGCCAGAGCTGGCGCGGGGTTTAGCGGTATTTACCACTTTGGATGTAGATTATTTGTCGACGTTTATTGATCTAACTCACGAAAAAATCATCGGCCTCTGGAAATTGGTGTGATAACTTTGCAGCATCTGAACATTACTTTTCTGACGCACTCGTAGGCTCGTAAGAGGAAGACGATAATGACCCCGTTTATGACTGAAGATTTTCTGTTAGATACCGAATTTGCCCGCCGTCTGTATCATGATTACGCAAAAGACCAGCCGATTTTCGACTACCACTGCCACCTTCCGCCGCAGCAGGTTGCCGAAAATTACCGTTTCAAAAACCTGTATGACATCTGGCTGAAAGGTGACCACTACAAGTGGCGTGCTATGCGCACTAACGGGGTGGCGGAACGCCTCTGTACCGGCAATGCCTCCGATCGTGAAAAATTCGACGCCTGGGCCGCAACCGTGCCGCACACCATCGGTAACCCGCTGTACCACTGGACCCATCTGGAGCTGCGCCGTCCGTTTGGCATTACCGGCAAGCTGCTCTCTCCGGCTACCGCCGATGAGATCTGGAACGAATGCAACGAACTGCTGGCGCAGGACAAATTCTCTGCCCGCGGCATCATGAAGCAGATGAACGTCAAGATGGTCGGCACCACCGACGATCCGATCGACTCGCTGGAACATCACGCTGTTGTCGCGAAAGACAGCTCGTTTGACGTTAAAGTGCTGCCAAGCTGGCGCCCGGACAAAGCCTTCAACATTGAGCAGGCGACCTTTGCTGACTACATGGCGAAGCTGAGTGAAGTCTCTGATACCGAGATCCGCCGTTTCGGCGATCTGCAGACCGCGCTGGCGAAGCGTCTGGATCACTTTGCGGCTCACGGCTGTAAAGTGTCTGACCATGCTCTGGACGTGGTGCTGTTTGCCGACGCCAACGAAGCCGAGCTGGACAGCATTCTGGCGCGTCGTCTGGCCGGTGAAAGCCTGAACGAACACGAAGTGGCGCAGTTCAAAACTGCGGTACTGGTCTGGCTGGCGGCAGAATATGCCCGTCGCGGCTGGGTGCAGCAGTACCACATCGGCGCGCTGCGCAATAACAACCTGCGCCAGTTCAAACTGCTGGGCGCTGACGTCGGTTTTGACTCCATTAACGACCGTCCGCTGGCGGAAGAGCTGTCGAAACTGCTGAGCAAACAGAACGAAGAGAATCTGCTGCCGAAAACTATCCTCTACTGCCTGAATCCGCGTGATAACGAGGTGCTGGGCACCATGATCGGCAACTTCCAGGGCGAAGGGATGCCAGGCAAGATGCAGTTTGGTTCCGGCTGGTGGTTCAACGACCAGAAAGACGGCATGGAGCGTCAGATGACCCAGCTGGCGCAGCTCGGCCTGCTGAGCCGCTTTGTCGGGATGCTGACCGACAGCCGCAGCTTCCTTTCTTATACTCGCCATGAATATTTCCGCCGCATTTTGTGCCAGATGATTGGCCGCTGGGTGGCAGCGGGCGAAGCCCCGGCCGATATCCAGCTGCTGGGCGAAATGGTGAGAAACATCTGCTTTAACAATGCGCGCGACTACTTCGCTATTGAACTGAACTAAGGCCTTCTGAGGGTTGATATGCAATACATCAAGATCCATTCGCTGGATAACGTAGCGGTCGCGCTGGCCGACCTGAGCGAAGGTCTGGACGTGACGTTTGAAAACCAGACCGTCACGCTGCGCCAGGACGTGGCGCGCGGGCACAAGTTCGCCCTGCAACCCATTGCCAAAGGGGAGAACGTCGTTAAATACGGTCTGCCTATCGGCCATGCGCTGGCGGATATCGCGGCGGGTGAATTCATTCACTCCCACAATACGCGCACCAATCTGAGCGATCTGGATGAGTACAGCTATCAACCTGAGTTACAGGCTGAGGCCAGCCAGGCGGCGGATCGTGACGTTCAGATCTACCGCCGCGCCAGCGGGGAGGTGGGGATCCGCAATGAACTGTGGATCCTGCCGACCGTCGGCTGCGTCAACGGCATCGCCCGTCAGATCCAGAGCCGGTTCCTGAAAGAGACCGGGCAGGCAGAAGGGACTGACGGCGTTCATCTGTTCAGCCACACCTACGGCTGTTCCCAGCTGGGCGACGACCACGTCAACACCCGCACCATGCTGCAAAACATGGTGCGCCACCCGAACGCCGGGGCGGTGCTGGTGATCGGCCTTGGCTGCGAGAACAACCAGGTCGATGCCTTCCGCGAAACGCTGGGGGATTTCGATCCGGCACGCGTGCACTTTATGGTCTGTCAGCATCAGGATGACGAAGTGGAAGCCGGGCTGGAGCATCTGCATCAGCTGTATGAGGTGATGCGTCACGACAAACGTGAAGCGGGCAAGCTGAGCGAGCTGAAGTTTGGTCTGGAGTGCGGCGGCTCGGACGGCCTGTCCGGCATTACCGCCAACCCGATGCTGGGTCAGTTCTCCGACTACGTCATCAGCAACGGCGGCACCACCGTGCTGACCGAAGTGCCGGAGATGTTCGGCGCGGAGCGCATTTTGATGAGCCACTGCCGCGACGAAGCGACCTTTGAAAAGACCGTTACCATGGTCAACGACTTCAAGCAGTACTTTATCGCCCACAACCAGCCGATTTACGAGAATCCATCCCCGGGTAACAAAGCGGGCGGGATCACGACGCTCGAGGAGAAATCCCTCGGCTGCACCCAGAAAGCGGGCGCCAGCCAGGTGGTGGATGTCCTGCGCTACGGCGAGCGGCTGCAAACTCACGGGCTGAACCTGTTAAGCGCGCCGGGCAATGACGCCGTGGCCACCAGCGCCCTGGCGGGTGCGGGCTGCCATATGGTGCTGTTCAGCACCGGTCGCGGTACGCCGTACGGCGGTTTTGTGCCGACGGTAAAAATTGCCACCAACAGCGAGCTGGCGGCGAAGAAAAAGCACTGGATCGATTTTGACGCCGGTCAGCTGATCCACGGCAAAGCGATGCCGCAGCTGTTAACGGAGTTTGTGGATGTGATTGTTGATATCGCTAACGGCAAGCAGACCTGCAACGAGAAAAACGACTTCCGCGAGCTGGCGATCTTTAAGAGTGGTGTAACGCTGTAAGTGTGTTTGCCGGGCGGTACTGCGTTTGCCCGGCCTACGAGAGTAAAAGGCCCGGTCACTGACCGGACCTTTTTTATTAGCTGCGCAGCGCGTTTTTCGCCAGACGCGCGTCTTCAGCCTGACAGGCCGCGGCGGTAAACAGCACGTCAGTCGAGGAGTTCAGCGCCGTTTCGCAGGAGTCCTGCAGCACGCCAATGATAAAGCCGACCGCTACGACCTGCATGGCCACTTCATTCGGGATACCGAACATATTACAGGCCAGCGGGATCAGCAGCAGCGAACCGCCCGCCACACCCGATGCGCCGCAGGCGCACAGCGATGCCACGACGCTCAACAGCAGCGCGGTTGGCAGATCCACCGGAACGCCCAGGGTATGTACAGCCGCTAAGGTCAGCACGGTGATGGTGATCGCCGCACCCGCCATATTGACGGTCGCACCCAGCGGGATGGAGACGGAGTAGGTGTCACGATCCAGGTTCAGCTTCTCGGCCAGGGCCATGTTCACCGGAATGTTTGCCGCAGAGCTGCGCGTAAAGAAGGCGTAGACGCCGCTTTCACGCAGGCACGTCAGCACCAGCGGATATGGGTTACGGCGGATCTGCCAGAACACCAGCAGCGGGTTGATCACCAGCGCCACCAGCAGCATGCAACCAACCAGCACGAACAACAGCTGGGCGTAGCCCCACAGGGTTTCAAACCCGGTGGTGGCCAGGGTGGAGGAGACCAGGCCGAAGATACCGATCGGCGCAAAGCGGATCACCACTTTCACCATAAAGGTCACCGCGTTGGACATGTCGTTAACCAGGTTTTTGGTGGTGTCGTTACCGTGGCGCAGGGCAAAGCCCAGCCCGACGGCCCACACCAGAATGCCGATATAGTTGGCATTCAGCAGAGCATCAATCGGGTTAGAGACCATGCTCATCAGCAGGCCGCGAAGCACCTCGACAATGCCGGATGGCGGGGTGATATCTCCCGCGGCAGTGGTAAGTTGCAGCGTGGACGGGAACAGGAAGCTAAACACCACCGCCGTCAGGGCAGCAGAGAAAGTACCCAGCAGATAGAGGAACAGAATCGGACGAATGTTGGTTTTCTGGCCGTGCTGGTGGTTGGCAATGGAGGCCATCACCAGCATCAGCACCAGCACCGGTGCGACGGCTTTTAACGCGCCAACGAACAGGGTGCCGAGCAGGCCGGTGGCAATAGCGGCCGGTTTAGAAACCAGTGCCAGTAAAATACCCAGCACCAGGCCTATCAGTATTTGTTTGACGAGGCTGCCCTGCGTCAGACGCGCGAGCAGGCCAGTAGATTGTGTGGTCATGGAAAATTCCTTCAGTGAAATTGCGTTCCGTCCCGGAGGTGCTCTCAGGCACTTATCATCCCGGTTAGAGGTGTGTGGTTTGCAAGATTGAGTATATTGAAAGCGCAATGCGAGGGAAGCGTAAAATGCTGGGTTTTACGTGCTGCGTCATATTTTTTAACTGTATATTTACATTTTTGTCGGGTGGCGCTGCGCTTACCCGGTCTACAAACCGTAGGCCCGGCAAGCGTCGCGCCGCCGGGCATCAAACCGCACAAACCCTTACTGGATCTGCCGCTTCTTATCGTTCTGGTGGTTCACCCAGGCGTTGATAAGCAGGGTCAGGACCAGGATACCAAACACCACGCCCAGCGAGATGGCGATCGGGATGTGGTAGAAATCGACAATCATCATCTTGATACCGATAAACACCAGGATCACCGACAGGCCGTACTTCAGCATTGTGAAGCGCTCCGCTACGCCCGCCAGCAGGAAGTACATGGCACGCAGGCCGAGGATGGCAAAGAGGTTCGACGTCAGCACGATGAACGGGTCAGTGGTCACCGCGAAGATCGCCGGAATGCTGTCGACCGCGAAAATCACGTCGCTCAGCTCCACCATGATCAGCACCAGCAGCAGCGGGGTAGCGAACAGCAGCCCGTTCTTGCGCACGAAGAAGTGCTCGTTCTCGATGGTGTCGGTCATGCGCAGGTGGCCGCGGATCCAGCGCACCAGCGGCTTCTCGCCAATACCGGTTTCGTCTTCCTTCGCCAGCGCCATCTTCACACCGGTAAACAGCAGGAACGCGCCGAAGATATAGAGCAGCCATTCGAACTGCGAGATCAGCCAGCTGCCGGCGAAGATCATGATGGTACGCAGGACGATCGCGCCCAGCACGCCATACACCAGCACCCGACGCTGCAGGGCAGCCGGTACGGCAAAGTAGCTGAACAGCATCAGCCAGACGAAGACGTTATCCACTGCCAGGGCTTTTTCAATCAGATAGCCCGTCAGGAACGCCAGCGCCTGGGGATCGGCCACCGCGCGGCCCTGAGTGATAGAGAGATACCACCAGAAGGCGGCACAGAAGAGCAGGGAGAGGGTGACCCACACCAGCGACCAGGCGGCCGCCTGTTTCATGGTCATGCCATGTGCGCCGCGACGCCCCTGTAAAAAGAGATCGATCGCCAGCATGATCAGGACCACGACTGCGAATCCGCCCCACATCAGCGGAGTACCGACAGTATTCATAAAATTTTCCTTCCTGTACGAGCCTACCCCACAAGGCTATTTTGCTTGCCATTTTGAACCTGGGCAGTGCTCGCAATCCTCACGTACTACGTGTACGTTCCGGTTGCTGCGCGCTGTCCGTGTTCAAACTGTCTGCGCCAATTACGCCTTCTGGGGTAGGCTCTAAAAAACAAAAACGGCTATGGTCAGAAGACGATAGCCGTTGCGTTTTTTATGCATAGACCTCGCCTTCCGGCAAGGTCTCACTTACAACAAGAAAGGAATACGTTAATCGCATTCCTTTTTCGTTGCCCGGCGACCGGATGCGGGATTAAACGCATCGTAATGACGATCCACCGGCCAGGAAGTTACTCCCCTTTGCAGGTAACAAAATATGTCAGGCCATTGATTTCGTCAATGGCCTGCGCGAATTCATTACACAGCTTTACGCGGTAACTTCTGCATTCAGGCCATCCGCCGGGAACACCACCCCCGTCTGACGACGGATCTCGGTCTGTAGCTTCGCCGTGGTACGGCTCACCGCCAGGCCCGGATGGTTCACTTCCTGGGTTTCGACCAGACGCGCAAACACCTCTGCCTCATACAGCATAGTGTTGATATGTTGAGGCTGCGTCAGCTCCTGCGCCTTGCCGCCGCGCGGCACGTAGCTCAGCTTCTGGCACTCGGAGATCTTCTCGACCACCAGCGAGCCGTTTTCGCCCTGAATCTCGCTCGGCAGCACCGAGTCGCTCACCTTGGAGTGCTGCAGCGTGACGCTGAAATCACCGTAGTCCAGCACCACCAGACCGTGGGCATCAACACCGCTCTCCAGCAGGCTGGCGGTTGCCTGCACCCGGTGCGGCTCGCCCCACAGCGCCACCGCCGAGGCCAGGCAGTAGAAGCCGATGTCCATAATCGAGCCGTTGGAAAACGCCGGATTAAAGGTGTTCGGGTTCTCGCCGTCGAGATAGCGCTGATAGCGCGACGAGTACTGGCAATAGTTAATAAAGGCTTTGCGTACGCGGCCCACTTTCGACAGGGACTGCTGTAGCAGCAGGAAATTCGGCAGGCTGGCGGTTTTAAACGCTTCGAACAGCACCACCTGGTTTTCCCGCGCAAGCGCAATGGCGGCTTCCACTTCCTCTATATTGGAGGCCAGCGGCTTCTCGCAAATCACATGTTTTTTGTGGCTGAGGAACAGCGTCGTCTGCGGGAAATGCAGTGAATTCGGGCTGGCAATATAGACCGCGTCAATGGCATCGCTTTGCGCCATCGCCTCCAGAGAGGTAAACAGATGCTCGACGAGATAGTCGTTAGCAAAGGCCTGAGCCTGTTCAAGGCTGCGGGAATAGACTGCGGTGAGCTTATATTTGCCGGTCTCATGGGCGGCATCGACGAACTGGCGAGTGATCCAGTTCGTCCCAATGACTGCGAAACGTATCATAAACGTTCACGAACTCCGTAGCTGGGAACCTTTAGCCACTGTAGCACGTCAGAATGACAAAACGAGTGCGCTAATCCGCATTACTATTTAACGATAAATGCGTAAGCCACAAACGGGTATCAAACTCCAGCTGGTGATACTGCGGTTCCATATGGCAGCACAGGGAGTAGAACGCTTTGTCGTGCTCTTTCTCTTTCAGGTGCGCCAGCTCATGCACCACAATCATGCGCAAAAAGGCTTCCGGTGCGTTGCGGAACACGGTCGCCACGCGGATCTCGGCTTTGGCCTTCAGCTTGCCGCCCTGCACGCGGGAGATGGCGGTGTGCAGACCCAGGGCGTTCTTCAGCACGTGGATCTTGTTGTCGTACATCACCTTATTGATCGGCGGGGCGCTCTTCAGATATCGGTTTTTCAGATCCTGCGTATACTGCCAGAGGGCTTTATCGGTGGCGAAATCGTGGGTCCCCGGGTAGCGTTTTTCCAGCACCGCGCCCAGCTTCTGCTCGGCAATCAGGCTGCGAACCTGAGAAAGTAAATGCTCCGGGTAGCCCTGGAGATAAGTCAGTTGGTTCATCAAAGCCCCAAAATAATTTGAAAACGGGTATACTCACGCACCCTTTTCAGGGATAACGCCGAAATTTTACCATTCAGGAGGGCCGATGAGCCACTTAGACAACGGTTTCCGTTCACTCGACTTAAAACGTTTCCCGGAAACGGACGACGTTAACCCGCTTCAGGCGTGGGAAGCGGCGGATGAATATCTGCTGCAACAGTTGGATGAGACAGAAATTAGCGGCCCGGTTCTGATCCTGAATGATGCTTTCGGCGCATTGGGTTGTGCGCTGGTCGAACATACACCGTACAGCATCGGTGATTCCTATCTGAGCGAGCTGGCGACGCGCGAGAACCTGCGCCACAACGAGCTCGATGAAGGCAGCGTGAAGTTCCTCGACAGCACCGCAGAGTATCCGCAGGCGCCGGGCGTGGTGCTGATTAAGATCCCGAAAACCATGGCTTTGCTGGAGCAGCAGCTGCGTGCCCTGCGTAAGGTTGTGACGCCAGAGACGCGCATTATTGCGGGTGCCAAGGCGCGTGATATCCACACCTCCACCATCGAACTGTTCGAGAAAGTGCTGGGTCCAACCACCACCACGCTGGCGTGGAAAAAAGCCCGCCTGATCAACTGCACTTTCAGTGCTCCGCAACTTGCCGACGCGCCAGAAACCCTGAGCTGGAAGCTGGAAGGCACCGACTGGACTATCCACAACCACGCCAACGTCTTTTCACGTACCGGGCTGGATATCGGCGCGCGCTTCTTTATTGAACATCTGCCGGAGAACCTGGAGGGGGAGATCGTTGACCTCGGCTGCGGTAATGGGGTGATCGGTCTGACGCTGCTGGCGAAGAATCCGGAGGCCAGCGTGGTCTTCAGCGACGAGTCGCCGATGGCGGTGGCCTCCAGCCGTCTGAACGTGGAAACCAACATGCCGGAAGCGCTGGATCGCTGCGAGTTTATGATCAACAACGCGCTGTCGGGCGTGGAGCCGTTCCGCTTTAACGCGGTGCTGTGTAACCCGCCATTCCACCAGAAGCATGCCCTGACGGATAACGTCGCCTGGGAGATGTTCCACCACGCGCGTCGCTGCCTGAAAATTAACGGTGAGCTCTATATCGTGGCTAACCGCCATCTGGATTACTTCCACAAGCTGAAGAAGATTTTCGGCAACTGCACCACCGTAGCCACCAACAACAAGTTCGTGGTGTTGAAGGCGGTTAAGACGGGTCGCCGTCGTTAAGATTGTTATGCCGGGCGGCGCTGCGCTTGCACCGGCCTACGGTTTTGTAGGCCCGGTAAGCGCAGCGCCACCGGGCATCAGACCACACACAATGTAGGCCGGGCAAGCGAAGCGCCGCCCGGCAATGCCGTTAGATCTCCAGCGCTAATTTCGTCCCCTGGGCAATCGCCCGCCGGGCATCCAGCTCCATCGCCACGTCGCACCCGCCAATCAGATGCACCGTTTTACCTGCTTCGCGCAGCGGATCCGCCAGATCGCGCTTCGGCTCCTGACCGGCACACAAAATCACATGATCGACGCGCAAGAGCTGCGGTTCACCGCCGATCAGTACGTGAAGTCCTTCGTCGTCGATCTTCTGATAACTGACCCCCGGGATCATCTTCACACCGCGCGAGAGCAGGGTGGTGCGATGGATCCAGCCGGTGGTTTTCCCCAGTCCTTCGCCCGGTTTGCTGGCCTTACGCTGGAGCATCACGATCTGACGCGCGCTTTTCGGCTGCTGCGGCCCCTCCGGACGCAGGCCGCCCACCTGATTCAGGCTGGTATCGATACCCCACTCCTCGCAGAATTCCGCAATATTCTGGCTGGTGGGCTCGCCTGCCTGGCTCAGGTACATGGCGGTATCAAAGCCGATCCCGCCGCAGCCGATAATCGCCACCCGATCGCCCACCGGTTTTTTATCGCGCAGCACGTCGAGATAGCTCAGCACCTTCGGATGATCGATGCCCTCGATCGCGGGGGTGCGCGGGGCGATCCCGCTGGCGAGGATCGTTTCGTCAAAGTCGATCAGATCCTGCGCGCTTACCCACTGGTTAAGTCGCAGATCGATCCCGGTGAGGTCGATCATCCGCGCGTAATAGCGCAGGGTCTCGTAAAACTCCTCTTTGCCGGGGATCTGCTTGGCGATATTAAACTGCCCGCCGATTTCAGCAGCGGCATCAAACAGCGTCACGCTGTGCCCGCGCGCCGCGGCATTCACCGCAAACGCCAGCCCCGCCGGACCTGCACCCACCACCGCCAGCCGTTTTTTGTTCACCGCAGGCACCACCGGCATTTTCGTTTCATGGCAGGCGCGCGGGTTGACGAGACAAGAGGTGACCTTGCCGACGAAGATCTGATCCAGACAGGCCTGGTTGCAGCCGATACAGGTATTGATCTCATCCGCACGGCCGCTCTGCGCTTTGGAGAGGATCTCCGCATCGGCGAGGAAAGGCCGCGCCATCGACACCATATCGGCATCGCCTCTGGAGATCACATCCTCCGCCACCCGGGGATCGTTAATGCGGTTGGTGGTCACCAGCGGGATCGACACTTTGCCTTTCAGCCTGCGCGTCACCCAGCTGAACGCCGCGCGCGGCACCGGGGTGGCGATGGTCGGGATCCGCGCCTCATGCCAGCCGATCCCGGTGTTGATGATGGTTGCGCCTGCGGCTTCAATGGCCTGCGCCAGCTGGACGGTTTCCTCAAAGGTGCCGCCGCCCTCCACCAGGTCGAGCATCGACAGGCGGAAGATAATAATAAAGTCGCTCCCGGCGCGTTCCCGCACCGCGCGTACCACTTCGATCGCAAAGCGCATCCGCCGGGCATAGTCCCCGCCCCATTCGTCATCGCGTTGGTTGGTACGCGCGGCGAGGAATTCGTTGATCAGATAGCCTTCGGAGCCCATCACCTCCACGCCGTCGTAACCCGCCTCGCGGGCCAGGGCGGCGCAGCGGGCGAAGTCATCAATCAGGATCAGAATTTCATCATGGCTGAGGGCATGCGGCTTGAAGCGGTTGATTGGGGCCTGGATCGCCGACGGGGCTACCAGGTTCGGCTGATAGCTGTAGCGTCCGGTATGCAGAATTTGCAGGGCGATTTTGCCGCCCTCCTGGTGGACGGCATCGGTAACGATCCGGTGGTGCGGCAGCTGTGCCACATCGTTCAGCACCGCGCCGCCCTCCATCGTGACGCCAGAAAGCGCAGGGGCCACGCCGCCGGTGACGATCAGCGCCACCCCGTGACGGGCACGTTCGGCATAGAAGGCCGCCAGCCGCTCCGCGCCGTCCGGCCGCTCTTCCAGACCGGTATGCATCGAGCCCATCAACACACGGTTTTTGAGCGTGGTGAACCCCAGATCAAGGGGGGCGAACAGCGACGGGTAGTGGCTCATAAACGCTTCCATTGTAAAATTATTGTTATGTGGTCGGATGAGTTACTAATTTAGCCAGCGGCGGGGGAAAGGTAAAAGCGGGATTAAATGATTGTGATGGGATTCAAAGAAAGCCCCCGGTGGCGCTGCGCTGACCGGGGCAACCAAACCGTAGGCCGGGCAAGCGTAGCGCCGCCCGGCGTTTAGCGTGCTGCGCGCACCAGCCCCGGTGCCTGCCACATCGACGTGGTCAGCCCGCTGTCCACCAGCCCCAGCTGGTCGGCGTACACCGCCTGCCATTTCTGCATCATGCCGTCGTACAGTTCCCGGTGCGCCGGGTTCGGCGTAAACTCCCGGCTCCACTTCACCAGCTTCTCGCCCGTGGAGGCCATATCGGCATACAGCCCGGCCCCGGTGCCGGCGGCAATGGCGCACCCCAGCGCGGTCGCCTCTTTCACCTCCGGCACCCGCACCGGCAGGCCGGTAACGTCGCTTAAGATCTGGCTCCACAGCGCCCCTTTCGCGCCGCCGCCGGCAAACACCAGGCCGTCAAAATTTACGCCGGAGAACTGCGATATCTGCGCCAGATTGCAGGCGGAGACAATGGCCGCATTCTCCTCCAGGGCGCGGAACAGGGTGGCCTTATTGCACTTTTCCGGGTCGATGGAGAGGTTAATAAAAGACGGCGCAGCGTGGTACCACTGCTTAAAATGCATGGCGTCGGAGAAGATCGGCATCACCCCGTGGGAGCCTGCCGGCACCCGGCTGGCCATCTCCTCCATCAGAGCGTAAGTGTCCATCCCCATCCGCTCGGCAATCAGCTTCTCTTCGGCGCAGAAGGCGTCGCGGAACCAGCGCATGGTCAGCCCGGTGAAGAAGCTGATCGACTCCGCCTGGGCCATGCCGGGGATCACGTGCGGGTTCACCCGGATGTTCATCTGCGGATCGGTTCGCACCTGCGGCAGGTTGACCACCTGCTGCCAGAAGGTGCCGCCCAACACCGCGGTCTGCCCGGCGCGCACCACCCCCAGCCCCAGACAGCCCAGCTGCACATCGCCGCCGCCCATCACCACCGGCGTGCCTTCCCGCAGGCCGCTCTGCTGCGCAGCCTCTTTGTTGATCGCGCCCAGCAGGGTGCCGGTCTCTTTAACGGGAGAAAGAATGTCGGCACGCAGCCCGGCCATATCCAGCAGCGCCGGTCGCCAGTCGCGGGAGAACAGATCCAACATGCCGGTGGTGCCCGCGTTAGAAGGGTCGACGGCCAGTTCGCCGGAGAGCTTCGCCGCCAGCCAGTCGCTGATCATGGTGATGGTGGCCGCTTTGCGGTAGATGTCCGGGCGATGGTGCGCCAGCCACAGCAGGCGCGGCATGGCGCTCAGGGCCAGGGTCTGGCCGGAGACGTCATACACTTCGGATTCAAAGCGGAAGTCGTGGATCTCTTTCAGCTCGGCCACTTCGCGGCTGGCGCGGGCATCGACGTTGGCACAGGCCCAGATGGCGTCGCCGTTGCGGTCGTAGAGGACGATCCCTTCCCGCATCGAGCAGCAGGCGACGGACTGAATATCCGCCGCGCTCAGGTGCGCCCGCTCAAGCGCCTGGTGGATACACTGGCAGGCCAGCCGCCAGTTGGTGTCGAGGTCGAACTCCATCGAGCCGGGGACGTTCTCCACGCTCAGGTGTTTCCACTCCGCCTGGCCGACAGCTATCTGGTTGCCCTGCAAATCGAAAATAACGGCGCGAACGCTGCCTGTCCCTGCATCTAACGCTAAAAGGTAACTCATGAGCTTGCCTCGTGTCAGGCGCAGGGCGACTCTTATCCGGCCAGAGCCAGCACCGCGCGGGCTGTCGTCTCTTCCGTCACCAGGCCATTGATACGGCGACCGTTCAGTGCGGCATAAATCGCATCGGCTTTCTCTTCTCCTCCGGCGACCCCGACGATGACCGGCAGCTGCGCCAGTTCATCGAGGGTGACGCCAAGTAATTCCCGGTGGATCTCCAGCTCTTCTACCCGCTCGCCGTTGGCGTTAAGGAAATAGCCCAGAATGTCGCCCACCGCGCCTTTACGGGCAAACATCAGCTGCTCGCCCTCGCTGATATAGCCGGAGCGCAGTATGGTGGCGTCCCGGCGCTGGTTCACTGAACCAATCCCCACCACCGCCACATCGGCAGCGGTGGCGGCGAGGATCACGTCCCGCACGCTGGTTTCCCGCTTTAAGATCCCGGCCACTTCCGCCGAGGACACCCGCAGCGGGGCGGGGATCATGCTGATACTACAGGCGGCATCCAGCTGGCCGATGCCGGTCATGTAGGGCCCGACGCCGCCGGAGAGGGTCACCAGCCGCACCTGCTGGGAGCTGATAAAGCCGCTTAAGTGCTGAATGCAGCTCATGGTGGTTTCACCAAATCCCACCGCCAGCAGCTGGCCGGGTTCCAGCACGCCCATGAGCGACTGCGCGGCGCCAATCCCTAAGCGCACGCTCATCGGCGGGGTGTTGAGGGCCGGCAGCACGCGGGTAAGCCGCAGGCCGAAACGCTGTTGAAGCTCGGTCTCCAGCGCCAGACAGCCTTCGTAGCGGGAGTTGATCTGCACGCGGATCACCCCGGACTGTCGACCCTTTTCCAGCAGCCGCGAAATCTTGAGCCGCGGTAATCCCAGCCGCTCGCCGATATCGTTCTGCGTCAGGCCGTCGTGGTAGTAGCACCACGCCACGCGCGCCACCAGTTCCTCTTCCGTCAGCGCCAGTCCGGCAAATCGTCCCTCTTCGGCAACGCGTTTCTCAGCCATATTTGAACTCTTATCAAAATTTAGATCATATGTTCGCCCTGCCGCAGGATGAATGTGTGAGCCACACGGCAAAACGGATATTCCGGAATGTTTCTGCATTATCGGGATCATATCCATAAAACTGTGATCCCTGCACGGTTGTAAATATAGTTCACCGTCTACGCTTTTGAACATTATTAATTTGAAAAATCATTTGTTCAATAGCGGAGCGATAATGACAGCACTTATCGAGGCGCGCGGGATCCAGAAGCAGTTTTCCGGCGTTCCTGTATTGAAAAACATTGATTTCACTCTGCTTGCGGGCCAGGTGCATGCCCTGATGGGCGGCAACGGCGCCGGGAAATCCACCCTGATGAAGATTGTCGCCGGGGTCGAAACTGCCGACCGCGGTGAACTTTCTATCGCCGGTCAGCCTTTTGCTCGCCTGAAGCCAGGCCAGGCGCACCAGCTCGGCATCTATCTGGTGCCGCAGGAGCCGATGCTGTTTCCGAATCTCAGCGTGCGGGAAAACATCCTCTTCCGTCTGCCGCGCGGGCAGGCCACCGCCCGGCGTCTTGCCGATAAGCTCGAGCAGCTTCAGTGCCAGCTCAATTTAGAGGCCGCCGCCAGCACCCTGGAGGTGGCGGATCAGCAGATGGTGGAGATCCTGCGCGGGCTGATGCGCGAGGCGAAGATCCTGATCCTCGATGAACCCACCGCCTCGCTGACGCCCGGCGAAACCGAACGCCTGTTCCGCCAGATCCGCGCCTTACAGGCGACGGGGGTCGGCATCGTCTTTATCTCCCACAAGCTGCCCGAAATCCGCCAGCTCGCCAGCCACGTCTCGGTGATGCGCGACGGGGCGATCGTCCTGAGCGGCGAAACCGCGCAGTTCGATGACAACGCGCTGATCGCTGCCATGACCCCGGTCAGCCGCGACCAGGGCCTGAGCGACACGCAAAAGCTGTGGCTGGCCCTGCCGGGCAATCGCCGCACCCAGGCCCAGGATTTTCCGGTGCTGCGGGTAGAGAGCCTTACCGGGGAAGGATTTATCGATCTGAGTCTTGAGATCTACGCCGGGGAGATCGTCGGGCTGGCCGGATTAGTGGGCTCCGGGCGCACCGAGTTTGCCGAGACGCTCTACGGCCTTCGCCCGCCGCGTGGCGGCAGGATCTGGCTCGAAAACCAGCAGATCGACAACGATCCGGTCAGCACCCGGCTGGAGAAAGGGCTCGTCTATCTCCCGGAGGACAGGCAGGCGTCCGGCCTGTTTCTCGATGCGCCGGTACGCTGGAACACCGTTGCCCTTAACGAGCCTTCCCTCTGGCAGCAGCGCAAGCGCGAGTCGGCGGTGGTGGAGCGCTATCACCGGGCGCTGGGGATCAAACTCAATAGTGCCGATCAGACCGTGCGCACGCTGTCGGGGGGTAATCAGCAGAAGGTACTGCTGGCGCGCTGCCTGGAGGCCAATCCGCTGCTGCTGATCGTCGATGAGCCGACCCGCGGGGTGGACGTCTCGGCCCGCGCCGATATCTATCAGCTCATCAAAAGCGTGGCGGCGCAAAACGTGGCGGTGCTGATGATCTCCAGCGACATGGATGAGTTTCCGGGCCTCGCGGACCGCGTGCTGGTGATGCATCAGGGCGTGCTCAGCGGAGAACTGCCGCGTCACGCCGTCAGTCTGGATCGGATGATGGCTCTGGCCTTCGGAGGGCAGGCATGAAAACACTGCTGAAAAACCGCGAACTTACTGCGCTACTGGCGATCCTGGCCCTGTTTGTGGTGCTGGTGGCGCTCAACCCGGCCTATCTCAGTTTGCAGACCCTGGGGATGATCTTTGCCAGTTCACAGATCCTGATCCTGCTGGCGCTCGGTGCCGGGCTGGTGATGCTGACCCGCAACATTGACGTCTCGGTCGGCTCGATAGTCGGGCTGTGCGCCATCGCCGTGGGAGTGGCGCTGAACAACGGTTACGGCCTGCCGGTGGCGATCCTGTTTGCGCTGGCCATCGGGGCGCTGGCGGGCGCCTTCAACGGCCTGCTGGTGGTGGGGCTGCGCATTCCGGCGATTGTCGCCACTCTCGGCACGCTGGGGCTGTGGCGCGGGGCGATGCTGCTCTGGACCGGTGGGAAATGGATTGAGGGCCTGCCGGTGAGCCTGAAATCCCTGTCGGAGCCGGTGGCGCTCGGGGTCTCTCCGCTGGGTATCGTGGTGCTGGTGATTGCCGCTCTCGGGGCATGGACGCTGTCGCGCACCGCCTTTGGCCGCGATTTTTACGCCGTCGGGGATAACCTTGCCGCCGCCCGCCAGCTTGGCGTGGCGGTCAACCGCACCCGGATGGCGGCCTTCACCCTCAACGGCGTGCTGGCGGCCTGCGCCGGGATCGTCTTTGCCGCACAGATCGGCTTCGTACCGAACCAGACCGGCAGCGGGCTGGAGATGAAAGCCATTGCCGCCTGCGTGCTGGGGGGTATCTCCCTGCTCGGCGGCACCGGGACCTTAATCGGCGCGCTGCTGGGGGCCTTCTTCCTGACCCAGATCGATACCGTGCTGGTGCTGTTCCGCCTCCCGGCCTGGTGGAACGACTTTATCGCTGGCCTGGTGCTGCTGGGGGTGCTGGTGCTCGACGGGCGGCTGCGCCAGGCGCTGGCGCGTCATCAGCGGGCGCTGAAGTACGGCCGCTTCCAGCCGGGCAACAAAGGGGGGAAGCACGTCACCCCGTTTCGCAAACGCAACAAAGAGGTGGCGTAAATGAAGCTTAACTGGGAGTGGGCGCTGCTGCTGTTACTGGTGCTGGAGATCCTGCTGTTTGGCACCCTCAACCCGCGGATGCTCGACATCAACATGCTGCTGTTCAGCACCAGCGATTTTATCTGTATCGGCATCGTGGCGCTGCCGCTGACGTTAGTGATCATCAGCGGCGGGATCGACATTTCGCTCGGCTCGACCATCGGCCTGTGCGCCATCGCGCTGGGGGTGATGATGCAGTCCGGCGTGCCGATGGCGGCGGCGATCCCGCTCACCCTGCTGCTCGGGCTGCTGTGCGGGCTGTTCAACGCGGCGCTGATCCACTACACCGGCATCAGCCCTTTAGTGATCACCCTCGGCACGCTCTACCTGTACGGCGGCGGGGCGCTGCTGCTTTCCGGCATGGCCGGGGCCACCGGCTACGAAGGCATTGGCGGCTTCCCGGAGAGCTTCACCGCCTTTGCCAACCTGACGGTTATAGGGCTGCCGATCCCGCTGGTGCTCTTCGCGTTCATCACCTTCTTCTTCTGGCTGATCGTCCACCGCGGGCGTTTTGGCCGCCACCTGTTTCTGATTGGGCAAAACCCGCGCGCGGCGCGGTATGCGGCGCTGTCGGTGAACGGGTTGCCCTATGCGCTCTATGGCCTGGTGGGCGTGGCCTCGGCGATCGCCGCCCTGGTGATGGTCTCCTATTTCGGCTCGGCGCGCTCCGATCTGGGGCGTGACCTGCTGATGCCTGCGCTCACCGCGGCGGTGCTTGGCGGGGCGAATATTTATGGGGGTTCAGGTTCGGTACTGGGTACGGCGCTGGCGGCATTGCTGGTGGGGTATCTGCAGCAGGGGTTACAGATGGTCGGCATCCCCAACCAGGTGTCGAGCGCGCTGTCAGGGGCGCTGCTGGTTGTGGTGGTGATGGGGCGTTCGCTGAGCTTGCACCTTGAAGGGGTGCGGTCTCTTCTCACAAAAAATACCCGGAGCGTATGATGAAAATAAAACTGATGGTGCTGGCCGTGGCGTTAAGCGTGGCGACGGCGCAGGCGGCGGATCGCATCGCGTTTATCCCGAAACTGGTGGGGGTCGGCTTCTTTACCAGCGGCGGTAACGGCGCAAAAGAGGCGGGTAAAGAACTGGGGACGGAGGTCACCTATGATGGCCCGACCGAGCCGAGCGTCTCCGGGCAGGTGCAGCTGATCAATAACTTCGTTAACCAGGGCTACAACGCCATTATCGTCTCGGCGGTGTCGCCGGATGGGCTCTGCCCGGCGCTGAAACGCGCCATGCAGCGCGGGGTGAAAGTGCTGACCTGGGATTCCGACACCAAGCCGGAGTGCCGCAGCATCTACATCAACCAGGGCACTCCGGAACAGCTCGGTGGTCTGCTGGTGGACATGGCCTCGAAGCAGGTCACCAAACCGGCCGCCAAAGTGGCCTTCTTCTACTCCAGCCCCACCGTTACCGACCAGAACCAGTGGGTGAAAGAGGCGAAAGCCAAAATCGCCAAAGATCATCCCCAGTGGCAGATCGTCACCACCCAGTTTGGCTATAACGATGCCACCAAATCCCTGCAGACCGCCGAGGGGATCTTAAAAGCGTACCCGGATCTGGATGCGATCATCGCCCCGGACGCCAACGCCCTGCCAGCGGCGGCCCAGGCAGCGGAAAACCTGAAGCGGGAAGGGGTGGCGATTGTCGGCTTCAGCACGCCAAACGTGATGCGTCCGTACGTCGAGCGCGGCACGGTGAAAGCCTTCGGCCTGTGGGATGTGGTGCAACAGGGCAAAATTGCGGTCAATGTCGCCGATCGTTTGCTGAAAAAAGGCGATCTTAACGTGGGCGACAGCGTGGAAGTAAAAGATATCGGCGCCCTGAAGGTCGAGCCGAACAGCGTCCAGGGCTATCAGTATGAAGCGAAAGGCAATGGCATCGTGCTGCTGCCGGAGCGGGTGGTGTTCACCAAAGAGAACATCAACAACTACGACTTCTGACAGGGGGGAACATGGCTGATTTAGACGACATCAAAGAGGGTAAGAACTTTGGCATCGACCGGCCGCAGCAGAACGTGCCCTTCACCCTGAAGGGCTGCGGGGCGCTGGACTGGGGAATGCAGTCGCGGCTGGCGCGTATCTTTAACCCGGCCAGCAATCGTACGGTGATGCTGGCCTTCGATCATGGCTACTTTCAGGGGCCGACCACCGGGCTCGAGCGTATCGATCTCTCCATTGCGCCGCTGTTCGCCGAAACCGACGTGCTGATGTGTACCCGGGGCATTCTCAGGAGCCAGGTGCCGCCCGCCACCAACAAACCGGTGGTACTGCGCGCCTCCGGGGGGAACTCGATGCTGGGCGAACTTTCCAACGAGTGCGTGGCGGTGGCGATGGAGGATGCCCTGCGGCTGAACGTCTGCGCGGTGGCGGCGCAGGTCTATATCGGCAGTGAGTATGAGCACCAGTCGATCAATAACATCATCAAGCTGGTGGATGCGGGCAATCGCTACGGTATGCCGACTCTGGCGGTGACCGGGGTCGGTAAGGAGATGGCCCGGGACGCGCGCTACTTCTCGCTCGCCAGCCGTATCGCCGCCGAGATGGGGGCGCAGTTTGTTAAAACCTATTATGTGGAAGAAGGGTTCGAGAAAGTGACCGCCAGCTGCCCGGTGCCCATTGTTATCGCCGGGGGCAAAAAGCTGCCGGAGCACGAGGCGCTGGAGATGTGCTTCCGCGCCATCGACCAGGGCGCGTCGGGTGTCGATATGGGGCGCAATATCTTCCAGTCCAGCGCGCCGCTGGCGATGCTGAAGGCGGTGAAGAAGGTGGTGCACGAGAAGATGAGCGCCCGCGAGGCGTACCAGTTCTGGCAGGAGGAAAAACAGGGAGAATCACAATGAACGTGACTTTAGTGGAGATCAACATTAAGCCGGACCGGGTGGACGAGTTTCTGGCGGTGTTTCGCGCCAACCATGAAGGGGCGATCCAGGAGCCGGGCAACCTGCGGTTCGACGTGCTGCAGGATCCGCGGGTGAAAACCCGGTTCTTTATCTACGAGGCTTACAAGGATGAGGAGGCGGTGCTGGCGCATAAGCAGACCCCGCACTATCTGGCGTGCGTGGAGAAGCTTGAAGACCTGATGTCGGAGCCGCGTAAAAAACGCTGTTTTGTCGGCTTAATGCCGGCGTAGCAATTGTGCGGACTGATACCCGGTGGCGCCACCGGGCACCAGTCCGCACAATTCGGGGTCAGTTTGGATATTAAAGATTATTGTACGTTAAGGTTTTTTTTAACCACTCAGGTGTGAGAAAACCGCTCTCTGAGCGGATTCTCGTATCTTGATGAGCGATGCTGAGATCTTCTCTAAAACGATCTTAAGAAGATCCTTCTGAATCTTTGATCGTGATAGTATAGGTTTTGTCGAAATCTCCTGTTTTTGAAAGCATTCCGCCACCTAAGCCGCCATGTATTCGTACTTTAGCTATACCTGCTTTTGTTGGTGTCCCCCTAATCTGAATGCAATTATTGAATTCATTAGCATCACAATACTGTAGGTGGAGACCTAAATTATCTGGATAAATATCTCCTGCAATGACTTGCTTACCATAAATATCATAAGAAAGAACTACTCCACCAAATATATTTATTTGGTTATAATAGGGTACCCCAACAGTTGCGTCATGAAGAGTTTCTCCTTCTGGAGTAAATTCTGCCTGTAACGAACAGGCGGATAATAAAAACAAAGATACAATAAAAAATGTTTTTCTCATTTTCATTTCAATGGTTTAAAAACCATTCCTCCAAAAAACCTGTTAATGAAAAATTGCAGATCTCTTTTAGGCTTTATCCAGTTTCTTGTTTTTCCCCAAGAAAATAAATTCAAACTAACATATCCATTATCACCTTGCGTTACAGAACCATCCCATACAACCCAGTGCGTAGGTAACGTTGTGGGATTTGTACTACCTTCAAGCAAGCCATCATTTATTAATGTCACGACTTTATAACCTTGCTCTACATACTTATTTAGATCTCTGATTCCCTGGACACCTGCCTGAGTGATTCCTACATTACTAAAAACTATTTCATAACCGGCCTTTTCAAACCACTCCGTCAGTGTTTGCCACATTGTGATCCCCGCCACTGGAGAATCAAGAGCATCAAAGCTCAGCACAGTATTCTCTGAATCCCTTAGCCCGGCCAGCGTCATCCAGTCAGTACCGGCTATCTTTGGCCTGCCGTCATCAAAGTAAAATGTACCTGTTGGGTGGCGACAGCCTTCACCAGGTGAGATGATTAAGTCACCTATTTTAGTTTTCCCGTACCGCCAAAGTTCACGGGAAGCTTGCGCATACACATCAGGGCGATCCTTTTGCAGACAGTAAAAAAATGCAGCAGGTCCACATACACTAGCTGCTATTTGATTAGGAAAATCAAATCCGTTAAATCTTTCATCTATTTGACGTTCTATTAAATTTTTATCAAAAGGGTCTTTGGGATTACCAATGGGGTATTCTTTCGCAATAAATGGTCGTTCCGGGATGGTGATTTTAATTTGTTTTGTTTCGCCACCCTGACTCTCAGGCTTCATTGTCCCTTTTGATTCAAAATAGCAAGGGTTCTCCCGCTTCACCGGAGACCAGGCTTTGCCTGATGCAAATTCTTCCAGCGTGTACATTTTAGTGAACGGAACAGGCGTTACACAGTGCGTATGCAACATGGTTTTTCGATAAAGTTTCATTTCCATAATATAAATTGTCGAGAGTGACTCATTTATATTTCCGGTCATGTGACTCTGTGTTTCATAATTGCCCAGAAACGGCTGTTGCTTCACATCCACCAGGGGGAATTTATTCCTGCTGGAGTCCATGCGATAAATGCACAGGTCATACAGCAAAGAATCAGCCGGGACATTAGAGTTAATACGGGTACTGAGATGGTAAACAGCCATAATTAATCCATTAATATATGCAGGTTAATATTTTCAGCGGATTCAGCATAATGCCATCCCGTAACCCCGTGTTCATTGGTAACGCCAGCTTCAGAACGCCCGTCCGGGAACATCAGGGTGTAGCGACAGCTTACCATTAGCTGACCATCGTCACCGGCACACTGAAAGCGAATACAGTTCCGGGCACCGGAATCCTGTGCCTGCTGCGCCGGTACAGGCGACTGACAGGTATTGCGGGAGGTCAGAGAGCCAGTACCTGTGCTGGTAGACTGCGTGGCTGAACCGTAAACATAGTGGTCGGGGCAACGGCACAGCACCCTGTCACCTGTGGCAGCATACGCTTTGCCTTCTTCTGCCCAGTCCTGTGCGGAGGCTAGGATTTCAAAATACCCGTTGCATTTGCGGCATGATGCCTTGTCGCCGGTCCGGGCTATTGCTTTACTTCCTTCAAACCAGGACGCAGTCGCTGAAATGATTTCTCCGTTACTCGTTTTATCACCAAGACAGGCCAGTGCTCTTGCCATCATTAATCCCTCAATATATAGGCGGTTATCCTCACTGGCATCATACAACAATCACAACTTAACCAAAATTACCCGTTTCTGATTGCCGATGTAGTGCCTGAATGCGGCATATCCGGGAGGGGCTGTACCCTGTCACATCTGCCGTTTCACGGATACTCAGTTTCTTGACCTGCCGGTAGTACAGGACTTTCTGGTGTCGTTCCTGATCGGCCTGTTTTCCCCGGTATTTTCCCAGTGTATGAGCCCGTTCGATTCCCTGTTTGCCGCTGGCGGCTCAGCCAGTCCTTATGTGACATTGCGGCCAGTATTACTCGACCACTACAATCCGCGGGTGAATACCCGGTTATTTATCTACGAGGCTTACAAGGATGAGGAGGCGGTGCTGGCGCATAAGCAGACCCCGCACTATCTGGCGTGCGTGGAGAAGCTTGAAGACCTGATGTCGGAGCCGCGTAAAAAACGCTGTTTTGTCGGGTTGATGTCGGCGTAAAAAATGCCCGGTGGCGGCTGCGCCTTACCGGGCCTACGGGATGGTGCGGGTGGTTTTGTAGGCCGGGCAAGCGCAGCGCCGCCCGGCGTTTTTCAGGCCAGCGCCAGCAGCTGGACCCGCGCCGTGGCCCCCGGCATCAGCCGCTGCAGGTTGCTGACCAGCTCATCCCCGGCCGCTTCCAGCGCCGCTAACGGCATGGCGGGCAGGCTTTCGAGAATAAACCACATGGTCTGCGCCTGGCTGTCGAGCCGGGTGCGGAATCCTTGCCGCCAGTTCCAGCGTCGGCAGGTCACTCCCACGTCGTCGCGCCAGATAACTTCGCCCGCATCGGGATGCTCCACGCCCGGCTGACCCTCTTTAACGGTGTCAAAAGGCTCACTGCCGTCGGCCAGCGTCAGGCGCGGTGCCCCGGAGTAGGCGGCAAGGTTTTCACCGCCTACCGGAATGGCATAGCGGATGCTGATCGCATTGTAGATATCCACCACAGGATCGAGCGGCGGCAGCGTGCCCTCTTTCAGCACCCGCTTGCGCAGGGCGCTGGCGGAGCAGGGAGTGCGTTTCGGTTTGGCGCCAAAGGCTGTAAACACCTCATCCCAGGCGGCGAGATGGGCCTGCGCCCAGGGAAAGTCATCGTTTAACATTTGCTGGCAGGCCTGATCTAACGCGGCAGAGGCTACGCCGGGAGCAGTAATGGGCGCGGCTTCGACCACGATGCTCAGCGCGCGGAACCCCGGCGCGATCCCGGCAAGACGCGGATCTATTGACGGCGTGAGGAGGGGCATAAATAATCCTGTATCGACTGTTTTATACCATGGTAATGACCAGTGACCGATAAAGTCAATATAATGACTGCGCAGGGCGCAGATGTGGCCCAGGTAAGCCTGGCGGTCGCGAACCGTATCCGCAACTGGCGGAAAGAGAAAAAGCTGTCGCTGGATGAGCTCTCGCGTCGCGCCGGCGTCAGCAAGGGGATGCTGGTGGAGATCGAAAAAGGGGCCGCCAACCCCAGCATTGCGATCCTCTGCAAACTGGCGGCGGCGCTGGGCGTGTCGGTGGCCGATATCGTTAACGTCGCCAGCGAGCCGCAGGTGCACATTATTGAGGAAGCGGCGATCCCGGTGCTCTGGCAGGGCGAGAAGGGCGGCAGCGCCCGATTGCTGGCAGGCACCGCTGGCCCGGATATGATTGAACTCTGGCGCTGGGAGATGCAGCCCGGGGAGAATTTTAGCTCGCCCGGTCATCCGGCAGGCACCTTTGAACTGCTTCATGTCGAGGCGGGGGTATTAACGCTGAAGATTGAACAGAGCATCACGCAGGTGAACGCTGGCGCGTCGGCGGTAGCGAAAACCGAAGCGGCGCACAGCTATGCGAATGAAGGGAAGAGCGTGCTGCGGTTCACCATGACGGTGGCGGAGTTTCACCGTTAACATGAGATGCCGGGGGCGCTACGCTTGCCCGGCCTACAAAATTCCGCAGAATCATGTAGGCCGGGCAAGCATCGCGCCGCCCGGCGCTTTTTACGCTTCAGCCACGCTCACCCGCAGCGCCGCCAGCGCCTTACGGGCTGCTTTCAGCACCTGCTCACACTGCTCAACGGTCAGCGTCAGCGGCGGTTCAATGCGAATGGTTTTCGAGTTGTTGAGCGTTCCCGCCACCAGCACCCGCTGGCGGAACATCTCACTCGCGAAGCTGTAGCCGGTTTCGTTATCGACAAACTCAATCGCCATCAGCATCCCTTTGCCGCGCGCGTCCTGCACCAGGTCCGGGTATTCACGTCCCAGCTGGCGGAAGCCATCCAGCAGCATGTCGCCTTTCTGCTCCGCCTGGGCGGGCAGGTTCTGCTCCAGCAGCACGTTGATGGTCGCCAGCGCCGCGGCACAGGCCAGCGGATTACCGCCAAAGGTGGTGGTATGCAGGAAAGGATTGTCGAACAGCACCGAGAACACCTCTTCGGTGGCGACCGTGGCCCCGATCGGCATCACGCCGCCGCCCAGCGCTTTGGCCAGGCACAGAATGTCCGGCTGCACGTTCTCGTGCTCGCAGGCAAACATCTTGCCGGTACGCCCCATCCCGGTCTGCACTTCGTCGAGGATCAGCAGCGCGCCAAACTCATCGCACAGCTGACGCACCGCCGGCAGATAGCCCACTGGCGGCAGGATCACCCCGCCTTCGCCCTGGATAGGCTCGAGGATCACCGCGGCCACGTCGTCGCCGGTTTTACGGCATTCGGACAGCGCGGAGCGCATGGCGTTAATGTCGCCGAACGGCACGTGGCGGAAGCCCGGCAGCAGCGGCATAAACGGCTTACGGAAGGCGGATTTCGCCGTGGCAGAGAGGGCACCTAACGACTTGCCGTGGAAAGCGCCGCTGGTGGCAATAAAGGTGAATTTCCCGCGCGGCGACTGGTACGCCTTGGCGAGTTTGATCGCCGCTTCGACCGATTCCGTGCCGCTGTTACAGAAGAAGCTGTATTTCAGTTTCCCTGGCGTCAGTGCCGCCAGCGTTTTTGCCAGCATCGCCCGCAGGGGATCCAGCAGTTCCTGGCTATGAAGGGGTTGTTTTGCAAGCTGATTTTGTACGGCGGAAACCACTACTGGATTACGGTGCCCCACGTTGAAAATACCAAATCCACCCAGGCAATCTATAAACTCCTGTCCCTGGGTGTCGACAAGCGTATTCAGACTCCCCGCCTGCCACTCTACGGCTCCGTAATCCCCGCCTGCTGTTACAGATTTTCTGTATTCCAAAAACCCGGGATTTACATGCTCTTTGAAGTAATCAATCACCTCGCGGTTAAGTTGTTTCATCTCCTCATGATCAAGCGTTCGCTTCTCAATGAGATTCAATGCGTGCGCGGTACAGGCCAGGGCCGACGCGCTGGAGGGTAACCTGTTCAAGATGTGCTCCCGGGAATGGCGTATCACATGATACTGGATTAAGTATTGCAGGCTTTGCGCCACTTCCGGTGAGGGGGCAAAAATCGGGATAAACGCCAGGTTAAAATAATGTTACACAATATTTAATCATGCGAAACGGAATTTAGACGGCAACGCTTCGGCATTTTCCGGTGTCAGAATGCGCGTTTGCAGTGCATTCGCCCTGTTTTAGTGCGGTTGGGTCTCGGACAGGCGGATCGGGCGATCCCCCTTTGGGAGTAGTTTCAGAGCGAAATCATTTAATATCAATACATTAGAAAAACACACAAAAAATGCGGTTTAGTCGCGTTTTGCGATCTCAGGCATGTTTAACAACTAAAGATAAAACCGTTAACGCCGAAAAATCTTTACGCTACAAAAATAACATTCAAGTAACCTGCAAGGGATGCCTATGTCGCCTCAAAGATTTGTCACACAGTGTGAATACCCGCTGAATGATGACACCACCCTGATGTCCACCACCGATCTGCATAGCTACATTACCCAGGCCAATGACACCTTCGTCCAGGTAAGCGGGTACTCGCTGGGCGAACTGGTGGGTCAGCCGCACAACCTCGTTCGCCATCCTGACATGCCAAAAGCCGCCTTTGCCGACATGTGGTACACCCTGCAACAGGGGGAACCCTGGAGCGGTATCGTGAAGAACCTGCGTAAAAATGGCGATCACTACTGGGTGCGCGCTAACGCCGTGCCGATGGTGCGCAACGGCCAGACCACCGGGTATATGTCCATCCGCGTGAAAGCGACCCCGGAAGAGATTGCCGCCGTCGAACCTTTATATAAGGCACTGAATGAAGGGCGCTGTAATAAGCGGGTGCATAAGGGGCTGGTGGTGGCGAAAGGCTGGATCGGCAAGCTGCCGGCGATGCCGCTGCGCTGGCGGGTGCGCAGCGTGATGAACCTGCTGTGGCTGGTGCTGGCGGGAGCCCTGTTCGCCACCGGTGCGAGCTGGGCGGCAATGGGGGTCAGCGCGCTGGTGATGCTGCTGGGAACAATGCTGTTTGAGCAGCAGATTGTGCGTCCGGTCGAGAACGTGGCGCGTCAGGCGCTGAAGGTGGCAACCGGCGAGCGCAACAGCGTGGAGCATCTTAACCGCAGCGACGAGCTGGGGCTGACCCTGCGTGCGGTGGGGCAACTCGGCCTGATGTGCCGCTGGCTAATCAATGACGTCTCCAGCCAGGTAGTGAACGTGCGTGACGGCAGCGACCAGCTGGCGAAGGGGAATGATGACCTCAACGATCGCACCCACCAGACGGTGTCAAACGTGAAACAGACCGTGGAGACGATGAACCAGCTGGCGATGACGGTGCAGAACAACACCCGAACCGCGGTGGATGCCGATAAGCTCTCCATCGCCGCCAGCGACGCCGCCACCGAAGGCGGGCACGCGATGCAAACCGTGGTCAACACCATGGACGAGATTGCCGACAGCACCCAGCGTATCGGCTCGATCACCAAGCTGATTAACGACATTGCCTTCCAGACCAACATCCTGGCGCTGAACGCGGCGGTAGAAGCGGCCCGGGCGGGCGAGCAGGGGAAAGGCTTTGCGGTGGTGGCCGGGGAAGTGCGCCATCTGGCCAGCCGCAGCGCCAGTGCCGCCAACGATATCCGCAAGCTGATCGACGCCAGCGCCAGCAAAGTAATGTCGGGTTCCGAGCAGGTGCATGCCGCCGGACGCACGATGGACGATATCGTGGAGAAGGTGCAGAACGTCACCCGGCTGATCGCGGAGATCAGCCAGTCGACCTCGGAGCAGGCCTCCGGGCTGTCGGAGCTGACCCGCGCGGTAGCCGAACTGGATTCCATTACCCAGAAAAACGCCGCGCTGGTGGAAACGAGCGCGCAGGTTTCCGCAATGGTGAAGCACCGCGCGAAACGTCTGGAAGATGCCGTCACCGTGCTCCATTGAGTCAGTAACGTTCCAGAAAGCCGTTTGCTCCTGACGGAGTGAACGGCTTTGTTATTTGTGAGTTGTGATTATTTTTATCGGTTACTGTTAATGTAATATTAAATAACTAAAAAAAACGCCTCAGTTAATTATTCCTGCCTAAGTCAGTTTTCCCCGATGCTCTGTCAAAAATCCCCGTTTCCGTGGTTACGTAACGATCGATGCGGCTAAATTAATAGCTCACGCCTATCTGTTGTCGGAATTATGGAAGAAAAAAGCGATCAAAGTCATAAAGTTAGCGATGAAGTTACCGATAACGCTGATCGTCTGAGAAATAATCACATCGATGGAGTAAATATGTTCTTACATGACGTAAAAATCGGCACGAAATTATTTCTGGCGTTTGGGTTCTTTATTGTCCTGATGGGGATAAGTGCAAGTTTATCCCTGTTGAGCCTTAATCGGGCAAATAACGGGATGCAATCCATTATCACCAGCGATTATCCCACCACGGTAAAAGCGAACCAGTTAATCGACAACTTCCAGGAATTTATTAGCACCCAACAGCTCATGCTGCTGGACGATCGGGGCACGTACAGGGCCCAGTCAGAACAGCAGCTGAAGGCGATCAGCGAACGTATCACCGGGATCCTCGGCGACCTGAACAGTGCCCTGCAGGATAAAGCGTCCCAGCAGGTGCTGAGCGATATCCGCGGGGTACGCCAGCAGTATCTCGACTCCCGCTACCGTATCCTGCAGGCGGTGCAGAGCAACGATCGGGCGGGTGCGATTCAGGAGATGATGACCAATACCCTCAGCCTGCAGCAGGCCTATAAGGCGAAAGTGCAGGAGCTGATTGCCATACAGAACACACATATGCAGCGCGCAGGCGTGGAGGTAGACGGCGACTTCAGAACCAACCGCCTGCTGCTGATCCTTATCACTCTGTTCAGCGTGGCGGTGGGCAGCCTGATGGGATGGTTTATCGTGCGCTCGATTACCCGCCCGCTGGGCGAGGCGGTCAATTTTGCCCAGTCTATTGCCGATGGCGATCTCACCGGGAACATCGCGTCGCACGGTAAGGACGAAACCGGCCAGCTGCTCTCTGCGCTGATGGAGATGAAAAACCGTCTGCTGGAGATTGTGCAGCAGGTACAGTTCGGCTCGGAAAATATCTCCACCGCGGCGGCGCAGATTGTGGCGGGCAACCAGGATCTGGCCGCGCGGACGGAAGAGCAGGCCAGCTCCGTGGAACAGACGGCAGCGTCGATGGAGCAGATCACCGCGACGGTGAAAAACACCGCATCACATACCGGTGAAGCCACTCATCTCTCCGCAGATGCGGCTCGGGTGGTGAAAAGCAACGGCGAGATGATGAAGCAGGTCACCAGCAAAATGCGCCTGATTAACGAGACCTCCAACCGGATGTCCGACATCATCAACCTGATCGACTCCATCGCCTTCCAGACCAATATTCTGGCGCTGAACGCGGCGGTAGAGGCGGCGCGCGCGGGTGAACACGGCCGCGGCTTTGCGGTGGTGGCCGGTGAAGTTCGCCAGCTTGCCCAGAAGAGCGCCACCTCGGCCAGTGAAATTCGCCAGCTGATTGAGAGCTCAACCAGCCAGACCCAGGACGGGATGGCGCTGGTGGAAAAAGCCAGCGGGCTGATTAACGGCATGGTGGGTAACGTCGAGGAGATGGATGGCATCCTGCGCGAGATCCGCCAGGCAAGCCATGAGCAGACGGAAGGCATCTCGCAGATCAACAGCGCGATTGGCCTGATTGACTCCACCACCCAACAGAACTCCGCCCTGGTGGAGGAGTCTGTCGCGGCGGCCTCATCCCTTAACGAGCAGGCGATAAACCTGAAAGATCTGGTGAAAGTGTTCCGCGTTCGCGCAGAAGCCACCGCTTAATCCAGCTGGGAGATCTCCAGCGCCGCGCGGTCGATCACGCCGATAATCTGTTTGATCTGCGCGTCGCTGGTCTCTTCCTGATTCACCTTCAGATCCAGCACCGCCTTGAAGTTATCCAGCGCCCGCTTCATCTGCGGGTTTTTACGCAGCTGGAATCCCACGCAGCGTGCTTTGACGCGCTCCTGAATGTGCTCCAGATGCTCCAGGTTTTCCTCCAGCCACTGCTGTCCGGCAAGGGTAATTTCAATCTTTTTACGCCCGGTCTCCTCCTCGGTGAGGGTGATGAACTGCTGATCCTGCAGAAAATCGAGCGTCGGATAGATCACGCCCGGGCTGGGCGTGTAGTTGCCCTGAGTCAGGGTCTCAATCGCCTTGATCAGCTCGTAGCCGTGGCTGGCGTTGCGGGTCAGGATATCGAGGATCACCAGGCGTAATTCGCCGTGCCCAAAGAAACGCTGACGGCGGCCGCCGCCGTGATGGTGCTCGCCGCCCCGTCCGCGGTGGTGGTGCTCGTGGTTGTCGCTGCCGTGAGAGTGTCGCATCGTCTTTCTCCGTGTTTTTGATATATCTAATTTATATCTAAAATGTGAAAAGTAGCAATGCCAGTAAAAGATATTAATGTAATTACTTGAAATTAAACTGTTTAATTTTTTCTTTTTGAATCAATACACGCGATCGCAGACTATATCAAAAAAATTCTTGCAATCTGTTTAATTAGCAATCATTATCATTTAACTTTCATTTTCGATATATCTGTTTCACTTTCACGAAGGCAAATTATGACCACATCCCGCTACCCCCAACGTGTCCGTAACGACCTGCGCTTTCGCGAGCTGAACGTGCTCCGCGTTGAGCGCGTCAGCGCCGGTTTTCAGCGCATCGTGTTAGGCGGCGAGGCGCTGGAGGGCTTTAGCTCCCGCGGCTTCGACGACCATTCCAAGGTCTTTTTCCCGGAAAAGGGCACGACCTTTGTGCCGCCGGTGGTAACGGACGAGGGCGTGGACTGGGGTGATAGCGTGCGTCCGCAGGCGCGGGATTACACCCCGCTGTATGACGCGGCCCGTCACGAGCTGGCGCTCGACTTCTTTATCCATGACGGTGGGGTGGCAAGCAGCTGGGCGGTAGAGGCGAAGCCGGGAGATACTCTCTCCATCGGCGGCCCGCGCGGTTCGCTGGTGGTGCCGGAAGATTACGCCTGGCAGCTGTACGTCTGCGATGAGTCGGGCATGCCCGCGCTGCGCCGCCGTCTGGAGGCGCTGCGCGCGCTGCCGGTGCGCCCGGAGGTTCACGCCGTGGTGACCGTTGCCGATGCCGCCTGTCAGGACTATCTGGCCCACTTAAGCGAGTTCAACATCAGCTGGGTGGTGGGGCATAACGAGCAGGCGGTTGCGGATCGTCTGGCGACGCTCAGCGTGCCGGCAGAAGATTACTTTATCTGGCTGACCGGGGAAGGGAAGGTGGTGAAAAACCTGAGCCGCCTGTTTGAAACCGACGCCATCGATCAGAAGCTGGTGCGTGCCAGCGCATACTGGCACGCCAAATAATCAGGCCACGTCGTCGAGCTGCGCTTCGCTGACCTGATGTTCGAGCGAGGCGCGCACCTCGTGCAGGGCCTTCTCCTGCTGGGCAAAGTAGGCTTCCATATTGCTCAGCGAGGAGACCAGCAGCCAGGACTCCTCTTTTTCCAGCTCCGCCAGCTCGCTCAACAGGGTGTCGATCTGCTCCCGGACCTGGGCCATCTTTTTGCGGATACGCGTCAGGTCGTTCAGTCTGTCGCTGGCCATCAGCGGCTCCAGCCCCTGATGCAGACGGGCTACCAGAGAGCGGATCGCTTTTACATCGCCACGCTGCTTCGCCTGGTTCAGCTGCACCATCATGGCGTTCGCCTCTTCCTTCAGCTCGTCCGCCACCAGATCCGGGTGACAGAGCTTGCTCGCCTGGCGCCAGAGCCGTTTTAGCTCATTCTGATCCTCTTCCGACAGATCCTTGCCCTTGCGCAGGCGGATCTCCGCTTCATGCTGCTGCTCGCGGTATTTTTCATACTCGTCATTGGCTTCGTCCCGCGCCTGACGGGCGGGCTCCTCTTCGCGGGTTAAGCCTGTTTCCAGCTCCTGGGCTTCGGCCAGCAGGTTGGCGATGAGGTTGCTTTGCTGTTGCAGATGCTTACGCGCCGCGGCGGCCTGCACCGAGTCGGCGGGCAGATCGCGCCAGTGTCGGGTCAGCGTGGTCAGCACCTCCACCGCCTGAGCAACGTACTGCTGGCAGCGGCGATAATCCGCCTCCCGGCGGCGCGCCTCCGCCTGCTGGCGGCGCAGATTAAGCTCCGCCAGGGTTTTGCGCAGGGCGAGGATCTGGCTCATCAGCGGGCCGAGACGGGTGAGGTAGATATCGTTAAATTCATCCAGCTGCTGAACGCGGGCGTTACGCCTGTCGATCAGATCGCGCAGGCGTTCTTCCAGCGCTTTCAGCTCCAGCTTGCTGGCGGCCAGCTGCGGATCGCGCCACGTTGTCACGGCACGCTGGCTTTGCAGCCAGTGGGTAATGGCCGCCATCGCCCCGGTGTAGTTTTTCTGCTCAAGCGCCACGACGATCGCCCGCAGCTCCTCGTCAAAGGCTTCGCTTTTCAACCGTGCCAGCTGACTCTCGATGATGTCGTCATCTTCCAGTTCAATGGCATTTTTAATGATTTCCAGCCGTTTGATCGGTGTGCTCATGATGCTTTTCGCTTTGGCGCTTAAGTATTTGAGTTAAGGATAGTTGTCAGGAAAACAACAGGGAATAATACACATGTCTGATGAATGGCGCGACGGGGGAATGCGTTAATTTTGCGCCAGGTAATGGTATGAGGGTTATGCGACTCCCACCTCCAGTACTACGACTTTTCGCGTTTTTTCATAAATCCTGCTTATAGTTACTCTCCGGTATTTAACCGCAATTACACTATTTTTCCGGTCAAATGTTTCAATTACGTAACATAAAACAACATTTTATGTTTAAGTTGTAGGTTGTTAATGGGGAAAAGTGGAGAAAATGTGTGATCTATCGATAAGCTTGTAGATAGTATTAGCTCTACGTAATATGCATTAGAATATTCGGTAAACAAATATTAGCGCCAGCGATGGCGGGGCGATGATAGTTGTTAACCCTTCACTCCCTTTACATGTTCGTAATCCCATAAAACTGTTGTCCCTGGCAAAGTCATGCAGGAAACAAAAATACTGACTTGTGAATCAAGAGTAATACCATGAAAAATTATGATGATTTGCAGCGTTTTAAGGATAAAACGCGCACCGGTGACATCCACTTTAAGGACCTGTCAGCGCAAAACAAACAGGCCTCAAGCAGCAGCTGGGCGATTATCAACCAGCTGGCGGGTGTGGACAGTGACGCAGTGCTGGCTAAGGCTGGCAGCGTTGCGGTGCCCGTGCCGCAGGCCGTTAAGCCCGGCGAACTGGATGCTGCTTTTGCCAGCCTGACGAAGACGCCCGTGGCGGAGCCTGCCGGTTCAGCCCCGTCTATCCTGCAGAGCATAACCAGCGGCAGCGCAGATAAGGAGGCGCAGACGCAGCTTCATCCGGCGTCACCCTCTTTGTTCGATCAGCTGCGCCCTGAGGCGGCCCCCCGCGCGGTCGTGAAAGAGACGCCTGTTGCGGCGGCGCCATCCGCATTCCATTCAGCACCCGCGCTGGCGCCGGTACCTGCATCTGTACCCGTACCTGCTGCGGCAGTGAACACGCCGAAACCGGCGGAGCCGGTGCGCTTTGAGCAACTGTTCGCGACTAAAACGTCCGGGCGTGCCAGCCATCCGGTGAAAGATCTTCCGTTACAACCGCTCCTGGAGAAAATCGCTTCATGCCGTTAGTGTGTATTTGCTCGCCAAAAGGCGGAGTAGGGAAAACCACGGTCACGGCCAACCTCGCTTATGCTCTGGCACGTTCCGGCAATAAAGTTCTGGCCATTGACTTCGATGTACAGAACGCGCTGCGTCTGCATTTTGGCGTGCCCTTGTCTGACGGGCGCGGCTACGTTGCGCGTGCCAATGAGTCGGCAGACTGGAGCCAGTCGGTGCTGACGGCGGGCAGCAATATGTTCGTCCTGCCCTATGGCGAAGTGACGGAAGAACAGCGCCTGATCTTTGAGCATAATCTGACCAGCGACAGCAACTTCCTGGCGCGAGGCTTAAGCTCCCTGCTGAACTACCCGGGGCTGATCATCCTGGCCGATTTCCCTCCAGGGCCGAACCCGGCGCTGAAGGCGATCTCTCCGCTGGCCGATCTGCATCTGGTGACCCTGCTGGCCGACACCGCATCACTGTCTCTGCTGCCCCACATCGAAAATCACCGGCTGACCGGCGGCGAACCGCCAGAGAACAAGGCCGGATACTATTTCCTGGTTAACCAGAGTGACAACCGGCGCCATATCAGCCGTGACGTCACCGCCTTCTTACAGCAACGCCTCGGTGACCGCCTGCTTGGTGTGATCAACCGGGATGAAAGCGTGCCTGAGGCCAATGCCTCACAGCAATCGATACTGGATTTCAGCGCCACCTCGGCGGCTGCGTTTGATATCGAGCTGGTGAGTAAGCGTATCGCGGGTATTTTGGGTATCCAGGTCGGTGACGGCGCCGTGCACGCCAGCCTGAGAACCTCCAGTTTCTGACGACAATTTCAGGACGTCCTATGAAAAAGGCGCTGTTTTATCTACTGCTATTGGTCTTAGCACCCATCGCCGTATTAATTATTATCACCCCAATGGATAGCCAGAAGCAGTATATCTTCGGTCTAATCACTATCGGGGTACTATTCCTGCTGGGCTTTAGTAAACATCATCGTATATCGATAATCATGATGGTGGTGGCGGTATTAATGTCCACCCGATATATCTGGTTCCGCGCCACGCAGACGCTGCACTTTAATTCCGAAATAGAAACCATACTGGGCATCGGGTTATTTCTTGCCGAGCTCTACATCTGGGTAATTATTATTTTAAGTTACCTGCAAAACCTGTTTCCTCTCCAGCGCAAGATTGTGCCGCTACCCGATGATATGGCGCAGTGGCCGACGGTGGATATCTATATTCCGTCATACAACGAAAGCCTGGAGGTGGTGCGCGATACCGTACTGGCGGCGCAGTGTCTCGATTACCCGGCAGACAAGCTCAAGATCTATCTACTGGATGACGGTAAACGCAGCGAGTTTGCGGTGTTTGCCGCCAACGTCGGGGTAGGGTACATCACGCGTAACGATAACTCCCACGCCAAAGCCGGTAACCTCAACCACGCCATGAAGCTCACAAAAGGCGAGCTGATCTGCGTCTTTGACTGCGACCACGTGGCGACGCGTATCTTCCTGCAGGCGACGGTCGGGGCCTTCCTGATCGATCCTAAACTGGCGCTGATGCAGACCCCGCACTACTTCTACTCGCCGGATCCGTTCGAGCGTAACCTTTCCGCAGGCCGCGATATCCCTAATGAAGGCCAGCTGTTCTACGGGCAGATCCAGCGCGGTAATGATAACTGGAATGCCACCTTCTTCTGCGGCTCCTGCGCGGTGATCCGTCGCAGCGCGTTAGAGGAGATTGGCGGCTTTGCGGTGGAGACCGTGACCGAAGATGCCCACACCGCGCTGAAGATGCAGCGTCTGGGCTGGAAGTCGGCCTATCTCGATATCCCCCTGGCGGCAGGGCTGGCGACCGAGCGTCTGGTGGTGCACGTCATTCAGCGTACCCGCTGGGCGCGCGGCATGACGCAGATCCTGCGTGTCGATAACCCCCTGTTTGGCCGCGGCCTGAAGTGGCAGCAGCGTCTTTGCTATCTGAACGCCATGCTGTCGTTCCAGTTTGCTCTGCCGCGCGTGGCGTTCCTCACCGCCCCGCTGGCTTACCTGCTGTTTAACCTGAACATTATCCACTCCTCGGCGAGCCTGATTTTCGCCTACATGTTGCCGCACCTGTTCCTCTGTATTTATGTGAACTCGCGGGTCAACGGGCGTTTCCGCTACAGCTTCTGGGGGGAGATCTACGACCTGGTGCTGGCCTTCCATCTGGTGTTGCCGACGGTGATTACCCTCATCTTCCCGAAGCGCGGCAAGTTCAACGTGACGGATAAAGGCGCCCTGCTGGATGTGGGCTACTTCGATTTCAGTATTGTCCGCCCGCACCTGATCATTGCGCTCCTGCTGGCGGCAGGAGTCATTGCCGGGATTGTGCGCGCCGTCGCCTACGACTACTTCAGCGTGGATCCGATGGTTATCGCTCTCAACGTCGGCTGGGGCCTTTACAGCCTGATCTTCCTGCTGGCGGCCATTGCCGTGGCGCGGGAAACCCGCCAGACGCGTAAAACTATCCGTATCGATGCCAACGTGCCGGTGGTGATCCACTACGCCAGCGGGATCTCCTCGCGTAGCCATACCCTGGATCTCTCCATGGGCGGCTGCCGTATTGCGGTCGTGGACGATCGTCACCTGACCGATGAAATCGAAGAGATTGAGCTGCAGCTGCAGTCCGGGGCCATCAGTATTCCGGTCAGCGTGATTGCGCACGATGAGCAGTATATTCGCCTGATGTTTGCCGAAATCCCGCTGGATCGCCGCCGCGAACTGGTGCGGGTGGTACTGGCGCGCGCCGATGCGTGGATCAACCCGCCAAAACAGCAGGACAACCCGTTCCGCTCGTTGTTGATCATTATTCGCAGCGTATTCGATCTGTTCTGGCTGACCTGGAAAGACCGTCGTGATAAGCGTCGTCGCAGTCATGAGGACGCTCGCCGCAGGAATAAAGCCAACGAGGATACCGCTGTATGAAAGGGATGACCCGTAAAGCGCTACAGTTGGTGCTGATGTTCGGCGTGCTGGTGCAGCCGGTCACGGCGGAAGAGCCGACCACCGTCGAATCGCTGCTGCCGGTGGATCTCCCGCCGCCGGTAACGGACGCCGCGCAGCCCGCTGCTGATGCCGCGCCTGCTGCGGACGAAGCGGTTCCGGCGGCCCTGCCTGCTCCCGATACCCTGCCAGCCTTCCAGACCCCGCCGGTGACGGAGGCTGTTCCGACGCCGGATGCCGCGCCTGCGATGCCGGCACCGATGGGCATCACTCCTGGCACCACCAGCAGCATCACCGTTGCCCAGATGGGACAGCCAAACGGCGTGGTGTTGAGCGGCGGCCAGCTGCAGGGCGGGATCGATTTTACCCTCTCGGCAGATCAGGTGATCACCAACGCCCAGCTGGAGCTGAACCTGAAGGTCTCCCCGGCGATGGCGGCACGCAACACCACCCTGCAGCTGATGCTCAACGGCCAACCGCTGGGGACAGTGCCGCTGGGCTCCGCCGACAGTAATGTCTCGAACTATCAGCTGGATATTCCGGCGGCTATGGTGGTGTCACGCAACAACATTAGCTTCAAAATCAATGACGGCGATGCACTGCTGTGCCAGCGCGATCTGTCGGACAGCTACCAGGTCACCATCATGCCGAACACCCGGCTGGATCTGGAGGCGCAGCAGCTGAATATCGGTGCGGATCTGAGTCACTTCCCGCGCCCGTTCCTCGATGAAATGCAGATGACGCCCACCCGGCTGACCTTCGCGTTTCCGGGCAAAACCCTGCCGGAGCAGGTAGGGGCGGCGGCGCTGATCGCCTCCTGGCTGGGCATCGAAGCAGACTATCGCGGTATTTCCTTTGATGCGCTACATGACCAACTGCCGGAAAAAAACGGCATCCTGTTGGGTAAACCGGGTGAGTCTATCGGTGGGTTAACGCTGCCGGCCTCGAACGGGGCCACGCTGCACGTGGTCGATAACCCCGTTAACCCGATCTACAAGCTGCTGCTGGTGGTGGGCAATAACGAGCAACAGCTGAGAAGCGCCGCGTGGCGTCTGACGCGTGGGCAGTTCCACGCCCAAACCACCAGCCTGCCGGTTGAGGCGCAGAACATCCCGCTCAGCAAACCCTATGATGCCCCGCGCTGGATCGCCACCGATCGCCCGGTGCTCCTGAGCGAGCTGATGCGTAAGGATCAGAGCCTGACGGTGACCGGCATCTGGCACGAATCGCTGTCCCTGGCATTCCGTGCCGCCCCCGACCTGTTTATGTGGGATGGCGACACCATTCCACTGAAAATTTCCTATCGGTTCCCGTCCGAGAGCTGGATTGACGAGCAACGTTCGTACCTGTCGATGACCTTCAACGGCGCGTTCCTGCGTAACCTGCCGGTCAATAAACAGGGGCTGCTCGAAAGCCTGTGGCATAAGCTCGGCGGCGATGCGCGCCAGGAGCATATTAATATGCCGCTGGAGCCGTACCTGATCTACGGTGACAACCAGCTGCAGCTCTATTTCAATATTGAGACCAAAGAGGCCGCGCCATGCAGCGTGCTGCTCAATAACAACATCAAGAGCCGTATTGACGAAGACTCCAGCATCGACCTGAGCAAAACACGCCACTTCACGCTGCTGCCGAATCTCTCTTACTTCGTCGGTGCGTCGTTCCCGTTCACCCGCCTGGCGGACTTCTCGCAGACGGTGCTGTTGCTGCCGGAGAACCCGAGCGAAAGCGAGATCGGCACCCTGCTGGATCTCTCTGCCCGTTCCGGTAACGCTACCGGCACCGCGCTGAACAATAACCGCGTGATCTTTGGTCTGCCGTCCGGCGGGGCGAACCTGCTGCGCCTGAGCGAAAGCGACGTGCTGGCGGTCTCCTCTCTGGATCAAACCGCCTTTAACCGCGCCCTGCTGGCCCAGTCGCCGTTTGTCAGTAACGAGCACACCTTTGGCGTGCGCGAGCCTAAGCTGCTGGAAAAAGTGCAGAGCTGGCTGGAGGGCGACTGGAACGCGTCGGGGGTTGATGCTGACCGCTACTTCTCGTCGAACGAGTCCTGGCGCGGCTTTGTCAGCTTCCGCTCTCAGTGGAACCCGGAACGTCTGGTGGTGATGGCGATCGGCAGCAACGACGAACAACTTTCCCGTCTGCATACCGACCTCAACTCCGCCCGCATCAATGCCGGGATCCGCGGCGATACGGCGATCATCACCGATGAGAACGGCGTGCGCAGCTTCCGCGTTGGCCCGCAGTTCCCGAGCGGCCAGATGCCCTGGTACATGATGGTGGTGTGGTATGCCACGCAGCACTCCGCCATGCTGGCGATTTTTGGACTGCTGTTCGCGACGATTATTGGCCTGAGCCTCTACTCGTTACTGAAAAAACGCGCGCACAAACGTCTTAACCCACAGGATTCAGATCGTGAGTAAGGGTGGTAACACTATGGAAAATAAAAACAAAACCGCCGGACATCTGCCTGTGCTTTGCCTGTTCAGCGGGCTGGCGATCGGGGGCATCCAGGGTGCCCAGGCGGCGGACGCCGCGCAATCCGCCAATAACCCGGCGCTGAAAGCGTTATTCGACCAGGCGAACTACTGGCACGAAAAATCTCACGATAACCTGGCGATGGAATCGCTGAAAAAAGTGCTGATGGTGGATGCCAACAACACCCAGGCGTTGTACCTGATGGCCCTGTGGTCGCAGCAGGCCGGTGACATCAAAGGGGCGGCCCAGTGGCGCGAGCGCTTAAAGGCGATTTCGCCGCAGGATGCGAATTTGCAGGCGCTGGATAACGCCAAACAGATGCAGCAGGTGCCGCGTGGGCAGCTGGAGCTGGCCCGTCAGCAGGCGCGCAGCGGCAACATTCCCGCCGCGCTGACCACCTGGCAGACCCTGTTCACCGGCAGTCAGCCGCCACCGAGCCTGGCTCCGGAATACTATCTGACCATGGCGGGAGATAAGTCCCTCTATTCGCAGGCGGTAAGCGAGCTGCGTCAGCTGCGGGTGCAGTATCCGCAGGATAACAACGTCAAAGTTGCGCTGGGCAAAGTGCTGACCTATCAGGAAAGCTCCCGTCGCGAGGGGATGAACATCCTGCAGGATCTGGCCAGCGGCAGTCAGGATGCGGATAAATCGCTGCGTCAGGCCCTGCTGTGGCTCGGGCCGCAGGCGGGCGACGAAGCGTATTACCAGACGTACCTCCAGCGTCATCCGAACGATACCGCCGTGCAGGATTACTATCGCAAGAGCATCGGCGGAGCGGCAAAGGGCGAAGGCTATGTGGCGCTGAACAGCGGCAATACCGATACCGCCCGCAGCCAGTTTGAGCAGGTGCTGAAGACCAACCCGGAAGATGCCGATGCGCTGGCCGGGATGGGCTACGTGGCCCTACGCAAGGGTGACTACGCCGCAGGCGCGCAGTATCTGAGTCGCGCGGCCAGCCTCGGCGGCACCGCTTCTGACGAGCGTAAGCAGCAGGCGCAGGACGCTGAATTCTACGGCCAGCTGGCACAGGCGCAGGCGGCCTACAAGCAGGGTAACGTCAGCCAGGCGCTGGCCCTGAGCGCTCCTCTGACCCAGCGCAGCGGCGAGCAGGGCGCGGCGGCAAAGCTGTTCCGTGCCGACGTCCAGCGGCATAACAAAGATTACACCGCGGCAGAACAAACCCTGCGCGGCCTGCTGACCGAGCAGCCGAATAACGGCTCGGCGCGGGAAAACCTCTACTACGTCCTGCGCGAGCAGAACAAAACCGCCGAAGCTCAGGCGATGTTGCAGACCCTTCCCGGCAGCCTGCAGGCAAAATTGCAGCCGCGCGTCTCCGGGGGCAACCCGACCGATCCGCTCCGTCGTCAGGCCCAGCAGGCCGTGTCCAGCGGCGATCCGCAGCGCGCTATCGCCCTGTTACAGCAGGGCACGGCGCAGTATCCGTCCGATCCCTGGCTGCGTCTGGATTTAGCTCGTCTGCTGCAGAAGCAGGGGCGTAGCGCGGAGGCGGCCAACGCCATGGCACCGGCGTTCCGCCCGAACGCCAGCAACAGTGAACTCTATGCCGCCGCCCTGTTCGCCAGCGAAAATAACGCCTGGCAGCAGTCGCAAACGCTGCTGTCACGCATTCCGGCCTCGAGCCAGAACGGCGATATGCGCGAGCTGTCCCGGCGGGTCAATTACAACCTGCAGATGGACGTCGCCGAACGCTATCTGGCCCAGGGCGACCGGACCGCGGCAGCCAACACCCTGAAAGCGCTGGCGGCACGACCGCCGCAAAGCCCGGCCGATGCCGGCAAGCTGGCGCGAATGCTGGCCCAGAGTGGCGATGTCACCACCGCGGTGAGCGTGGTGCATGACAACATGCGCCGCGGCGTGCAGGGTAACGCCGGGGATTATGCCGATCAGGTTGCGGTTCTGAACCAGGCCGGCCTGGGCAGCGAAGCTCAGGCCTGGCTTGCCAGCCCGGAGCTGCAGTCGCGCAGTACCCCGACCCAGCTGGCGAGCATTCGCAATGGCTACGTGATCAACGAGGCCGATCGTCTGCGCGTGCAGGGCAACTACGCGGCGGCCTACGACAAGCTGATCCGCGCCATGCAAAACGATCCGCAGAACACCGATCTGATGTTTGCCATGGCGCGCGTCTATCAGTCCGGGAAGATGAACAAAGAGGCGGGGGTGGTTTACGACTACCTGATGACCCGCGATACGCCGCAGCAGGATGCGCGCGCCGGGGCGATCGACGTGGCGCTGGCCAGCAACAACGTGGATAAAGCGAAGCAGCTTTCCGCCGGGCTGACCAACGACAGCACTCCGGAACGCTTACTGCTGCTGGCCCGGGTCTCCGAAGCCCAGGGCAATCATCAGCAGGCGATGAGCTACCTGCGCACCGCGCGCGGCAAACTGCTCGGCCTGCAGAACAACAACGGCGAAACGGCGCCGATGTTGGGTGGCCTGGCGCTGGCCGACAACCCGTTTGTCGGGACGTCCAGCACGGGCGCAGTGACAGATTCTACGTCACTCTACGGCCAGGCGATGCCGTGGCAGGTGGCGCAGCTGGCTCGTAATCCACAGACCGCGCCGCCGGGCACCGTGCGCACCGATCTTCCGGTGGAAACCGCCCAGGCCGGGACGCTGCGGCAGGTGGATAATATGATGGAGATGCTGGTCGACAAAACCGCCACCTGGGCGCGGGGTTCAACCTCCCTGCGCGCGCGTGACGGTGAAGAGGGGCTGAGCAAGCTGACGGAGATCAAGGCGCCGCTGCAGTGGTCTACCGTGCCGTTCGGCGATTCGCGTCTGGATGTTAACGTCACGCCGATCAGCCTCGATGCCGGCACCTCGTCTGATGAATCCAGCCGCCGGTTTGGTACCGGGGCGCTGATCCAGGGTATGGTGGCCGAAGAGCTGTATGACGCCTCCACGACCACGCCGCCTGAGCTGCCGAATATCGACAAAATCAAGGTGCCGTCGCAGGGCTCGCAAAGTGCGCAGGGCGTCGAAGTGGCGATGGCGCTTACCGGCGAGCAGTACAAAATTGATGTTGGATCCACGCCGCTGGGCCAGGATCTGAATACCCTGGTGGGGGGCGTGCAGTGGTCGCCGCAGCTGACGGATTACCTCAAGCTGGTGCTGACCGGCGAGCGTCGCGCGGTGGTGGACAGCCTGCTCTCGTATGTCGGGGTAGAAGACAAGTACAGCGGCAAGAAGTGGGGCCAGGTTACCAAAAACGGCGGCAGCGCCCAGCTGAGCTATGACAATACCGATGCAGGCTTCTACGCCGGGTTTGGCGTGTATGACTACATCGGGGAAAACGTCCCGAGCAACACCAGCGTCAACGGCTCGGCGGGAGTCTACTTCCGTCCGTACTATGCTGCCGATCGCGAGTTAAAAGCCGGCATCAACATGAACTACATGAACTTCGACAAGAACCTGAGCTACTTCAGCTACGGTCAGGGGGGGTATTTCAGTCCGCAGGATTATATCAGTGTCTCCTTCCCGGTGGATTACACCCAGAAGTTCGACAGCTGGAAGCTGGGACTGGGAGCCTCGGTGGGCTATCAGTCCTACTCCCAGGATGAGAGTCCGTACTTCCCGACGGATAAAGCTATGCAGAATCAGCTGGAAGATTACGTGGCTCGTGGCTTTGCCAAAGAGGCGTTCTACAAAGGCAACAGCGAGAACGGTCTGGGGTACACGCTGCGCGCGTCGACGGACTACAAACTGAATAAAGATATGACCATCGGCGGGCAGGTGGGTTATGACACCTTTGGTGATTACAACGAAAGTACCGCGAGCCTCTACTTCCGCTACCTTCTGGGGAATAAGTAATGAATGACCAACAGCTTTTGCAGTATTACCAGAATCAACAGACGCAGTCCGGTTGGTTTTCGCTGATACACGTGATGATTGAGAGTATGGTAGCCAACGTCGGCGAAGCGCAGAGCCGCTCGTTCCTCGTGCAGATGGGCGACTCGCTGGGCGAACGCTTCCCGCTGGCGCTGGCCCATACCGTGGGCGAGCTCGAAGCGCAGATCAACGCCCGGCTCGCAGCCTTTAACTGGGGCTATATCGATATCGATGCCAGCGACACGGCGATCCGCATCGCGCATACGGCATTGCCGGTTCCGCCTGAAGAGGCGAAGCAGATGGCGTGGAACCACGCCTTCAGCGCGGTGCTGGAGGGGCTATACGCCCGCTGGCTGCGCGAGCAGGGCGGAAAATCACACGTATCGCTGTGGCGGGAGGCATCCCCCTCGGCTACGGTTATCCATTTCAGATATCAAAATAATCAATAAGGATCGGCCATGTGGCAGCGAAGTAAAACCCTGGTTCTGGTGCTGGGGCTGATATTAAGTCATCAGGCCTTTGCCGGCCCCGCCTGGGACAGTTACAAAGCGCGATTTTTGATGGCGGACGGTCGCATCATTGATACCGGCAACAACAGTGTGAGCCACACTGAGGGGCAGGGCTTCGCCATGATGATGGCGGTGCGTAACAACGATCGCGCCGGTTTTGACAAAATCTGGAACTGGACGAAAAAGAATCTGCAAAACCCGCAGACTGGCCTGTTTTACTGGCGCTTTAACCCGGTAGCGGCCGATCCGATTATGGATAAAAACAATGCCACCGATGGCGATACCTTTATCGCCTGGGCGCTGTTAAAAGCGGGGACCCAGTGGAACGACAGCAACTATCTGAACGCCTCGGATGCCATTACCAAATCGCTGCTGGCCCGCAACGTGATCAGCTTTGCCGGTTACCGCGTAATGCTGCCCGGCGCGAAAGGGTTTAATCTCAACAGCTATGTGAATCTTAACCCGTCCTATTTCATCTTCCCGGCCTGGGAAGACTTTGCGAAACGCAGTCATCTGACGGTGTGGCGTGACCTGATCAATGACGGGCAGAAGCTGCTGGTGAAAATGCGTTTCGGCAATACCCAGCTGCCGGCGGACTGGGTTTCTCTCTACGCCGACGGTCACGTGACCCCGGCAAAAGAGTGGCCGGCGCGCTTTAGCTACGATGCGATCCGCGTGCCGCTGTATATCAAGTGGGCGAATGCCTCCAGCCCGCTGATGGCCCCGTATACCGCTTACTGGGGACGCTTTGCCCGTAACCAGACGCCTGCATGGGTGAATGTCACCACCAACGATCCGGCGCCCTATATGATGGAAGGCGGCCTTCTGGCGGTGCGTGATTTGGCGATGGGGCAGCTCCCGGCGGGCGATCCGCAGATTACGGCTCAGGAGGATTACTACTCTGCGAGCCTGAAGATGCTGGTGTCGCTGGCGAAATAAATGCAGTAAAAACCGGCCCGATTACGGGCCGGTAGCAGGATTAATGCGCCAGACCGAAGGTGTATTTGATAATCGCCGACAGGAAGGTGAAGTCCGGATCGGCAAAGGTTACCGCCGTCACGCCCAGGTGATTAAACAGCGGCAGAACCAGCGCCGGCAGGAAGCACAGCAGCAGGCCATTCACGAAGCTCGCCAGTACCGCCCCACGGAACCCACCGGTTGCATTACCAAAGATCGCCGCGCTACCGCCGGTAATAAAGCTCGCCATAATGCCCGGGATAATGATCGGCAGACCGATAAACGGGAAGATCGCCACGCAGCACAGTTCCGCCACAAAGCTCACCAGGAACCCAACCAGTACCGCGTTCGGTGACTTGTCGAACAGCACCATCGGATCCACGGCCGGAACAGAACCCGGCGCCACGACCTGCGAGAAGCCTTTGAAAGCCGGGACGATCTCTTCGGTGAACATCACCACGCCTTTTTTGGCGATATATAACCCGCCCGCGAAGGTGGCGGATTTCTCCAGCAGCCAGACAAAGTAAGGTTTATTCGCCAGCACGTTGTTAAGGAAGGCTTCTTCCGCAAAGATGGAGGAGATCCCCAGCAGGAAGAACATGGTAATAAAGGTCGCCACGTCCGGGTTTTTCAGGAAGCTGAATTTACCGCTGACTTTGACCTCTTCGACGTTGACCGAGGTATCACCAAACCATTTCCCGAGATAGGAACCGATAATATAGGAGCTGGAGGCGGCGTGGGCGATACAGTAATCGTTATGGCCGATAATTTTACGGCTAAAGCGTGACAGGATAGTCGGGAATACCGCCATATACGTGCCGATGACCAGCGAGCCGAAAATAATAGCGAACTGCTCGCTGTAACCTAATCCCACCAGGGCGGCGGTCACCGAGAAGGCCATAAAGACGATCAGGTGCAGCGACAGGTAAATAGATTTAAAGCGGGTGTAGCGGGCCAGCAGCACGTTAATGATCATCGCGAAGAACAGGATGAACGCCGCCGGTCGGCCCAGAGTATCGATGGTCAGCGCCATAATCGCTTCGTTGCTGGGCACGACCCCGCGCAAGCCAAACGCATTGGTAAAGATATCGCTGAACATGGTTAATACGCCGCCGAGAATACTCCCACCGGTTTTAATTAATACAAAACCAATAAAGGCGAGGAGGGTGCCTTTAATAATGTCGGTGAGGCTACTTCTTTGTAGCGCCAAGCCTAAAAAAGCAATGAACGCGACGATAATCGCAGGCGTGCCAAGTATTTTAATAATGTAATCCACGATAGTTTTCCGTATTTAAGAGATATCAAAATAGTTAATAAAAAATTATCAGGCCGAGCGAATGCCACCAGCGTAATCACGCTGGTTATTTTGTTGGCGCTGTAATAATAAAATGTTAAATCCGTGTGTTGTTTTTAAATAAAAGCGCTAATACATGCTCCTCGTTTCTCACACCTGTTAGTTATCTGCACAAAAACCTTACTGTCTGTATGGGCGGATATCTTAACAACTTCCGAAAAGCAAATTGTGATGAAGATATCTAAAACGATATTTCATTTTACAAAAAATGACGATTCGTTTTTGCAGGGAGAGATGAAACGGGAGAAGGATTCTACTTTTGACGGGTTGGGGAGAGGCGTAGGATGAGGGCGTTGCAGGAGAAACTGCAACCGGGCGCAGGAACCTGAACAACTCGACGGAGGTTGCCTTGTGGCTACGATCCCAACCTTGTGTTATCCCGAATTTGACGAAAGCGTTACTCATCATCTGGTCACTGCACCGCTTCCCGCCACTGCCGTCCTGTTTTTATCCCGCTGGGCTGGTTTCATTACCCCTTGAGGACTTTTTTGCCCAAGGTAAAACAATCGCGCAAAATAATCCTCCACCTGCACAAACATGCTTAGCCTCTCAAAAATAGTGCCATGTTAGTTTACCCCCATTGTTTATTACTGCTTACCATGCCGGTATCCAGATAAGGGTTGCAACACATGGCCAGTTGTTCTTTTTCCTGTCCTCAGATCTATTTTGGCGAAGAGGCGATCACCTCGCTGAGCCAGTTTAATGATAAACGCGTCGCGATTGTCACCGACGATTTTATGGTGACATCAGGTAAAACCCGTTATTTGATTGATTACATGCCCCAGGCATCAGTCTCTATTTTTGGCGAGGTCAAACCCGATCCCGATATTGATATTCTGATCGCGGGAGCGGCACGTTTTAAAACCTTTAAACCTGACGTGATTATTGCTCTCGGCGGCGGTTCCTCGCTGGATGCGGCGAAAGGGATCAAAGTGACGCTGGAAGAGTATTTTACCGATCATCACATCGAACTCATCGCCATTCCCACCACCAGCGGCTCCGGATCGGAAGTGACCGCCTATGCGATCGTTTCCGATCCGCATAACGGGCGTAAATATCCGCTGATCTCCGGACATCTGGTGCCGGATATCGCCATTCTCGATCCGAACCTGGTATTAACCGTGCCGCGCCATGTGGCGGTGGATACCGGTATGGATGTGCTGACCCATGCCATCGAAGCGTTTGTCGCCACTGGCGCGAACGACTTTAGCGATGCGCTGGCGGAAAAGGCCATCGCGCTTACCTGGCGCTACTTGCCGCAGGTGTTTAACGATGAAAAAGACATTGTGGCGCGTACCCATATGCACAATGCCTCCTGCATGGCCGGGATGGCGTTTAACGCCGCCGGGCTGGGGCTGGTCCACGGCATGGCCCATGCCATTGGCGGCATGCTGCATATTCCCCACGGCAAAATTAACGCCATGCTGCTGCCGATTGTGATCGACTTCAACAGCCAGCAGGTCGCTGCACACACCCGCGATCGCTACCACCGCTGCGCGCAGATCATGGGGATCGAGCATGCCGCTCCCGGGCAGGCTATCACGCAGATGACGCAGGCTATCCGTCAGATTAACCGCCATTTCGGTATTCCCGCCACGCTGAGCGAGTTGGGCATTGACCGGGCGAAAATCAGCGCGCTGCGAGCGGCACTGGTGAGTTCCGCGCTGGCCGATGGATGCACCGCGTCAAACCCACGGTCTGCTAACGCCCGGGACGTAGAAGCGCTGCTTGATCAGGTGACGGGCTAACGGGACACATTTGTCCTGCTCGCATGAAGCGGGCAAAAAAGTCCTGTTGATCAACAAATATCGGGCGTCGTGACTCCCTATCCTGATGAACAGACGCTCAGTAACCACGCGATAACCCAATAACCAGGTCGTTTCCGTTATGAATTACACCGAACAACAAGCTGAATGGATCACTCAGCAAATCCTTCAGGAACTCGCCACCGGTAAAAGCCCGGCTGCGCCCGTCGCCGCACCCGTTGCGCTGGATATTCCGGTGGGCGTGTCTAACCGCCACGTTCACTTGTGCCGGGAAGATATGGACATCCTGTTTGGCTACGGCTCCACGCTGACCCGTTTTAAAGCCGTCAAACAGCCCGGGCAGTATGCGGCCGAAGAGATGGTGACGCTGCGCGGCCCGAAAGGCGAGCTGAGCAAAGTGCGGGTATTAGGCCCGTTGCGTAATACCACCCAGGTGGAGATCTCCGTCGCCGATGGTTTTGCGCTGGGTGCCCAGGCGCCGGTGCGGATGTCGGGCGATCTACTGGATTCGCCGGGAATTGACATCATCGGCCCGAAAGGGCGAGTGGTGAAGCACAACGGCATGATTGTCGCCTGGCGGCATATCCACATTTCACCTCAGGAAGCCGAGCTGCATGGCCTGCGCGACGGGATGGAAATCGACGTTCAGACCAACGGCCCACGCGGCGGCGTGCTGAGCCACGTGGTGGTGCGCGTCACGGCGGATGCGGTGCTGGAACTGCATATTGATGTGGAAGAGGCCAACGGTTTCGGTCTGCGCAATGGCGACAGGGTGCGCGGTATCAAACAGGATGTGCGTCATGGCTGACAACCCCGAAAACCGCCGATTGCACGCCCTGGCTGCCCTGATTGACAGCGGTGAATGTCGGCCCTGCACCGGTGCGTTGAAGGTGGGGGTGGATCTCGGTACGGCCAATATCGCGATAGTGGTGGTGGATGAAGATAACCAGCCGGTGGCAGGAGTGACCTACCCCTCCAGCGTAGTGAAAGACGGCGTGGTGGTGGATTACCTCACCGCCAGCCGGGTCGTATCGCGACTGAAAAGCCTTCTCGAAGAAAGGCTGGGCCGCACCCTCGATCGCGCGGCAACCGCCATTCCGCCGGGCATTTCCGACGGCAACACAAAGGTGATCGTTAACGTTGTGGAGTCGGCGGGCTTTACCGTCACTAACGTGCTCGATGAGCCGGTGGCGGCCGCCAGCGCGCTGAATATTAAAAACGGTGCGGTGGTGGATGTCGGAGGCGGAACTACCGGAATGAGCATTTTAAAAAGTGGCAAAGTGACCTTTAGCGCCGATGAACCCACTGGTGGCAGCCATATGACGCTGGTTATCGCGGGGGCGCTCGACCTGGAATATGCCGAGGCGGAAGCGATGAAAAAAGATCCGGCGCTGGAAGCGCAGGTCTTTACCCTGGTGCTGCCGGTGGCGCAAAAAATGGCCAGCCTGGTATCGGGATGGCTCACCACGCAGCGGGTGAAAAATATCTATCTGGTGGGCGGCGCCAGTAGCTTCAGCCAGTTTGCCGCGGTGTTCAGCAAGTACACCGGCAAAAACGTGGTTCCGTCGGTGGAGCCACTGTTAGTGACGCCGTTAGGTATCGCAATGAATGCGGGGTAAATGAGAACCGATGGACAGCCAGACCTTATCGCAGCTGCTTGACCGGGCGATCGCCGAATTGCTGGCGCAGTCCGTGGCGCAAAAAAATGTTCGCGTGGTGGTGACCGGTGACGACCTTTCTTCACTCCCTGAAACCCTGAACTGTCTCGCGGCGCTGGAGCAGGCGGGCTATGCGCTATGGGTGAGTTTTTCCCACAGCGCCAGCCAGTCGGCGCTGAAAGCGGCCTGCATTGACGCGTTACGCCAGCGCGGCTCCCGCGCCGGATTCGACCGCCAGCGCGCAGATTACGATGCCCTCTATTTACCGGCACTTTCGGTCAACAGCATGAGCAAAATCGCGCTGGGTATCCGCGACAACCTGGCATGCGAGGCGGTATTTCAGGCCTTGCAGCAGCGTAAACAGGCGATCGCCACGCTGCATCCGCAGTGCCATGACGACCGCTTGCCGCTGACGCTGTTGGCCCGGCTGGCCGGTTACGCTCAGGTACTGGAAAGCTACGGCGTGACGATTGCTGGCAAAAAAATGGCCCACGTCGATCCTCACCCGGTAAGCCTGTCCGTGCCCTCCACCAGCCTGCCAACCGCCGGGAAAAAACGCTTAATTACCCTGCGCGATATTCGCCTGCTTGCCCCCGGCGAAGAGCTGTGGGTCGAGCGCGATACGCTGATCACCCCTGCCGCCAAAGATGAAATCTCGCGGCGCAATCTCACCCTTATTTACGGCTAGCCGGAGGAAGTATGTACCTCGCAAAAGTCACGGGTGCGTTGGTTTCCACTACCAAACACACCTCTCTGAATGGCTCGAAACTGCTGATGGTGGCGCGCCTGGATGAAAACTATCAGCCTACCGGCCACGCTCAGGTGGCCGTGGATACCGTCGGCGCGGGTAACGGCGAGATTGTTATCGTGACCACCGGTAGCTCGGCGCGGATGAGCAACAGCAAAGAGCACTCGGTGATTGATGCTGCCGTGGTGGGCATCGTCGACTCGCTTGAACTGAACGGCAAATAGCGGCGATCCAGGGAGAATAAGGTATGGCTACACACGATGCTGTGCTCGACAACTGGATCAATGACGCCATCGCTACGCAACTTCCGGAGCGGCAAATGTCCCTGAGCCTGGACGATGCTGAACTGCTGGCGAAGCTGGTGCGGGAGGCCGCTACGGCTTGCCATGTGCCTGTTGTTTTCAGCCTGGCGGATGCCTGCGGGCATCAGCGGTTTTTTTTCAGCATGGATCACGCTCTGCTGGTGAGCCATACCCTGGCACCGCAAAAGGCCTGGACCGCCGTGGCGCTAAAGATGGCGACGCATGAACTGGCGAGGCGGGTACAGCCGGGCGGAGAGTTATACGGTCTTGATAAAGAAAAAGGGATCTGTTGCTTCGGCGGCGGGTTTCCCTGCTGGTCAGGCGGACGCCTGCTCGGCGGGATTGGCGTCAGCGGCGGCAGCGTGGAAGACGATATGCGTATCGCCCGCCAGGCGATGGCGCGGTTTAGCGCGCTGCGTTTTCCCCTCGCAATAACCTGTTAATTTTCATCGCAGTCCATATCAGGGGTCATCATGTCCTTAGCTTGTGTATTAGTCATTAACTGTGGTTCTTCTTCGATGAAGTTCTCGGTCATCCCCCAGGATGCCGATCGGCCGGTGCTGTCTGGGCTGGCGGAGCGGTTGGGGATTGATCGTGCCACCATCACCTTTAAAGATCGCGACGGTAATTCATCCAGCATGGCGCTGGCAGAAGCCAGCCATCAACATGCGTTAGACGTCCTGTTCGGGAAGCTCGCGGAGCGGCAACTGCTGAACAGCCTTACCGCCATCGGTCATCGCGTGGCGCACGGTGGGAGTGATTTTAAACGCTCGGTGCGGGTGACCGACGAGGTGATTGAAAAAATCCGTGCGCTGTCGGCCCTGGCGCCGCTGCACAATCCCGCCAACCTGATCGGCATTGAGGCGGCGCGTGCGCTGCTGCCTGCGCTACCGCAGATTGCAGTGTTCGATACCGCGTTCCATCAGACGTTATCCCCGGCCGCCTATACCTACGCCATTCCGCTGGAGTACCAGCACGATTATCAGGTGCGTCGCTACGGTTTCCACGGCACCTCCCATCGCTATATCGCCAGCGAAGCGCTGAACGCGCTGGAACTTGACCCGGCAGATCACGGTATCGTGATTGCTCATCTGGGGAATGGCTCTTCCCTTTGCGCCGTACAGAACGGCGAGAGTGTCGATACCTCAATGGGCATGACGCCGCTGGAGGGGCTGGTGATGGGCACACGCTGCGGCGATCTGGATTTTGGTGCCGCCGCCTATCTGGCGAAGTGCACCGGGCAGCCTGTCGATGCGCTGTACAAAATGGTCAACAACCAGTCCGGCTTACTGGGGATTTCAGGGTTATCCAGCGATTGTCGTACGTTGCAGGAAGCCCGGGCGGCGGGGCATGCGCGGGCGACGCTGGCCATCGAGGTGATGGTACACCGCCTGGCCCGGCATATCGGCGGCCATGTCACGGCGCTTAAACGCTTCGACGCCCTGATTTTTACCGGCGGCATTGGCGAGAACTCGGCGCTGATCCGTGAACTTACCGTACAACGCCTCCAGGCGTTGGGGCTGGAGCTGGATAACGCGCGCAATCAGCAGTTATTCGGTGGCCGCGGCGGGCTGATTTCCAGAACGGGCTCGACAAAGATTGCGGTTATCCCGACCAATGAAGAAAAAATGATTGCCACAGATGCGGCGGACCTCGCCCGTTGCGCGGCATAGAAATAAGGCGGTTATTGCCGCAGGCAGGTGGATTTTATTGTCGGGAAGATGATCCTGAAAACAAGATAGTCCGGCTAGCGCGCAAAACATTTTGTCCGAATAACCTTAGTATCAGAATGCATAAATAATTAACGCACAGGGCCAATCCATGGATTGCTATTCCTGTGTGCACATTTTCTTTCAAGCGGAAATATCGAGGTTGGTATGCAACAAGAAGCATTAGGAATGGTTGAAACGAAAGGCCTGGTCTCGGCAATCGAAGCAGCAGACACCATGGTGAAATCCGCCAACGTGACCCTGGTGGGCTATGAAAAAATCGGTTCCGGCCTGGTAACTGTGATGGTTCGCGGCGATGTAGGGGCCGTAAAAGCCGCTACTGACGCCGGGTCTGCCGCTGCGGGTAAAGTGGGCGAACTGGTCTCCGTACACGTTATTCCGCGTCCGCACATTGAGGTGGAAAAAATTCTGCCGAAGGCCGTCGGTTAATAACAAAAAAGGATACTGATCATGAGAGATAATCTTGTTGAGCAGATTATATCTGACGTAATGAATAAACAAACCGACACGAAGCCGAAGGCTAAAACCGCCGCCAACTTTGCCGGTTGCGGAATTACGGAATTTGTCGGCACTGCGTTGGGGCACACTATCGGCCTGGTGATTGCCAATGTCGATAATCAGTTGCATGAAATTATGAATATCGACAAGAAATATCGCTCGATCGGTATTCTGGGGGCACGTACCGGCGCAGGTCCGCAAATTTTTGCGGCGGATGAAGCCATCAAAGCGACCAATAGTGAAATTATCTCTATCGAGCTGGCTCGCGACACGGAAGGTGGCGGCGGGCACGGCTGCTTAATTATTTTTGGCGCGTCTGATGTTTCCGACGTCAGACGTGCGGTGGAAGTTGCGCTGGCAGAAATTGAACGCACCATGGGCGACGTCTACGGCTCGCCGGCAGGCCACCTTGAATTTCAATACACCGCACGCGCCAGCTATGCGCTGCATAAAGCGCTGGGCGCGCCGATTGGAAAATCCTTCGGGATGACCTGTGCCTCGCCTGCGGCGATTGGCCTGGTGATTGCTGATGCTGCGGCGAAATCCGCCGTTGTTGACCCGGTGGGCTACGCCAGTCCGTCGAAAGGCACGAGCTTCAGTAACGAAGTGATCTTTACCTTTTCCGGTGATTCCGGCGCGGTACGCCAGGCGGTGATTGCTGCACGAGAAGTGGGGCTGCAACTGCTCTCCACGCTAGATCCGGCGGAAATTAAATCCACCACGACGCCGTATATCTAAGCCGCGGGAGACGACGCGCGACGCGGTCGGTAGTAAGGAATTTAAAGATGAATGATATTGAAATCGCTCAGGCTGTCTCGACCATTCTGAGCAAATTCACCAAAGCAACACCGGATACGGTTCCGGCAGTGACTCCCGCCACCTCAGAGGCAGGGCGGGTTGAAGGCCTGGATGATATCGTCGCTAAGGCGCTGGCGCAGCAGCAGTCCGGGCGCGCCGCCAGTGCACCGTCTCAGGTCGCAAGTGCCGGAACGGGCGCATTCGAGACCATGGACGAGGCGATTTCAGCGGCCGTGCTGGCGCAGGTGCAGTATCGCCACTGTTCTATGCAAGACCGTGCCACGTTTATTAATGGCATTCGCGATGTCTTCCTGCAGGAGGATGTGCTGCGCGCCATTTCCCGTATGGCGGTGGACGAAACCGGCATGGGGAATTACGAGGACAAACTGATTAAAAACCGCGTCGCCGCGCTGAAAACGCCAGGTCTCGAAGACCTGGCCACCCGCGCGATAACCGGAGACGGGGGGTTAACGCTGATCGAGTACTCCGCGTTCGGGGTGATTGGTTCGATCACACCCACCACTAATCCGACCGAGACCATCATTAACAACAGCATCAGCATGCTGGCGGCGGGCAACACCGTGGTGTTTAGTCCCCACCCGCGTTCGCGGAAAGTCTCGCTGTACGCGGTTGAGCTTATCAATCACAAGCTGGCTCAGCTGGGCGCGCCGGCAAATATGGTCGTCACGGTGACGAAACCCTCTATCGATAACACTAACGCCATGATCAACGACCCGCGCGTCAACATGCTGGTGGCTACTGGCGGTCCTGCCATTGTAAAAACCGTTATGTCATCCGGCAAGAAAGCGATTGGCGCAGGCGCAGGCAACCCGCCAGCGGTGGTGGACGAAACGGCGGATATCGAAAAAGCAGCGTGCGATATCATCAAAGGTTGCAGCTTTGACAACAACCTGCCGTGCGTGGCCGAAAAAGAGGTGATTGTGGTGAATCAGGTGGCTGATTATCTGATCCACTGCATGAAGAAAAGCGGCGCGTATCTGCTATGCGACAAGAAGCTGATACAGCAATTGCAGACCCTGGTGCTGAACGAAAAAGGCACCGGGCCGAATACCGGTTTTGTCGGTAAAGATGCACGTTACATCCTTCAACAACTGGGTATCACCGTGGGTGATGACATTAAAGTCATCTTAATCGAGACGGAGAAAAACCATCCCTTTGTGGTGCATGAGCTGATGATGCCGGTCCTGCCGGTGGTACGCGTCGATAACGTTGATGAAGCCATCGAACTGGCAGTGCACGTAGAGCACGGCAATCGCCATACCGCGATTATGCACTCCACCAACGTCGAAAAGCTGACCAAAATGGCGCGCCTGATCCAGACCACCATCTTTGTGAAAAATGGTCCCTCTTATGCGGGGATCGGGGTGGGTGGCGAAGGGCATGCCACCTTTACGATCGCCGGGCCGACCGGTGAAGGGCTTACGTCAGCACGCGCGTTTGCACGGCATCGTCGCTGCGTAATGGTTGAAGCGTTGAATATTCGCTAACCATCGTGAAGGGTAACGCAAAGATGAAAAAACGGATCATAAACGCGCCGACCCCGGAGATCCTGGCCATGTTGAAGCGGCGCATGCCCGGGGAGTTTCGTTCGCGTCTGGAGTTGATTCGCATTGACGCCATTGGATTGTTAATGCTGCCGGTTCCGGATCTCTATTTTTATGCCGATGTGGCCAGCAAAAGCGCCAGTGTGGTGGTATCGGAAATCTTTGGCAGTTGCCCCCAGCACGTCACCACCCTGGCCATTTTCGGCGAAGTCGCGGCGGTGCATGAAGCCATGCGAATCATTGAGGAAGACGATAACCAGTTTTGAGAGTTCGCTTATGAAAAAGATATTACTTATCGCAGGCGATTTCTCTGAAGACTATGAAGTCATGGTGCCATGGCAGGCATTAAGCATGTTAGGTTTCAGAGTGGATGTTGTATGTCCGGGTAAACGAACCGGCGAGTTTATTAAAACCGCGATTCATGATTTTGAAGGTGACCAAACCTACACTGAAAAACCCGGACACCTTTTTAGATTAACCGCATCATTTGACGAAATAAAGTTACAGGAATATAGCGGTGTGTATATTTCAGGCGGGCGTTCACCGGAATACCTGCGATTAAATAAATCGGTCCTGAATATTATGCACTACGCAATGAATTTCTCATTACCTGTTGCCGCAATTTGTCATGGCCCACAAATTCTGGCCGCTGCGGGGGTAATAAAAGACAGGAAATTGACAGGCTATTTTACGGTGCAACCGGAAGTGGAGATGGCGGGTGGCCTGTGGGTCACTGCTGCGGATGATGAGGCCGTCGTTGATGGCAACCTCATTACGGCGGCCACCTGGATGGGGCATCCGGCAATATTACGTCACTTTATTACACAGACAGGTATCAGCATTATTCATTAATACCCCGGCACCGCCGCAAGGTTATCAAAATATATTCGGGAGTTTTATATGTTAGAGAAAGGCTTTTCTAATCCGACCGATCGTGTTGTACGACTGAAAAATATGATTCTGACGGCGAAACCGTATGTGGAATCAGAGCGCGCTGTGCTGGCAACACAGGCCTATAAAGAGACTGAACAACTGCCAGCCATTATGCGGCGTGCGAAAGTTGTAGAAAAAATTTTTAATGAATTGCCAGTGACGATTCGCCCGGACGAATTAATCGTGGGCGCAGTAACCATTAATCCACGCTCGACTGAAATCTGCCCGGAATTCTCTTACGACTGGGTAGAGAAAGAGTTCGGGACGATGGAGCACCGCATCGCCGACCCGTTCATTATCTCGAAAAAGACCGCTCAGGAGCTGCATGAAGCGTTCAAATACTGGCCGGGTAAAACCACCAGTTCTCTGGCCGCCTCTTACATGTCGGACAGCACCAAAGAGAGTATGGCGAGCGGCGTGTTCACCGTAGGCAACTACTTCTTCGGCGGTGTCGGCCACGTTAGCGTTGACTACGGTAAGGTGCTGAAAATCGGTTTTCGCGGCATCATTAACGAGGTGACCCGCGCTCTCGACGCGCTGGACCGCACCGAACCTGGTTATATCAAGAAAGAGCAGTTCTATAACGCGGTATTGATAAGCTATAACGCGGCGATCCGTTTTGCCCATCGATATGCGGAAGAAGCATCCCGCCTGGCGCAGCTGGAAAGCAACCCGACCCGTAAACGCGAGCTGGAGCAAATCGCGCAGAACTGTACCCGCGTACCGGAATACGGTGCGACCACGTTCTGGGAAGCGTGCCAGACCTTCTGGTTCATCCAGAGCATGTTGCAGATCGAATCCAGCGGTCACTCTATCTCCCCGGGCCGTTTCGACCAGTATATGTATCCGTATCTGGCGGCGGACAAGTCCATCTCCCGCGAATTCGCGCAGGAGCTGGTCGATTGCTGCTGGATCAAACTCAACGACATTAACAAAACCCGTGACGAAGTGTCTGCCCAGGCGTTCGCCGGGTATGCCGTGTTCCAGAACCTGTGCTGTGGCGGCCAGACCGAAGACGGGCGCGACGCGACCAACGATCTGAGCTACATGTGTATGGAAGCGACCGCACACGTACGTCTGCCGCAGCCGTCTTTCTCCATCCGCGTATGGCAGGGCACCCCGGACGCTTTTCTCTATCGCGCTTGCGAACTGGTGCGCATGGGCCTTGGCGTGCCGGCGATGTACAACGATGAAGTGATTATCCCGGCGCTGCAAAACCGTGGCGTATCGCTGCGTGACGCGCGTGATTACTGCATCATCGGTTGTGTGGAGCCGCAGGCACCGCACCGCACCGAAGGCTGGCATGACGCGGCGTTCTTTAACGTGGCAAAAGTGCTGGAAATTACCCTTAACAACGGCCGCGTCGGTAGCAAACAGCTGGGTCCGGTAACGGGTGAACTTACGCAGTACACCGGTATGGATGATTTCTACAGTGCGTTTCAGAAACAGATGGCGCACTTCGTTCATCAACTGGTTGAAGCCTGTAACAGCGTGGATATCGCCCACGGAGAACGCTGCCCGCTGCCGTTCCTCTCTGCTCTGGTAGACGATTGTATCGGTCGCGGTAAATCCTTGCAGGAAGGTGGCGCTATCTACAACTTCACTGGCCCGCAGGCGTTCGGCGTTGCTGACACTGGCGACTCCGTCTACGCCATCCAGAAGCAGGTGTTCGAAGATCGCAAGCTCTCCCTGAGCGAGCTGAAAAGCGCGCTGGAGAATAACTTCGGGTACCCGGTAGGTGCTAACCCGCACACTCCGGCGGCGAAATCCTCGCTTAATGAGCAGGACATCTACGAGGTGGTGAAACGCATCATTGAGCAGCATGGCGCGCTGGATCCGACGGCGATTAAAAACGAAGTCTATCGTCAGCTGACATCCGACAATGCGGCTGCGGCACAATCCGGCAACCTGTCCCGTCATGAAGAAATCCGCCGTATCCTGGAAAATACCCCATGCTTCGGCAACGATATCGACGACGTGGATTTAGTGGCCCGCCGATGTGCCCTGATCTACTGCCAGGAAGTGGAGAAATACACCAACCCGCGTGGCGGCCAGTTCCAGGCCGGTATCTACCCGGTGTCCGCGAACGTGCTGTTTGGGAAAGACGTTGCCGCGCTGCCGGATGGCCGACTGGCGAAAGAGCCGCTGGCCGATGGCGTGTCACCACGTCAGGGTAAAGATACTCTCGGCCCAACCGCCGCAGCCAATTCGGTGGCCAAGCTTGACCACTTTATTGCCTCCAACGGCACGCTCTACAACCAGAAATTCCTGCCGTCTTCACTGGCTGGCGAGAATGGTCTGCGTAACTTTAGCGGCCTGGTGCGTAACTACTTCGATAAGAAAGGGATGCACGTCCAGTTCAACGTGATCGATCGCAACACCCTGATTGAAGCGCAGAAAAACCCTGAGCAGCATCAGGATCTTGTGGTGCGTGTGGCAGGTTACAGCGCTCAGTGGGTCGTGCTGGCGAAAGAGGTGCAGGACGACATCATTAGCCGTACGGAGCAGCAACTGTCGTAAATAACATACGGGCCAGGGAGTTTCCTCTGGCCCGCTATTATTCATTGTTACACCGTCTGGTTTTTATTTTACCTGTAAGGGTAATTTAACTGGCTACTATAGAGTGATGTTATGAATAAAGTTGAGTACGAAACCGAAGGCGTCATTTTTAATATTCAACGCTATTCTTTGCATGATGGGCCGGGCATTCGCACCATCCCTTTTTTTAAAGGTTGCCCGCTTTCCTGCAAATGGTGTAGTAATCCTGAATCACAACGTCCGCAGCCAGAGCTGTTATTTAAAAAGAACGATTGTATTCGCTGTGGAAAATGTATTGATGTCTGTCCGCAACAGGCATTGTCAACCAGCAATAGCTGGTTTATCGATCGTGACCGCTGTATCCAGTGCGGGAAATGTACCGATGTCTGCCCGACCCGCGCGCTGGAAATGAAAGGCAAGCGGATGTCGGTAGCGGCAGTCATGCGCGAGCTGGAAAAAGAAGAGAACTTGTACCGTCGTTCCGGCGGGGGCATTACCCTGTCTGGCGGCGAACCCCTGGCGCAGCCTGAATTTGCCCGCGAGCTGCTGAAAGCCTGTAAGGCGAAGGGCTGGCATACCGCCATTGAAACCACCGGTTTCACCACTAAAGCCGTGATTGACGCAGTGTTTCCCTACGTGGATCTGGCACTTACCGATATCAAAGCGATTGATCCCGAAGTTCATCAGCGTAACACCGGTGTGAATAACAGCGTGATTCTGGAAAACCTGCTGCGCATTTCATTTTTAACCAAAGTGGTGGTGCGTATTCCGGTGATCCCCGGCGTGAACGACAATCCGCAGGAGATTCATAATATCGCTGAATTTGCTCGCTTAATGCAAAATGTCGATACCATACACCTGTTGCCTTATCACAGCTTTGGTGAAAATAAATATAATTTATTGGGTCGGCAATATCCGCTGAGCGAGGCGAAAAGTATTGCTGAAGCCAGCATGGCAACTTTAAAAGCGACGGTTGAATCATCAGGTTTTAACTGTCACATCGGTGGTTAATTAACTGAGTTATTATGGCGCGGCACAATAATGCTGCGCTTTTTTATTTTTTCAATACATCTTATTTTAATTATAAATATACCCGGAGCCATTCTGCATTCTGCATTTCATTGACGTTGTCCTTTACTTTAATCCCATTACAGAGGTGAGCTATATGAATAGCTTAGATATTCTCGTTGCCTTTGGCGGCGGCATATTCGGCGCGGCGATTGGCGCGCTGGCGGCGTTTGAATTTGTTGGACTGCTGGTGATCGCCATGGCGGTCGTGCAAATTATTACCGGCGCACCGTCAGATTTTATTACCTTCCCGTTTGGGCTGTTTGGGCCGCATACCGGCGGATTTGCTGCGGGCGTGGCGGCGACGGCGTACGCGGCAAAGAGAGGCAAACTGGGCTCGGGACGCGATATCACCGCCGGGCTGAGCGGGCTGGCGGCCTATGATGTGCTGCTGGTGGGTGGGATTTTCGGGGCGGGGGGCTATGTCATTGCCTGGGTGCTCAACCAGATCCCAGCGTTCCCGTCCGGTAATGCCTGGACCGATACCGTGGCGCTAACGGTGGTGATCTCCGGGGTGATTAGCCGACTGGTGTTCGGAAAAACAGGCCTGTTTGGCAAGCCGGAGCAGGGGATCCGCCACTGCTACCCGCCGCAGGATAAATGCTGGATGCCTTATCATAGTCGCATTCCGCAGCTCTCAGTGCTGGGGCTGGGGATCGGCCTGATGGCCGGATTTTTAGGGCTCAAGTTCGGTGGCAACGGCGCGCTGCTGGCGTTCGGCATTTCTGCGTTTTCACTGATCTTTTTGCATTTCAATACCCAGGTGCCCGTGTCGCACCACATCGCGCTGCCCGCCGCGCTGGTGGCGGTGCTGTCCGGCAGCCTGCTATGGGCGGGAATTGTCGGTATTATTTGCGCGCTGTTAGGCGAACTGATGTCGCGTATCTTTCTGGTTCATGGTGATACCCATATTGATCCGCCGGCAATGGCCATTGCCATAATGACAACAGCGGTTAACCTGCTGGCGACTATCGGGCTGTTCACGCTGATTCCGCTCATGTAATGCCTTGAGAGAGAAAAAAAGCCAGCGGGGTAACCCGCTGGCTTTTTTGTTTTACTCCCGATAGCGTTATTTTTTCTTCGGCCCCGGACGCGGCCCTTTCTTCACGGGATCGTGCGGTGTTTCTTCAGCAAGGTCCATGCAGGATGCATCGTTGGAGGTATCAATATTGATTAGCGGGATAGTCTGCACTGGCGTTTCTTCAGTCTGATGGGTGACAGCAGGCGCTGGCGTTTCAGGTTCAGGCCGCACGATGCCGACCGTCTCTGTCGAGTGAATAATATGCTCAATATGCTGCGCGGTGCGGGCAATGACCTTGTGGGCGTATACGCTACCCACCCGGCCCGCTGCGCTGATGGCAGCCGCCACGGCGGCGTTTATCGCCCCAATTTCCCCTTCCAGCTTCACCGTGACCATCCCGCCGCCTTTGGTTAACTCATAGCCCACCAGGCTGACGTTAGCGGATTTCATGGCGGCATCCGCGGCTTCCACCGCCGCAGCCATTCCGACGGTTTCGATCAAGCCTAAACTTTGCCCGGACATATACTTCTCCTGTAGAAAAATTCACATTATGCTGCGCGCGCGTCGGCTTAACGGCCAACGTCTTCGCGTAATAGCGCCGCTTTATCCGTGCGTTCCCACGGAAAGCTGTCGCGACCAAAGTGGCCGTAGCAGGCCGTTTTACGATAGCGGGGGACCAGCAGGTCGAGCATGCTGATGATGCCGTAGACGCTGAGATCAAAATGGCGGTTAACCGCCTGCTGCAACGCCTCTGTTGACACGACTTGTGTGCCAAAGGTGTTGATCCTGACGGAAACGGGGCGGGGGAGGCCAATAGCCCATCCCAGCTGCACTTCGCAGCGCGACGCAAGGCCGGCAGCGACAATATTATTCGCCACATAGCGAGCGGCGTAGGCTGCGGAACGATCGACCTTTGAGGGGTCTTTACCGGAAAATGCGCCACCGCCGTGGCAGGCTGCTCCGCCATAGGTATCGACAATGATTTTGCGCCCGGTTAACCCACAATCGCCCACCGGGCCGCCAATCACAAAAGCGCCTGCCGGATTGACCAGAAAGCGGGTATGGGGCGTGAGCCAGTGTGACGGCATGACCGGTTTGATGATCTCTTCGATAACGGCTTCACGCAGTGTCGCCAGCGAAATATCCGGGCTGTGCTGGGTGGACACAACCACAGTATCCACCGAATGCACCAGGTTATCCTGATAGCGCAGGGTGACCTGGCTTTTGGCATCGGGAAGTAAAAACGCCAGCCGCTGAGACTTACGCAGCTGCGCCTGGCGCGCCATCAGACGATGGGCGTAAACCAGCGTGGCGGGCATCCGTTCCGGGGTTTCATCGCAGGCGTAACCGAAGGTGATGCCCTGGTCGCCTGCGCCCAACGCGTCCGGGGTGTGACTGCGAATACCGTCGGCAATATTGCTGGACTGTTTGCCGAGAATATTCAGGACGCCACAGGTGTTGCCGTCGAAGCCCAACCGGGAATGATCGTAGCCAATCTCTTTAATGGTGTTGCGGACGATCTGCTCGATATCCACCGTGGCGTGGGTGGAGATTTCGCCTGCGACGATAGCGACGCCGGTTTTGACCAGGCATTCGCAGGCCACTTTGCCCCAGGGGTCCTGCAGGAGAATGGCATCCAGAATGGCGTCGGAAATCTGATCGGCCATTTTGTCGGGATGCCCTTCGGCAACGGATTCGGAGGTAAACAGGTAATCGTTCAAAGCGAGTCACTTGTCTGGAAGTTTTATTCCTATCTTAGGGGGCAACCAGACAAGGGGGCGTACACTATCTTGCGGGTCTGTTGGACTATTTTGTTTTCATTTACGGGCCAGCGCAAAATTACGCCACGGCCTCATCCTCTCCCGATGTCACGATTTTCCGATAATCAGACGGTGCCATGCCGGTCTCTTTTTTAAAGATCCGACAGAAGTAGTTGGCGTCCTGGTAGGCCAGCTCCAGCGCAATGGTATTTACCTTCAGATCGCTGAACTGCAACAACGATTTGGCGATAGCGATCTTGCGCATGGCAATATAATTCGAAAACCCAATGCCGGTGATTTTCTTGAACGCCCGGCTCAGGTAGCAGGAGCTGACGAAGGATTTTGCCGCTATGTCGTCCAGAGTCAGGTTGCGGAGGATGTTTTTCTCAATATGAAATTTTGCACGCTCAATAAAATCGATATTGCCGGTATAGCCTTTGAACGCGTAATCAAACAGCTCCTCGCTGAGGGTCAGCAGGCCGATCATCACCCGAAAGTAACGGCTCTCTGTAATACCGTACTGATTAACGTCTTTGAGCAGGGCGGCGACTTTACGTTGGGCGGGGGCTAACTTTTCACCCTGTGCGATCACATACTGGCTAATGATTTCCAGAAAATCGATGACTTCTTTGCGTTTGTCCTCGTCAGGCCTGTCCAACGTACACGCGCCATTAATCATATCGAAAATCAGGCTGTGCCACGGGGCATAATGGCATTCGTCGATCAGGGTAAACACTTTTTGCTTCATCGCCCGGGATTTTTCGTTATCGCCTTCATCAACGTCGAGGGTTTTTTTAATGGTATCGGTCAGGATGCTTTTTTTCACCGGCTTCAGCAGGTAATCATTCACTTTGAGGTTATACATACTGCGCACGATATCGAAATCATCGTTCGCCGTGGTGACGATGACTTTGGTCTCGGTGTTTTTTTTCCTCAGGTATTCAATAACCTGATTGCCGTTTGGCAACGGAATGTTGATATCCACAAAGATCATGTCGATGTGGTTTAATTGATCAATTAACTGAATCGCTTTTTTGCCGGTGGAGGCTTCGTGAATCACGGCGTTTTCCACGCACTGGGAAACGATCCGGTTCAGGGATTCAAGCTCAATAGGCTCATCTTCAACGATAACAATGTTAAACATATGTCCTCTTTTTGCTATCAGGCTTCCAGCATCGGGAACCGCAGTTTAATAGTGGTGCCCATCCTGGGCTTGTGGGCGCTCATGATCTCCAGGCCATAGCTCTCGCCAAATAACAGCTTTAATCTATTTTTTATGTTGTTGATGCCGATGCTGCCTTTTTGCAGATTTTGGTCGCCGGATAAAATCTGATCGATGGCATTCGCAGAGATGCCGTCGCCATTATCGGTGACCTCTATAATGACATCCTGACCGTCATCGGTGGCGCGGATCAGCAGATGGCTGCTGGTGTCGCGTGGTTCTACTACGTAGTTGAAGAAGTTCTCTACCAGCGGTTGCAGGATCAAAAAGGGGCAGACTACATCCAGATATTTCTCGGGGATGTCGTAACGATAATCGAAGCGGTCGCTCATGCGCACTTTTTGAATCGACATATAGCTGTTGACGTAATTCATCTCATTGCGCAGCGTAATCAGCCCATGATTATTTTTGCGTAGCAGGTAGCGCATCATGTCAGAAAAATCATGCACCATGGTTTCGGTACGCTGGGCATCTTCAAGAAACGCCAGACGACCAATGGTGTTTAATACATTAAATAAAAAGTGTGGGTTGATCTGATAAGAGAGCGCTTTAAATTCTGCTTCATGTAATGAACGTTCAATTTCAACACGGATTCTTAATTCATTCGTTAACTCCTGGTCCTTTTTACGCAACTCACGTTGAATATTATTGGCGTGTGCCTGTTCCACCAGATAGGACGAAACGTGTAATAGCGTTGATGCTGTGGATTCAAAACGCTCATAGTTCATTCGGCGCGTATTTTGATGCAAATTAATCAACCACGGATTTTCTTCCCAGATTTCATTGTTATTCAAAATATAGGGAATGCTGCGCTCTTTTTCCTCTTCCACTTTGACCTGGCCGGAAATAAATGCCCCGAGGTAATGATCGTTAATCATGATAGGAACGGCAAACTCGACAAAACCGCAGTAGCAGCGATACACCACCGGCTCGCGCGCCTGCATTGCGGCACGCCCGCCAGCTTTGTCGCTTTCATAACAGTGATGAGTCAGGTTAGGGTTGAGGCGCGAGCGCGCGCAGAAGTCTGAAAACCCGCTGGGCCTGGTGACGGGAACGCCGTTTTCATCCACCACGACCAGCGCGATCATCATCGATTTTGAAAAGTTATCCTGCAGAGTCTGAAGTCGTTGTACGTCCAAAAATTCATGTAGCTTGTAATGAGTCATCATACTTTCAGCCTGCATTTTTAAAGTCCTGTCGCATATTTAAAACTAAACGATCTGATGCAGGAAAATATTGAAATGGGTCACGGCAATAAAAATGGTATTAAAATTCATGTTAATATCATGTCGATAATGTTGGGCAAATGTAACGGAAATAGATAATTATCCGGATATTGGATTAATCTTAATAACAATCGGATGTGTTCAGTTTAGAGGTTATTTTAATGTAAGCCGCTAATACGCGAGAGAGATATTATGGGTAATAAGGCGATCCTGATGTCAGGAGATTGCTCACGCGTGTAAGGGAAAAATAAGGCTACAGTCAGGCATTCAGAAGCGATACAAAGCAAAAGGGCCGGAGATTTCTCTCCAGCCCTTGCTGTATCTGGTGGCCCCTGCTGGACTTGAACCAGCGACCAAGCGATTATGAGTCGCCTGCTCTAACCACTGAGCTAAGGGGCCGTGGCGGAGGATTATAAAGTAACTCCTCGCCGCAATCCAGACCTACCCACCTGCCTGCTGTTTTTATAAACAACCCATTTTCAATCTCTTATACTTAGAGCCTGAACCATTAAGCGGGAGTAATCATGATCAACGACATCCTTGCGCCAGGCCTGAGGGTGGTGTTCTGCGGCATCAACCCGGGAAAGTCCTCCGCCCATACCGGTTTTCATTTTGCTCACCCCGGAAATCGCTTCTGGAAGGTGATCTACCAGGCCGGGTTTACCGACAAGCTGCTGAAGCCGGAAGAGGAGCAACAGTTGCTGGACACGCGCTGCGGCATCACTATGCTGGTGGAGCGGCCGACGGTGCAGGCGAGCGAGGTGAATCTGCATGAGCTGCGCAGCGGCGGGCGGGAACTGATTAAGAAGATTGAGGACTATCAGCCGGCAGCGCTGGCTATCCTGGGTAAACAGGCGTACGAGCAGGCTTTCAGCCAGCGGGGCGTACAGTGGGGAAAGCAGAGTATCACCATCGGCGTGACCCAGGTGTGGGTGTTGCCTAATCCGAGTGGGCTGAACAGGGCGACGGTGGAGAAACTAGTGGAGGCGTATCGGGAGCTGGATGAGGCGCTGGTGACGCGCGGGCTTTAGCTCCTTTGCTGGCTGATGCCCTCAGCCTGACCTCTCTATGGGAGAAGGCGCGAACTGCCGGATGGCGGCTACGCCTTACCCGGCCTACGGGATCCGTATGCCCGTGCAAGCAAAGCGCCGCCGGGCGTTTTTTAGGGAGCACTCTGCCACAGAGCGAAGTGAAAAAAGCCAAAAAAAAGCTCCCCGTAGGGAGCTTTTTACGTTCAGGACGCTTAGTCGTCCAGGAAGCTACGCAGCACTTCAGAGCGGCTTGGATGGCGCAGTTTACGCAGCGCCTTCGCTTCGATCTGACGGATACGTTCACGGGTAACGTCGAACTGTTTACCCACTTCTTCCAGCGTGTGGTCGGTGTTCATGTCGATACCGAAACGCATACGCAGGACTTTCGCTTCACGGGCGGTCAGGCCAGCCAGCACGTCGTGCGTGGCGGCACGCAGGCTCTCGGTGGTCGCAGAGTCCAGCGGCAGCTCGAGGGTGGTATCCTCGATGAAATCACCCAGATGCGAATCTTCATCGTCGCCGATTGGCGTTTCCATGGAGATTGGCTCTTTGGCGATCTTCAGCACCTTACGGATCTTGTCTTCCGGCATCAGCATGCGCTCGGCCAGCTCTTCTGGCGTCGGCTCGCGGCCCATTTCCTGCAGCATCTGGCGGGAGATACGGTTGAGCTTGTTGATGGTCTCAATCATATGCACCGGAATACGGATGGTGCGCGCCTGATCCGCGATAGAGCGGGTAATTGCCTGACGGATCCACCAGGTGGCGTAGGTGGAGAACTTATAACCACGACGGTATTCGAACTTATCAACCGCTTTCATCAGACCGATGTTGCCTTCCTGAATCAGATCCAGGAACTGCAGGCCACGGTTGGTGTATTTCTTGGCGATAGAGATAACCAGACGCAAGTTCGCTTCAACCATCTCTTTCTTCGCACGGCGGGCTTTCGCTTCACCGATGGACATGCGACGGTTAATGTCTTTTACCTGCTCAATGGTCAGGCCGGTCTCTTCTTCAATCTGCTGCAGCTTCTGCAGGCCACGATGGACGTCGTCAGCCACATCACGCAGCTTTTCAGACCATGGCTTGTTCATCGCGATAGCCGCGTTGAACCAGGTTTCGCTGGTTTCGTTGCCGGTGAACAGGGTGATGAAGTTCTTCTTCGGCATTTTGCACTGTTCAACGCACATTTTCATGATGATGCGTTCCTGGGTACGGACGCGGTCCATCATGACGCGCATGCTGTTAACCAGGTAATCGAACTGTTTTGGCACCAGACGGAACTGTTTGAACACTTCAGAAAGCTTCAGGATCTCTTCCTGAGCGGCTGCGTGGCTGCGGCCTTTGGCTTTAATGGTGTCGCGGGTCACTTCATACTGCTTACGCAGCTCACCGAACTTCTCACGCGCCAGTTCAGGGTCGATGCTGTTGTCATCGTCGCTGCTGTCATCGTCGCCGTCTTCTTCATCTTCGTCTTCGTCATCATCCATCTCTTCCTGAGACAGTTCAGACCCGACGTGCGTCGCCGTTGGCGCCATGTCTTCTTCCGCGTTCGGATCGACAAAGCCGGTGATCAGATCGGACAGACGCGCTTCTTCTGCTTCCACACGATCGTACTGCTCGAGCAGATAGGTGATGGCTTCAGGGTATTCGGCAACGGAACACTGAACCTGGTTGATCCCGTCTTCGATACGTTTAGCGATGTCAATTTCGCCTTCGCGGGTCAACAGTTCAACGGTACCCATTTCACGCATGTACATGCGCACCGGGTCCGTCGTGCGGCCGATTTCAGATTCAACGCTCGACAGAACCTGTGCAGCAGCTTCTTCTGCATCTTCATCGGTGTTGTTTGAGTTTTCAGCAAGCAACAGATCATCGGCATCAGGGGCTTCTTCCATCACCTGAATACCCATGTCATTGATCATTTGGATGATGTCTTCGATCTGATCGGAGTCGACGATATCTTCCGGCAGATGGTCATTGACCTCGGCATAGGTCAGATAGCCTTGCTCCTTACCACGTTGGACAAGAAGTTTCAGCTGTGACTGCGGGTTTTGCTCCATAAGACGGTATCCACACTTATTCGTTTGATTGGTGTCGGCGATACGGCTGCCAACCTTTAAAGCGAGGGCGTACTTGTATTTTTGCCGCTGCCTCTCAGTGCGGCTGTCGGGATCTACCCGAACGATATTCGGCACTTAAGCCGTTAAATTCATTTCCGGGCACGTGCTTCAGTAATCACACGCACCTCTTCGCGTTCTGCTGGCGTTAACCCATGGGTCCGCGAGCGGGCGATCAATTCAGAGAGCCGTAGCTCAAGCATCGAATCAAACATATGGTTGAGCGAGTCGGTGAAGGTCTCTTCAGCGATATCTTTATCTGCTATATCGTCCCACATCGACAGTTTTTCAAGGGTTGCGGACGCTTTTGTTCCGCGATAGTGCTCTAAAAGTTGCCCGGTGGTCAGACCTGGCTGTGAGAGACAAGTGTTGACCAGTTCTGCAAATAAGCCAAGTCCCGGCAGCTTTTCATGGTCCAGACCTGCCAGGGAAGGCACTTTCGGTGCCAGTTCCGGATTCTGCACCAGCAGTCCTATCAGTATACGCATGGTTGTGCGTTTTAGCTGAGGCGCGGGGCGAGCCGCTCCGCTCTCCGCCAGCTTTGGCATTAAACGTTCAAGCTGACTGTCATCCAGAATGCCGAGTTTTTTACCCAGCTCCTGACGCAGATAGATGCGCAACGTTTCGCCCGGCACCTGAGTAATCAGCGGCAAAGCCAGCGTGCTCAGCTGGGCGCGGCCATCCGGGGTGCTCAAATCCACCTGCGGCATCAGGCTGTTAAACAGAAACGTGGAGAGCGGCTGAGCCTGCTCCATCCGCGCTTCAAAAGCCGCTTTGCCCTCTTTACGCACCAGCGTATCCGGGTCTTCGCCGTCGGGCAGAAACATAAAGCGTAGCTGACGCCCGTCGGTCATATAAGGCAATGCCGTCTCCAGCGCGCGCCAGGCGGCTTCGCGCCCGGCACGGTCGCCGTCGTAACAGCAGACCACGGTGTTGGTCACCCGAAACAGCAGCTGAATATGGTCGGCGGTCGTGGAGGTGCCCAGAGACGCAACGGCATAGTTAATGTCGAACTGCGCCAGCGCCACCACATCCATATAGCCTTCGACCACCAACAGGCGCTGCGGTTCAGCGTTATCCTGCTGGGCTTCATACAGGCCGTACAGCTGGCGGCCTTTATGGAAAATGTCGGTTTCCGGGGAGTTAAGGTATTTCGGCAGGGCATCGCCCAGCACGCGTCCACCAAAACCAATTACCCGGCCACGCTTGTCGCGAATAGGGAACATCACCCGTTCGCGGAAGCGGTCATAGCTGCGTCCCTTGTCATTAGTGACCAGCATGCCCGCGTCGATGAGGGATTTACGATCTTCGCTATTGCCGCCAAAACGCTTTAACACGTTATCCCAGCCGGGAGGGGCGTAACCAATAGCGAAACGCGCAATAACATCGTCGCTCAGTCCGCGCTGGTTCAAATATTGACGCGCAGGCTCAGCGGCAGGTTGCTTAAGAGACTGTTGATAAAATGCGTTCAGGCCGTCCATCAGCTGATACAGCGTTTGTCGTTGATGACGCTCTATCTGGCTTGGCCCGCTGCCTGCTTCATACGGCACTTCAAGGTTGTGCATGGCAGCCAGCTCTTCGACGGTTTCAACGAACTCGAGCTTGTCGTAGTTCATCAGAAAGTCGACGGCGTTGCCGTGCGCCCCACAGCCGAAGCAGTGGTAGAACTGTTTTTCACCGTTTACGGTGAAAGAGGGGGTTTTTTCGTTATGGAATGGACAGCACGCATGGTAGTTTTTGCCCTGCTTCTTCAGCTTTACCCGCGCGTCGATAAGATCGACGATGTCGGTTCTTGCCAGCAAATCATTGATAAATACGCGTGGGATTCGTCCAGCCATAGGCCCCGTGATTACACTTCATCCTTCAAACTGTCTCTGCGTTGGCTGCGCTCGTTCACCCCTGTCACTTACTTAAGTAAGCTCCGGGGATTCACTCACTTGCCGCCTTGATACAGCGTGAATGATTTTGTGTAAATCCTGATTCATAAACGAAAACAAGCCGCGCATTCCTTCCGGAAGCACGGCCTTACGACTACTACTCTGTCTGACAATTGAGGACGCGCGTCCTCAAAAGATTAGTACAGACGAGTACGGCGTGCGTTTTCGCGAGCCAGTTTCTTCGCGTGACGTTTCACAGCAGAAGCTTTAGCGCGCTTACGTTCGGTCGTTGGTTTTTCATAGAACTCACGACGACGAACTTCAGCCAGAACACCTGCTTTCTCGCATGAACGCTTGAAGCGACGCAGTGCTACGTCGAACGGCTCGTTTTCACGTACTTTAATTACCGGCATGTAACTCTCACCTTTATAAATTCGGTTTGCCGCTGGCATCAACGCCAGCTTATTTCAAAATGGTGCGGAATTTTACTGCAATTGCTGCTGCTTTGTAAAGCACCGCGGCCGTTTTTGAAAGGGACTTTTATAAGGGTGAGGAGTATACACGAAGAGAACTCCAGGGGTGAGGAAAGTTTTACATCAACCCGCCCAGGCTCTACACTGCGCGGTATCTGAGTGAGGTAAAACAAGTCATGCGTGTACTGGGTATTGAAACATCCTGCGATGAAACCGGCATCGCAATTTACGACGATGAAAAAGGGCTGGTCGCCAACCAACTGTATAGTCAGGTGAAATTACATGCTGACTACGGCGGCGTGGTGCCGGAGCTGGCCTCCCGCGACCATGTACGTAAAACGGTGCCATTGATTCAGGCAGCGCTGAAAGAGGCGGGCTTAACGGCAAAAGATATCGACGCCGTGGCCTACACCGCCGGTCCGGGTCTGGTCGGCGCGCTGCTGGTGGGCGCGACCATCGGGCGTTCGCTGGCGTTCGCGTGGGATGTGCCGGCGATCCCGGTTCACCATATGGAAGGGCACCTGCTGGCGCCGATGCTGGAAGACAATCCACCGGCATTTCCGTTCGTGGCGCTGCTGGTTTCCGGCGGCCATACCCAGCTGATCGGCGTCACCGGAATCGGTCAGTATGAACTGCTGGGCGAATCCATTGACGATGCGGCGGGTGAAGCCTTCGACAAAACCGCCAAGCTGCTGGGGCTCGATTACCCTGGCGGCCCGATGCTGTCGAAGATGGCGTCGCAGGGTACGGAAGGGCGCTTCGTCTTCCCGCGCCCGATGACCGATCGTCCGGGGCTCGATTTCAGTTTCTCCGGTCTGAAAACCTTTGCGGCGAATACCATCCGTAATAATGAAAACGACGATCAGACTCGCTCCGATATCGCCCGTGCCTTTGAGGATGCGGTGGTGGATACGCTGATGATCAAGTGCAAGCGTGCGCTGGATCAGACCGGCTTTAAGCGTCTGGTGATGGCGGGTGGCGTCAGCGCCAACCGTACCCTGCGCGCGAAGCTGGCGGAGATGATGCAAAAGCGTCGCGGTGAAGTGTTCTATGCCCGTCCGGAGTTCTGCACCGATAACGGGGCGATGATCGCTTATGCCGGGATGGTGCGTCTGAAGCCCGACGCGACGGCAGATTTGAGCGTCTCCGTTCGTCCGCGCTGGCCGCTGGCTGAACTGCCTGCCGCCTGATGGCAAACGCCCGGATGTCAGATAACGATATCGAACATCCGGGTTTTGGCTAACAGACAGTAAAGCTGACAGCCGTTTTTCACCCCCAGCTTCTCCATCGCCCGCATTTTATGCGCACTCACGGTTTTGATGCTCAGATGCATACGCCGTGAAATATCCGTCAGGCTTAACCCTTTGCAAATCAAACGCAGCACTTCTGTTTCCCGTGGCGAGAGCGCCTCGTTGCTGGTTTTACCTTTCTGAAAGAGGGTATTCATCAGGGTGCGCTCGACAAACACCTCGCCGCTCATCACCGATTGCAGCGCCTGGCCAAGGATTTTCTCATTCGTATGCCGACTGAGATAAGCCCTGGCACCCGCCTCCAGCGCCAGGCGGATCATCAGCGGATTGGTATCGGGCGAGAGCATAATGACCTTTAGCGTGGGGTAGTGATGCATTAACCATTTCACCAGCGTCAGCCCCTCCATATCGTTCAGCGACTGGATGAGGGTGTAGCCCAGCAGCAAAATATCGGTTTTATTCTGTGCCAGCAGGTTCAGCAGCTCGCTGGTTGATGCCGCCTCGCCAGTAACGCAAAGGTTAAGCGGGGAGTGGGTATCCGTCAGATGCGTATGGTTGTCCATGATCATGGCGCGCACACCCCGACGAATAATGGTGTGTTCATCAGCAATCGCAATCTTGATTGTCATCGGGGTTCCTTTCGCGTGCTACCGCACTATTTTGATGTGCTCAGATAAAAAGCAATTTTACCGGATATGTTTATTTTGCTGTTGCGCTGGAATAAACATTTTTATTATAAAGTGTCCTTGCGCGGTTATTTTAAGTGAGATGCAGGTAGGTAATAAAGTTTTCCATCAGGTATTTAAGTTAATTTTATTCTCAGTCGTCATTGACATCTTTTATATTTCATTATTCCTTCATCCTGACGTCTTGGCAGGAAAATTCTTGCTTTCTTGCCAGAGCGCTCTTATTGGTGGTGGGGCGTTTTTAATTCAAGCTGAAAAAAGGATGTGTGTTTATTTATGACCTAATGGAATATTGGCTAAAATGAAAAAAAGTATATTGTCCCTGCTAATTTGCGCAGCCGTCACCTGTTCAGCCTATGCAGAAACGGCCCCGCAGGTAGAACTCGCTCAGAACGGCGAATCTTATGTCGCCATTGTGGTTAAACTGAAGCCCAGCAAACCGCTTTTGAAATCAACCGGCACGACCAGCGCCAGCACCACGACTAACCAGCTAACCCTGAGCGATCCATCGCTGGTGCCGACCAGCATGTTCCGTCCGAACAAACTGCGCAGCACCCAATCCGATGAGTTCGCCCAGCTTAATGCGCGGTACGGTTTCGATCGTTATCTGCGTATTGAATTACCGGAAAGTAAAGCGACCGACAGAACCTATATCAATAATATGATTGCGGAGCTGGAACAAAACCCCAATGTCGACATCGTGTATCCCGAAAGCCTGCCGGTATCGCTGGATAAATATCATGTTGGAAATGAACAAAACCAGCCGTTGCTGAAATCCACGGTGCAAAGTTCAGTCGGTGCCTCAACGGTGCCAGATTTCCGTCATCTGCAATATTACACTAAAGCGCCAACGGACAAACGCCAGGGATATTATATGGGCGGGGTCAACCGTGACAGTGTGAATCAATATCCGGGTAATGCAGGCGAAGGTGTGACCATTATTTCCATGGAAAACGATATCTGGAATGTGAACCACATAAATCTGCCGACGCCTGCGTTAACCCAGGGAAATACGAAGTACATCGACGATCACGATACCGCTTCCGTGGCGATTATGGCGGCCAAAGATATTGGCGCTGGGGTGCGTGGTCTCAGCTGGAAAAGCCGTGTCGGCTTCTCAGACTGGAAGTATAACAACCTCTATAACATGATCCCTTTGCTGAAAGCGGGCGACGTGGTGCAGATCGGGATGCAAACCGGCGGCGGGGAGATAACCGGTTGTACCACTAAAGACTGCTATGTCCCGCAGGAAAACGTGCAAAGCTATTACGACGTGATTAAGGCCCTGACTGACAAAGGCGTGTACGTCATAGAAGCCGCGGGGAATGGCAATATCAACCTCGACCATTCGGCGTTTAAGGGGAAATTTGACGTTCATACCCGCGATTCAGGTGCCATCATTGCCGGGGCATTCTGCGCCAAAGACGGCAAAAAAGCGTCGTTCAGCACCTACGGATCGCGTGTGACCAGCTCCTCATGGGGTTGCTGGGATGTCGTGACTGCCGGCTACGGTAGTCTTTATAATGCCGCAAACGCGCAATATACCAACACCTTCGCTGGCACCTCCTCCGCCAACCCTATCATTGCAGGCGTCGTGGCCAGCCTGTCAGGGATTGCCAAAGCGAACGGTATCACCGTCACCCCGGTGCAGATGCGTCAGATCCTCCAGGACACCGGCACCTCGCTGGCGAACGGAGAGTCGGCTAAAGTGGGAACCCATCCTGATATGGAACGTGCGGTCGCGCGGATCCTGGCCCTGAAGGATGGCGGCAAAACCGCCCCAGCCCCGACAGCAGCCGCAGGTGCGGACTACACCATGGTTTCACCTGCCAGCGGCGTAAGCACTTATCCGCTGGATGGCAGTAAGAGCCTGAACGTGAAGTCGTTTAACTGGAGCGTCACCAAAGGGGCCGGCACCTTCTGGCTGCAGGAGAAGCTGAACGGCTCGCTGGTCAACAGCGTGAACAGTGCGCATGCCTGGGCGGTGATCCCGGCCAATACCGAAGGTGAAGTGACCTATACGCTGACCACTACCGGCGAAGACGGGCGTACCGCGCAGGACAGCATGACCATTAAGGTCAGCAAACCGGCAGCGCCAGCGCTGGATGTCCCGGCCTATAACGCAAAAATCGCCTATCCGACCAAATGCACGAAAGTGTCGTATAACGGCAAGATCTGGATGAACCAGTGGTACGTCAATCCGGGCCAGGAAACCCCGGGCACTGGCGGCACCTGGGGCGTGTGGCGTCAGCCGGGCGCAACGGGCAACAGCTGTAAATAACATCCACAGCCTGGCGTCACGCCAGGCTTTTTTTACATCTTCAGCATCCCTTTTTCTTCCAGGAAGCCAATAATCGTTGCCAGCCCGTCGCCCGCTTTCAGGTTAGTGAAGGTCCAGGGACGCTCGCCGCGCATCCGGTTGGTGTCACGCTCCATGACCTCCAGCGATGCGCCAACATAGGGGGCGAGATCGGTTTTATTGATCACCAGAAAATCGGATTTGGTGATCCCCGGCCCGCCTTTACGCGGGATCTTTTCCCCTTCCGCCACGTCGATCACATAGATCGTCAGATCCGCCAGCTCCGGGCTGAAGGTGGCGCTCAGGTTATCTCCGCCGCTCTCGACAAAGATCAGGTCCAGATTGCCGAACTTCTCGCTTAACGCTTCCACTGCCGCCAGATTCATCGAGGCATCCTCGCGGATCGCAGTGTGCGGGCAGCCGCCGGTTTCCACCCCGACAATGCGCTCCGGCTCGAGTGCCCCCGCTTCGGTGAGGATGCGCTGATCCTCTTTGGTGTAGATATCGTTGGTCACCACCGCCAGCTGATACCGATCGCGCATCGCTTTACACAGGGCTTCCAGCAGGGCGGTTTTGCCCGACCCCACCGGGCCGCCGACGCCTACGCGCAGGGGGTGTTTGTACTCAGACATAGAGACTCCTCAGGAACGGAATAACCGTGAATATTGGGTTTCATGACGCGCTGAAGCGATGGCGGAGAGCGGCGTGGCCGCCCCCAGCTGGTCATCGCGGCGCAAAAGCGCCTGCTCCAGCCCGTCGGCAAAGCGATCGCAAAGTTCGATGATCAACAGCTGGGCCGCCTGCTGGCCGAAGGGCACCAGCTTGACGCCCGCCATTACCGCGCTCTCAATCCAGCTGTAGCCGAGGCTTAACGCCAACTCGCGCAGGCCGATTCCCCAGCGCACGCCGAGCCATGCCATGCCGCACAGCTGGCTTTGCGAGAACAGCGGCAGCCAGTCGGGCGGGCAGTCCGCCTCCCAGCTTTTGATCAGCCGGGTGAAGGCCGCTCCGCGGTTACGCTCCTCTTCCCGAAGTTCGCGAGTCTCGCGGCAGGCCAGCAGGTATGCCGTCCAGCGCGAGGCGGCTGCGATATCGTTCTGCTCGCAGGCGCGATACAGACGGGAAAACAGCGGCAGATCGACGCAGAAAAAGCTCTGCTCCATCTGCTGACATTGCCAGGCTTTGAACGCGGCCGGGGTGGTGACCCAGCCCGCTTCCGCCGCCCACTCCAGCCCCTGCGACCAGGTATAAGATCCCACCGGCAGGCTGCTGCTGGTGAGCTGCATCAGGCGCAGCTGGCGGGAGGGCTTCATCAGCTCATCAGTGCCAGTAGGGCGGAGGCGATCAGCCCGCCGCCGAAGGTTTTACGCAGCCCATCGTGACGGCGCAGCAGCATACCGGCAGCAAAGCTGACGCACAGCACCGCCGCGCTGGCGAGCATAAAGCCGCTGGTGAAAAGCCAGAAGCTGTGGCCTGCCATCTCGACGCCGTGGGCCCAGCCGTGGAACATCGCCAGCGCCGGTACGGCCAGCAACAGACGGTTTTCGGTTTTGAACATCATCACGCCGCACACCGCCAGCGAGGCGATAATCAGCATCTCCATGCCGCTAAAGCCCCCCAACAGGCTGCCCGCGACGGCGCCGGTCAGCATCATCCCGAGGGTGGCGAAGGGCATCAGCAGCCTGCGGCCGCTCAGGGCGGCGAGCACGCCTGCGCCGGTCAACATCAGCAGATGATCCAGCCCGGTCAGGGGATGGAAAAAGCCGGCCTGAAAACTGTCGCTGCCGTGCCCCGGATGGGCCAGCGCGGGCAGGGAGAAGGCCAGCAGCAGCAGGGGTAATAACTTACGCATGATGGATCCTTAATGTGAATGTGCGTGAGAGTGCGAATGGGAGTGGCCTTCGCTGGCGTAGGCGCCCGCTTCCGGCTCAAAAGGCAGGCTGGCGAAAGTCACCTCGAGATCGAACAGCTTTAGCATCTCGTCCAGGACATGATCGTGGTGATAGCGCAGCTCGCCGGGCAAGATTTGCAGCGGCACGTGGCGGTTGCCCAGGTGATAGCAGGCGCGGGCCAGCAGGAAGGGATCGGCGCAGCGCACCACCGACAGCGGCTCGGCGGCGGCAACGACCTCCACCACCTCACGCTCGTCGTCGCTGGCGAGCAGGTCGCCGCCCCGCAGCAGCAGGCCGCGCGGCAGTATCAGCCCGGCATCGCGCCCGTCGTCCAGCACCACGCGGGCACGGCTCTTGACCCGGACATCAATCGGCAGCGTCACGCGGGCGGTCACGGCATGGGGATGGTCAAGGCGTTGGGTTAAGGTGATCATGATTCCTCCTCAGAACAGAAAATAGCGTTGCGCCATCGGCAGGATCTCTGCTGGCTCACTGGTGATCGGTTCCCCGTCGATGCGCACCTCATAGGTTTGCGCGTCGACGGTAATGTTCGGCTGCAGGCCGTTGTGGATCATGTCGGCCTTTTTCACCGTCCGGCAGCCTTTGACCACCGCGATGGCGCTCTGCAAATTCAGCTCCTGCGGGATGCCGTTGTCGGCAGCGGCCTGCGAGACAAACGTCAGGCGAGTGGCGTGGCGGGCGGCACCCAGCGCGCCAAACATCGGCCGGTAGTGCACCGGCTGCGGGGTGGGGATCGAGGCGTTAATGTCGCCCATCGGCGCGCAGGCGATCATCCCGCCTTTGACGATGGTGGCGGGCTTCACGCCAAAGAAGGCCGGGGACCAGACCACCAGATCCGCCAGCTTTCCGGCCTCAATCGACCCGACCTCGTGAGCAATGCCGTGGGTCAGCGCCGGGTTGATGGTGTACTTGGCGATATAGCGCTTCACCCGCAGGTTATCGTTATCGCCGCGCTCGTCCGCCAGCGGGCCGCGCTGCACCTTCATGCGGTGCGCCACCTGCCAGGTACGGATAATCACTTCGCCCACCCGGCCCATCGCCTGCGAATCCGACGAGGTGAGGGAGAAGGCGCCGATGTCATGCAGCACGTCCTCGGCGGCGATGGTCTCCCGACGAATGCGCGATTCGGCAAAGGCCACGTCCTCAGCGATATCCGGGTCGAGGTGATGGCAGACCATCAGCATGTCCAGATGCTCGTCGATGGTGTTGACCGTGTAGGGCAGGGTCGGGTTGGTGGAAGAGGGCAGAATGTTAGGGTGTGCGCAGGCGGTGATGATATCCGGCGCATGGCCGCCGCCCGCCCCTTCGGTGTGGAAGGTATGGATGGTGCGCCCGGCGATAGCCGCCAGGGTGTCCTCGACAAACCCGGCCTCGTTGAGGGTGTCGCTGTGCAGCGCCACCTGAATATCCATCTCATCCGCCACCGTCAGGGCGCAGTCGATCGCTGCGGGCGTTGAGCCCCAGTCCTCATGAATTTTCAGGCCGATGGCCCCTGCGGCAACCTGCTCGCGCAGGGCATCGGGGTTGGAGCCATTGCCTTTTCCCAGCAGGCCGATATTCACTGGCAGCGTATCGGCGGCCTGTAGCATCCGCGCGATATACCAGGGTCCTGGCGTGCAGGTGGTGGCATGGGTGCCGGCAGCAGGTCCGGTGCCGCCGCCGATCATGGTGGTAACGCCGGAGACCAGCGCCTCTTCCGCCTGCTGCGGGCAGATCCAGTGGATATGGGTATCGACCCCGCCTGCGGTAACGATCTTGCCTTCGGCGGCGATCACCTCGGTGGCCGCGCCAATCGGGATGGTTACGCCGGGCTGAATATCCGGGTTACCGGCTTTGCCCACGGCGACGATCCGGCCGTCCTTCACGCCGATATCGGCTTTGACGATCCCCCAGTGATCGACGATTAGCGCGTTGGTCAGCACCAGATCCACGCACTCCTGCGCCGTCATCTGCCCCTGGCCCATGCCGTCGCGGATCACCTTCCCGCCGCCGAATTTGACCTCTTCGCCGTAGATCGTCAGATCCTGTTCCACCTCGATCCACAGCTCGGTATCGGCCAGCCGCACCTTATCCCCGGTGGTGGGGCCAAACATGTCGGCATAGGCCTGACGCGAGATCTCAGCCATGATCCACCTCGCCCATCACCGCGCCGCGGAAGCCGACAAGGCGCTGCGCGCCCGCCACCTGCACCAGCGTGACGGCGCGCTTTTGCCCCGGCTCGAAGCGCACGGCGGTGCCCGCGGCAATATTCAGCCGGTAACCTTTGGTGGGCTCACGATCGAACTTCAGGGCCGGGTTCACCTCGTAAAAATGGTAATGGGATCCGACCTGGATCGGACGATCCCCGTGGTTCTCGACGATCGTCGTCAGCGTGTTGCGCCCGGCATTAATAACGATCTGCCCGGGTTGTATCTGATATTCGCCTGGGATCATGCTCCCCCCTTACAGGATCGGATTGTGAACGGTGACCAGCTTGGAGCCGTCCGGGAAGGTGGCCTCCACCTGAATGTCCGGGATCATCTCCGGCACGCCCTCCATCACCTGGCTGCGGGCCAGAACGTGGCGACCGGCTTCCATTAATTCCGCCACCGTCTGCCCGTCGCGCGCCCCTTCCATAATGAAGGCGCTGATCAGGGCCACCGATTCCGGGTAATTGAGCTTTACGCCGCGGGCGAGACGGCGCTCGGCCACCAGCGCGGCGGTAAACAACAACAGCTTGTCTTTTTCTCTGGGGGTCAGTTCCATCGTGCGTCTCTCAGGTGTGCCAGATTCGGGGCGAGCAGGGGGCTTTGGCGGTGAGCTGCGGGCGCAGGCGTTGCCAGATCTCGCGCATCGCCTGCTGGCAAATCAGGTTGTCATGGGCCAGAAAACGGACCGACAGCAGGCCGTCGGTGAGGGTAGCGCCCGCAAAATCGTTCAGTGGGGTCAACAGCTCACGGGCATCATCCAGCTGCGTTTCGGTTGCCGGATAAAACAGCAGGGTGCCGATCCAGGGGTGTTCCGCCACTGGCGACAGATCGCCGTCCGCCAGATGCTGGCGCTCGATCAGCAGCGGTTCGCCCTCGAGCCAGATTTCAAGGCGGCTCTCAATGCGTCCGTGGCTGAAGGGCTCATTGATCACCGGGCGACCGAGGCAAAACAGCTCCCAGGCCAGCAGGGTGCTGCTGCGCTGCAGATGAAACACCGAGCGCAGGGCGGCATTCGCGCCGGGGAAGAAAATGGTGTCCTGCGGTAGCCACTCCAGAATGGCGTTTTCGTCCAGCGTGAAGTGCTGATCCAGCCGCGCCAGCGCGCCAGTGCTGCGATAGAACTTGCTGGCGCCGGGCATGGTGATCAGCGCATGGCTGCGGGCCTCAAGGTGGACGTCGATCGTCAGTTCATCCCCGCCAACAATCCCGCCCGGCGGATGCAGCAGATAGAGGTGGCAGGTCTCGCCTTCGGGATAGAACGGACGTTGTACGGTAAGGGGACCGACGTGACGGGCAGCGTGAAGGAGGGTTTTTTCAGGGGTGTGACAAAACTGCAAAGCAAGCGAGGCCTGCCAGCCTTTTACTGTTTTATCAACCATCTGAGTTGCTGACATGCTTCATCCATCTGCTCGCCATCGGGGTGTTTTTTAGTATGCCCTGGCGGAAATGAAGGCTGTCATATGAGTCACTTATGGATGAGGCGTTCGCTAAGAGCTCACTTATTTTCTGGAGTGGTGGAATTGTTCCGTTCACTATGACTTCTCTGCGTTATGTGCGCCCCGCTGCGGTGAACGTGTTAAGGGGGCTGCCGCCGCCCCCTTAACAATCCCGGCTCCCGGCAAAGAAAATCGCCGCTTCGCGGTGCCTTCGGCTTATTCCCTTCGGCTATCGGGTCGGGCGTGATCCTACATCCATGTAGGTCACGCCCTCTCGGCGCATCCATGCGCCTTGCCCCGGCCTGCGGTCAACGCCTCAGCGATTTTCAGCCGGACTTTCGCTCCCTCAACCTTCTCTGCGGTTTGAATGTGGCACGGGTGTTGAGTCCCCGCTGAAATCGGCGAACCGGAGACCGGATGACAAGGGCTGGACGCCAGGGATGGCGGCCAGAGGCGAATCGAGACAGGATGTCGAGTTGAGCCGACCGCAGGCGTCAGGTCGGGAGGTGAGCGTAGTGCGAAGCACCGATTTCGTCGCGGGGCCGCGGGGATTGATAAGGGGGCCGCGGTGGCCCCCTTATCACGTTCACAGGTTCCGTTCATTTCATATTCTGCTGGACATGAGGTGAACGGAACCATTCCACTCCTGCTACATAATGCCTTACCAGACAGGTAATACCTTACCGGTAATCCTCCGCATCAATATCATACCCGGAGGGCTCCCAGCGGATCGCCAGCAGCGAAACCAACCCAATCAGCGGCGCCAGGGCGATCACCCAGAACACCGCCGTATCCATCGAGGCCACCAGCAGCGGGAACATAAACAGCGACAGCGTTGAGCTGCTGCGCATCAGCGTCTGGTTCAGCCCCACCCCCACACCGCGCAGCGAGGTCGGGTAGCTGAGCGAGGCAAAGGTCATCGTATGCGCCCCCGGGCCAAAGCCCTGGCCGAACAGGAACAGGGCCAGCATCGCCACCGCCGCGATCCCCTCCGCCGAGCCTTCCGGACGACCGATAATCGCCAGCCCCAGCAGGGCAATCAGCTGACAGCTATAACCCCCCAGCGACATCCGCCAGGCGCCAAAACGCGGTACCAGCCGCACCGCCAGCAGGCCGCCGACAAAGGCGAACAGCAGGTTCAGGGCCAGGGAGATCAGAATCGTGGTCAGCATCGACTGCACAAAGAAGCTGGAGATAATCACCGGCAGGCCAAAGGCCACGGCGTTATAGGCGAAGGACGACACAACCGACAGCAGCGTGGCAAGCGTAGTGCGGCGCAGATAGACCCCACGGAACAGATTCAGGTAGTTACGCCAGCTGGCTTTGTTCACCACCGGGGCGGGCTGATCGAGCGCCTCCTGCGGCACGTGGGCATTAATGTTATACGCCTTGCGCAGAATCGAGGCTGCCTCTTTCAGGTTGCCCTGATTCGCCGCCCACACCGGCGATTCGCTCATGTACTTACTGCGGATGGCAATGATCACCAGCGCGGGGATCGCCCCGAAGCCGAGGATAATTCGCCACAGCCAGTCACTGTGCGTCTCCGGCAGCACGCCATAGAAGAAGAGCACCAGCAGATAAGAGATGCTGATTGCGGCATACCAGGTGGGACACCACATGGCGACGCTGGCGGCTTTGTTGCCGGGGCCTTTCAGCCTGGCGAACTCGCTTAAGAAGGCCATCGCCACGGGGAGGTCGATCCCCACGCCCAGGCCCATCACAAAGCGCGCCCCTGCCAGCACGTACTCGTTCGGGGCAAACGCGCAGGCGATGGCCGCGACCACAAAGAACACCATGTCGGCCATAAAGACCCGGTAGCGACCGATTTTATCCGTCAGGTAGCCGCCAATCAGCGCCCCGACAATTGCGCCGAAGGTGATCGCCGAGGCCACCATGCCGGTGCCTGCGGGCGTAAGGTTGAACTCGCGGGTAATGTCTTTGATCCCGAACGCCAGCGCGCCCAGGTCGTAGGCATCCAGGAAGATACCGCCCAGCGCAATGCCGATGACGATGCGCGCATTGGCCCGGCCCTGGGAGCCTTCATTAACCAGTTGGGTGACGTCCGCTGCGTTACGGACCCATTTGATCTCCCCGTCGGGAGTTTTTCCTGCCGTTGCAAGTGAGGTTGGATCTGCGATCTCTGTCATTTTCTTATGTTGTGTTGGCTGTACGAACAAAAAGAGTACTCACCGCAAGAAAACGATCTAAATCACATTTGGTTATAAGGCATAACTAAGGGGGCAGGCGAAAGGGGGGCAGAGTCGCCTTACTGCGGATCTTTCTTCTTTCTCTTCAGCCTGGCCCAGATTTTGGTCTCCTGACGACGCCACAGGCGCTGGATATTGTCATGATGACGCAGCAGGATCAGGCAGGAGAGCATCGACACCGGGAAGGTGAACTGCGGTTTGAACCACCAGACGTAAAACGGGGCAATCAGCGCGCTGACGATAGCGCCAAGAGAGGAGTAGCCGCTGAGCAACACGCTGAGCAGCCAGGTGCCGGCCATTACGCCGGTGAGATCCCAGCCAATAGGGGCAATGGCGCCGAATGCGGTGGCCACGCCTTTACCGCCTTTGAAACCGAAGAATACCGGCCAGATATGGCCCAGGCAGGCGGCGATGGCAATCAGCCCCAGCCAGAATGGCGTCACGCCCAGCGCATACGCGCCCCAGACGGGAAGCATGCCTTTCAGGACGTCAAAAATCAGAACCGCTACGGCTGCTCCTTTGCCGCCAATTCGTAGTACATTGGTCGCCCCCGGATTCCCGGAGCCGTTCTCGCGTGGATCGGGTAATCCGGCGATACGGCAGACCAGAATGGCGCTGGAAATTGAGCCGCAAAGGTAGGCGAGGAGGATCATTCCAGGCGCGATTGCACTCATAACGCTGTTCCGTTTTGAAAATATCGTTTTGTACTTAGCATCTGTGGATAATACGCATAATTCGCCGGGAGTGGTATCCGGTTTAGCCAAAAACCAGGCAGGTCGTGATGGATATAGTATTTATAGAGCAACTTTCGGTAATCACCACTATCGGGGTGTATGACTGGGAACAAACCATCGAACAGAAGCTAGTGTTCGATATCGAAATGGGCTGGGATAACGTCGCCGCCGCGAAAAGCGATGATGTGAACGATTGTCTCAGTTATGCCGACGTCAGCGAAACCGTCATTAGCCACGTGGAAGGTCAGCGTTTTGCGCTGGTGGAACGCGTGGCGGAAGAGGTGGCGGAGCTGCTGCTCAGCCGCTTTAATTCCCCGTGGGTGCGCATCAAAGTCAGCAAGCCGGGCGCGGTAGCCCGGGCGGCCAATGTGGGCGTCATCATTGAGCGTAGCCAAAATCTGAAAGGAAATATTTAACGGTATAATAGTTAAACCAATTCCTGTTAAATCAGTCTTACAGCTGTTCCTTCTGCGGTTGCCCCCCCGGGTAACCCGTTTTTTTGTCTTTTTAGGGGTTTATTGATGAGCGATATGCACTCCCTGCTGGTGGCAGCAATACTGGGTGTAGTCGAAGGATTGACAGAGTTTCTGCCGGTTTCCAGTACGGGCCATATGATTATCGTCGGCCATCTGCTGGGGTTTGAGGGCGAAACGGCGAAAACCTTTGAGGTGGTGATCCAGTTAGGCTCCATTCTGGCGGTCGTGGTGATGTTCTGGCGCCGCCTGTTCGGGTTGATTGGCATTCACTTTGGTCACCCGCCGCATGAAGGCTCCGGCAAAGGGCGTTTGACCCTGCTGCACATTCTGCTCGGGATGATCCCGGCGGTGGTGCTGGGTCTGGTGTTACATGACACCATCAAATCGCTGTTTAACCCGATTAACGTGATGTACGCGCTGGTGGTCGGTGGCGTACTGCTGATTGCCGCGGAGCTGCTGAAGCCAAAAGAGCCGCGCGCGCCGGGTCTGGATGATATGACCTACCGCCAGGCGTTTATGATTGGCTGCTTCCAGTGTATGGCGCTGTGGCCGGGCTTCTCCCGCTCGGGAGCGACAATTTCAGGCGGGATGCTGATGGGCGTGAGCCGCTATGCCGCCTCTGAGTTCTCGTTCCTGCTGGCGGTGCCGATGATGATGGGAGCGACCGCGCTCGATCTCTACAAGAGCTATCACTTCCTGACCGCAGGCGACATTCCGATGTTTGCCGTGGGCTTTATCACCGCCTTTATCGTGGCGCTGATTGCCATCAAAACCTTCCTGCAGCTGATCAAGCGTATTTCGTTTATCCCGTTCGCCATCTATCGCTTTATCGTGGCGGCCGCGGTCTACGTGGTCTTCTTCTGATGACCGACTGCCCTCAGTCTTTTGGCTGAGGGCAACGCTGTTCCTTCCAGTACGCTACCGCCTGAATCCGCCGTTTCGTTAACTCTTCCCGAATCTCTGGCCCTTTAAATCCGGCCTCGACCACCGCTTTGGTCGGCACGGCTTTCGCCACCTCCCAGGCTTCGCGCAGCAACCGCCCCTGCGGATAGTCGCTGGCTTCAAACCCGGTGCGCCCGCGCACGTCGGCTTCGCTGGTCAGGGCGATCTGCTCCACGCGCTGCGGCTTACGCCAGGCGTCGATGCTGTCGAACAGCTTGACGATGGTGGCCGGTTTGAGGATGGGGAAGGTGTGGATCAGGTCATGGAACTCGGCGACCAGCTTTGCCAGATCGCGGATCTCGTTCGGCACCCGCATGCGCTGGCAGACTTTTTCAACCAGCCTGACGCCGGCCGGGCCGTGGCCGTGATGGCGCGGCCACAGTTCGGGTGGCGTTAAGCCCTTGCCGAGGTCGTGACAGAGGGTGGCAAAGCGCACGTCCACGTCGGGGCTCAGCATCGCCGCCATGCTCAGGGTCATCAGGGTATGGATGCCGGTGTCAATTTCGGGGTGCCACTTCGCCGGGGCAGGCACGCCGAACAGTGCATCCACTTCCGGGAACAGCACTTTGAGCGCCCCACAGTCGCGCAGTACCTGGAAGTATACCTGCGGATTGCGGGTGGTGAGCGCATTCTCGGTCTCTTTCCACACGCGCTCAGGCGTAAGGTGTTCCAGCTCGCCCGCGTCGGTCATCTCCGTCATCAGGGCCATGGTTTCGTCGGCAATGCGGAAGCTCAGATGGGCATAGCGGGCAGCAAAGCGCGCCACGCGCAAGACGCGGAGCGGATCTTCCGAGAAGGCAGGGGACACATGACGCAGGATGCGGTTTTGCAGATCCTGTTTACCGCCGTAAGCATCGACGATATGACCGTTTTCATCCTGTGCGAGGGCGTTGATGGTCAGATCCCGGCGCTGCAAATCGTCTTCGAGGGTGACATCAGGGTCGGCATGGCAGATAAACCCGGTATAGCCGACGCCGGATTTGCGCTCGGTACGCGCCAGGGCGTACTCCTGACGGCTTTGCGGGTGCAGAAAGACAGGGAAATCGCGGCCTACCTGCTGGTAACCCGCATCGAGCATGGCCTGAGGGGTGGCTCCCACCACCACCCAGTCCTTATCTTTGACCGGCAGACCTAACAACGCATCACGAACCGCACCACCGACCAGATAAATCTTCACGCCACACTCTCCCGTATCAAATATTGGCAAAATAATACGTAAGTGTGGCAGAGATGGCGACTTAGTTCATCCAACGGTCTTTACGTTTACGGCTCGGCACCAGATGTGGCAGCACCAGACCCAGCAGCAGACCCATACCCAGCACGCCGCCGCCATACATAAACCACTGCATGATGATGGTGCGCTGTTTGTCATCCAGCTGCAGGTTGGCCGCGCTCACCTTTTTCTGGGCGACGATCAGCTCGTTCTTCAGCTTCTGGTTCTCATCTTTGAGGCCGTTGATCACCCCATCGCTCTGGGCCACTTTCTGCTGCATTTCAGCGGTGCGCTGGTTCCAGGTGGCGTCGATATTGGTCAGCTTGTCGGTCAGGGTTTTGACCTGGTTTTCCAGATCCGGCACGCGGGTGCGCAGGCTCGGGTCGGTGCTAAGCTCTTTCAGGGGGATCCAGGCGGTACGGCCGCTGCTGTCGCGTACCTGGCCATAGTTGGATTCCGCATTGCTCTGCAACAGCACCACTTCCTCGCCGGCATTAATCGTACCCACGAGGCGATAATTGTCACCCGGACCGCTGCGTACCCAGGTGTTCAGTTCGTCAGAAACGTAGCGCTTCTCTTCTGCGTGGACCACGGTCGCGGCGCTTAAAGCAAGTAATGTCAGTCCGATCAGGCGTAATTTAGGCATCAGGCAGTCGTTATTTTCATAAAAAGTGGAACGATATTAGTGGAAACAGTCTTCAGGCTCAAAGGATTCGTCAGCATTCGGAATCCTCTGTGCCCTGATGGCCACTGTAGCAAACTTTACGCCCGTCAAATTGCCCATTGCGTGGCAATCTGGCGCAAAATACTATCTACTGACAAAAAAGTGGCGAGTAAGTTCGCCGTAATTTACCCCGCGATGTTGCAATCAAAAGAACAAGGCCATGGCTCAGGAAATCGAATTAAAGTTTATCGTTGAAAGCGGCAGCGTTGACGCGCTGCGAAATCACCTGCATCAGCTGAACGGCGAGCATCACGCGCCGGTGCAGCTGCTCAACATCTATTACGAAACCCAGGACCTGTGGCTGCGCCGTCACGACCGGGGTCTGCGCATCCGCGGCGTGGACGGGCGTTATGAGATGACCATGAAAATCGGCGGTCGCGTGGTCGGCGGCCTGCATCAGCGCCCGGAATACAACATTGAGATTGGCCAGCCCGAGCTGGAGCTCGCGCGCTTCCCGGCGGAAGTGTGGCCGGAAGGTGGGCTGCCAGACGGGCTGGCGGAGAGCGTCAGCCCGCTGTTCAGCACCGATTTCTGGCGCGAGAAGTGGCTGGTGAACGAAGGTAAAAGCCGGATCGAAATCGCCCTGGACCTGGGTGAAGTAAAAGCGGGCGAGTTCCAGGAGCCGATCTGCGAGCTGGAGCTTGAGCTGCTGGAAGGCCACGCCGATGACGTGCTGAAGCTGGCCCGCAAGCTGGTGACCCAGAGCGGCCTGCGTCAGGGCAGCCTGAGCAAAGCCGCCCGCGGCTATCATCTGGCCCAGGGCAACGCGCCACGCCTCCTGAAGCCGACCGAAATTCTGCGCGTCGCGCCGAAATCCTCCGTCGAGCAGGGCTTTGAAGCCTCGCTGGAGCTGGCGCTGAGCCAGTGGCAATACCACGAAGAGCTGTGGATCCGCGGCGTGAAAGGCGCAAAAGAGCACGTGCTGGCGGCGATGGCGCTGGTGCGTCACAGCCTGACGCTGTTCGGCGGCATTGTGCCGCGTAAAGCGAGTGCTCACTTACGTGATCTGCTGACCCAGGCCGACGCCCTGATGGCCTCTGATGTTTCTGCCGAGACGGCGGTCTACAGCCCGCAAACCGCTATCGCTAAGCTGGCGCTCACCGAGTTCCTGGTGACCCGGGGCTGGCGCAGCTTCCTCGATGCGAAGGGGGAGACCAAAATGGCGGAAAACTTCAAGCGTTTCGCCGACATCCACCTGTCCCGTCACGCCGCTGAACTGAAAACCATTTTCGGGCATCCGCTGGGCGATCAGTATGGCGATCAGCTGATCCGGCTGGCGCGTAACGTCGACAGCATTCTGCTGCTGGCAGGGGCCTATGACGGACCGGTCGCCCGCGCATGGCTGGAGAACTGGCAAGGGCTGCTGTATGCCATCAAGACCCGCCAGCACATTGAAATTGAGCATTTCCGCAACGAAGCCATTTCGCAGGAGCCATTCTGGCTGCACAGCGGAAAACGTTAACGCAGGCAAGGAACCCCCATGATGCCGCTTTCTTCACCCTTACAGCAGCAGTGGCAGACAGTATGTGAGCGTCTGCCGGAAGCATTACCCGCCTCGTCGTTAAGCGATCAGGCCCGCCAGGTGTTGACCTTCAGCGACTTTGTGCAGGAGAGCGTTACCGCCCATCCTGACTGGCTGGCGGAGCTTGAGGCTTCGCCACCCCAGGCGGACGAGTGGCAGCACTACGCGCAGTGGTTACAGGACGCGCTGGCGGAAATCAGCGATGAAACCGCGCTGATGCGCGCGCTGCGCCAGTTCCGTCGACGGGTGATGGTGCGCATCGCCTGGGCGCAGGCGCTGATGCTGGTGAGTGAAGAGAGCACGTTGCAGCAGTTAAGTCACCTGGCTGAGACGCTGATCGTCGCCGCCCGCGACTGGCTGTACGACGCCTGCTGCCGCGAATGGGGCACCCCGTGCAGCGAGGACGGCACCCCGCAGCCGCTGCTGATTTTAGGCATGGGCAAACTGGGCGGCGGCGAACTCAATTTTTCCTCGGACATCGATCTGATCTTCGCCTGGCCGGAGAAGGGGGCCACTCGCGGCGGACGTCGCGAGCTGGATAACGCCCAGTTCTTCACCCGGCTGGGGCAGCGGCTGATTAAGGCCCTGGATCAACCAACCCAGGACGGCTTTGTCTACCGGGTGGATATGCGCCTGCGCCCGTTCGGCGACAGCGGCCCGCTGGTGCTGAGCTTTGCCGCGCTGGAGGATTATTACCAGGAGCAGGGGCGCGACTGGGAACGCTACGCGATGGTGAAGGCGCGGATCATGGGCGATACCGGCGATGCGTATGCCAACGAGCTGCGCGCCATGCTGCGCCCGTTCGTCTTCCGTCGTTACATTGATTTCAGCGTCATTCAGTCGCTGCGCAACATGAAAGGAATGATTGCCCGGGAAGTGCGGCGTCGCGGCCTGAAAGACAACATCAAGCTGGGGGCGGGCGGCATCCGCGAGATCGAGTTTATCGTCCAGGTGTTCCAGCTGATCCGCGGCGGGCGCGAGCCCTCGCTGCAGTCCCGCTCCCTGCTGCCAACCCTGGCCGCCATCGCCCAGCTGAACCTGCTGCCGGAAGGCGATGACCGGATCCTGCGCGAGGCCTACCTCTTTTTACGGCGGCTGGAGAACCTGCTCCAGAGCATTAATGACGAACAGACCCAGACCCTGCCGGGAGATGAGCTTAACCGCGCCCGCCTCGCCTGGGGGATGCGCCTGGACGACTGGCAGGCGCTGATCGACGCGCTGGATGCGCACATGGCGGCGGTGCGCCGCATATTTAACGATCTGATCGGCGACGACGAGAGCGAATCCCAGGACGATGCGCTGTCCGAGCACTGGCGCGAGCTGTGGCAGGATGCGCTGCAGGAGGACGACACCACCCCGGTGTTGACCCACCTCAGCGATGACGATCGCCATCGGGTAGTGGCGCTGATCGCTGATTTCCGCCTTGAGCTGAACAAGCGCGCCATTGGCCCACGCGGTCGCCAGGTGCTGGATCACCTGATGCCGCATCTGCTCAGCGACGTCTGCTCCCGGGCCGATGCCCCGGTGCCGCTGTCGCGTCTGACCCCGCTGCTGAGTGGGATCATCACCCGTACCACCTATCTGGAGCTGCTCAGCGAGTTCCCGGGTGCGCTCAAGCACCTGATTTCGCTCTGCGCTGCCTCGCCGATGATTGCCAGCAAGCTGGCGCGCTATCCGCTGCTGCTGGACGAGCTGCTCGATCCCAACACCCTTTACCAGCCGACGGCGACCGACGCCTATCGCGATGAGCTGCGCCAGTATCTGCTGCGCGTGCCGGAAGAGGACGAAGAGCAGCAGCTGGAGGCGCTGCGTCAGTTTAAGCAGGCGCAGCTGCTGCGCGTGGCGGCGGCGGATATCTCCGGGACGCTGCCGGTGATGAAAGTGAGCGATCACTTAACATGGCTGGCGGAAGCGATTATCGATGCGGTAGTCCATCAGGCGTGGGTGCAGATGGTGGCCCGTTACGGCCAGCCGAAGCATCTGGCCGATCGCGAAGGACGCGGTTTTGCGGTGGTGGGCTACGGCAAGCTGGGCGGCTGGGAGCTGGGCTACAGCTCCGATCTGGATCTGATCTTCCTGCACGACTGCCCGGTGGATGTGATGACCGACGGCGAGCGCGAGATCGACGGCCGTCAGTTCTACCTGCGCCTCGCCCAGCGCATCATGCACCTGTTCAGCACCCGCACCTCGTCCGGCATTCTGTATGAGGTGGATGCCCGTCTGCGGCCGTCCGGGGCGGCGGGGATGCTGGTTACCTCTACCGATTCCTTCGCGGATTATCAGCAGAATGAGGCCTGGACCTGGGAGCATCAGGCTCTGGTGCGCGCCCGGGTGGTGTATGGCGATCCGCAGCTGAAAGCGCAGTTTGATACCATTCGCCGCGACGTGCTCACCGCCACGCGCGAGGGGCCGACGCTGCAAACCGAAGTGCGCGAGATGCGCGAGAAGATGCGCGCCCATCTGGGAAATAAACACCGGGATCGCTTTGATATCAAAGCCGACGAGGGCGGCATTACCGACATTGAATTTATCACCCAGTATCTGGTGCTGCGTGACGCCCACAGCAAGCCGAAGCTCACCCGCTGGTCGGATAACGTGCGCATTCTGGAGCTGCTGGCGCAAAACGACATTATGGACGAGCACGAGGCGCTGGCATTGACCCGCGCCTACACCACCCTGCGCGATGAGCTGCACCATCTGGCCCTGCAGGAGCAGCCGGGTCATCTGCCGCTCGACTGTTTTAACGCCGAGCGAGAGCTGGTGCGGGCCTGCTGGCAGAAGTGGCTGGTGGAACCGTGCGTAACAAAACAAGTGTGATATTATCGCGCGCAAATTGTGAATCTTTCTGGAGTCAGGAATGAAAGTAACACTGCCAGAGTTTGAACGTGCTGGAGTTATGGTGGTTGGCGATGTGATGCTGGATCGCTACTGGTATGGGCCAACCAGCCGCATTTCCCCGGAAGCCCCGGTCCCGGTGGTGAAGGTGGATACCATTGAAGAGCGTCCTGGCGGCGCGGCAAACGTGGCGATGAACATTGCTTCTCTCGGCGCGCATTCGCGTCTGGTGGGGCTGACCGGCATCGACGACGCCGCGCGGGCGCTGAGCAAGACGCTGGCGGATGTGAACGTCAAATGTGATTTTGTTTCTGTCCCGACGCACCCGACCATCACCAAGCTGCGCGTGCTGTCGCGTAACCAGCAGCTGATCCGCCTCGACTTTGAAGAGGGTTTTGAAGGCGTGGATCCTGAGCCGCTACACGAGCGCATCAACCAGGCGCTGGGTAACATCGGCGCGCTGGTGCTCTCCGATTACGCCAAAGGGGCGCTGGCCAGCGTGCAGCAGATGATTACGCTGGCGCGTACTGCCGGTGTACCGGTGCTGATCGACCCGAAAGGCACCGACTTCGAGCGCTATCGCGGGGCAACGCTGCTCACGCCGAACCTGTCCGAATTCGAAGCCGTGGCGGGTAAATGCAAAACCGAAGATGAGATCGTTGAGCGCGGCATGAAGATCATCGCCGATTTCGACTTCTCCGCGCTGCTGGTGACCCGCTCCGAGCAGGGGATGACCCTGCTGCAGCCGGGCAAAGCGCCGCTGCATATGCCAACCCAGGCGCAGGAAGTGTATGACGTCACCGGTGCCGGTGATACCGTTATCGGCGTGCTCGCAGCCACCCTGGCCGCGGGTAATACGCTGGAAGAGGCCTGCTACTTTGCCAATGCCGCCGCAGGCGTGGTGGTGGGTAAGCTGGGGACCTCTACCGTTTCACCTATCGAACTGGAAAACGCGGTACGCGGTCGCGCCGATACCGGTTTTGGCGTGATGAGCGAAGAGGAGCTGAAAGTGGCGGTAGCCGCGGCACGTAAGCGTGGCGAGAAAGTGGTGATGACCAACGGCGTGTTCGACATTCTGCACGCGGGCCATGTCTCTTATCTGGCGAACGCGCGCAAGCTGGGCGACCGTCTGATTGTGGCGGTCAACAGCGATGCCTCCACCAAACGCCTGAAAGGCGAGACCCGGCCGGTGAACCCGCTTGAGCAGCGCATGATCGTACTCGGCGCGCTGGAAGCGGTGGACTGGGTGGTCTCGTTCGAGGAAGACACGCCGCAGCGCCTGATTGCCGGGATCCTGCCGGATCTGCTGGTCAAAGGCGGAGACTACAAGCCTGAACAGATCGCCGGTAGCGAAGAGGTGTGGGCCAACGGCGGAGAAGTGATGGTGCTCAACTTTGAGGACGGGTGTTCAACCACCAACATCATTAAGAAGATCCAGAAAGACAGTCAGTAGTCGTCTGTAAATGCCCGGCGGCGCTACGCTTGCACGGGCCTACAGATCGTGCGGTGTGTAGGCCCGGTAAGCGAAGCGCCACCGGGCATTACAGGCTGCACTTATGCTTCATCATCCACCGGTGGGATTGCCGGAGCCGGTTTCACTTCGTCAACGACGCTGCGGTTTTCCAGCTCGGTCAGACGCTGTTCCAGTAGGGCGATTTTCTCGCGGGTACGCAGCAGCACCTGCGTCTGCACGTCAAATTCTTCACGGCTGACCAGATCCAGACGCATCAGCTGCGACTGCAGCACCTGGCGGATCTTCTTCTCAACATCATCACCAAACTCACGTACGCCTTTCGGCATGGATTCATGGACCTGGCGGGCAAGTTGTTCAATTTTTTTTGGGTCGATCATGGTAGTTCCCTTGAAGAAAAGGTGTTAACGACCATTGTAGCGCGTAACCGCGATCCTTAAACCAGAATTGTGTGAAGCTTATGCGTTGCCGAACATAATCATTAGCGTTATAGTTATCCCGCTTATTCTCAGGGCGGGGCGAAATTCCCCACCGGCGGTAAATCAGCGCTACGCTGAAAGCCCGCGAGCGCTTTGGGTGCAAACTCAAAGGTCAGCAGATCCGGTGTAATTCCGGGGCCGACGGTTAAAGTCCGGATGGGAGAGAGTAACGAACCAGCCGGGCGAGGCCCGCTCACGTTATTTTTTTGCCGTACTACGGCGCTCCTAAGACTGCCCTGATTCTGGTAACCATAATTTTAATGAGGTTTTTTTACCATGAATCAGACGCTCCTTTCCTCTTTCGGTACCTCTGCTGACCGCGTTGAGCAGGCGCTTGCTGCGCTTCGTGAAGGTCGCGGCGTGATGGTGCTTGACGATGAAGACCGTGAAAACGAAGGCGATATGATTTTCGCCGCCGAAACCATGACCGTTGAGCAGATGGCGCTGACCATCCGTCACGGCAGCGGTATTGTTTGCCTGTGTATCACCGAAGATCGCCGTAAGCAGCTGGAACTGCCGATGATGGTAGAGAACAACACCAGCGCCTATGGCACCGGTTTTACCGTGACCATCGAAGCGGCCACCGGTGTGACCACCGGCGTGTCTGCTGCTGACCGCGTGACCACCGTGCGTGCAGCCATTGCCGATGGCGCAAAACCTTCTGATCTGAACCGTCCGGGCCACGTATTCCCGCTGCGCGCGCAGCCGGGCGGCGTTCTGACTCGCGGCGGCCACACCGAAGCGACCATCGACCTGGTGACCCTGGCCGGCTTCAAGCCTGCCGGTGTGCTCTGTGAACTGACCAATGATGATGGCTCAATGGCGCGCGCGCCGGAGTGCATCGAATTTGCCGGCAAACACAACATGGCTGTGGTCACTATCGAAGATCTGGTGGCGTACCGCCAGGCGCACGAGCGCAAAGCCAGCTGATAACGCATCATAAAAAACGCCGGGTTAACCCGGCGTTTTTTTAGCCAATTCCTGCCGTCTGGAGTAGCACCAGACTGAGCCCCATCACCGACATTCCGCACAGTACCCCATAGCTGGGATTGTTGTTCGGGTCGATCTCTTTGGCGAGCGGCATCAGCTCATCCACCGACAGCGCCACCATAATCCCTGCCACCGCCGCCATAATGGCTGCCATCACCACCGGCGAAATCAGGCTGCCGAGGATCAACCACGCCAGCACGCCGCCCGCGATCTCCGCCATGCCGGAAATACCCGCCCAGAACACCGCTTTACGCTTGGATCCGGTAGCGGCATAAACCGGGCCCGCCACCGCCAGCCCCTCGGGGATATTGTGCAGCGCCACCGCCAGCGCAATGCCAAAACCCAACTCCAGATTATTACTGGCAGTCACGTAGGTGGCGACGCCCTCAGGGAAGTTATGCAGGCTGATGCCCAGAGTCAGCAGCAGCGCGGTGCGTCGCAGGTTACCGGGCAGCGGCTGACTGCCTTTTTGCATCAGATCCTGCGGGTGCGCGTGGGGTAACATCTTATCCAGCGCAAAGTAGCCCAGCAGGCCAATGACAAACATTCCGTAGCCCAGCACCGGCGACATGCCTTCCGTGCCGAGGGCAGCGGGCAGCATCTCCATCAGGGAGATAAGCAGCATAATGCCGGCCGCAAAGCCGAGAGAAAAGGCCAGTAGCCGGTTAGAGGGCTTCTGGCCCAGTACGCCGAGCATGGCGCCGATAAAAGTGGCTGCGCCTGCAAGAATAGTCAGAATCAGGGGAACTGACATTCACCTCTCCTTATGATAATGATTCTCATTCATATTAAAGGCTAAACGCGCGTAACGCGAGCGGGTACAGACGCCTTTACAGATCCCTTACATTCAAATTTCCTGATGATCTTCATCATGGTTATCTGAGTTCATCTTATCCGGATTACGGGTAAGGTAAAGCTATCAAATCGACACCTTGTGTAAGGATATCATCATGACTTCATCTCGTATGCCAGCGCTGTTTTTGGGTCACGGTAGCCCGATGAACGTGCTGGAAGATAACGTCTACACCCGCGCCTGGCGGCATCTGGGCGAGACGTTGCCGCGTCCGAAGGCTATCGTGGTGGTGTCTGCACACTGGTTTACCCGTGGAACCGGGGTCACCGCCATGGAAACACCGAAAACCATCCATGATTTTGGCGGTTTCCCGCAGGCGCTGTACGACACGCACTATCCGGCACCGGGATCCCCGGCGCTGGCGCAGCAGCTGGTAGATCTGCTGGCCCCGATCCCTGTCACCCTCGATAAAGAGGCGTGGGGGTTTGACCATGGCTCCTGGGGCGTGCTGATCAAGATGTACCCGGATGCCGACATCCCGATGGTGCAGCTCAGCATCGACAGCACCAAACCTGCGGCCTGGCACCTGGAGATGGGCCGTAAGCTCGCGACTCTGCGTGATGAAGGTATTATGCTGGTGGCCAGCGGCAACGTGGTGCATAACCTGCGCACCGCCCGCTGGCACGGGGAAAACACGCCTTATCCGTGGGCGACGTCCTTCAATGATTACGTGAAAACGAACCTGAACTGGCAGGGTGCGGCAGAAGAACATCCGCTGGTCAATTATCTGGCGCACGACGGCGGCTCGCTCTCGAACCCGACGGCGGAACACTTCCTGCCGCTGCTCTATATCCTGGGGGCGTGGGACGGTAAGGAGCCTGTTACCATACCGGTGGATGGCATCGAGATGGGCAGTTTGAGTATGTTGTCGGTGCAGGTGGGGTAAATCGCCCGGTGGCGCTGCGCTTGCCGGGCCTGCGGATTTGTAGGCCGGGTAAGGCAAAGCCGCCACCCGGCACCACAAACTACTCCACAAAAATATGCGGATAGAAGCGGGACAGATCCTGGGTGATCAGCGCCCGATCTTCGCGAATACCAATCCCGGCTGGCTGATCGTTGATCAGCCAACTGCCGATCAGCATATAGCTGTCGCCATACTTCGGTAGCTGACAGAACTGCTGGACGATCATCCCCTCTTCGCCATACGGGCCTTCTACCGCTTCCACGGTATTACCGTTTTCGATAATCGACACGTTGGCACCCTCGCGGGAGAAAATCGGCTTTTTGACGTACTTATCCATTTGCGTATAGTCATCTTCCGCGAAGTACGCCGGCAGCAGATTCGGATGATCCGGGAACATCTCCCACAGCAGCGGCAGCAGGGCTTTGTTGGAGATAATGCTTTTCCACGCCGGCTCCAGCCAGCGCACGCCCGCATCTTCCAGCTTGGTGGAAAACACTTCGCGCAGCATGTATTCCCACGGATAGAGCTTGAACAGGTTACTGATCACCTGATCCTGGGTGTCGGTGAACTGACCTTTTTCGCCCAGCCCGATATCTTCTATATAGAGAAATTCAGTGGCGACCTCCGCTTCGGCGGCGCAATCCTGCAGATACTGCACCGTGCCGCGATCTTCGACCGTGTCACGACAGCAGGCAAAGTGCAGCAGATTGAAGCCGTGCTGCTCGCGCAGTTCAGCGAAACGTTCGATCAGCTTTTCCTGCAGGCTGTTGAACTGATCGCTGCCTTCCGGCAGACGGCCCGCGTTCTGCTGATCTTCCAGCCAGATCCACTGGAAGAAGGCCGCTTCATACAGCGAGGTGGGCGTATCGGCGTTGTTCTCGAGCAGCCTGGGCTCGCCGGTGCCGTCCCACGCCAGGTCAAGGCGCGAGTAGAGCGATGGCTGATGCGTCAGCCATGACTGACGCACAAAGCCCCAGGTGTGCTTCGGAATGCGGAATTTGGTCAGCAGTTCATCGCTGGCAATGACCTTTTCCACGACCTTGAGGCACATCTGATGCAGCTCTGCCGTGACCGCTTCCAGCTTTTCCACCTGGGCGAGGGTCAGTTGGTAATAGGCATCTTCACACCAGTACGGCTCGCCGTACATGGTGTGAAAGTTGAAACCGTATTCGGTGGCTTTTTCGCGCCAGTCCGGGCGCTCAACAATACTGACTCGTTCCATTCTCAGCCGCCCATAGAGCGTGTTGAGGTACCGGCCGCGCTACGCTGCATGGTGTTCTGTTTGGCAACAGAATCACCGAAGCCGCCGCGGGTAACGGTGCTGGTGGTGGCCGGTTTTGGCGCCATCGCGGTCTTAGGCACGTTCATGGTGCGGCCTGGCTGGGCTGCACCATAACCTTTACCGCTGGCATCGGTGTACTGGCCGTAAGCCGGGCTGGCCGGATTCTTCGAGCTGAACAGCGGCTGCTGCTGATAGCCTGCGCCGCCGCTCATCAGACGGCCCATCATGTAACCCGCCATCAGCGGCATCCAGAAGCTGCCGCTGGACTGTGCCTGCGCCTGGTTTTCTGCTGGCGCGGTGCCTGCCTGAGCCGGGGCCGGTGCCTGCTGGCACTGGCCTTCACCGAACTCTGCCACGCAGTCTTCACGGCTGGCGTATTTCGGCGCGGTACGTTCCGCTTCCTTCAGGGCGTTGTTGTACGAGGTAGTACACTCCGCGCTTTTGCCGGTAGCGGCCGCACAGTCATCGGCATTCTGATAGAGAGAAACCGTTTCGTCGGTTTTTTCACAGCCTGCCAGCATAAACGCGGCGCTCAGCGCCAGAGCGACAGGGGTGAAATGACGCGCGTTCCAGCTTTTGCGGAACGAGGCGTGATTAATGGATTTTGTCCGTTTCATAATTGTCTTCCAGGACCCAGTGGTAAAACACAGAAAATAACGCTCAGAATAGAGGATGAGTGGTGGAAATTGAAGCGACGGGGGCGAAACTGGGGGATCTTTACGTTGGCTTACGTATTTTTGTCGGACTGGGAGGATTTACCCGGCCTGGTGAACCCAGACCGGGTAGCAGCATCAGTTGCTGGTGGTGCGTGCAGCAGCGGCGGTGTAACCGTCAGCAGAGGCATCCTGCTGTGGGTTTTCCGGCGCCACGGCTTCTGGCGTAGTGGAGATCGGCTTACCTAATGAACCGTTCAGCGCCACCAGATCCTGCTCGTTCAACGTACCCAGCGCTTGCTTGATGTTCAGCTGGTTGATCAGGTAGTTGTAACGCGCATTGGAGAGCTGTTGTTTAGCGTTGTACAGCGTGGTGGTCGCGTCCAGCACGTCAACAATGGTACGGGTACCCACCGAGTAGCCGGCTTCCGACGCATCCAGTGAGCTCTGGGCAGAGACAACGGCCTGTTTGTAGGCGTTGATGCTGCTGACAGAGGCGTTCACGTTGTTGAAGGAGGAACGCACGGTCTGCACTACGCTGCGGTGCGCGCTTTCCAGCTGCTCGCTGGCACCCACAAAGTTGTACTGCGCCTGTTTGACCTGCGAATTGACCTGGCCGCCCTGATAGATTGGCAGGGAGAAGTTCAGGCCGATTTTGTTCTGGCCAACGTCGCTGTCGTTGTACTGACCATTGCCGGTTCTGGAACCGCTGTAGCTGGTGTTAGAAATGCTGCTGGAGGCGCTCAGGCTCAGGGTAGGCAGATGGCCATCCTGCGCCAGGCGAATCTGCTCGCGGGCCAGATCCTGGCTCAGACGAGCCTGCAACAGGCTGAGGTTACGGTTTTCAGCCTCTTTCAGCAGGGCATTCACCGCCTGCGGCTTTTCGGCTTTGAAGTGCTCAACGTTCAGCGATGCCAGCTGCGGGTAGTAGTTACCGGTGACCTGACGCAGCTCTTCGACGGCGTTATCCAGGTCGTTACGCGCGGTAACTTCGTTGGCCAGCACATTATCGTATTGTGAACGGGCGTTCTGCACGTCGGTGATCGCCACCAGGCCCACGTTGAAACGCTGGGTGGTCTGATCGAGCTGACGATAGATAGCCTGTTTCTGTGCTTCAACGTAGGAGAGCGTATCGATCGCGCTCAATACTCTGAAGTAGGCGGTTGCGGTATTGAGGATCAGCGTTTGCTGGTCGGTCTGATAGGTGACATCCTGAATACCGGCAGATTTTTCCTGCAGGCTCAGGTTACGCCATCTGGACATATCAAACAGCGTCTGGGTTAACTGGAGCGAACCGCTGGTGACGTTAGAGTCGACGCCGTTAGCATCCCGGTAACCGTTATTGTAGGTATAGTCGGCACCCAAACCCAGCTGTGGTAATAATGGGCTGCGTGCTTCATTAATTTTTTCAAATGCAGCATCACGATCGGCGGCGGATTTACGCAATTCCGGGTTGCTCAGACGTGCCTGCTTATAAACCTGTATCAGGTCCTCTGCCTGACTCAACGCGCTGAAACCCGTCAGGCTCAGGCCGATGAGGATGGGGAGCAATTTCTTCATTTGCTTTCCTTGTTGTGAAGCTTAGTTAGCGCTGATCTAATTAAAAAATATCTACCGATTCTAGCAGACTTCGCCACTGCAAAAGGTTGGCGTTCCGTGCCATGCGGCAGTAACTTGCACCAATTTACCATACTGTAGTAGAAACCGCAGTTTAGCAGAATTGAATTTCACCTTAACGCCACCATTTATACCAGGATGCAAACATGGATAAACCAGAAAAGTTGCCAGTGACTTTTACAAAAAACGATGTAGAAATTATTGCACGAGAAACGCTCTACAGCGGATTTTTTTCACTGGAATTATACCGTTTTCGCCATCGTTTGTTTAACGGTGAAATGAGTGGCGAAGTCAGACGCGAAATTTTTGAGCGCGGGCATGCCGCAGTCTTGCTACCCTTTGACCCAGTGCGTGACGAAGTGGTACTGATAGAGCAGATCCGCATTGCCGCGCTGGATACCAGCGAAAGCCCGTGGTTACTGGAGATGGTGGCCGGGATGATCGAAGAGGGCGAAACGCCGGAAGATGTCGCCCGCCGCGAGGCAATGGAAGAGGCCGGGCTTGACGTTGGTCGGACAAAACCGATCACCAGCTATCTGGCAAGCCCCGGGGGCACCAGCGAGCGCCTGTCAGTTCTGGTTGGCGAAGTGGACGCCACGACCGCGCAAGGGATTCACGGTCTGGTTGATGAAAACGAAGATATTCGTGTTCATGTGGTAAGTCGGGAGCAGGCTTATCAATGGGTAAAAGAGGGGAAAATCGACAACGCGGCTTCTGTCATCGCTTTGCAATGGCTACAGCTGCATTATCAGGAATTACGAGACGAGTGGAAAAAATGAAGCGTTATACACCTGACTTCCCTGAAATGATGCGCCTGTGCGAGACCAATTTCGCACAATTGCGCCGATTACTGCCACGTAACGACGCGGTCGGTGAAACAGTGAGCTATCAGGTGAGCAACGCGCAGTATCGGTTAACCATTGTTGAATCAACCCGTTACACTACGCTGGTGGAAATTGAGCAAACCGCGCCGTCCATCAGCTACTGGAGCCTGCCGTCAATGACGGTGCGGCTCTACCATGACGCGATGGTCGCTGAAGTGTGTTCAAGTCAGCAGATCTTCCGCTTTAAAGCGCGGTATGATTACCCAAATAAAAAGTTGCATCAACGTGACGAAAAGCATCAAATTAACCAGTTTTTAGCCGACTGGCTAAGATATTGTTTAGCACATGGAGCAATGGCGATTCCGGTTTGTTAGCGTCGTAAACCTACCTAAGGACACCATTTGGAAAGCCTGTTGAACCTGACTGTTGCTGGTGGGGCGCCAGTCAGGGTATTGCAAATTACTGATACTCACCTGTTTGCCAAAAAGCATGAAACCCTGTTGGGTGTTAATACCTGGGAGAGTTATCAGGCTGTTCTGGAAGCCATTCATGCCCAGAAGCGCGAATGCGACCTGATTGTCGCCACGGGCGATTTGGCGCAGGATCAAACCTCCGCGGCTTATCAGCATTTTGCTGAAGGTATCGCGAGCTTTAACGCGCCCTGCGTCTGGTTACCCGGTAATCACGATTTTCAACCTTCGATGTACAGCGCGCTTCAGGATGCGGGGATTTCCCCTGCGAAGCGGGTCCACTCGGGCGACAACTGGCAAATCCTGCTGCTCGACAGCCAGGTTTTCGGCGTGCCGCACGGCGAGCTGAGCGAGTTTCAGCTGGAGTGGCTCGAAGCAAAGCTGGCGGCCGATCCTGAGCGCCATACTCTGCTTTTATTGCATCATCATCCGTTGCCGGCAGGATGCAGCTGGCTCGATCAGCACAGCCTGCGCAACTCTGCCGCTCTCGATCGGGTGCTGATGAAATTCCCGCGGGTTAATAACTTACTCTGCGGCCATATTCACCAGGAGCTGGATCTCGACTGGAACGGTCGTCGCCTGTTGGCTACGCCGTCCACCTGCGTCCAGTTCAAACCGCACTGCGCGAACTTCACTTTAGACACCATTGCCCCAGGCTGGCGCTGGCTGGAACTGCATGCCGACGGCTCGTTAACGACCGAAGTCTGCCGCCTGCAAAGCACGCAGTTCCGCCCGGATACTGCGTCAGAAGGCTACTGATGTCTGCGCTTCTCTATCTGCACGGATTCAACAGTTCCCCGCGCTCGGCTAAAGCGACGCTGTTTCGACAGTGGCTGGAGGTGCATCATCCCCACGTCGAGATGATCGTGCCTCAGCTGCCGCCGTATCCGGCCGAAGCCGCCGAAATGCTGGAGGCGATTGTCCTGGCGCACGGCGGCGAGCCCTTTGGCGTGGTGGGGTCATCCCTCGGCGGCTACTACGCCACCTGGCTGTCCCAGTGCTTTATGGTGCCCGCGGTGGTCGTCAACCCGGCGGTACGGCCTTTTGAGCTGCTGGTGGGCTATCTGGGGCACAACGAGAACCCCTACACCGGACAGCAATATGTGCTAGAGTCACGCCATATTTACGACCTCAAAGTTATGCAGATTGATCCGCTGGAAGCGCCAGATCTTATCTGGCTGCTGCAACAGACGGGTGATGAAGTGCTGGATTACCGCCAGGCGGTGGCGTACTACGCCTCTTGCCGCCAGACTATAGAAGAGGGCGGTAATCATGCCTTCACGGGCTTTGAGGATCATTTCACCCAGATTGTCGACTTTCTTGGTCTGCACAGCCTCTGACAATCGCTGCGAATTGCTAGTTTAAATCATGACGCAAACCTATAACGCTGATGCCATTGAGGTACTCACCGGGCTTGAGCCGGTTCGCCGCCGTCCGGGGATGTACACCGATACCACGCGCCCAAACCATCTGGGCCAGGAAGTAATTGATAACAGCGTCGACGAAGCGCTGGCGGGTCATGCCAAACGCGTCGACGTTATTCTGCACGCCGACCAGTCGCTGGAAGTGATCGACGACGGTCGCGGCATGCCGGTGGATATTCACCCGGAAGAGGGTGTTCCGGCGGTTGAGCTGATCCTCTGCCGTCTGCACGCGGGCGGCAAATTCTCCAACAAAAACTACCAGTTCTCGGGCGGTCTGCACGGGGTAGGTATCTCCGTGGTCAACGCCCTGTCAAAACGGGTTGAAGTTACCGTTAAGCGCGACGGCCAGGTGTACAACATCGCCTTTGAGAACGGCGACAAAGTCCAGGATTTGAAGGTGATCGGCACCTGCGGCAAACGCAATACCGGCACCAGCGTCCACTTCTGGCCGGACGAGAGCTTCTTCGACAGCCCGCGTTTCTCGGTCTCACGCTTAACGCACATTCTGAAAGCGAAAGCGGTCCTCTGCCCTGGGGTGGAAATTACCTTTAAGGATGAGGTCAACAACAGTGAACAGCGCTGGTGCTATCAGGACGGTCTGAACGATTACCTGGGCGAAGCGGTCAACGGCCTGCCAACCCTGCCGGAAAAACCGTTCATCGGTAATTTTTCTGGTGATACGGAAGCGGTGGACTGGGCGCTGCTGTGGCTGCCGGAAGGCGGCGAGCTGCTGACCGAAAGCTACGTCAACCTGATCCCAACCATGCAGGGCGGGACGCACGTTAACGGCCTGCGCCAGGGGCTGCTGGACGCGATGCGCGAGTTCTGCGAATACCGCAATATCCTGCCGCGCGGCGTGAAGCTGTCGGCGGAGGATATCTGGGATCGCTGCGCCTATGTGCTGTCGGTCAAAATGCAGGATCCGCAGTTTGCCGGGCAGACCAAAGAGCGTCTCTCCTCGCGCCAGTGCGCGGCCTTCGTCTCCGGCGTGGTGAAAGATGCTTTCAGCCTGTGGCTGAACCAGAACGTTCAGGCTGCGGAAATGCTGGCCGAGATGGCGATTTCCAGCGCCCAGCGTCGTCTGCGGGCGGCGAAGAAAGTGGTGCGTAAAAAGCTCACCAGCGGTCCTGCGCTGCCGGGCAAGCTGGCGGATTGTACCGCGCAGGATCTGAACCGCACCGAGCTGTTCCTGGTTGAAGGGGACTCGGCGGGCGGATCGGCCAAGCAGGCGCGCGATCGTGAATATCAGGCGATCATGCCGCTGAAGGGGAAGATCCTCAACACCTGGGAAGTCTCTTCCGATGAAGTGCTGGCGTCGCAGGAGGTGCACGACATCTCCGTGGCGATCGGTATCGATCCGGACAGCGAGGATCTGAGCCAGCTGCGTTACGGCAAGATCTGTATCCTTGCGGATGCGGACTCCGATGGCCTGCACATCGCCACCCTGCTGTGTGCGCTGTTCGTGAAGCACTTCCGTACGCTGGTGAAAAACGGTCATGTCCACGTGGCGCTGCCGCCGCTGTACCGTATCGATCTCGGCAAAGAGGTCTATTACGCCCTGACGGAAGAAGAGAAGGCGGGCGTGCTGGAGCAGCTCAAGCGCAAGAAGGGCAAACCGAACGTGCAGCGCTTTAAAGGGCTGGGCGAGATGAACCCGCTGCAGCTGCGTGAAACCACGCTCGATCCTAATACCCGCCGTCTGGTGCAGTTGACCATCAGCGATGAAGACGAGCAGCAGACCAACGCGGTGATGGATATGCTGCTGGCCAAGAAGCGCTCGGAAGACCGCCGCAACTGGCTGCAGGAGAAGGGCGACCTGGCGGATATTGAAGGCTGATAAAATGCCGGTCGGCAGGGATCGTGCGGGCTATTTGCCCGGCGGCGCTTCGCTTGCACGGGCCTACGGGACTTGCGTGGGCCTACGGATTTTGTAGGCCGGGTAAGGCATCGCCGCCACCCGGCATCTCCTCAGGCCGCATGATTCTTTCTATACTGTAAGGGCGTCTCTCCGATGCCCTTTTTAAATGCGCTGATAAAATAGGTCACATCCGAAAACCCCACCCGCGCGGCAATATCCCGCACGCTCGCCTCCGAGTGCAGCAAACTTTCGCAGGCCTTGCGCAGGCGTAACGTATTCAGATAATCGTGAATTTTTTCCCCCGTTTCGGCATGGAATTTCCGTGACACGTAGCTGCGGGATTTCCCCAGCTCGCCTGCCAGCGCATCGAGGCTGAATTTTTGCTGGTAATGCTCATCCAGCCAGAACATCACCTGGCTGGCGATCCCCTGACTGTTACCGGGCTGGCCTTCGTCATCGTGCGGCAGCATGGCAAACAGGCCGATCAGCAGGCTGGCGACGCGCTCGCTGTTCATCGGCGGCGGATAACAGCTGAACAGATGATCGAGATGGCTGTGGCAGTGCGCCATATCCGCCACCCAGGCCTCCCCTCCGCGCTGCGACAGCTTCTGTAGCCGCTGCTGGGTTTGCGGAAAATCACGCAGCGCCTTCAGGACCGCATGCTGATCGAGATGAATAATGGTGCGGCGATAGTTCGCTTCGGCCTGAGGATCGACCATCACCTTGTGCAGGGTAAAAGGCGGAAAGAAAAACAGCCGTCCCGGGCGCATGGTGTAGTGGCGATTATCGACAATCGCTATGCCAAATCCTTCTTCGACATAGAGAATTTCCAGACACTGGTGCCAGTGATGGTAGCGCACGGTGTTGGCGAAGAGGCGACTGAACGACACGATGGTATCGTTCAGGGCGATCAGCTCAAGATGTTCCGCCGTGGGTGTTTTGCGCATAGTGCAATAAAACTCAATTTTTTCCTTTTCCTGCCTCTTTATAAACCACCTTTTTAAATTTCCTCAACTGCGGGTTTATTCATCTCTCACACCTGTGACCCGGCTAACATTTCTGTCCCTCGCTGTTTAACTATTCTTTGCCGCAGTTGATTACGAGGACGACCCTATGTGCGCGGCAAACAAAGAAAAATCAAATCCGTTGTCATCCCGTCAGGATCTGGTGGCGGCGCTGAACACTCTACTGGAAGCAGTGGACAGGCAGTTCCCGGCGGGTAGCTCCCGCTTTTCGCTGGGCGATACCAGTGCGCATTACGCCACGGATGTGGCGCAGATGGAGGGGCTGTCCCGGGTGCTGTGGGGGCTGTTTCCGCTGATGGCCGCAGGCGACAGCACGCCGTTCAGCGACAAATACATCGCCGCCATTAAGCAGGGCACCGACCCGCAAAGCGCAGGTTACTGGGGCGAAGCCGGGCCTTACGATCAGCGTCTGGTGGAGATGGCGGCCTACGGTCTCGGGCTGGCGTTGCTGCAGGACAAACTCACCGATCTGTTCAGCGAGCGCGAGGTGATGAACCTTCATGCCTGGCTGAACCAAATCACCGATGCGACGATGCCGGACAGCAACTGGAACTACTTCGCCATCATGGTGCAGCTCGGCTTTAAGCGTGCCGGGCTGCCTTATGACCAGCAGGCCATCGATCGCCGCTTCGCGATGATGGACGCCTACTATCTGGGGGAGGGCTGGTACTCCGACGGTCCGGGGCGGCCAAAGGATTACTACATCTCAATGGCGTTTCACTTCTACGGTCTGATCTACGCCACCCTGAGCGGCGATGAGGCGCGGGCAGAGGTGCTGCGCCAGCGTTCGCGTCTGTTTGCTGAAGACTTCATCTACATGTCCGCCGCTGACGGTGCCTCAGTGCCCTTTGGCCGCAGCCTGACCTACCGCTTCGCGATGGTCGCCTTCTGGAGCGCGGTGGCCTTCTCCGGGCTGGAGGTGTTCACGCCGGGCATCGTGAAGGGGATTATCCTCCGCCATCTGCGCTGGTGGCAGCAGCAGCCGATTACCGATCGCGACGGGATCCTGACCCTCGGGTTCGCTTACCCGAATCTGGCGATGTGCGAGGACTATAACTCCCCCGGCTCGCCGTACTGGGCGCTGAAAACGTACCTGATCCTGGCCCTGCCGGAGAGCCATCCGTTCTGGCAGGCCGACGAACAGCCGCTGCCAGCGCTGGCCGAAAAGCGCGTTATCCCCCATGCCCAGCAGATCCTGATCCACACCGATCATGTGACCCTGCTCACTGCCGGACAGCTGGAGCTGAACAACTACGTTAATACCGAGGCGAAATACACCAAATTTGCCTACTCCAGCCGCTTTGGTTTCACCATTGAGCGTGCGCGTTTCGGCCTCAAGCACGCCGCCTGCGATTCCATGCTGCTGCTGGCCGATGGCGATAACTACTTCCGCGGACGCCGCGAGTGCGAGGAAGTCCGTGTTGACGAAAATTGTATTTTTTCGCGCTGGTCGCCGTGGCATGACGTCCATATCGAGAGCTGGCAGGTGCCCTTCGGCGAGTGGCATCTGCGTCTGCACCGCATCAACAGCGCACGCACGCTGCAAACGGTCGAGGGCGGGTTTGCAGTGATCAAAGCCGAGCCGCAGCTGCACGGTCGGGGCAGTTATCTGAGCGCGGACAACGGCAGTAGCGCCATCGTCGATCTCTCACCAAACATCACCCGCCAGCCCGACAGCGTGGTGACGCCGCCAAACAGCAGCATCATGTTTGCCGAATGCGCCGCTATTCCGGTGCTCAGCACCACCATCCCGAAAGGGGAGAGCTGGCTCTGCTGCGCGGTGACGGCCTCTGCACAGAATAAAAACCGGGCGGAAAGCCCCCAACTGCACATCAACAATAACCAGGTGGTGATTCGCGCACCTGGAAGCGAACGTCAGCTGTCGTTCATTTTATAAAGCCCTTACCCTGGATATCGGCGAGGATGGTATGAATAACAAAACTGAATATTACAAAATCAGCAGTTTTATCTTTCTCTATTTCTTTACCTGGTCGGCGAGTATTGGCCTGCTGGCGATCTGGCTCGGACAAAAAGCCAATCTCAGCGGGTCGGTGATCGGTACCGTATTTGCGGTTAACGGGATCTTCTCCGTTATTCTGAAACCGATCTACGGCTATATTCTGGATAAGATCGGCATGAGCAAATACCTGCTCTATTTTGTGGTGGCGATGTCCGCCCTGATGGCGCCGTTCTTTATTTACGTTTATCAGCCGCTGTTAATGTCCAACACCATGCTGGGGATTATTATCGGCGCGCTCTATTTAAGCTTCGCCTGGTATGCGGGCGTGGCGGCGTGCGAATCCTATTCTGACCGTTTCAGCCGCCTTAATGGCATGGAGTTTGGTCAGATCCGCATGTGGGGTTCATTGGGTTGGGCGGTGGCTTCCTCGTTCTCCGGCCTGCTGTTTAACCTCTCCCCGGCGTACAACTTTATTATGGGCAGCGTGGCGTCGGTGATTATGCTAATCGTCCTGCTGAACCTGAAAGTGAACACCAACTCGGCCCATGCCGGTGAGGTGCTGACCAAAGAGAAAATCGCTCCGGCGGACGTCTATGCCCTGTTGCGCAGCCGCAAGTTCTGGGCCTTCTGCCTGTACGTGGCGGGGGTGGCGTGGATGATGTTTATCGCCGAGCAGCAGTTCTCCCGCTATTTCGTCACCTTCTTCGATGATATTCACCAGGGTAACGCGGTGTTTGGCTATTTGGGTACCGTGCAGTCTGGGATGGAGTTCGTCATGTATATGGTGATCCCGCTGTTCGTTAACTTTATCGGGGCCAAACGCGGACTTTTGATTGTCGGCCTGATTGTCGGAGCGCGACTGATTATTTCCGGGATGTGCGACTCGCACCTGTTAATTTCGGTTCTCAAGCCGCTGTACGGTCTGGAAATCTGTCTCCTGCTGGTGTCGGTATTTAAATATATCGCCGAGCATTTCGATAAACGCGTCAACGCCACCATGTATCTGCTGGGCTATCAGGCGATGCTCTACGTCGGCAATGTCGTAGTGTCCTCACCGGCCGGTTATATGTATGACCGCATCGGCTTTGAGCAGACCTATATCATCATGGGCGCTACGGCGCTGACCTTTACCCTGATTTCTGCGTTTACCTTATCCGCCTGCCAGAGCAAATGGCGCGGCGCTAAAACGCTGAACGTTGCAGAACACCACTAATTTACGCCGTCAAAGAAGGAATCGAATTATGTTAAGTCATATCACCGAGGAACGTCTGGCCGATATTCCCGCCCCCGTGGATGAACGCGCCTTTAGCGATGAGTTAAGCTCGGCGCGCAGCCACGTCCTCGACCTGATTAGCCGTCATTTAACGGAGTTCGGCGACAAATTTCCGGCAGAAACCTGCAAGGAGGGGTATTACCCGCTGACTGACAACGTCGAGTGGACCACCAGCTTCTGGACCGGGCAGCTGTGGCTGGCGTGGGAGATGAGCGGTGATGAAAAATTCCGTGCCATGGCCGAGAAACACACCCGCTCGTTTGGCCTGCGCATCGCCGGGCGCAGCGACACCAACACCCACGATCTCGGTTTCCTCTACACGCTCTCCTGCGTGGCGGACTGGCGGCTGACCGGCAGCCGTGAGGCGCGCGGTTTCTCGCTGCTGGCCGCCGAAGCGCTGCTGGAGCGCTTCCACGAGAAAGCGAAGATCATCCAGGCGTGGGGGGATCTGGCGGATCCGGAACAGGCCGGGCGGATGATTATCGACTGCAACATGAACCTGCCGTTGCTCTACTGGGCGACCGAGCAGACCGGGGATCCGCGCTTTGCCGAGGCCGCTAAAGCCCACGTGATGCAGGCCGCGACGTATCTCATCCGCGAAGATGCTTCGACCTTCCACACCTACTATATGGACGTGGTTACCGGCGCACCGCGCTACGGCAACACCCAGCAGGGCTATGCGGATGACTCCTGCTGGTCGCGCGGCCAGGCGTGGGGGGTTTACGGTTTCCTGCTGAGCTATATCTATACCGGCGACGCGACCATGATCGCCCTGTCAAAACGGCTGGCGAACTACTTCCTCAACCGCCTGCCGGAGGATCATGTCTGCCACTGGGATCTGGCTCTGGTGGGCACCGACGCCCTGCGCGATTCGTCATCGGCGGCGATTGCGGTGTGCGGCCTGCTGGAGCTGGTGAAGCATCTGCCGGCGACCGACCCGGACCGCGAGCGCTATCTGGCGTGGGCGAAAGGGATAATGTCCTCGCTGACGAAGCACTATCTGATGGGCAAAGAGGAGAAGGGCAACGGTCTGCTGAAGCACTCGGTTTATCACCTCGCCAGCAATAAGGGCGTGGATGAGTGCGCCAGTTGGGGGGACTACTTCTATGTAGAAGCTCTGGTGCGTTTTACCCAGAGTTGGAAATTGTACTGGTAAATAAAAGCTGGGGTGAGGTCACCACCCCAGCACCTCTTTTATGACTCGCCGGTAAGGAGTGTCGATCTGCTCCGGCACCTGGTCGATGTAGTTCCGCGCGTGCTGGCGGGCCTCGCCGCTCAGGCTGTCCAGATAGACAATGGCTTCGTCCACGGTGGGCACCCGGCCCTCCAGCGAGGCGCTTCTCGGCGGCAGTCCGGTCCAGATCACCGCCTCGATACCTCTCTCCACTGCCCATTCTGAAAGCAGACCGGTGTGGCGACCGGCGATCGGCAGCGAGCCGATGCCGTCACAACGTTCCTCCGGGATCCCCTCGCGCTCGCGCAACGCCTGACAGGCCACGCTCAGCGTTTCCGCGTTGAGCCATGCCCAGAGCACCGGTACGGCAGGGGCATTCATACAGATGGCGGTAGCCAGTTCACCGCCGTCGCTGACCCGGCAAAACTCGACGGGCAGCGACGGCCCGTCGGTTTTCCACTCCCCGGCGACGGGGAGTGAGCCGCTTTTCCATATCAACGAGCCCCAGCCCAGACAGGCTATCTTCATTATCGTCCCTCTATGCGACGCTATCAGGCTTCAGGAATACGCAGCGTCTGCCCCGGATAAATTTTATCGGGGCTGGAGAGCATAGGGCGGTTGGCTTCAAAGATTTTGTTGTATTTCGACGCATCGCCATACACGGTTTTGGAGATGGCGCTCAGGGTGTCGCCCGATTTTACCGTGTAGTAGGTGGCTTCATGCTGGGTGTCGGTGGCGGTGATGGTGTTCTCCACCTCGCTGACCCCTGCGATGTTCCCCACCGCGACCTGGATTTTCTCCTTCTGCTCCTGGGTCAGCCCGTCGCCCGTCACCACGGCCTTACCGTCGTTGACGTTGACCTGCACCTTTTCGGCACCCGGTATGTTGAGCTTTTTAAGGTGCTCCGAGACTTTATCACTTTGACCTTTGTGATCGGTCAGGTTATCCCACAGCTTTTCACCTGCTTCTTTAACGAAGTTAAAAATTCCCATTCCTTCCTCCAGATAACAATGAAATCAGGAATAAGCATAGCAGCTGCGCTTTAAGGTGATAAAAAAAGCCCGGTAACCTAAGGTTACCGGGCTTCTGTTTTGCCCGGTGGCGCTACGCTTACCGGGCCTACAAAACCGTAGGCCGGGCAAACGCAGTGCCGCCCGGCGATACCGTGGAGGTTAAACCCCCTGCTCCAGAATACGGATATGGGTTTCCAGAACGTCACCTTTCACCGCCTCGCTCCACGCTTTCATGTGCGGGGTTTGCAGGTGGGCTTCGAGGTGGGCCACGGTCTCCCACAGCTCAACCATCACAATGGAGTCCGGGGCGGTGGTCTGGAAGCTGACGCCTGCGGCGGTGTCCACCATCGGCGCGTAGCCGTGGCAGCCAGCCTCTTCTAAAACGGTTGGGATAATTTTTGCGAACTGATCCAGCACCGCCTGACGGTGATGTTGCCCAGGACGGGTGCGAATTTCAGCAATAACGGTAAGCATGGTCATTTCTCCTGATAACATGCCATCAGTTAAGCAAAAATTTCCGCGAGATGCTTGCGATATTCTGCGATATAGCGTGGCACATCCGGCATTTTGATCACGTCGTTGGTGATAAAGGTCGGCAGGGCTTCCATTCCGAGGAACTGGTTAGCCTTGTGGAACGGCAGATAAACACCGTCAACGCCCACGCCGTGGAAGAACTGATCTTCTTCGGTGAAGGCTTCCATCGGTGCGTTCCAGGTCAGGGAGAGCATGTATTTTTTCCCCTGGATCAGGCCGCCGGAGCCGTATTTCTTCGATGCATCAGAGCGGGTGCGGCCGTCGCTGGCATACAGCGCGCCGTGACCTTCGGTAAAGACGTCGTCCATGTACTTTTTCACGGTCCATGGCGCGCCCATCCACCAGCCAGGCATTTGCCAGATTACGACGTCGGCCCAGAGGAAGTTCTGCACTTCGGCCTGGATATCGTACTCGCCGTCGGTGCGCACGACCTTAACATCATGCCCGGCGTCGCGCAGGAAGCCGTCCGCGACCTCGGTCAGGGTGTCATTCAGTTGGCCATTAGAGTGGGCGAATTTTTTCGCGCCGTTGATAATCAGGATATTGCTCATTAAGTTGTCCTCAGAGTAGCGAGTCTGAGGGCCATTCTACGCGCGACAGCGGTGCGGTGAAATTAGCAAAATGTGCAAAGTCTTTTGCTGAAAAAGCAATAATGCCTTACCAGCCGATCCTGACCTCAAATCCGCCATTCTGCCCGTTGCGTAGCGAAACCGTCATTCGGTGCAGGGCGGCGATGCGCTTCACAATCGACAGACCCAGGCCGCTGCCGGTCTGATCCTGACCGGGTGGGCGATAAAAACGCTCCCCGATCCGCGCCAGGGCGTCGGGGGAAATACCCGGGCCGGTGTCGCGTACGGTCACGCTGTGGGCGTCGAGCGTCACCTCCACCTGGCTACCGCGCGGGCTGTAGCGCACGGCGTTGTCCAGCAGGTTGCGCACCAGCAGGCTCAGAAGTAATTGCTGCCCGGAGCGGGTGACCTGCGGAGCGTGGATGTTGAGCCGAATGTCGATTCCGGCCTGCTGCGCCGGGTGATAGATATCCATCACTGCCGACTGGAGTAAATCGGCCATGTTAAGGGTTTCGACATCGTCCAGATTTTCCAGCGAATCCAGGCGCGACAGCGTCAGGAGCTGTTCAACCAGCCTTGATGCCCGGTCGATCCCGGCATGCAGCTGGGTCAGGGCTTTCGCCTGCGCCTGCGGATCGTCCAGCGACAGCTGCGCCACTTCGGTCTGCACTTTCAGGGCGGTTAACGGGCTGCGCAGCTCGTGGGCGGCATCCGAAGTAAAACGACGCTCCCGGGCCATCATCTCCTGGGTGCGGGCGAAAAGCTGATTCAGCGCGTCCACCAGGGGGCGAACCTCAACGGGCACGCCATGCGTCGCCAGCCGGTCAGTGGCATCGGGGGAGCGGGCGCGCAGGGTTTGGGTCAGCTTTTTCAGCGGCCAGAGTTCACGGCTCAACAGGACGATCAGCAGCAGCAGCATCACCGGCAGGGCCACCAGCCACGGGGTGAGCTGCGATCTCACCACGTCCAGCGCCATCTCCTGGCGGTACTCCCGCTCCTGGCCGACCACCACCCGGTACTTTCCGTCCGGCGCGGTGAGCCATAAGAATCGCCATTCGTCGTTATCGTCGTTGAGCTGGCCGTTATCAAAACCTTCCCGGCGATAGTGCCAGGGAATATCGCGCCCGTTTTCACCGTCGTTGAGCACCATTTTGCCGTCGGGGGTGTAGATGGCGAAGGCCAGCGCATCGTCGTCCAGATGCCCGTGTTTCGCTTTTTTCGGCACCTCGCGCATCCGTTGTGGGGCGCGGATCTCATCCAGATCCATGGTCAGCAGCCGTTTGGCAAACAGCATCTGCTGGGTGTCGAACAGCTTATCGAGCTTATCGCTGGTCTGGTGCCAGGCGACCAGGCTGGCGGCAAACCACGCCGTCAGCGACAGGGCGAGGAACAGCAGCGTGAGGCGCAGCTTGAGGCTCAGGCGTTGGGTCAGTTTCATGCGTCACCCAGGGTGTAACCGATGCCGTGCACGGTGCGGATAAAATCGCTGCCGAGCTTGCGGCGCAGATGGTGAACGTGGACTTCTATGGCGTTGCTGGAGACATCGTCGTCCCAGGTATAGAGCTTCTCTTCAATCAGCTTGCGCGGCAGCACGCGGCCCGCGTTGCGCATCAACAGCTCCAGCAGGGCGAACTCTTTGGGCTTGAGCACCAGGGTTTCGCCATTTAGGCTGGCCACCAGCCGGCTGGGATCGAGCGTTACGCCGCCGTGGCGCAGTTCGCTGCGCGCCTGGCCGTGGCTGCGGCGCACCAGCGCTTCAAGACGGGCGGCCACTTCGATCAGGGCAAAGGGTTTGCAGAGATAATCGTCGGCCCCGAGGCGCAACCCTTCGACGCGCTGGTTGAGCGCGTCCCGCGCGGTCAGGATCAGCACCGGCTCGCTGCGGCCCCGTTCCCGCCAGTCGCGCAGGATCTGTAGCCCGTCGATGCCGGGTAGGGTCAGATCCAGCACCACGGCATCATAGGGGGCGCTGTAGAGCGCGGCTCTGCCGGTTTCACCCTCGGTGAACCAGTCCACGCTGAAGCCCAGTTTTGTCAGCCCGGCCTTAATGCCGTCGCCAATCAGCTTGTCGTCTTCTACCAGTAAAATGCGCATGTGCCCTCCCTGTTGCGGTCAGTAAACCCTCTCTAACCTTCAGCTGTACAGTAAAAAAATTTAAATTTTCCGCTTAAGAAGTTGTTAAGGTTTACCCTGTTAAATGGACTGCGAAACAACATCAACAGCCTATCCCGTTAGGCTATTTTATTTGCCATTTTGAACCTGGGCAGTGCTCACAATCCTCACGTACTTCAAGTACGCTCCGGTTGTTCCGCGCTGTCCGTGTTCAAACTGTCTGCAACAAATACGCCTACCGGGACAGGCTCTAAAGGGAGAGTTAAGATGAAAAAATACGCTGCGATTGCTGCCATCATGATGATCACCACCGCGCCGGTTTTTGCGGCTCAGGGCGGGTTTAACGGCCCATCCGCGACGGCAACCCAGACGCAAACCCAGCAGGGCGGTTTTGTCGATAACGACGCCAACCTCACCACGGCGCAGAAGGTCAAGGATCAGAAGGACGACAGCTGGGTGAAACTGCGCGGGAACATCACCGAGCGCTTGTCCGATGACCGCTACACCTTCCGCGACGAGAGCGGTACGGTGGTGGTCGAAATTGACCACAAGCGCTGGAACGGCGTGACCGTCACCCCGCAGGATAAGGTTGAGCTGCAGGGTAAAGTCGATAAAGAGTGGAACGATTTCGAAATCGACGTGAAACAGGTTATCAAGCTGAGTAAATAACCCGAAAAAGGGCCGCCATTGCGGCCCTTTTTCTCTGTGACTCGACTCGCCAGATAAGGTAGTATCTGCGGCAATATTGCCTGAAACCAACCGGTTTCTGAGTTGAGGAATCCCATTTAATGAGCGATATGGCAGAGCGCCTCGCGCTACATGAATTCACGGAAAACGCCTACCTGAACTACTCCATGTACGTCATCATGGACAGGGCGTTGCCGTTTATCGGTGATGGGCTGAAACCCGTTCAGCGCCGCATCGTTTATGCGATGTCTGAGCTGGGTCTGAACGCCAGCGCCAAGTTTAAAAAATCCGCCCGTACCGTGGGCGACGTGCTGGGTAAATACCATCCGCACGGCGACAGCGCCTGTTATGAAGCCATGGTGCTGATGGCCCAGCCGTTCTCTTACCGCTATCCGCTGGTCGACGGCCAGGGGAACTGGGGTGCGCCGGACGATCCGAAATCCTTCGCGGCGATGCGTTACACCGAATCCCGCCTCTCTAAATATGCCGAACTGCTGCTCAGCGAGCTGGGCCAGGGCACCGTGGAGTGGGTGCCGAACTTCGACGGTACGATGCAGGAGCCGAAAATGCTGCCTGCGCGTCTGCCGAATATTCTGCTGAACGGCACTACCGGTATTGCCGTGGGGATGGCGACGGATATTCCGCCGCACAACCTGCGTGAAGTGGCGAAAGCGGCCATCACCCTGATTGAACAGCCAAAAACCTCGCTGGATGAGCTGCTGGATATCGTCCAGGGGCCGGACTACCCAACCGAAGCGGAGATCATCACCTCCCGCGCGGAAATCCGCAAAATCTACCAGAACGGTCGCGGCTCCGTGCGCATGCGCGCGGTGTGGACCAAAGAGGACGGCGCGGTGGTGATCACTGCGCTGCCGCATCAGGTTTCCGGCGCGAAAGTGCTGGAGCAGATCGCCTCCCAGATGCGCAATAAAAAGCTGCCGATGGTGGATGACCTGCGCGATGAATCCGACCACGAGAACCCGACCCGTCTGGTGATTGTGCCGCGTTCCAACCGCGTGGACATGGAGCCGGTGATGAACCATCTGTTCGCCACCACCGATCTGGAAAAAAGCTACCGTATCAACCTGAACATGATCGGCCTGGACGGGCGTCCGGCGGTGAAAAACCTGCTTGAGATCCTCACCGAGTGGCTGACGTTCCGTCGCGATACGGTGCGCCGTCGTCTGAACCATCGCCTGGAAAAAGTGCTCAAGCGCCTGCATATCCTCGAAGGTTTGCTGGTGGCGTTCCTCAACATCGACGAAGTGATTGAGATCATTCGTACCGAGGATGAGCCGAAGCCGGCCCTGATGTCGCGCTTTGGCATCAGCGAAACTCAGGCCGAAGCGATCCTTGAGTTGAAACTGCGCCATCTCGCCAAACTGGAAGAGATGAAGATCCGCGGCGAGCAGAACGAGCTGGAAAAAGAGCGCGATCAGCTGCAGGCGATCCTCGCCTCCGATCGCAAGATGAACAACCTGCTGAAGAAAGAGCTGCAGGCGGATGCCGACGCCTTTGGCGACGACCGTCGCTCTCCGCTGCACGAGCGCGAAGAAGCGAAAGCGATGAGCGAGCATGACATGCAGCCGTCCGAGCCGGTGACCATCGTGCTGTCGCAAAGCGGCTGGGTACGCAGCGCCAAGGGGCACGACATCGACGCCCCGGGTCTGAGTTACAAAGCGGGCGACAGCTTCAAAGCTGCGGTGAAGGGCAAGAGCAACCAGCCGGTGGCCTTTATCGACACTACCGGGCGCAGCTACGCCATCGATCCGATTACGCTGCCGTCGGCGCGCGGGCAGGGCGAGCCGCTGACCGGCAAGCTGACGCTGCCGCCGGGTGCGACGGTTGAGCATATGCTGATGGAAGGCGACGAGCAGAAGCTGCTGCTGGCCTCCGATGCGGGCTACGGCTTTATCTGTACCTTTAACGATCTGGTGTCGCGTAACCGCGCGGGCAAGGCGTTGATTAGCCTGCCGGATAACGCCCGCGTCCTGACGCCGCTGGTGATTGAGGACGAGAGCGACATGCTGCTGGCGATCTCCGCCGCAGGCCGGATGCTGATGTTCCCGCTCAGTGACCTGCCGCAGCTGTCGAAAGGTAAAGGTAACAAGATCATCAACATCGCAACGGCGGAAGCGGCCGCAGGTGAAGACAGCCTGGCGCACCTCTTTATTCTGCCGCCGCAGAGCACCCTGACCATCCACGTGGGTAAACGCAAAATCAAACTGCGCCCGGAAGAGCTGCAGAAAGTGGTGGGCGAACGTGGACGCAGAGGGTCGTTGATGCGCGGCCTGCAACGCATCGACCGCGTGGAGATCGACTCTCCGAACCGCGGTAATGCGAGCAACAACGAAGCGTAACAGAGCACCTCCCCCTCCGTTCAGGAGGGGGTCTCGCGTTAAACATCCGTTATAAAAACAAAAGAGTTACCAGTGAACAGTTGCAGTATAATCGTCAGCTGTCAGGGGTTTTTGAGGTCGCTATGCTATTAATTGTTCGTTCCATTCTTGCCGTTATTTACTGCATTCTGGTCTGTATTTTCGGCTGTATTTACTGCCTGTTCAGCCCGCGTAATCCAAAGCACGTTGCCACTTTTGGCCACATGTTTGCCCGTCTGGGGCCACTGTTTGGACTGAAAGTAGAAACGCGTCTGCCGGAAGGGGCAGAGAAACATGGCAACGCTATCTATATCGGTAACCATCAGAACAACTACGATATGGTCACCGCGGCTAAAATCGTCCAGCCGCCAACCGTTACCGTGGGCAAAAAAAGCCTGCTGTGGGTGCCGTTCTTCGGTCTGCTCTACTGGCTGACCGGCAACCTGCTGATCGACCGTAACAACCGCGCCAAAGCGCACGGCACCATCGCCGAGGTGGTAAACCACTTCAAAAAGCGCAGAATCTCCATCTGGATGTTCCCGGAAGGGACCCGCAGCCGCGGTCGCGGCCTGCTGCCGTTCAAAACTGGCGCGTTTCACGCCGCAATTGCGGCAGGTGTACCTATTATTCCGGTGTGTGTTTCCAACACATCGAATAAGATTAACCTCAACCGCCTGCGTAACGGTCTGGTTATCGTCGAGATGCTGCCGCCGGTCGATGTCAGTAAATATGGCAAAGATCAGGTGCGCGAGCTGGCGGCTCACTGCCGCGAATTAATGCTGAATAAAATCGCTGAACTCGATAAAGAAGTCGCAGAGCGCGAAGCCGCTGGCAGGGTTTAAGCCGGCTTAAAGGGAAAACGAGTTCCCGCGTTGTTAGTACGTTTATACATGGAGCTAATATGTCACTCAGTCGCCGTCAGTTTATTCAGGCATCGGGTATCGCCCTTTGTGCAGGTGCGGTTCCGCTGAGGGCAAACGCTGCCGGGCAGCAGCAGCCGCTGCCCATCCCGCCGTTACTTGAATCCCGCCGCGGTCAGCCGCTGTTCCTGACATTGCAGCGCACCCACTGGTCGTTCACCCAGGGGACGCGGGCGAACGTCTGGGGCGTTAACGGACGCTACCTTGGCCCGACCGTGCGCGTCTGGAGCGGCGATGACGTCAAACTGATCTACAGCAACCGCCTGGCGGAGAACGTCGCCATGACCATCAGCGGCCTGCAGGTGCCGGGCCCGCTGCTGGGCGGTGCGCCGCGCATGATGTCCCCGAGCGCCGACTGGGCGCCGGTTCTGCCGGTTCGCCAGAACGCCGCCACCCTCTGGTATCACGCCAACACCCCAAACCGCACCGCGCAGCAGGTCTACACCGGGCTGGCGGGGATGTGGCTGGTGGAAGATGAGATCAGCAAATCCCTGCCGATCCCGAATCACTACGGGGTCGATGACTTCCCGATCATCATTCAGGACAAGCGACTGGATAACTTCGGTTCGCCGGAGTACAGCGAGCCGGGCAGCGGCGGTTTTGTTGGTGACACGCTGCTGGTGAACGGCGCACAGAGTCCGTATGTAGAGGTGTCACGCGGCTGGGTGCGCCTGCGCCTGCTGAATGCATCCAACTCACGCCGCTATCAGTTGCAGATGAGCGATGGCCGGGCGCTGCACGTGATTGCTGGGGATCAGGGCTTTTTACCGGCCCCGGTGCCGGTGAAGCAGCTGGCGCTGGCCCCGGGCGAGCGGCGCGAAATTCTGGTGGATATGACCAACGGCGATGAAGTGTCGATCACCTGCGGCGAGGCGGCGAGCATCGTTGACCGCCTGCGCGGCTTCTTTGAACCGTCGAGCATTCTGGTCTCGACCCTGGTGTTGACCCTGCGTCCAACCGGCCTGTTACCGCTGGTGACCGATACCCTGCCGATGCGCCTGCTGCCGGACGAGGTCCTGAGCGGGACGCCGGTGCGCACCCGGGATATCAGCCTCGGTGACGATCCGGGCATCAACGGCCAGCTGTGGGATGTGAACCGCATTGATATCACCGCCCAGCAGGGCACCTGGGAGCGCTGGACGGTGCGCGCCGATATGCCGCAGTCATTCCATATCGAAGGGGTGAAGTTCATGGTGCGCAACGTCAACGGCGCCATGCCGTTCCCGGAAGACCGGGGCTGGAAAGATACCGTCTGGGTCGACGGGCAGGTCGAACTGCTGGTCTATTACGGTCAGCCCTCCTGGCCGCACTTCCCGTTCCTGTTCCACAGCCAGACGCTGGAGATGATGGACAGGGGCTCGGTGGGGCAAATGTTAATCAATCCGGCACCGTAAATCTTGCCGGGTGGCGGCTTCGCCTGACCCGGCCTGCAGGCCCGTAGGCCCGGTAAGCGCAGCGCCACCGGGCATTAACATCCCCGCACAATACTCCTTCATTTCCCACATTGATCCAGCGTATAATCCCGCTCCTTTTGTCTATTTTTTCTTCGGAAGCATTATGAGCGCAATTTCCCTGATCCAGCCGGATCGTGACCTCTTCTCCTGGCCCCAGTACTGGGCGGCCTGCTTTGGACCGGCGCCGTTCCTGCCGATGTCTCGTGAAGAGATGGACCAACTTGGCTGGGACAGCTGCGACATTATTCTGGTGACCGGCGATGCCTATGTCGATCACCCGAGCTTTGGCATGGCGATCTGCGGTCGTATGCTTGAAGCCCAGGGCTTCCGCGTCGGGATCATTGCCCAGCCGGACTGGAACAGCAAAGAGGACTTTATGCGCCTCGGTAAACCGAACCTGTTCTTCGGCGTCACCGCGGGCAATATGGACTCGATGATCAACCGCTACACCGCCGATCGCAAACTGCGTCACGACGATGCCTACACCGCGGATAACGTGGCGGGCAAGCGTCCGGACCGCGCCACTCTCGTGTACACCCAACGCTGCAAAGAAGCATGGAAAGACGTGCCGGTCATCCTGGGTGGCATCGAGGCGAGCCTGCGCCGTACCGCCCATTACGACTACTGGTCTGATACCGTACGCCGTTCGGTGCTGGTGGACTCCAAAGCCGACATGCTCATCTTCGGCAACGGCGAGCGTCCGCTGGTGGAGGTGGCGCACCGTCTGTCGCAGGGCGAGCCGGTAGGCAACATCCGCGACGTGCGCAACACCGCGATCATGGTGAAAGAGGCGCTGCCGGGCTGGAGCGGGGTGGATTCACGCATCATCGATATGCCGGGCAAAATCGACCCGATCCCGCACCCGTACGGCGAAGATCTGCCCTGTGCCGATAACAAGCCTGTTGAGCCGAAGAAAGCCGAAGCCAAAGCGATCACCGTTCAGCCGCCGCGTCCAAAGCCGTGGGAAAAGACCTACGTGCTGCTGCCATCCTTTGAGAAAGTCAAAGCTGACAAAGTGCTCTACGCGCATGCGTCGCGCATTCTGCACCATGAAACTAACCCGGGCTGTGCCCGTGCGCTGATGCAAAAGCACGGCGAGCGTTATATCTGGGTCAACCCGCCGGCGATCCCGCTCTCCACCGAAGAGATGGACAGCGTCTTTGCCCTGCCGTACAAGCGCGTGCCGCACCCTTCATACGGCGACAGCCGCATTCCGGCGTATGAGATGATCCGCTTCTCGATCAATATCATGCGCGGCTGCTTCGGCGGCTGCTCCTTCTGCTCCATTACCGAGCACGAAGGGCGCATCATCCAGAGCCGTTCCGAAGAGTCGATTGTCAACGAGATCGAAGCCATTCGCGACACGGTTCCGGGTTTTACCGGCGTGATCTCCGATCTGGGTGGCCCGACCGCCAACATGTATATGCTGCGCTGTAAGTCGCCGCGTGCGGAACAGACCTGCCGTCGTCTCTCCTGCGTCTATCCGTGCATTTGCGAGCACATGGACACCAACCATGAGCCGACGATTAACCTGTATCGTCGCGCCCGCGACCTGAAAGGCATCAAGAAGATCCTCATCGCTTCCGGCGTGCGTTACGACATCGCCGTGGAAGATCCACGCTACATCAAAGAGCTGGCGACCCACCACGTGGGCGGCTACCTGAAGATTGCTCCTGAGCATACCGAAGAAGGCCCGCTGTCGAAGATGATGAAGCCGGGGATGGGCAGCTATGACCGCTTCAAAGAGCTGTTCGACACTTACTCCAAACAGGCCGGGAAAGAGCAGTACCTGATCCCGTACTTCATCTCCGCCCACCCCGGTACGCGTGATGAGGACATGGTGAATCTGGCCCTGTGGCTGAAGCAGCGCCGCTTCCGTCTGGATCAGGTGCAGAACTTCTATCCGTCACCGCTGGCGAACTCCACCACCATGTATTACACCGGCAAGAACCCGCTGAGTAAGATTGGGTATAAGAGTGAGGATGTGGTGGTGCCGAAGGGGGACAAACAGCGTCGCCTGCATAAAGCCCTGCTGCGCTATCACGATCCGGCTAACTGGCCGCTGATCCGCCAGGCGCTGGAAGAGATGGGTAAAAAGCACCTGATCGGCTCACGTCGCGACTGCCTGGTGCCTGCGCCAACGCTGGATGAGATGCGCGAAGCGCGTCGCCAGAATCGTCATACCCGCCCGGCGTTGACCAAGCACACGCCGATTGTGCATCAGCGTTCGAACGCGGGGGCAACCGCGAAGAAACCCGTAAAACGCAAAGCATAAAATAAAACCCCGGCTCGCCGGGGTTTTTTATTTATCCGCCAAACTGATCCGGATCCGGCCCTAAACGCTTGCCTTTATCCAGCTTCGCAATTTCACCCAGCTCATCTTTATCCAGACGGAAATCCCACACCTTGAAGTTTTCCGCGATGCGCGACGGGGTGACGGATTTCGGGATCACCACCAGGCCGCAGTCCAGATGCCAGCGAATGACAATCTGTGCCGGGGTTTTGCCGTACTTATCGGCGAGATCGCGGATGATTTTCTGATCGAACACCCCTTCGCCGCCCTGTGCCAGCGGGCTCCAGGATTCGGTCTGGATCTTGTGGGTCGCATTCCAGGAGTGGAGTTGACGCTGCTGCATCAGCGGGTGCAGTTCAATCTGGTTGATGACAGGGGCCACGCCCGTCTCATCAATCAGGCGCTGCAGATGGTGAACCTGGAAATTACAGACTCCGATGCTCTTCACCAGCCCTTCTTTCTGCAGCTCAATCATCCCTTTCCAGGCGTCGACATAGTGATCGATCGCCGGTACCGGCCAGTGCATCAAGTAGAGATCGACGAAATCGAGTTGCAGCTTGTCCAGGCTCTCCTGGAGCGCTTCTGCAGGGCGCTTCTGGTCGTTGTTCCACAGCTTGGTGGTGATGAATAACTCATCGCGTGACACACCGGCGCTGGCCAGCGCTTTGCCCACGCCGTCCTCATTTTTGTAGGCGGCCGCGGTATCAATGGAGCGATAGCCGACTTCCAGTGCTTTATGAATGGCGGACACGACCTCGTCGTTACCGGCTTTCCATACGCCGAGCCCCAACTGGGGCATTACGTTGCCGTCCTGAAGCTTGATTACGGTTTGGTTTGCCATTTTTCCTCCTTCATTGGACATCCACCAGAGGTACTCCTCTGGTGGCGTATGTGCATTAAGCCTGGCCTAAATGCCGAAAAACGAAAGGTAAGCGTGCAAAATCGCTTAGCGAGCGGCCTCGTAAATACGGCGGCTCACGTCGAGGGTAATGTCGTGATGCTCACCGATCTGGGTCATGCCGTGTTCTTCCAGTTTCGCCAGCAGGGCAGGGATGGAGCTGCCGTCCAGGCCGTAGCCGGAGAGGCGAGTTGGCACGCCCATCTGCTCGAAGAAGTTGCGGGTGGCGGCGATAGCGGCATCGATGCGCTCCTCTTCCGAACCGGCGGTGATACCCCATACGCGCTCAGCGTACTGCAGCAGTTTGCCGCGTTTGGTGTCGCGTTTCTCATTCCACAGCGCAGGCAGAACGACCGCCAGGGTCTGGGCGTGATCGAGGCCGTGCATCGCCGTCAACTCGTGGCCCAGCATGTGGGTGGCCCAGTCCTGCGGCACGCCGGCACCAATCAGGCCGTTCAGCGCCTGAGTCGCGGCCCACATCACGTTGGCACGCACTTCGTAGTTTTCTGGCTCTTTCAGCGCCACCGGGCCGTCTTCAATCAGAGTCAGCAGAATACCCTCGGCGAAACGATCCTGAATTTTGGCGTTCACCGGGTAAGTGACGTACTGCTCAACGGTATGAACAAAGGCGTCCACTACGCCGTTCGCCACCTGACGCGGCGGCAGGGTGTAGGTGTAAACCGGATCCAGTACCGCAAACACCGGCTGCACGTGCTCGTTCATAAAGGCCTGCTTGTCGCCGGTGGTTTTACGGGAGATCACCGCACCTTTGTTGGACTCAGAGCCGGTTGCTGGCAGGGTCAGCACGGAGCCCATCGGAATGGCGCTTTTGATGTCGCTGCCGCCGGTCTGCAGGATGTGCCACGGGTCGATGCCGTCAGGATAGTGGGCCGCCGCAGCGATAAACTTGGTGCCGTCCAGCACCGAGCCACCGCCCACCGCCAGCAGGAAGGTGATCTTCTCGTCGCGGGCGATTTTCACGGCGTTCATCAGGGTTTCGTAAGAGGGGTTCGGCTCGATGCCGCCAAACTCACGCACGTCCAGACCTTGCAGGGCGCTATAGACCTGATCCAGCACGCCGTTTTTCTTCACGCTGCCGCCGCCATAGGTGACCAGCACGCGGGCGTCTGCCGGGATCTGCCCGCGCAGATCGGCGATAGCGTCTTTACCAAACAGAATACGGGTCGGGGTATGCAGATTAAAATTGTTCATTGTTCGTTCCCTTAGGTGGGTGAAAATACCGGGCTAACTGATGGTGCCCATTGTGGCGAGCGCAGGCTCTCCTCTCAATGCACATTCCTGCCGTTGTCTTGCCCATTTCTACACGGAGCTGGAGAAACTGCGAAAAACCGCGCACACTGCAACAGTCGGAAACCCTGGACGGATCGAGCAAAGATGAACCGCGATGAAACCTGCCTGCATCTAACGGCGCAAATTAACAGACTGAAAGATAATGCAAATAATCTCGGCGACCTGCTGCCGGACGTGCGCCTGCTGTACGGCACTCAGCCCGGCACCCGCACGCCGGTGATGTACCAGCCGGGTATCATTTTTCTCTTTTCCGGGCATAAAATTGGCTATATCAACGAACGGGTATTCCGCTATGACCCGCGCGAATATCTGCTCCTGACAGTACCTTTACCCTTTGAATGTGAAACCTTCGCGACAGAAGCCGTGCCGCTGGCGGGGATTCGTTTAAATGTGTATATCCTGCAACTGCAGGAGCTGCTGATGGACATTGGCGAAGACGAGCTGTTTTGTCCGTCGATGGCGGCAAGCGGGATCAACTCCGCCACGCTGACGGATGAGATCCTCTGCGCCATTGAGCGTCTGCTGGACGTGATGGAGCGGCCGCTGGATGCCCGCATTCTGGGTAAACAGATCGTGCGTGAAATTCTCTATCACGTGCTGCTGGGGCCTGGCGGTGGGGCGCTGCTGGCACTGGTCAGCCGTCAGACCCACTTCAGCCTGATCAGCCGGGTGCTGAAGCGCATCGAGAGCCAGTACACCGAGAACCTGAGCGTCGATCAGCTGGCGGCAGAGGCCAACATGAGCGTCTCGGCGTTTCACCATAACTTCAAATCGGTGACCAGCACCTCGCCGCTGCAATATCTCAAGAGCTACCGCCTGCACAAGGCGCGGATGATGATGATTCACGACGGAATGAAGGCCAGCGCGGCCGCGCTGCGGGTGGGGTATGAAAGCGCGTCGCAGTTCAGTCGGGAGTTCAAACGTTACTTCGGGGTGACGCCAGGGGAAGATGCGGCGCGGATCCGGATGATGCAGGGGTAGGGTGTTCAAGTTCCCTCTCCCCTATGGGGAGAGGGTGAAGAGTATAGCTGTCAGGCGTTGCAGTACTTCTTACGGATCACCACCACGATGGTTCCCACCAGCCCTGCTACCAGCAGGAACAGCGGCAGGATCATCAGGAAGGTCATGACCTGATCTTCGTGGCGTTTCACGAATGGGATCATGCTCAGCGCATAGCCGAAGGTGGTCACTACGCCGACCCACAGCAGCGCGCTCAGCCAGTTAAAGAACTGGAAGCGGCGGTTAGAGAGGCCGGAAATGCCCGCCATGGTGGGCAGCAGGGTGCGCACAAAGGCCAGAAAACGCCCGGCGAGCAGCGCCAGCAGGCCGTGGCGATCGAACATGCAGGTCGCCCGCTGATGGTATTTATGCGGCAACTGCGCCAGCCAGCTTTTGACCACCCGCGTATTGCCCAGCCAGCGGCCCTGCAGGTAGCTGAGCCAGCAGCCCAGGCTGGCGGCGGAGGTGAGGATCACCATCGTCGGCGCAAAGTCCATTACCCCTTTACCGATTAACGCTCCCGCCAGCAGCAGCAGGCTGTCGCCCGGTAAAAATGAGGCAGGCAGTAACCCATTTTCCAGAAACAGCGTGGCGAACATCACCAGATAAACAATCCCAACCACGTGAGGGTCCGCCAGTGCTGCAAAATCGTGTTGCCAGAGTGCAGCGATAATATCTTGAATAACAGCCATGGGCTTTCCTGTGGAACAGCGTATATGAAGTTATTGTACTCCCTATTTAGCCCGATGGGTTTGATCGAGGACCCAACAAATCAGACTTTTCTGGAGGTGGTGTCCAGAAATGCCTACTTTGCGGCCTCTTTTGTCCACGAGCTATTCGATACGAGCAAACCCGGCCTCTAAATCCGCAATCAAATCGTCGACGTTTTCCAGCCCGATATGCAGACGGATCAGGGTGCCGGTAAAGTCCACTTTTCCGCCCGGACGCAGCTCGGCAATCTGCTCTGGCTGGTTCGGCAGGATCAGTGACTCAAAGCCGCCCCATGAGTAGGCCATGCTGAAAAGCGAGAAGTTATCGAGGTAGTTGGCCAGCTCGTCATTGCTCAGACGCTTGTTGAGCACAAAGGAGAACAATCCGCTGCTGCCTGTAAAGTCACGTTGCCAGAACTCATGGCCCACGCTGCCCGGCAGGGCTGGATGGTTAACGCGCGCCACCTGCGGATGCTGCGCCAGCCACCGGGCGACTTTCAGGCTGCTTTCATGATGCTGACGCAGACGAACGCTCAGGGTGCGCAGGCCGCGGCTGGTCATGTAGGCGGTATCGGCATCCACCATTTGTCCCATCAGATAGGCATTTTCACACAGTTGCTCCCAGCAGCGGGCGTTGGAGACCGCCGTACCGATCATGCCGTCCGAGTGGCCAATCAGGTATTTGGTCGCCGCCTGGATAGAGATGTCGATACCAAAATCGAGCGCCTTAAACAGCACGCCTGCCGCCCAGGTGTTATCGATCATAATGATGGCGTCCGGCGCTTTGCTGCGTACCGCCTGCACAATGGCCGGCACATCATGCACTTCCATGGTGATGGAGCCCGGCGATTCAAGGAACACGATCCGGGTGTTGGGCTGGATCAGATCGGCAATATTGGCGCCGATCTGCGGATCGAACCAGCCGGTGGTCACGCCCAGCTTGCTGAGGATTTTGGTGCAGAAGTCCTGGCTGGGCTCGTAGGCGGTGTTGGTCATCAGAATGTGATCGCCCTGCTCGACAAACGCCAGAATGGTATTGGCCACCGCCGCCGCGCCACAGGGGAACAGCGCACAGCCTGCACCGCCTTCCAGCTCGCACATCGCTTCCTGCAAAGAGAAGTGGGTCAGCGTCCCGCGACGCCCGTAAAACAGCTCGCCCTTCGCCCGGTTACGGGTGGCGTGCTTTTTGGCCTCGACGGTATCAAATACCAGCGAGGAGGCGCGCTGAATAACGCTGTTTACCGAACCGAGGGTGTATTTCTTGCTGCGTCCCGCCTGGACAAGGGTGGTATCAAGATGCTTCTCTTTCATGTCTGCGCAACCTGTTTTTATACGTCTGGACGTCCACACTATCACGAAAGTAAAAAAGGTCGCGAGGAGGGGGATAGGATCAGCGGAAAATTTTTTAAAATTTGTTTCCGGGAAATTTTTCCTGCGTAAGCGCAAGGAAAATGAAACGAATTTACGGCAGTATGTAAATACTAATGAGAACTACTATCAATTCGACGCTGTTTTGATATTATTATGCTCAGATTTTGTGATTTGCGTCCTGGAGATACCGAGTGGGTAATAATTTGATGCAGACGGACCTCTCCGTCTGGGGCATGTATCATCATGCCGACATCGTAGTGAAGATTGTGATGATCGGCTTGATTCTGGCGTCCGTCGTCACCTGGGCTATTTTCTTTAGCAAGAGCGTAGAGCTTCTCTCGCACAAGCGTCGTCTTAAGCGCGAGCAGCAGCAGCTGGCCGAGGCCCGCACCCTGAATCAGGCGAGCGACATGACCTCTTCCTTCCAGGCCAAAAGCCTGACCACCCAGTTAATCAACGAAGCCCAGAACGAGCTCGAACTTTCTGCAGGCAGCGAAGATAACGAAGGGATTAAAGAGCGTACCGGCTTCCGCCTCGAGCGTCGCGTTGCGGCCATTGGTCGTCATATGGGCCGTGGTAACGGCTACCTGGCGACTATCGGTGCGATTTCACCGTTCGTTGGTCTGTTTGGTACGGTCTGGGGCATCATGAACAGCTTCATCGGCATCGCCCAGACGCAAACCACTAACCTCGCGGTTGTGGCACCGGGCATCGCAGAAGCCCTGCTGGCGACGGCGATTGGTCTGGTTGCAGCTATCCCGGCGGTAGTCATCTACAACATCTTCGCCCGTATGATCGGCAGCTACAAAGCCACCCTCGGTGACGTTGCCGCTCAGGTCCTGCTGCTGCAAAGCCGCGATCTGGACCTCAGCGCCAGCTCGGTGAAGCCGGTCCGTTCTGCTCAGAAATTACACGTAGGTTAATTCGTCATGGCAATGCGTCTTAATGAAAATCTGGACGATAACGGCGAAATGCACGAAATCAACGTGACGCCGTTTATCGACGTCATGCTGGTTCTGCTGATTATCTTCATGGTTGCTGCGCCGCTGGCGACGGTGGACGTGAAGGTCAATCTGCCCGCGTCATCCAGCCAGCCGCAGCCGCGCCCGGAAAAACCGATTTATCTGTCCGTGAAAGCCGATAAATCCATGTTCCTGGGTAACGATCCGGTGACTGAGGAGTCGGTGATCCCGGCGCTGAATACCCTGACCGACGGCAAGAAAGACACTACCGTCTTCTTCCGTGCCGATAAGACCGTCGACTACGAAACCATGATGAAGGTAATGGACACGCTGCATCAGGCGGGTTACCTGAAGATTGGCCTGGTCGGCGAAGAGAAGACAGTCGCGAAATAAACAAAAACGGCAACCCCAAGGGTTGCCGTTTTTGTATTTGCCCGGTGGCGCTACGCTTACCGGGCCTACGTTCAACATGTAGGCCGGGTAAGGCGAAGCCGCCACCCGGCGCTGCACCACTATCCCAGATGTTCCCCGCCGCACACCCCGTGCACTTCCGCCGTCACATAGCTTGACTCCTGGCTTGCCAGATAGACATACACCGGTGCCAGCTCCGCAGGCTGCCCTGCGCGCTTCATCGGGGTCTGCTGACCAAACTGCGGGATTTTCTCCTGAGTCTGGCCGCCGGAGATTTGTAGCGCCGTCCAGATAGGCCCTGGGGCCACCACGTTGACGCGCACGCCGCTCTCTGCCACCTGTTTCGCCAGCCCGCGGCTGAAGTTAAGGATAGCCGCTTTGGTTGAAGCGTAATCCAGCAGATGGGCGCTGGGCTGATAGGCCTGGATCGACGAGGTGGTGATAATGCTCGCCCCGGCGGGCAGCAGCGGCAGCGCTTCCTGAGTTATCCAGAACAGCGCGAACACGTTCACCGCATAGGTCTGCTTAAACTGCTCCGTCGTCAGGTCGGCAATCTTTTCGACCGCAACCTGCTTACCGGCCACCAGCGCCAGCACATCCAGCCCGCCCAGTTCCTGATGGGCTTTATGCACCAGTGAACGGGCAAATTTTTCATCGCTCAGGTCGCCGGGGATCAGCACCGCTTTGCGTCCAGCTTCTTCAATCAGCTGCTTCACCTGCTGCGCATCTTCTTCTTCGGCAGGCAGATAGTTAATGGCGACGTCCGCTCCTTCACGCGCGTAAGCGATGGCGGCAGCGCGTCCAATGCCTGAATCGCCCCCTGTCACCAGTGCCTTACGATCCTGTAGTCTGCCGCTGCCCTTATAGCTCTTCTCGCCGCAGTCCGGCACCGGATCCATCTTGCTCTGCACCCCGGGGGCAGGCTGCTTCTGCTGTGGATATTCGCCGGTGTGGTACTGGGTTTTAGGATTCTGAATTTTGCTCTGGGAATTTGCCATTGAGGTTCTCCTTGAGTGGTTAGTCAGGCTTTAAGCTTAGGAGAATCAACCAGGAAGTGAGGATCATTCAGGATAATCCTTAAATCAGCAACGGGCGAGGCGGTACGAACTGGCGGGGTTTACGGCTTTTGCGGAGGGATGTCGGCTTTCGCGGCCAGCACGTCTTCATTCAGTGCGACGGTGGTCACGCTGGATGTGCGATAGCCCTGATCGGCCAGTTTACGGGTAACACGCAGGGTGGCGGTTTCACGTGCCCGCAAATACTGATAATTGGTTTCCAGGCGGGCCAGTATTTTATCTTTTAAGTCTGGTCGCTGCTGCATAATGGCGTTTATTGTCGCGCCGTAGATCTCTTCTTTAACCTGCAAAGGGTAAATTTCACGACGGTTTTGCCATTTCAGACGCACCAGACCGGCGGGAATGGAGAGCAGCTCTTTCGCAATGCGTTGTATTTCCGCATTTTTAATCTCTTTAAGTGCAGCCAGGTTTTGCTCTAAGATAAATTCATCGCTCTTTTTATCATCTAAAGCTAAATAAACGTTGTTGTTATCAACATCCTTCACGTTATTCATCCCCTAGCTTATAAAAAATGGGCGTGTTTTTTTCGCAAGTAATTAGATTCAGCCAGATGTCATTACCGGCTTCGTTTATCTCATCGGTTTTTTCCGTCAATATTTGACTTAGTGCTTGCGCGTCTATTTCCCCCTCCGCTTGCAGATCATTGAGCAAACGGGCGAAGACCTCGATTTTAACTACCCGGAATAACCGGTCCTTTATATGGCGGTCGTGCTCTTCGAGCAACATATTGCGGGAGTTACCGGTACGGGTAACACCAATTAATATATCGGGCGCATAATCTGCGAGTGTTCTTTTCCCCTTAGTGAAATTTGCATTGCTTTCTGCTTCTGGTGGTTTCGGTTCCACGGAAGAAATGTGAAACTTAGCCGGGACCAGATTGTCGGGCAACATTTTATATTTCCTTTAATTTCAACAGGGTAGGGTTGTCTGGAGTGTGAGATTCGTTGACAATAACATGAGGCAAATTTAAAATCAAAAAAAATGGAGCCTGCCTATATGAACAGCATTTTTTATACTGTCATTACTTTGTTATTGCTTACTGCCGTAGTTCTTTTATTGATGCGCGAGTTCAATAAAAGTAGCGAAGCGGAGAATGCGCACGCCTCTGCCCAGCCAGAGCGGATGTCAAAAGAAGAGGGCGAAGACCATTTTTCGGTGTTAATGAATGCGATTACGCCGGTTTGGTACTGGCGTGTTAATCATGAATATATTGATTTCCTCCATGCCACAATTAAACGAATGAATATGGTGGAAATAAATAGCATTCCTGACCTGTTTGAGGCGCAGCGTCGTTGCAGCGATCTTAACTCGGCGGTCTACAAATATTACGACAATATCAAGAAGCGCTGCCTGAATGGTGAGAAAGTGTCGCATTCCGATCTGGAGGTAATGAACCTGAGCCAGTGTTTTCGTGAGTTCAGCCTTGAGGCCTATCCATCGCTGGTCGTACTGGTTTGGCCGGAATATCAACGTCCTGTCGTTAAGCCGGAGCAGGTATAGGGGCGTTGTTGTTTAGTTGTTGCAAACACTTTACCCCGTTGCGATATACTGCGCGCTGGTTTCGTTTGCAGACAGGACTCTATGGAACGCTTCTTTGAAAACGCAATGTACGCCTCCCGCTGGCTGCTGGCCCCGGTCTATTTTGGCCTTTCGCTGGCGCTGGTGGCCCTCTGTATTAAATTCTTCCAGGAAATTTTTCACGTCCTGCCGCATATATTCAGTGTCGCAGAATCCGACCTGATCCTGCTTCTGCTGTCGCTGGTGGATATGACCCTGGTAGGCGGCCTGCTGGTGATGGTGATGTTCTCAGGCTACGAAAATTTCGTCTCGCAGCTGGATATCTCCTCTGATAAAGAGAAGCTGAGCTGGCTGGGTAAAATGGACGCCTCGTCGCTGAAAAACAAAGTGGCCGCCTCGATTGTGGCCATCTCGTCGATCCACCTGCTGCGGGTGTTTATGGATGCCAAGAACATCCCGGATAACAAGCTGATGTGGTACGTGATTATCCACCTGACGTTTGTGCTGTCGGCGTTTGTGATGGGATATCTGGATAAGCTGAGCCGCAAGTAAATACGCGGCCGGGATCCTCTCTCCCCGACGGGGAGAGAGGCAAACACTATTTATCTGATGACGCCTGCCACAGATTCAGCTGCCCGTCGGCCACGTGCCGATCAATCCGCTGCAACTCATCCTCGCTAAAGCGCAGATTATTCAGCGCCTGCACGTTCTCCTCCAGCTGCTCCGGCCGGCTGGCGCCAATCAGCACTGACGTCACGCGCTCATCCTTCAGCAGCCAGCTCAGGGCCATCTGCGCCATCGTCTGACCGCGTTCCTGCGCCATCTCATTCAACAAACGCAGGCTGTTGAGGTTAGCGTCGGTGAGCATATTCTCGGTCAGGCCGCGCGCTTTTTTACCTTCGCGCTGCATACGGGAGCCGTCAGGAATGCCGTTGAGGTACTTCCCGGTCAGCAGCCCCTGCGCCAGCGGCGTAAAGGCGATACAGCCGGTGCCGTTAGCCGCCAGGATATCCAGCAGGCCGCTCTTGTCCACCCAGCGGTTGAGCAGGTTATAAGAGGGCTGATGGATAAGCAGCGGGATTTTCCACTCGCGCAGCAGCTCCGCCATTTTCTGGGTGCGTTCCGGTGAATAGGAGGAGATTCCGACGTACAGCGCCTTACCGCTCTGTACCGTCTGCGCCAGCGCAGAGGCCGTCTCTTCCATCGGCGTGTTCTCATCCACCCGGTGCGAGTAGAAGATATCAACGTAGTCCAGGCCCATCCGCTTCAGGCTCTGGTCGAGACTGGCGAGCAGATATTTGCGCGAGCCGCCCGCTCCGTACGGGCCCGGCCACATGTCATAGCCTGCTTTGGTGGAGATAATCAGTTCATCGCGATACGCCGCGAAATCATCGCGCAGCAGGCGGCCAAAATTTTCCTCCGCGCTGCCCGGCGGTGGGCCATAGTTATTGGCGAGATCGAAGTGAGTAATGCCGCAGTCAAAGGCTTTTCGCAGCAGAGCGCGCTGTGAATCGAGGGCGTGGACGTGGCCGAAACTGTGCCACAGGCCGAGTGACAGGGCGGGTAAGCGCAGGCCGCTTTTTCCACAGTAACGGTACTGCATGGTCTCGTAGCGGTTCGGGGAGGCGTTCCAGGGCATGATGTCTCCTTTCTGATGATTGATTTTCGAAACAGCGTTTCTATTCTATCCTTTGTTCGTTCACAATTCATGGAGATATGCGATGACGCGTATGACCGCCAAAGACTTTCCTCAGGAATTGCTCGACTACTACGATTATTACGCTCACGGCAAAATCAACAAACGTGAGTTCCTCAATCTGGCTGCCCGCTATGCTGTCGGCGGCGTCACGGCGCTGGCGCTGTTCAATATGCTCAAGCCCAATTACGCCCTCGCAGAGCAGGTGAAGTTCACCGATCCCGACATTTTGCCCGAGTACATTACCTATCCCTCGCCGGAGGGTCATGGCCAGGTGCGCGGCTATCTGGTGAAACCGGCTAAAGCCACCGGTAAAGTCCCGGCGGTGGTGGTGGTGCACGAAAACCGCGGTCTTAATCCCTACATTGAGGATGTGGCGCGTCGGGTGGCGAAAGCGGGGTACATCGCGCTGGCGCCGGATGGCTTAAGCTCGGTGGGCGGTTATCCCGGCAACGATGAAGAAGGGAAGGTCCTGCAACAGAAGGTTGATCCAACGAAGTTGATGAACGACTTCTTTGCCGCCGTCGGGTTTATGGAAAAACACCCGGACGCCACGGGCAAGGTGGGGATCACCGGTTTCTGCTATGGCGGTGGGGTCTCTAATGCCGCGGCGGTCGCCTGGCCGGAACTGGCCTGCGCGGTGCCTTTCTATGGCCGCCAGCCCCCAGCGGCGGATGTCGCCAAAATCAAGGCTCCGCTCCTGCTGCATTACGCCGAACTCGACAAGAATGTTAACGAGGGCTGGCCTGCTTATGAAGCCGCGCTTAAATCTAACGGCAAGGTATATGAAGCCTGGATCTATCCTGGCGTAAACCACGGATTCCACAATGATTCTACCCCGCGTTACGACGAGCCCGCCGCGGAATTAGCCTGGAAAAGAACCCTGGGATGGTTTGAAAAATATTTGAGTTAACCTGCCTGAAAATGCCCGGCAGGTATCCCACTGCCGGGTCCGCATTATTTATTTCGCCCGACAATAGTCTTTTTGCTTTATGACATTTTTATTACCGTCAGATGGCTGAAATGCAATGCCACTCATCCCTTAATCATTATGCGGGTAAAGGTGGAATAGATGCTTTATATTTGCAACTTTATGAAATATAAAGGCAGGTTATTTTAAGGGGTAATGCCACCGATGCCGCATCTTAATTTCCACACTTATTAAACAGAAATAAAAAGTTTTATAAAATTAGCCAATAAAAGTACCGCTTCGCATTTTATTGCCGATAACGAGGGTAATACTCGCCTCCGGGCGATATCTCCCTCATGGCAAGGAAATAAATATGCAAGTTTTTCGTAATTTCACGATCCGGTTCGTCATGCTGACGATTCTGGGGATTTTCTGTTTAATGTGGGCGGGCGTTGGGCTGTACGGCTCCTGGGCACTGTCCCGCGTTGCCGATGGCAATGAGGTCGATCGGCAGCTGGTCAAACAGATGACGGTGCTCAGCCAGGGCAACGATCAGTACTTTCGCTTCGTCACCCGTCTGAGCCGGGCGATGGATGTGCAGGCGGCGGGCGGTACGGCGGATCTCACCTCCGTCCAGCAGGCGCTGGACACCATGAGCAATAAGCTTGAGGAGATGAAAGCCATGTCGCCGGGGCCGATGGATGCGCAGATCTCATCCCAGGCGATCGCCAGCTGGCAGGCGCTGCTGGAGAACGGCGTAAAGCCCCAGATGCAGTTCGCGCAGCAGGGCAACGTTGATGCTTATCGCCAGCAGGCGAATAACGTCACCCCGCCGCTGAGCCGGGCCTTTGGCGACAGTGCCGGAAAATTCAATAAAGCCGCCGACAGCATTCTCGACAGTACCCGCGTGACGGTGGACGGCCTGACCAGCTTCACCCGGACGGTGATCGTCACCGCGACCATCATCGGTCTGCTGATCCTGCTGTTCGCCGATCGCTACCTGGTCGCCATGCTGGTGAAACCTCTGGATCAGCTCCGCCACCACTTTCGTCAGATTGCCCAGGGCGATCTCAGCCAGCCGATCGCCCCCTTTGGCCGAAACTGCGTGGGCCAGCTGGTGCCGCTGCTGACGGCGATGCAGGACAGCCTGCGCGAAGCGGTCAGCACCATCCGCAGCGGTAGCGAGAATATCTGGCGCGGCGCCACGGAGATCTCCAGCGGCAATAACGATCTTTCGTCGCGTACCGAAGAGCAGGCGGCGGCGCTGGAAGAGACGGCGGCCAGCATGGAGCAGCTCACCGCCACGGTGAAGCTGAACGCCGACAATGCCCGTCAGGCCAGCGAGCTGGCGGATCTGGCCTCTCTCACCGCCAGCCGCGGCGGGGCGCTGGTGGATAACGTGGTCAACACCATGACCGGCATCTCCGTCAGCTCGAAGAAAATCGCGGAGATCACCAGCGTCATCAACAGTATTGCCTTCCAGACCAATATTCTGGCCCTCAACGCAGCGGTAGAAGCGGCGCGCGCGGGTGAGCAGGGGCGTGGTTTTGCAGTGGTGGCGGGCGAGGTACGTAATCTCGCCAGCCGCAGCGCCAGTGCGGCAAAAGAGATCGAAGGGCTGATTACCGACTCCGTCTCCCGGGTGGAGGAGGGCGCCCGACTGGTGAACGATACCGGCACCACCATGGAGGCGGTGATGCGTGATATTACCGGCGTGACCACCATCATGAAGCAGATTGCCGCCGCCTCGGAAGAGCAGAGTAAAGGCATTTCACAGGTGGGCGTGGCAATTACCCAGATGGATGGCGTGACCCAGCAGAACGCCTCGCTGGTGGAGCAGGTGTCGGCCGCGGCCTCCGCGCTGGAGCGTCAGACCGAGGAGCTGCAACGCTCGGTGCAGAAGTTCCGCCTGGCGAGCTAGCGGCGGCCGGGCTGCACGTCGCTGATCAATTGGGTCACCTGTGAAAGGTGACCAATTTTCACTTCACTGGACCGCTGAAACTTGCTTTTGTCGATTAACAGCAGCGACTGGCTGGCACGGCTGAGAAGCTGCGACTTAAAACCCGCGCTGTGCGGGGTGGGATCCCACATCACACCCTGCTCATCCACCCCCTCGCACGAGAAAATAAACAGGTCGATCTCCAGCGCCTTCAGCTGCGTCACCAGAGCCGGGTTCACATAGCAGCGATATTTCCGCTCCAGCGTTCCGCCCGAGCAGATCAGGGTGATGCGTTCGCGCTTCGCCAGCTCAAGGCAGATGGGCAGGCTGTTGGTAAACACCGTCAGGGCGATATCCGGCAGCTGCCGCGCCAGATGAAAACAGGTTGAGCTGGCGTCCAGGGCCAGAGTCATCCCGTCGGTGACCCAGTCCAGGGCGTGGCGGGCAATGTCGGCTTTGTCGGCGTAATGGCTTTTCAGCCGCGCGCCAAAGGGTTCGCCGCCGTCGCGGTGGTCCGGGTGGATGGCCCGCGCTCGCCCGTGATGGCGAACAATCTTGCCCTGCTGCTGAAGCTGTTTCAGATCCCGGCGAATCGTCTCTTTGCTGACCCTAAGCTCCGCGGCAAGGGCGTCTGTGGTCAGCCAGTCGGACGCCGCCAGCAGGCGGATAAGGTCCTGATGACGGGTGCTTTTCATGACTGCGTTCCGGTTCGGGAAACAGAGATTAGCGTCTGGCCAATCGCCACGCCATTCTTGCCGGTGTGCTTGATCTGGTACATCGAGCGATCGGCGCGGCGCAATGCATCGACGAAATCATCCTGCTCCTGCACCTCATCGATCCCCACCGAGGCCCCCACCTGCGCCTGGCCGTTATCCAGCTCGAACGGCGTCAGCGCCGCATTCAGGCAGAGGTGTGCGGTGCTGTTTACCAGCAGACTGGCGAGCGGGAAGGGCAGCAGCAGGACAAACTCGTCCCCACCCAGACGCCCGACCACAGCGCCTGGCGGGCAGGCGTCGCGCAGACGCTGGCTGAGCTGGATCAATAGCTCATCGCCGCTGCGGTGACCGAAGGTATCGTTCACCGTTTTAAAATCATCCAGATCGATAAAAGCAATGCACAGCGGCCCCTGGGCTTTGAGCTGCGCGAAGTGCGCGAGCAGCGCATGGCGGTTGGCAAGGCCGGTGAGCGGATCGTGGTTCGCCAGCTGGGCAAGCTGCTCCTCGTACTGCTTCTCTTTAGTCATGTCGATGTGCGTGCCGGTCACCTTCAGGGGGGTCCCCTGCTCATCCCATTCGGTGACGCGGCCGCGATCCAGCACCCAGGTGACGGTGCCGTTTTTGTGCTGCATCCGGTGCAGTGCTTCGTAGAAGGGGGTTTTGCCGTGCAGATGATCGTAGAACGCATCGAGCACGTTCTGCCTGTCATCGGGGTGCAGATGCTCACGCCAGATCTCAAACTGCGCGCTCAGCTCCTTGGGCTGATAGCCCAGCATGGAGCCCCAGCGGCGGTTATAGATAATCAGCTTCCCGGTCGGAACATCAAGTTGCCATAAACAGAGACCCGTCCCGTCGAGCGCAGCGCTGAGCTTGTTGCGGGCGTCACGCGCCAGCCTGGCAAGCCGGGCGTTGTGCTTTTTGAGAATCTGAATCTGATGTTCCAGCGCCTTTTCTGACATGCGAATAATCTGAAGAAAGAAATTATTGATGCCAGTTTACCGGATGGTTGTAAATATGCTGTTGAAAAAAGAGGGAGGTTTGCGTTAAGGCCTGTTACCCCTAAAGAAGGCAAGAAGGCATAACCGCATCGCTGTATAATGTTGTATATAGCGAATGCGAGGACATGATGAAACAGCAATTTTGGCAAGCTTTAACCCTGGGCGTAGCGGCTTTACTGCCCCTCTCTTCTCAGGCCTCCCGCACCATCACCGACCAGACTGGACGCACCGTGACGATCCCCGATGAGGTTGACCGCGTGGTGGTGCTTCAGCATCAGACCCTGAACCTGCTGGTGCAAATGAACGCCAGCGACAAAATCGTCGGGGTGATGGCGAACTGGAAACAGCAGCTGGGCGACGGCTATGCGCGTCTGGCCCCCGAGCTGAACCAGAAAACGACCCTGGGCGATCTGACCCACGTCGACCCGGAGAAGCTGGTGGCCCTGAAGCCAGATGTGGTGTTTGTCACCCACTACGCGCCGCAGGAGATGATCGACAAGATAGCCAGCCTCGGTATTCCGGTGGTCGCCATTTCTCTGCGTCACGATGCCGCGGGTGAAAAAGCGAAAATGAACCCCACGATGGCCGATGAAGAGCAGGCTTACGATCTCGGGCTGCGCGAAGGGATTACCTTGATCGGCGAGATTGTTAACAAGCAGCCCGAAGCGAAAGCGCTAATTGACGCCACCGATCGGGGCCGCAGGATGGTCAGCGATCGTCTGAAAGATATTCCGGCGGAAAAACGTGTTCGCGCCTACATGGCTAACCCGGAACTGGCCACCTACGGCGCCGGGAAATACACCGGGCTGATGATGGCGCATGCGGGGGCGGTTAACGTGGCGGCGGCGACCATTCAGGGCTTCAAAACCGTGGCAATGGAGCAGGTGATCGCCTGGAACCCGCAGGTGATTTTCGTCCAGGACCGGTACCCGTCCGTGGTCAACGAAATCAAAACCGGCGCGCAGTGGCAGACCATTGACGCGGTGAAAAATCAGCGCGTCTACCTGATGCCGGACTACGCCAAAGCCTGGGGCTACCCGATGCCGGAGGCGATGGGCATCGGCGAGCTGTGGATGGCGAAAAAGCTCTACCCGGAGAAGTTTAAGGACGTGGATATGCGCAAAGTGGCCAACGACTGGTATCAGCGCTTCTATCGCACCACCTGGCAGGGGATCGACTGATGCGCGTGCTGGCGGCAGGCAGCCTGCGCAGGGTATGGCCGCAATTACTGGCCCACTTTCCGGAACCGGTTGAAACACGGTTCGGCCCGGCTGGGCTGTTACGGGAACGTATTGAATTGGGGGAGGCCTGCGATCTCTTTGCCTCGGCCAATCTTGCCCACCCGCAGTCGCTGCTGGCTGCCGGACGGGCGCAATACGTGGCGTCGTTCGCCAGCAATAGACTCTGTCTGACCGTGCGCAGTGAGGTGCTGCGCGAGGGCGATGACTGGCGCTCGGTGCTGACCCGGGAAGAGCTGCGCATTGCCACCTCGACGGCGGGCGCCGATCCGTCAGGGGATTACACGCAGACGCTCTTTACCCGGATGGGGGGCGCTGGCGGGGCGGTGAAGAGACGGGCGATGGCCCTGGTGGGGGGGCGAGGATCGGCCCCCGTTCCGGCGGGCAGGCTGGCAGCAGAGTGGATTATCCAGAGCGGGCAGGCGGAGGTCTTTATCGGTTACGCCAGCTACGCGGCCACATTGCGCGAGATAGCCGGGCTGACGGTTATCGACATCCCGGCACCCATTAACCCACGTGCAGAATATGCCTGCGCGGTGATGACGGCGCAGGGGCAACGGCTGGCGGATTTTCTACGGTCGGATAAGGCAAAAGCGATCCTGCACCAGGCGGGTTTCGGTGCGTAATTCTGCCGGGTGGCGCTGCGCTTACCCGGCCTACAGGTTCGTAGGCCCGGCAAGCGCAGCGCCGCCGGGCAATGGGTCAGCGCATTAACCCTGACGTTTGTCTTCGGTATTGGTATCAAAATCGCTCGCCGCATGACGCTCATGCAGCTGCTCGTTCAGCTCGCCGTTAGTGCGGTTGACAATACGCCCGCGCTTCACCGCCGGACGGCTGGCGACATCTTTCGCCCAGCGCTGGACGTTCTTGTAGCTCTCTGCGTCGAGGAACTCCGCCGCGCCATAGACCTGGCCGAGCGCCACGCTGCCGAACCACGGCCAGATGGCGATATCGGCGATGCTGTACTCTTCCCCCGCCACGTAGCGGCCGCGCGCCAGCTGTTTATCCAGTACGTCGAACAGGCGTTTGGCTTCCATGGTGAAGCGGTCGATCGCGTACTCAATTTTCACCGGCGCATAGTGATAGAAGTGACCAAACCCGCCGCCGAGGAACGGGGCGGCGCCCTGCAGCCAGAACAGCCAGTTCAGGGTTTCTACCCGGCCCGCCGGATCTTTTGGCAGGAAGTGACCGAACTTCTCCGCCAGATAGAGCAGGATATTGCCGGATTCGAACACGCGGGTTGGCGGCGTGGTGGAGTGGTCGCGCAGGGCCGGAATTTTGGAGTTCGGGTTGACCTCAACAAAGCCGCTGGAGAACTGATCCCCCTCGCCGATGCGGATCAGCCAGGCGTCATATTCTGCGCCGGTCACGCCCAGCGCCAGCAGCTCTTCCAGCAGGATCGTCACCTTCTGGCCGTTCGGCGTGCCCAGGGAGTAAAGCTGCAGCGGATGCGAACCGACCGGCAACGCTTTGTCATGCGTGGCGCCCGAGATCGGACGGTTGATGCTGGCGAACGCGCCGCCGTTGGGGTTCTGCTTCCATTCCCAGACTTTCGCTGGCTGGTAGTTGTTGTCGGACATGTTGATCTGCCTTTTTGGGATGTGTTGAGGCAGTTTAGCAGGCATTACGTGAACGGTTTAACGAAGTGAGCGCATAAGCATATGCACTATTCCTTCTGGCGCTTATGCTTATATATATAAATTCCGCATAAGCTTAATCAAAAACGGCATTTTCATTGTTAATGCGTAAGGGCTTAAAGCTGAATATGATGCGCAAACAGATATCTGTGAAAAATAAAAATTAGCAGTTAAAAAAACTTTCAAGGCAAGGAGTTAGTGAGATATGCGTAAGCCATTAGTATCTGCTGTTCTGGTCGCGCTGGCGCTGGTTGCCGCGGGCTGTGATGATGCCAAAAATAAAGAGACTGCGTCGGCCCCGGCTGCCAAAAGCGATGCGCCGAAAGAGGGCGGTTCACTGATTATCGGCATCACCTCCGGCGACCCGCTGGCCGTTAACCCGCTGTATGCCAGCGACCGTACCACACTGACCATCATGCAGGCGCTCTATGCCCCGCTCTACAGCTTTAACGATGGCAAAATCGAATGGGGTCTGGCCGAAAGCCTGACACCATCCGCCGATAACCTCAGCTATACCCTGACCTTAAAACCCAATCTGAAGTGGCAGGATGGCCAACCGCTGACTGCCGATGACGTGGTGTTCACCTTCAACAAACTGCTGGAGGAGGAGCAGCACAGCTTCTTCCGCAGCATGTTCACCTACGGCGGCAAGCCGGTGGCGGTGAGCAAGGTCGACGATCGCACCGTTAAGTTCACCCTGCCGCAGGTGAGCGCTGCCTTTACCGGCACCCTGGTGCAGATCTACCCGATCCCGCAGCACGTGTTTGCTCATGAAGCGGATCTGGAAAAGAGCACCAAAAACGATGCGCCGGTGGGTTCCGGGCCGTTCAAATTTAAGGAGTACCGCGCCGGGCAGTATTACGCCCTGACCCGTTTTGACGACTACTGGAACGGCAAAGCGAAGCTCGACTCCGTGACCTACCGTTTCGCCAAAGACAGCAACTCCGCCAACCTCGCGCTGCAAAACGGCGAGATCAACCTCAAGATGGTCGATCCGCAGGATGTGTCGCGTCTGAAGAATACCGGCAAGTTTGATTTCGTGGTCTACCCGGAAGGGCGTCTGGCCTACATGACCTTCAACCAGAACGTGCCGGTGATGAAGAGCAAGGAGCTGCGCCAGGCCATCGCGTATGCCATCAACAAAGACGAGCTGACCCAGACCGCGTTCACCTCGCTGGACTACGCCAGACCGGCAACCTCGTTCCTGACTCCGGATACGCTGTACCAGACTGACGACGTGGAGCAGTACAAGTTCGATCAGCAAAAAGCCAAAGATTTGCTGAAAGCCTCAGGCGCGCCGGCAAACCTCAAGCTGCGTCTGGCCTATGTGAATACCAACAAAACCCAGGAGAGCCAGGCGCTCTACATTCAGCAGGCGCTGAAGGGCATTGGCGTGAACGTGGAGCTGATGCCGCTCGACTCCAACGCCATGTCACAGCGCAGCCTCGACATGAACAATACCGCCTGGGAGCTGAACCTCGGCGGCTACATCATGGGTGCCGAGCCGGATGGCTACAAATCGCTGTTCATGAGCAACGAAGCCTATAACTACGCCCACTACAAGAACCCGCAGTTCGATGCCCTGTGGGATAAAGGTGCTGTAGAAACTGACGCTGGCAAACGCGCTGAGATCTACAAGCAGATCCAGCAGACCGTGGCTAACGACATGACCTACTATCCAATCTCCTACACCAACGCCACCGTGGCCGTGGATAAACGCTTTGGCGGCACCCAAGAAGCGGAGCCGAAGCCGGTGTATCTGTTCCAGGATCTGTCAAAAATCTACCAAAAATAAGCTGTCGCCCCGGTCAATCGATCGGGGCGTTGTGTTGGGTAAGTCGTAAGGGCATGTCGTGAACACACTACTGATGCGTCGGCTGCTGCAACTGGTGCCGATGCTGTTCTTTATCTCGCTGGTGGCGTTTTTGCTGGTCAAACTCGCCCCGGGCGATCCGGTGGCGGCGTACATCACCCCGCGGATGGCGCCAGAGGATATCGAGCGTATTCGCCAGAGTCTGGGGCTGGATAAGCCGCTGGTGACGCAATATTTTCTGTGGCTGAAAAACATTCTGCAGGGGGATCTGGGCTATTCGCTGATCTATCACCGCCCGGTGCTGGCGATGATTGCCGAGCGCATTCCGGCCACCCTTGGGCTGATGGGGGCCTCGCTGCTGATGGCGATTATCCTCGCCATTCCGCTGGGGCTGTTGGCCGGGGCGTTTAAGCACCGCTGGCTGGATCATGTCCTGAACCTGTTCGCCTATATTGGCATCTCGGTGCCGATCTTCTGGTTTGGCATTCTGCTGATCACCGTCTTTGCCGTGCAGCTCAACTGGTTCCCCAGCATGGGGATGCGCACCATCGGCATGGAAGATAACTGGCTGGACGTGGTGCGCCACGGCGTGCTGCCGTGCATTGCGCTTACCTTCTATAACCTCTCCAGCTACGTGCGCTACATCCGCTCTAATACCATTTCGCAGCTTTCGGCAGACTACGTGCAGACCCAGCTGGCCTATGGAGCCACCCGTTCCAGCATCCTGTTCCGCCATGTGCTGAAAAACGTGCTGCTGCCGGTGATCACCCTATTTGGCCTGTCGTTTGGCGAGCTGGTTGTCGGAGCCTATGTCACCGAGAGCGTCTTCTCCTGGCCGGGGATGGGGCTGCTGGGGATCCAGTCGATCACCTCCCTCGACTACCCGCTGATTATGGCGATCATCATGCTCTCGTCGCTGATGCTGATCGTCGGCAACCTGATCGCCGATCTGTTATATCGCTTCGCCGATCCCCGCATACGTACCCTGAGGTAATCCCGGATGAGCAGACGCTGGCAACAGGTTCGTCACCAGCTGCGCCGCAATCGTCCGGCGCAGTTCTCGCTTTTTGTACTCTTTATCTTTATCGCCGCCGCACTGTGCGCCGGGCTGAGCCCGTACGATCCGGATCGGATGTCGCTGGGTGCGCGCACCCTGCCGCCGGATGGTGCCCACTGGTTCGGCACCGACGAGTACGGACGCGACTACTTTACCCGCGCCCTGTACGGCGGGCAGATCTCGCTGATGGTCGGCTGTCTGGCGATGGTCTTTTCGACGCTAATCGGCACGATAGTCGGCACGGTAAGCGGCTACTTCGGCGGCTGGCTGGATAACCTGATGATGCGCGCGGTCGACATCCTGATGGCGATCCCGGCCTTCTTCCTGCTGCTGGTACTGAATGCGTACCTGAAGCCCGGCGTGGACAACATCATCATGATCATCAGCCTGCTGACGTGGATGAACATGTCCCGGCTGGTGCGTGCCGAAACGCTGTCCGTTAAAGAGCGCGAGTATGTGCTCTATGCCCGCGCCTCCGGGGAACATCCGCTGCGGATTATCCTGCGCCATATCATCCCCGGCGTGCTGCCGACCATTATCGTCGCCGCCACCCTGAATATCGCCTCGGCCATTCTGATGGAATCCACCCTCAGCTTCCTCGGCCTCGGGGTGCAGGCGCCTGCCGCCTCCTGGGGCAGCATGCTCAATAACGCCCAGTCGTATATCGGCGAGGCCTCCTGGCTGGCGATGTTCCCCGGCATTCTGATTCTGCTGACGGTGTTCAGTTTTAACGTATTAGGCGACGTGTTCCGCACCGCCTTTGAGCCGGGAGCGAACCGCGATGAATAACTTACTTGAACTCGACAACCTGCAAACCACCTTCCGCACCCGCGATGGCGATGTCCACGCGGTGCGCGGGGTGAGCTTTCACGTTCAGCCGGGCGAGCTGGTGGGTATTGTCGGGGAGTCCGGCTGCGGCAAGAGCGTGACCTGCAAATCCATTATCCAGCTGCTGGGCAGCAACGGGCGCATCACCGGGGGGCAGATCCGTTTCGACAATGACGATCTGGCGCAGAAAACCCCGGAGCAGATGCGCGCCATTCGCGGGAACCAGATCGCGATGATTTTTCAGGATCCGATGACCGCCCTGAACCCGGTGCTGACCATCGGCAAACAGATGGCCGAGATCCTGATGCGTAACAAAGGCCTGAACAAAAAAGCGGCCCGCGCGGCGAGCATCGCCATGCTGGAGCAGGTGGGCATTGCCGAAGCGGAGCGCCGTTACGACCAGTACCCGCACGAGTTCAGCGGCGGGATGCGTCAGCGGGTGATGATTGCCATCGCGCTCTCCTGCGATCCCAAACTGCTGATCGCCGATGAACCCACTACCGCGCTGGACGTCACCATTCAGGCGCAGATCCTGCGGCTGTTAAAAAGCTTACAGCAGAAAACCCACACCGCCATCCTGCTGATCACCCACGATCTTGGTGTCGTCGCTCAGGTATGCAGTCGGGTGGTGGTAATGTACGGCGGGCTGGTGATGGAGGAGGGCAGCGTGGAGGATATCTTTTACCGTCCGGCACACCCTTACACCCAGGGGCTGCTGGCGTCCCTACCGCACCCGGAACAGACCAGCCATCGTCTGTCGCCCATCGAAGGATCGCCCCCGGGCCTGCTCAATCCGCCCCCGGGCTGTCCGTTTGCCGAACGCTGTCCGCAGCGGATGCCGCAGTGCGAGCGTCAGCCCGCGTTTTACAGCCCCGAACCGGGGCACCGCGCGGCCTGCTGGCTGCTGGCCGATAAGGAGGTTCAGGCATGAGCGAACAACATTCCCCGCTAGTCAGCGTGCGGGACCTGTATAAGCACTTCACTCTCAACGGCGGCCTGCTGCGCAAAGGGGTGGTGGTGAAAGCGGTGGACGGCGTCAGCTTTAATATCCGCCAGGGGGAGACCTTTGGCCTGGTGGGCGAATCCGGCTGCGGCAAATCGACCCTCGGGCGCGCCATTCTGCGGCTGTTTGATATCACCTCCGGCGAGATTGATTTTGCCGGGCAGGCGATCGCCCAGGCCAGCGAAAAGCAGCTCAAGCCGCTGCGTAAGCGGATGCAGGCCATTTTCCAGGATCCTTATTCGTCGCTGAATCCCGGGATGACCGTCCAGCAGCTGGTGGCGGAGCCGATGCAGATCCACGGCTACAGCCGCGAGGAGCAGCGGGAGCGAACCGAAACCCTGCTCTACAAGGTGGGGCTCAAGCAGGAACATCTTCAGCGCTTCCCGCACGAGTTCAGCGGCGGCCAGCGCCAGCGGATCAGCATTGCCCGGGCGCTGTCGGTGCGCCCGGAGTTTGTCCTGTGCGATGAGCCGCTGTCGGCGCTGGATGTTTCGGTGCAGGCGCAGGTGGTGAACATCCTTCAGGATCTGCAGCAGGAGCTGGGGCTGACCTATCTGTTTATCGCCCACGATCTGTCGATGGTGCGCCATATTTCGACGCGCATCGGGGTGATGTACCTCGGCAAGCTGGTGGAGGTAGCGCCCGCCGATACCCTGTATCAGCATCCGGCGCACCCCTATACCCGGGCCCTGTTAGCCTCGGTGCCGCAGCCCGATCCACGGATCCGCAATCTGGAGCAGGCCACCTTGCGCGGGGAGATCCCCGGCCCGACCTCCGTGCTGCCGGGCTGTAAGTTTTGCAGCCGCTGCCCGCACGTGATGCCGGTCTGCCGACGCGAAGCGCCCGCGATGCAGGAGATTGCTCCCGGCCACTTTGCGGCCTGTTGGTTGTTTAAGGTTTAAGGGTGATGTGCCAACATCCGCCGGGTGGCGGCTTCGCCTTACCCGGCCTACAAAACCCTTAACCCGGTGCAAAATCGTAGGCCCGTGCAAGCGCAGCGCCGCCGGGCAACGGCAACCGCGTAAACCGTTTCGGACTATCCTTCAGAGAACCCCTTCATTCTGCCGGAGTTGACCATGAAACCCTTCTCGATCCTGTCCGCCGCCGTCGTCCTTTCCCTCTCTCTCTTTACCACCCACGTTGAGGCTGCCCTCGAGGCAGGCAGCCATGCGCCCAACTTCACGCTGCAGGGCGCGCTGGCGGGAAAACCTCTGACCTTCTCCCTGCAACAGGCGCTGCAAAAAGGGCTGGTGGTGCTCTACTTCTTCCCGGCAGCGTTCAGCAAGGGTTGCAACATCGAAGCCAACGCCTTTGCCGAAGCGACCGACGAATTTAACAGGCTCGGTGCCAGCGTGGTGGGCGTCACCGCCGGGAATGTCGAACAGGTGGATGAGTTTTCCAGAAAAGAGTGCCGCGATAAATTCACCGTTGCCGCCGATCCCGGGGCGAAGGTCGCCAGGCAGTACCAGACGCTGATGCAGCTGAACGGCAAAACCCTCTCCGAACGCACGTCGTTTGTCATTGCGCCCGATGGTAAAATCCTGCTGAGCTATACCGACCGTAGCCCCGAAGCGCATATCCAGAAAACGATGGCAGCCGTTAAGCAGTACGCCGATTCGCATTCGTAGCGCCGTGGGGGTGTCATAAACAGGAGAGGGCATGACCCAGGCAATAATGCTGCAGGGAACCGCGTCCGATGTGGGAAAAAGCGTGCTGGCCGCCGGCCTGTGCCGCATTTTTTATCAGGACGGCTGGCGCACCGCGCCGTTTAAATCACAGAACATGGCGCTCAACTCCGGCATCACGCCAGACGGTAAAGAGATGGGCCGGGCGCAAATCATGCAGGCCGAAGCGGCCGGGATTGTGCCGGATGTGCGGATGAATCCGGTCCTGCTCAAACCCTCCGCGGGCGGTCAGGCTCAGGTGGTGCTGATGGGCGAGGTGGCAAGCAGTATGGATGCGGCCCGCTATCACGACTTCAAGCCGCGCCTGCGGGAGCAGATCGCCGGGGTGTATCAGAGCCTGGCGCAGGAGCATCAGATCCTGGTCCTGGAGGGGGCGGGTAGCCCGGCGGAGATCAACCTGCGCGATCGCGATATCGCCAATATGGGGATGGCGGAGATCGCCCGGTGTCCGGTGATCCTGGTGGCCGATATCGATCGGGGTGGAGTGTTTGCCGCCATCTACGGCACCCTGGCGCTGTTGCAGGAGCACGAGCGCTGGCGGGTCAAAGGCGTGATCATCAACAAGTTTCGCGGCGATGTGGTGCTGCTCTACTCCGGGTTACAGCAGATTGAGTCCTTAACCGGCGTACCGGTGCTGGGGGTGATGCCGTGGCTGGATCTCGATCTGGAGGAGGAGGATGGCGTGGCGCTCCAGCGGGGCAATACGCGCCATCGTCAGGCGCGCGAGATCGACATTGCCGTGGTGCACCTGCCGCATATCGCCAACTTCACCGATTTTAACGCCCTGTCGGCGCAGCCGGACGTACGCGTGCGCTACGTCAGCCAGCCGCAGGAGCTGGACGAGGCCGACCTGCTGATCCTGCCGGGCAGCAAAAACACCCTTCACGATCTGAACTGGCTGCGCGACAGCGCGATGGCGCATGCCCTGCTGAAGCGACACCGGGACGGCGTGCCGCTGCTCGGGATCTGCGGCGGGTATCAGATGCTGGGCGACACCCTGATTGATGAGGTGGAATCCGGCCTCGGGCGGATGCCCGGTCTGGGGCTGCTCGATACCGTAACGCAGTTTGCCCGTCACAAAACTACCACCCAGGTCAGCGCCCGGATGGCGGCGTCGCTGCCCGGCTGGCTGGCCCCTCTCGCCGGAATGGCGGTGCGCGGGTACGAGATCCACATGGGGCAAACCGCGCGGGCCGACGGGGCGCAGCCGGCGCTGTGGCTGGAAAAAGAGAATGCGCAGGTTGCCGACGGGGCGGTGAGTGACGACGGGCTGGTGTGGGGCACCTATCTGCACGGTCTGTTCGACAGCGATGCCTTTACCCGCGCGCTGGTGGACAGCCTGCGGGCACGTAAAGGGTTACTTCCTCTCGAAACCGCGCCAGAATACGCCAGCTATAAAGACCAGCAGTTTGACCAGCTGGCGCAGGCGATGCGCCAGCACGTTGATATCGCCAGAATCTATCAGATCATGCGTGAGCATCAGGAGTGCAAGGAATGATTGTCGTGACCGGAGGGGCGCGCAGCGGTAAGAGCGCCCACGTTGAGGGGCTGGTCGCCCGCCACTATTCGCAGGTTTTATATATCGCCACCTCCACCGTCACCGACGAGGAGATGGCGGCGCGTATCGCCCGGCATCGCGCCCAGCGGCCCGCCCACTGGCGCACCCTGGAGCGTTATCGCGATCTGGGGGCCGCTATCCACCAGCAGGTTCAACCCGGCGAAGCGGTGGTGATCGAGTGCATCACCACGATGCTGGCGAACCTGCTGTACGACGCCTCGGGCGGGGCCGATCCCGACACCCTGGACTTTGCGGCGCTGGAGTCTGGATTGCAGCAGCATATCGACGATCTGATTGCCGCCTGCCTGGCGACCCGCGCCCCGGTGTACATCGTTACCAATGAGCTGGGGATGAGCATCACCCCGGAAAACCGTCTGGCGCGGCATTTTGTCGATATTGCCGGACGGGCAAATCAGAAACTGGCCCAGGCGGCAGAAGAGGTCTGGCTGGTGGTCTCAGGGATTGGAGTCAAAATTAAATGAGCTTAGCGATGTTGTGGGCGACGCTGCGCCTGATGTCACGCATTCCGGTACCGGAAAAATGGGCCGACGGGGTGGAGTTCCGCCAATTGGCCCGCGGGGTGCCGTGGTTTGTGCTGGTTGGCGCGACGATCGGCGCGCTGGCCGGGCTGCTGGCGCTGGTGGTGAGCCAGACCGGCGGCGGGATCTATATTGCCGCCGCCGCTTACGTGCTGGCGCTGGTGCTGCTCACCGGCGGTTTTCATCTGGACGGACTTGCCGACACCTGCGACGGCATCTTCTCGGCCCGCAGCCGGGAGCGGATGCTGGAGATCATGAAGGACAGCCGGCTGGGCACCTTTGGCGGCCTGGCGCTGGTGTTTGCCATTCTGCTGAAAGTCTTCGCCGTGATTGGCCTGGCGCATCTTCCCGCCAAAGAGTGGTTCATGCTGTTGGTGTGCGCCCCCATCGCCGGACGCGCCGCGCTGGTGCTGGGGATGTACGGCCAGCGCTACGCCCGCGAAGGCGAAGGGATGGGCAGCCTTTATATCGGCCAGGTGAGCTTCCGTAATGCGGCGCTGACCCTGCTGGGCGGGGCAATAGCTGTGGGGCTGATCGGCGGGCTGCACGGGCTGGCGGCGATGCTGGTCACTTACGTCGTGATTTATGGTCTGGTGCACTATCTCCGCCGTCGTCTCGGCGGGCAGACCGGGGATACCCTGGGGGCGCTGGCCGAAACCGCAGAGATCGTCTTTCTGCTGGCATTAATGTGGGTCTGAACATGCGATTTTTTCTGGTTCGTCACGGACAAACCGCGGCCAACGCCAGCGGCCTGTTCTACGGCAGCACCGACGTGCCCCTGACGCCGCTGGGGATTGAGCAAAGCACGCGGGTGGGCGCTTTACTGGCGGAGGTGTCGTTCAGCGAGGCGATATCCAGCCAGCTGCAGCGCGCGCAGCAGACCGCGGAATTGATCGTCCCGGTGACCGGGAGCGATCCGCGGCTCAACGAGATGGATTTTGGCCGCTGGGAGATGCGGCATTTCAGCCATATTGCCGAAGAGGAACCCGAAGCCTGGCAGAGCTGGCTGGATGACTGGCAAAACGCCACCCCCAGCGGCGGCGAGCCCTTCCCGCACTTTGCCGGGCGGGTGAAGGCCGTGGCGGATGAGTTAACCCAGCGCCAGGAGCCGGGCGACATGCTGATCGTGGCGCACCAGGGCGTACTTAGCCTGCTGCTGGCCCACTGGTTAAAAATGCCGACTGACTCCCTGTGGCACTTCCCCTTCCGGCAGGATGCTTACACGATGGTAGAAAATCGCGGCGGATTTATGCTGCTACGCGCCTTTAACGACCGGAGTCCTTTCCGGGAAGAAGAATGAGAACAATACCGATGCAGACAATACAGGACCTGCTGGCCGCTATTGCGCCGCTGGATAAGAACAAACAGGCGCAGGCGGCACAGCATATCGATGGTCTGGTGAAACCGCTCAACAGCCTGGGACGGCTGGAAACCCTGGCTATCCAGCTGGCGGGGATGCGGGGCTTAACCCGGCTCGACGATCTGCAAAAAGAGATCGTTGTGATGTGCGCCGATCACGGCGTCTACGAGGAGGGGGTCGCCATCAGCCCGCAGCAGGTAACGTATCTGCAGGCGCTGAATATGTTGAAAGGCACCTCCGGCGTCTGCGTGCTGGCGAAAAACAGTGGCGCGACTGTGCTGCCGGTAGATATCGGCATCGACTGCGAGCCGATCGAGACGATGCTGAGCCTGAAGGTGGGGCGTGGCAGCGGTAACATCGCCCGCGGCCCGGCGATGAGTCGTGATGACGCCGAACAGCTGCTGCTGCGCAGCGCCCGGCTGGTGCAACAGCGTGCCGCAGAGGGGATCGCGGTGTTTGGCACCGGCGAGCTGGGTATCGCCAACACCACGCCGGCCTCGGCGATTATCAGCGTGCTCAGCGGCTGCGATCCGCAAGAGGTGGTGGGGATTGGCGCTAACCTGCCGGCGGATCGGATCCAGCATAAAGAGGTGATTGTCCGTCAGGCGATTGCGGTCAATCAGCCCGATCCCGGCGATGCCATCGATGTACTGGCGAAAGTGGGTGGCTACGATCTGGTGGGGATGACCGGGGTCATTCTCGGCGCGGGAGCGTGCGGGCTGCCGGTGGTGCTGGACGGCTTTCTCTCCTATGCCGCGGCGATGGCCGCCTGCCAGCTTGCGCCTGAGGTGAAAAACTACTGCATCCCATCGCATTGCTCGGCGGAAAAAGGGTCCCTACGGGCGTTAGACCACCTTGGCTTGACCCCTTATTTGTACCTGGATCTGCGCCTGGGCGAGGGGAGCGGGGCAGCGCTGGCGATGTCGATCGTCAGCGCCGCCGGAGCGATGTATTGCCAGATGGGGGTACTGGCTGAGGGCGGGATCAGCCTGAAAGCGTAACCTGCCGCTGATGCCATCGTCCGAGGAGCAGTACCGTGGTGAGCGCGCCGAGCAGGGCGCAGAACATATCGGACTGCGTATCCCAGGGATCGCCCTGGGTGCCGAGGAAATCATCCGCGCCCTGGCCCATCGCCAGCGCCGCCCACCACTCGATCAGCTCGTAGGTGGCGCTGATCGCCAGCGCAATACAGCACACCAGAAAGGCCGTCATCTTGCGGCCAGTGACGTAGCCGCCGCGCACCAGGATCTCCCGGGCCGCCAGCGCGGGCACCAGCCCCTGGAAAAAGTGCCCCAGCTTGTCGTACGGGTTGCGGCTCAGGTGGAACATCTCCTGAACGTCAAAGCCGATGGGGACTTTGGCGTAGGTATACATCCCGCCCACCATCAGGATGATGGCATGCCAGAAGATCAGCGTGTAGAGCAGGGGAGTCAGCGGATAGCGCCGTTGGGTGGCGAGCAGCAGCGGCACGATGATGATGACCGGCGTCACCTCCATCAGCCAGGTGGTTCGGTCCGCGGTATAGAGACCGGTATAAATCAGGATCAGCAGTAAAAGCAGCGCGCCGACCTTTAATCCAGAGGAGAGTGCAGTTTGCGTCATGTGAGTTAACTGTTGAGTAAAAACAGACACTATCGACCGACGCGGCGAAAAATACAATGTCTGGCAGCTGAGCATAAAAAAACGGGGCCATTCGTGGCCCCGTTGATCGTTCATAACAATCAGAACGACTTGCGTAAACGCAGACTGAAGGTGTGCGCCTGGTAGCGGTCGCCGGCCTGCAGATCGTAACGCGCGTCGAGGCTCAGATCGTTGGCGTCATACAGGGTGGTGCCCACTGCTACGCCCGCCATATTTTCCACCGGAGAGGCCCCTTTGGTGATAAAGCTGGTTTCACCGATAGCATCGGCGGCGTAGGTCGCATGGCTGCTGACCTGACGGTTATCGTACTGGTGGATCCAGGAGACCTGGGCGAACGGCGTCAGGTTACCCAGGCCGGTGGCGAAGGTCTTCCCGATGCGGGCACCGATATCGCTCACCACAGACTGCGCGTGGGTGCTGCTGACATCCAGCGCCATGCCGTTGCCGCCGGTTTCGCTGTAACCATCCACATGCTGATAGCCGTAGGTCAGGCCCGCCAGCGGGGTCAGGACCACGTCAGCCGGCAGGGCAATTGGATAGCCAAGCTCGCTTTGCAGGGTGATGGACTGACCGTTGAACTTGCCGTGAGCAGCGCCGGAGAAGCCGGTGAAATCAGCGCGACGCACGGAGCTGTAGTTCTGACGGTTCAGACCTGCGGAGAGGTTCAGGTACCACGGATTGCCGGTGTAACCCGCGTAAGCAATTACCCCATAGTTATCGGCGGTAGAGTTGTTGCCGCTCAGGTTGTCTTTACCGTGCACGGAGGTGTTGCTGTAGTTCAGGGCTGCGCCCAGACGCCAGTCGTCACCCAGCGCGCGGTCGGCACCGATGATCAGGCCGCCAAACTTCGCGGTGTAGCCGCTGACGTTGTCGGTGCTGTCCTGGCGAGCGTAACCGCCGAACGGCTGACCCCAGACGATCCAGTTGTTGGCGTAGTCATCACCGGTTGCCACGCCGCTGGCGCCGGAGGCCTGCGGGTTACGTACGGCATCGATGTGAGCACCCACTACGGCCTGAGCAGTAGAGGTCGCAACGGTGGCTGCGGAGCTGGTGTTCAGGTTCTGGCTGGTAGAAAGACGCTCCCCGACGCGGTTCGCTTCCTGTTTATCTTCAATCGCCAGGGAGGCGTTGTACAGATTCAGCAGCTGTGGGGAGGCGATACCGGAGTAGTTCGCCAGCCCGCCGAGTGCCGCCGTGGCGCTCGGAATAGTGGCATAACCCCGTTTGGTCGGCTGAGCAGGTGCAGGTTCCGCTGGCGCAGGCTGCGTCGGCGGCGTTGGCACCGTGACGACCGGGGCAGTGACGTCGGGCTCTGTCACGACCGGCGGGGTGACTTCGGGTGTTGGCTCTGGCTGAGGCTCTACCGGCTCGATGATGACCGGCTCTGCACCCAGGGTTAACACCAGGGCCTTGCTTTCATCCAGTTCAGCGACGCTGCCGTTGACCGTACCGCGATAGCCGAGGGCTTTGTAATTCAGCCGATCGGCGTGGTAATCGGTCTCTGCGCCTGCGGCATTGATGACCACATAACGCTGGCCTTCGGCGAACTGGTAAGTATTGCCGGTGCGCAGCAGATTAACGCTGGAACCCGCATCGATAATAGCATTGCCGGTGACGTTGAGGCGGCCATAGCCGGTATCGGCCAGCAGATCGCCGCGAGCATCCGCCAGATCGGAGACACCGGAAATCAGCGTCGCGGCGGCTTTCTGGTGGTAATCGCCGGCGATGTTGATGCTGTTGTTTACCTGCAGGGAAGCCGCTTCGTTCACCACGGTGCCGTTTGATACAGGCTGCTCATCGCTCATCTGGAGTGACATCAGGCCGAATTCAGGCGTGCTGGTAACGATATTATCGTTCAGCAGCAGCGAGCCGGTGCCGAATATCACGTCGGAACCCTTAATGGTCCCTGTCGCGCCCTCGAGGCCGGTCAGCGTGCCCATGGTGGTGGTGCCACCGTTAATGTTTAATGTTGTCGCGTTTAAGGCGTAAATCTCACCAGCAATAACGCCACTGTTGGTCAGGGTCACGCCATCGCTGCTATTGCTACCGACCAGCAGCGCATAATAGCCGCCCGTTAACAGGCCATTGTTAACAATCTGCGTCGTTGCGCTCTGGTTGTAGTAGTTCCAGATATAGATCCCGCTCGAGTTGCCTGACAGCTCACCGTTGTTGATGATTGAACCAAGGGCGCCGTTGCTATAGATAGCGGTAAAATTGCCGGTGATTTGGCCGTTATTTTCAATGGTGTCGATAGTGCCATAGGTATTAATACCGGCGAAGCTGCCATTAATTTTATTATCATTGACGATGGAATTAATGGTGCTCTGGTTATATATCCCGGAACTGCCGTAATTATCGGTCGCACCACCGTCAATCGTACCGGTGTTGTGCAACGTGCCAATCGTACCGTTATTAAAAATGGCGCTGTTTTGGCCGCTGTTGACGTTATTTTCGGCTGGGGTGAAGGAGATCACACCCGCATTGGCTAAGGTATCAATGGTTCCCTGGTTACTGATGGCGCGGGAACCAGAGATCTTACCTTCTGCGGTATTGATTAAGGTATTAATGGTCCCGGCATTGTCTATCGTGCCATTGTTATAAGAATTGAAGTCGTAGTTATTGTTGTAAGTATTCTGAACGCCCTTCATGGTGCCGCTGTTGGTGAGGGTGTTAATCACCCCCGATGCGCTTACCGCAACCACTTTGCCATTCTGGTACTGATTGAGGCTGGAAATGGTTCCGTTATTGTTAAGCTCACCCACGGTTCCATCAATCTGCACAACACTGCTGCTCAAAAATAATGGAACACTGACAACGTCGCTGATGGTGCCGTCATTGGTAAGCGTTGTGACAGTCACTCCCGAATTAACGGTTAAGGCCGAATCCGGGGCGCCCGTTACGCTCCCCGTCTGGGTGATATGCACTAACTCTTTTGCGTCAGCGATCTGAACGCTGCTTGCCGGTGTGTCGATAATTAATTCATGAGATGTGGCGTAGGCCTGCGCGGTCGTTGATGCCACCAGCAGAGAGATCAGCTGGCTAAGACGTTTCTTTTCCATGGTGTACCATCATAAAGTTGCGATGTTTGTGCAAAATGCAATTGTGATTTCTTCGGATTAATCCGATATCTTCGGGCGCAGAATATACAATTTGTTGCCGAAAACAATAAGCACTGCTTAATTATTTCCGGTTGAATTCATTCCACATATTTGGTCATGTTGATAATTTGAGTTAAGGCTGGTGCGGTATGAGGATATATCCTCACATTTTGCAGGGAACGATATTGATTAGTTTATCTTTATTATTGTCAGGGTGTATTACCGCCGAGCCGCTCAGTGCTGCGCATAAAATAGCCAATGAAAGTGGTCTGATCAGTGAGAAATTTGACACAGATCCATTCCCTGTTGTTACCTGGCACCGGATTACGCCACCAGTGCAATCCCTGCGGGTCTATATCGAAGGAGATGGCTTTGCCTGGAAGAGCCGCACAACGCCCTCTGATAATCCGACGCCGCGTCATCCGATCGGCCTGATGCTGGCCGCGGCGGACAGTCAGGCAAATGTGTTTTATCTTGCCCGGCCCTGCCAGTTCATCGGGCCGCCGCTGCCGGCTAACTGCCGCGTAAATATCTGGACGCAGGAGCGCTTCTCGCCTGCGGTAATAGATGCGATGAACGAGGCGCTCAACCAGATGGTCCTGCGCTATCCGGGCGTGCAGCTCGATATGGTTGGCTACTCCGGGGGCGGCAATATCGCCGCCCTGCTGGCGGAACGCCGGGATGATGTGCGCTCCCTGCGCACGGTAGCAGGCAATCTCGACGTGGCGTATGTTAATGCCCTGCATCGTGTCACCCCGATGCCCGCAGCCGAGAGCGCCATCGATCGTGCTCTCGCGCTTCGCGCCCTGCCGCAGATCCACTACAGCGGCGAAGCCGATACCACCGTGCCACCCGCCGTCGCCCGACGTTTTCAACAGGCGGTGGGGGGAAGATGTGTGCAAACGGAGGTAGTCAGCGGGATGAAGCATGGTTCGGACTGGGCAGCCATCTGGCCGCGACTGCTGGCGCAAGGTTTGCCGGACTGCTGATGTGTGATCAACGTTGAATGACTTCAGGACGAACAATGAAAAAGAAAGAGTTTGTGACCCAGGATCTGCTGAGCAAAATCTATCAGGACACCACGGCGGGGCCACGTAAACTCCCCCCTGAACGGCAGCTGGCCGAAGAGTATGGCGTCTCGCGTTTCACCATCCGCCAGGCGCTGGAAAAACTGGTCAGTATTGGCGTGGTGCGGATCGTGCAGGGATCGGGGATCTGGATCAACGAGCACGCGCGCAATAATCCACTGATCTACAACTCGATCACGGAAAAGCGATTCGATCAGATGCGCTACCGGATGATCAGCCTGCATAAGACGAGGCCAGATCGTGCGGCGCAGCAGATCTTTGGCATCGATGAAGAGAGTTTTATCTGGCACTTTTGCCGCCTGCGCTACGTCGATGACCAGCCCGTACAGCTGGAAGTGTCCAGCATGCCGGCCGCCGATTTTCCCGATCTCAATCAGCAGGCGATTGAGCGTTCCATTCAGCAGTACGTATTAAATAAAGGGATGAACATTTCCCATATGTTGACCACCTACCGGGCGGTCAGCGTCAGCCGCGAGCAGGCGGTGATCCTGGGCTGCAAAAAAGGCAGCCCGGCAATGCATATTAATAATCGCGGGATACTGGAGGGGGGCCGGGTATTTGAGGTAAGCGATATTATCGATATCAACTACACCTGCACCTGGGTCAGCCCCTATAACCGCGATAATTTCGCCTGGCGACAAAATCAGGGCGTATGAAGGGTGCCGTCCGGCAGGCGGCTTTGCGTCCACTCGTGCGGGCGATAGACCACCGGATACGCCAGGGCCAGCTCTTCATTAAAGCCGGTGCCGATGCCGGGCGCTGTCGGCGGATAGACAAACCCGTCCTTCACCTCAGGCGCGCCAGGGAAGACGCTGTCGGTGGACCTGGAACGCGGAATAAATTCCTGAATAGCCGCATTATGCAGGTGAATGTTCAGGTGCGTATTCACCGCCACGCCGATGGGCGTCATATCGCCGGGGCCATGCCAGGCGAGGCGCACGCCAAAGGCCTGACACAGATGCGCCAGCTTCAGTGCCGGGGTGATGCCGCCGATCTGCGAGATGTGGCAGCGAATAAAGTCGATACGGCGATTGACGATCAGGTCGTGCCATTCAGCCGGATTATTGAAGAGTTCGCCCATCGCCAGCGGCACACAGCTCTGCTGGCGAACCTGTTCCAGCCAGGCGCTCTGCTGTGGCGGCAGGATATCCTCGATAAAATAGGGCTGATAAGGCTCAAGCTGTTTTGCCAGCTGCACTGCCTGCTGCGGGAATAAACGCTCGTGAACATCGTGTAAGAAATGGAGCTTCCGGCCATATTTTTCGCGCAGGGCGCGGAACATCTCCACGGTATTTGCCATGTACTCATGCTGATCGAACCAGGCACCCGGCGTCGGGTTCTCCGGGGCATGCAGCGCCGATGGCGTGCCGCCATAAAAACCGAGCTGACAGCGGATATGGCGATAGCCTTGCGCTACAAGTTTATCAACGGAGGCAAAGAGTTCCTCCAGCGTCTCGCCGCTGGCGTGGCTGTAAGCCGGGATCGCATCGCGGGATTTTCCGCCCAGCAGCTGATACAGCGGCATGCCGGCCAGTTGCCCTTTAATATCCCACAGGGCCATATCCACGCCGGAGATCGCGTTGTTCATCGCCGGACCGTTACGCCAGTAGGCGTTCACGTTCATCATTTGCCACAGATCTTCGATGTTATTGGCATCCCGGCCAATCAGCAGCGGTTTGAGATACTCATCCACCAGAGTTTTAACCGCCAGCGGGCGCTGCTGAAAGGTGGCACAGCCGTGTCCGACGGGGCCATGCTCCGTGGTAACGCGAACGGTGACCAGATTATGACGGTCCGGACGGGTAATAAAACACTCGATATTTTTGATAATCACAGGCGTCACGGGAAACTCCTTTGCGGCTCTGTGGAAATATGGAATGGGAATATCATCGCCCTAAAAATGTTTGCCGGTAAACCGTTTTTTTATTATTTATTTTGGTCAGTTATTTGATTCTATTTTAATTAAAAACCATACCAATTTTGGATTGATGGCGGTTTTATGGCTCTTTACATGGTTAAATGTGAGCGATATCAACTTTTATTGGTTTGTTTTGCCTGGTTGGTTTATCTATTCTCGTGGCATCAATAAAACAACAACCATACCGGCAGGAGTCTTTATGGGGACGCAAGAAGCCATCAACAATATTATTCGTCTGGTCGGCGGCCAGGGGAATATTAATAAAGTCTGGCACTGTATGACGCGGCTACGGTTTGATCTCATCGACGATAATAAAGTCGACCAGACCGCGATCAAAAATCTGCCGGGGGTGCTGGGCGCGCAGTTGCAGAGCGATCAGTTTCAGGTGATCATTGGGCCGAAGGTGAACAGCTGGTACGAGCAAATGCTTAATGTGCTCGGTCAGGGAGCTGATACAGCGCCGACGGCGACAAAGGGGCGTAAAAGCCTGGTTTCCCTCTTTATGGATACCGTCTCGGGGGTGTTTGGTCCGATTGTCCCGGCCATTGCCGGTGCCGGGATGATAAAAGGCTTGCTGGCCGGGCTGATCGCGCTGAAGGTGGTGTCGGCGAAAAGCGATACCGTCATGGTTATCGACCTGATTGCCAGCGGCGTCTTCTATTTCCTGCCGTTCTTCCTCGCCGTGTCGGCGGCGAAGATCTTCAAGACCAATGAGTATCTTGCCGCGGCGGTTGCCGCCTGTCTGATGTATCCCTCCTTAATAGAAGCAGCGAAAGCGCTGGCGACGCATCAGGAAGGGGCGGTCAGCGTCCTCTGGTTAATGAATGCGATCCCGGTATCCGTCTTTAACTATGCCTCGAGCGTCATTCCGGTGATCTTCTCAGTGCTGGCATTGAGCTATATCCATCGCTGGGTAGACAGCATCATGCCGGATGTATTGAAAACCGTGTTCACGCCGACGCTTACTCTCTTTATAGGCGCTTTGGCGGCGCTGGTGGTGATCGGTCCGATTGGCATCTGGCTGGGTAAAGGACTCGCCTTCTTTATAGAAGGGCTGTTTGGCGTGTCGGCCAGCTTCGCCGGACTTATCGTCGGGGCCATCCGTCCGGTGGCGATCCTGACCGGTATGCATCACGCGATGACGCCGATTGCCCTGCAGAACTTTAGTGACCGCGGCTACGACATGCTGATGCCGATGATGTTTATGGCCAATATGGCAATTGCCGGGGCGACATTCGCTATCTGGCGTCTGAGCCGGGATCGTCAGGAGAAGACCGTTACGCTGTCGGCGGCCATCTCTGCGCTGCTGGGGATTACCGAACCGGCACTCTTTGGTGTCCTGACGCGCTACAAGAAGGCCTTTATTGCCGCCACGGTGGCCAGCTCGCTGGCATCAGCCTTTATTGCCTTCTTCGGCGTGCGTCTTTATGGCTACATTCTGTCGAGCATCTTCAGTTTGCCTGCTTATATAGGTCCGTACTTTGTCTTTGCATTGGCAGGCGTGGCGATATCTTTGGTTCTCTCCTTTATGTTAACCACCATTCTGGTGAAGAAAGAGCAGGCCGCAGCGTGATTCAGAACCCGTTTTAGCGTATGTGTCGCAGGGAATATCAGCGCGTTTGTGGATAACTCTGTGGGCAAATGCGTATAAGGCGGGGTTTTGCTGGGGAATGCAGCAGTCAGTCATTTTTCTGTCATTTAAGGGTTGCGGCCCCGGGAGAACTCCCTATAATGCGCCTCCATCGACACGGAACAACGGCAAACAAGCCGCCGGGTCAGCAGAGAAAAGCGTGAAATTATCGCTTGACTCTGGAAGAGGAAAGCGTAATATACGCCACCTCGCAACGGTGAGCGAAAGCCGCGTTGCACTGCTCTTTAACAATTTATCAGACAATCTGTGTGGGCACTCAAAGTGACATGGATTCTTAATGTCTTCGGACAATAAATGAATACCAAAGTCTCTGAGTGAACATACGTAATTCATTACGAAGTTTAATTCACGAGCATCAAACTTAAATTGAAGAGTTTGATCATGGCTCAGATTGAACGCTGGCGGCAGGCCTAACACATGCAAGTCGAGCGGTAGCACAGGGAGCTTGCTCCTGGGTGACGAGCGGCGGACGGGTGAGTAATGTCTGGGAAACTGCCTGATGGAGGGGGATAACTACTGGAAACGGTAGCTAATACCGCATAACGTCGCAAGACCAAAGAGGGGGACCTTCGGGCCTCTTGCCATCAGATGTGCCCAGATGGGATTAGCTAGTAGGTGGGGTAATGGCTCACCTAGGCGACGATCCCTAGCTGGTCTGAGAGGATGACCAGCCACACTGGAACTGAGACACGGTCCAGACTCCTACGGGAGGCAGCAGTGGGGAATATTGCACAATGGGCGCAAGCCTGATGCAGCCATGCCGCGTGTATGAAGAAGGCCTTCGGGTTGTAAAGTACTTTCAGCGAGGAGGAAGGCGGTGAGGTTAATAACCTCATCGATTGACGTTACTCGCAGAAGAAGCACCGGCTAACTCCGTGCCAGCAGCCGCGGTAATACGGAGGGTGCAAGCGTTAATCGGAATTACTGGGCGTAAAGCGCACGCAGGCGGTCTGTCAAGTCGGATGTGAAATCCCCGGGCTCAACCTGGGAACTGCATTCGAAACTGGCAGGCTAGAGTCTTGTAGAGGGGGGTAGAATTCCAGGTGTAGCGGTGAAATGCGTAGAGATCTGGAGGAATACCGGTGGCGAAGGCGGCCCCCTGGACAAAGACTGACGCTCAGGTGCGAAAGCGTGGGGAGCAAACAGGATTAGATACCCTGGTAGTCCACGCCGTAAACGATGTCGACTTGGAGGTTGTTCCCTTGAGGAGTGGCTTCCGGAGCTAACGCGTTAAGTCGACCGCCTGGGGAGTACGGCCGCAAGGTTAAAACTCAAATGAATTGACGGGGGCCCGCACAAGCGGTGGAGCATGTGGTTTAATTCGATGCAACGCGAAGAACCTTACCTACTCTTGACATCCAGAGAACTTAGCAGAGATGCTTTGGTGCCTTCGGGAACTCTGAGACAGGTGCTGCATGGCTGTCGTCAGCTCGTGTTGTGAAATGTTGGGTTAAGTCCCGCAACGAGCGCAACCCTTATCCTTTGTTGCCAGCGGTCCGGCCGGGAACTCAAAGGAGACTGCCAGTGATAAACTGGAGGAAGGTGGGGATGACGTCAAGTCATCATGGCCCTTACGAGTAGGGCTACACACGTGCTACAATGGCGCATACAAAGAGAAGCGACCTCGCGAGAGCAAGCGGACCTCATAAAGTGCGTCGTAGTCCGGATTGGAGTCTGCAACTCGACTCCATGAAGTCGGAATCGCTAGTAATCGTAGATCAGAATGCTACGGTGAATACGTTCCCGGGCCTTGTACACACCGCCCGTCACACCATGGGAGTGGGTTGCAAAAGAAGTAGGTAGCTTAACCTTCGGGAGGGCGCTTACCACTTTGTGATTCATGACTGGGGTGAAGTCGTAACAAGGTAACCGTAGGGGAACCTGCGGTTGGATCACCTCCTTACCTTAAAGAACCTGCCTTTGTAGTGTCCACACAGATTGTCTGATGAATGATGAACTTCTAAATGTACTTCCGAGTGCATTGAGAAGTTTTGCTCTTTAAAAATCTGGATCAAGCTGAAAATTGAAACGACACGCCGTGTCTGTTCTCCGTAATAAGAGCAGATAAGCGGTGTGTCAGAGTCTCTCAAATTTTCGCAATCATGAAGTGAAACATCTTCGGGTTGTGAGGTTAAGCGACCAAGCGTACACGGTGGATGCCTAGGCAGTCAGAGGCGATGAAGGACGTGCTAATCTGCGATAAGCGTCGGTAAGGTGATATGAACCGTTATAACCGACGATTTCCGAATGGGGAAACCCAGTGTGTTTCGACACACTATCGTTAAGTGAATACATAGCTTAACGAAGCGAACCAGGGGAACTGAAACATCTAAGTACCCTGAGGAAAAGAAATCAACCGAGATTCCCCCAGTAGCGGCGAGCGAACGGGGAGCAGCCCAGAACCTGAATCAGCGTATGTATTAGTGGAAGCGTCTGGAAAGTCGCAGGGTACAGGGTGATACTCCCGTACACAAAAATACATGCACTGTGAGTTCGAAGAGTAGGGCGGGACACGTGGTATCCTGTCTGAATATGGGGGGACCATCCTCCAAGGCTAAATACTCCTGACTGACCGATAGTGAACCAGTACCGTGAGGGAAAGGCGAAAAGAACCCCGGCGAGGGGAGTGAAAAAGAACCTGAAACCGTGTACGTACAAGCAGTGGGAGCACCCTTGTGGTGTGACTGCGTACCTTTTGTATAATGGGTCAGCGACTTATATTCTGTAGCAAGGTTAACCGTATAGGGGAGCCGAAGGGAAACCGAGTCTTAACTGGGCGTTAAGTTGCAGGGTATAGACCCGAAACCCGGTGATCTAGCCATGGGCAGGTTGAAGGTTGGGTAACACTAACTGGAGGACCGAACCGACTAATGTTGAAAAATTAGCGGATGACCTGTGGCTGGGGGTGAAAGGCCAATCAAACCGGGAGATAGCTGGTTCTCCCCGAAAGCTATTTAGGTAGCGCCTCGTGAATTCATCTCCGGGGGTAGAGCACTGTTTCGGCTAGGGGGCCATCCCGGCTTACCAACCCGATGCAAACTGCGAATACCGGAGAATGTTATCACGGGAGACACACGGCGGGTGCTAACGTCCGTCGTGAAGAGGGAAACAACCCAGACCGCCAGCTAAGGTCCCAAAGTCATGGTTAAGTGGGAAACGATGTGGGAAGGCACAGACAGCCAGGATGTTGGCTTAGAAGCAGCCATCATTTAAAGAAAGCGTAATAGCTCACTGGTCGAGTCGGCCTGCGCGGAAGATGTAACGGGGCTAAACCATGCACCGAAGCTGCGGCAGCGACACTATGTGTTGTTGGGTAGGGGAGCGTTCTGTAAGCCGTCGAAGGTGTGCTGTGAGGCATGCTGGAGGTATCAGAAGTGCGAATGCTGACATAAGTAACGATAAAGCGGGTGAAAAACCCGCTCGCCGGAAGACCAAGGGTTCCTGTCCAACGTTAATCGGGGCAGGGTGAGTCGACCCCTAAGGCGAGGCCGAAAGGCGTAGTCGATGGGAAACAGGTTAATATTCCTGTACTCGGTGTTACTGCGAAGGGGGGACGGAGAAGGCTATGTTGGCCGGGCGACGGTTGTCCCGGTTTAAGCATGTAGGCGGAGGTTCCAGGTAAATCCGGAGCCTTACTAACGCTGAGGTGTGATGACGAGGCACTACGGTGCTGAAGCAACAAATGCCCTGCTTCCAGGAAAAGCCTCTAAGCATCAGGTAACATCAAATCGTACCCCAAACCGACACAGGTGGTCAGGTAGAGAATACCAAGGCGCTTGAGAGAACTCGGGTGAAGGAACTAGGCAAAATGGTGCCGTAACTTCGGGAGAAGGCACGCTGATATGTAGGTGAAGCCCCTGCGGGTGGAGCTGAAATCAGTCGAAGATACCAGCTGGCTGCAACTGTTTATTAAAAACACAGCACTGTGCAAACACGAAAGTGGACGTATACGGTGTGACGCCTGCCCGGTGCCGGAAGGTTAATTGATGGGGTTAGCGGCAACGCGAAGCTCTTGATCGAAGCCCCGGTAAACGGCGGCCGTAACTATAACGGTCCTAAGGTAGCGAAATTCCTTGTCGGGTAAGTTCCGACCTGCACGAATGGCGTAATGATGGCCAGGCTGTCTCCACCCGAGACTCAGTGAAATTGAAATCGCTGTGAAGATGCAGTGTACCCGCGGCAAGACGGAAAGACCCCGTGAACCTTTACTATAGCTTGACACTGAACACTGGTCCTTGATGTGTAGGATAGGTGGGAGGCTTTGAAGCGTGGACGCCAGTCTGCGTGGAGCCATCCTTGAAATACCACCCTTTAATGGCTGGTGTTCTAACGTAGACCCGTAATCCGGGTTGCGGACAGTGTCTGGTGGGTAGTTTGACTGGGGCGGTCTCCTCCTAAAGAGTAACGGAGGAGCACGAAGGTTAGCTAATCCTGGTCGGACATCAGGAGGTTAGTGCAATGGCATAAGCTAGCTTGACTGCGAGAGTGACGGCTCGAGCAGGTGCGAAAGCAGGTCATAGTGATCCGGTGGTTCTGTATGGAAGGGCCATCGCTCAACGGATAAAAGGTACTCCGGGGATAACAGGCTGATACCGCCCAAGAGTTCATATCGACGGCGGTGTTTGGCACCTCGATGTCGGCTCATCACATCCTGGGGCTGAAGTAGGTCCCAAGGGTACGGCTGTTCGCCGTTTAAAGTGGTACGCGAGCTGGGTTTAGAACGTCGTGAGACAGTTCGGTCCCTATCTGCCGTGGGCGCTGGAGAATTGAGGGGGGCTGCTCCTAGTACGAGAGGACCGGAGTGGACGCATCACTGGTGTTCGGGTTGTCATGCCAATGGCACTGCCCGGTAGCTAAATGCGGAAGAGATAAGTGCTGAAAGCATCTAAGCACGAAACTTGCCCCGAGATGAGTTCTCCCTGAGCCTTTAAGGCTCCTGAAGGAACGTTGAAGACGACGACGTTGATAGGTCGGGTGTGTAAGCGCAGCGATGCGTTGAGCTAACCGATACTAATGAACCGTGAGGCTTAACCTTACAACGCCGAAGCTGTTTCGGCGGATTTGAGAGATTTTCAGCTGATACAGATTATTCACTGCGCCTGCGGGTGGGGTGACAACAGAATTTGCCTGGCGGCTGTAGCGCGGTGGTCCCACCTGACCCCATGCCGAACTCAGAAGTGAAACGCCGTAGCGCCGATGGTAGTGTGGGGTCTCCCCATGCGAGAGTAGGGAACTGCCAGGCATCAAACACGCGAAAGCCCATCCTCACGGATGGGCTTTTTGCGTTGCGGCGGAAAAACCCGCCGGGCGGCTGCGCCTTACCCGGCCTACAAGCTATTATCCTTTCTGCAGTAGAGTTACCTTTCATGTAAATGAGATTTATTATCAATAATGCTTTACAGGCGAAACATAAAGATGTATTTTAAATGCATGTTTAAAGCCGGAGGTACTTATGAGCCATCACAGAATTCCCAAAAACTGGACCATCAAACGTTCCACTCCCTTCTTTACTAAAGATAATGTCCCCGCAGCGCTTCTGAGCCATCACAACACCGCAGCCGGAATTTTTGGCCAGCTCTGTGTAATGGAAGGGACTGTAACCTATTACGGCTTCGCCAATGAAGAGGCGACGGAGCCAGAAGTAAAAGTCGTGATTAACGCAGGCACCTTTGCGACCAGCCCACCGCAGTACTGGCACCGTATTGAGATGACCGACGATGCGCAGTTTAATATCAATTTCTGGGCTGAACCGGCGTTCTCCGGTGAAGAAGTTTACAGCGCGAAAAAGGCATAATCCCGATGCTCCCTTATCCTTAATAAGGGAGCCCCTTCATACGGTGTGAAAGCGTTATGATCACTTTCTTCAGACACTCTTCAACGCGGGTCGACTACGGCGAACAGGAATCCTGTGGGGAGCAACTTCTGCTGTACGTGGCTGAATACCAGGAATATCTCTCCTGTGAAGCCCCATTTTTCCCAACCATACCTCACGATCGACTGGCCGATCCTGCTTCAGCGGATCCATTTTCAGGAGGATCGCTGTGAAGATCGTTGCTATTGAGGCCAATATTGCTGCGGGGAAAAGCACCCTGCTGGTACCTCTGGCGGCGGCGTTAACAGAAAAGACAGGCGCAAACTGGAGTGTAATAAAGGAGCCCGTGGATGAAGATCCGGTATTTCTTGAACTGCTTCAGGTGTTCGTTGAGAACCCGCACGATGCTGACGCCAGAGTGGCCTTTCAGCTCTATATCACCGCTTCCCGCCTGCGTCTGTTAAACAACATCCCGGAAGGCAACTACGTTATAGAACGTTCCCTGTTCAGCGACATCGTGTTCTGCCATGTGAATTTCCTGATGACTGAACAGCCATCGGCCCGGTATATGTCTTATTTCTACCAGATTAAGGATAACCTGCAGCGCTATCCGCATATCGATTTGGTGGTCTATATCGATCGCGACGCCACGGCCTGTTTTAACGACTGTATGGCGCGAGCACGGCCTGGGGAGGATAAATACACGCTGGACTACTTTGAGGACGTTAAAGCCTTTCACGACGCCTGTCTGCCGCAAATTACCCGTCAGTATGGCTCAACGCTGCTGACGCATCGGGTTCGGTCGGGGTTTGCATGCCCTGAAGCGCTGGCAGATGCGGTGATAGGGAAGCTGAAGAAGTTATAAGATTCTGTTTCTCCAAAAGCAAAAAACCAGCCCGTAGGCTGGTTTCTTTAAATAGTGGTGCCCGGACTCGGAATCGAACCAAGGACACGGGGATTTTCAATCCCCTGCTCTACCGACTGAGCTATCCGGGCAACGGGGCGAATTAAACCCGATCCGCCTCGTGCCGTCAATGGAATTTGTTGATTTCGCTACTGACCGCACACTCTGTCGCCAGTTTGCTGCGATCTCAGGCAAAAAACGCGGTCCACAGGGCGGAAAGCGGCATGGCGATCACCAGCGCAGGCAGCATATTGACTACCGCAAACATCTTAATTCCGCAGATCCGCAGCCCGGTTGCCAGCAGCAGCAGACCACCAACGGCGGTAAAGTCCGCCATCATTGCCGGCGTGGTCAGCGGTAAGATTAATGTGGCGCAGGTCGCGAGGGCGAGCTGGATAAGCAGCATCGGCACGCAAATCGCGGCAACCGCGATACCCAGGGTGGTCGCAAAAATGGTGGCAGTAAAGAAATCCAGGAAGGCTTTAGCGATAAGAATGCTGGGGTCGCCGGTCATCCCCTCCTGCATCGAGCCAAAAATCCCCGTGCCGCTGGCGCAAAACAGAATGATGATGGCGACATAGTTCTGGATAAACGCGTCGTGTCCACCGCCTTTCTGCTTCCCACGGGAAAGCAGATTTTTCGCTTTGCTGACGGCGCCGTTAATCCCTTTCTCCAGATAGCAGAACTCTCCAATCAACGCTCCGAGCAGCGTTGCCAGCACCATCACCGGCAGGTTGGCGCACTTGATGACCAGCAGAATACCAATCCCCAGTGAGGCGAGGCCAAAGATTGAGGGCATCGAAGAGCGAATACGCTCCGGTAATCGCTGGCTTAGCACCGCGCCAAGTACGCCGCCCAGCAGCACGGCTCCCGCATTAATGAACGGTCCAATAACCACTGTGAACTCCTGTTATTTACTCATTGATATTGCATTATTATTACTCTTTTCAGTGAGTAATCGCCAAGTTAATCCCATATTCTGCATAATGATTCCTTCTTGCGCCCCCTGGCGAAAGGTGACATTATTGCGCGAATTTTCTCCTCTCAGATACGAGGCCGCCAATGCACAGACTCTCTCTCGCTCAAATGGCTGGCCGTATCGACACATCTTATTCTACGCTCACCATGCGGTGAGGGTAACGCAGGCTCACTGCAGGACAACAGTAAAACCAGACGCGTTCTGCTTTTACTGATGTCTGGCGGTCGGAGCTGAACTCCGGTCAGACACATTCGTTGGGCAGGGGGACTCCCTGTCCGGGGCTTTTTCACGCCTTGCACGGGTATTTGCGCTTATGAAATCAATGAAAATTGCCGTCAGCCGCGAGCTGGCGTCCGCCTTATCCACACACCGGGAAGTGGTGACGCTGGATAACACAGATTTTACGGATGTGGCGGCAGTCGTCATTACCGTCGCTGAAAGTCACAGCGGCATCCTCGCATTACTGAAACGAACCGGTTTTAACCTGCCTGTATTTATGTTCTCGCCACAGCCTGTTGAAACCCCTGCGGGTGTCGATGCTGTGATCGATGGCAAAGCGCAGGAGTGGTTAGAGCTGGAAGCCGCGGCCTGTCGCTATGAAGAGAACCTGCTGCCGCCGTTTTTCGACACTCTCAGCCAGTACGTGGCGATGGACAACAGCACCTTTGCCTGCCCGGGGCATCAGCACGGGGCATTCTTTAAGAAACACCCGGCAGGCCGCCAGTTCTTCGATTTCTTTGGTGAGAATGTCTTTCGTGCCGATATGTGCAACGCCGACGTGAAGCTGGGCGATCTGCTGATCCATGAAGGTTCTGCCAAGCATGCGCAAAAGTTCGCCGCGAAGGTATTTAACGCCGACAAAACCTATTTCGTCCTCAACGGCACCTCGGCCGCCAATAAGGTGGTGACCAATGCGCTGCTCACCCGTGGCGATCTGGTGTTGTTTGACCGCAACAACCATAAATCCAACCACCATGGCGCGCTGATCCAGGCCGGAGCGACCCCGGTTTATCTCGAAGCGGCGCGTAACCCGTTTGGCTTTATTGGCGGCATTGATGACCGCTGCTTTGACGAGGCGTACCTGCGGGAGCAGATCCGCGAAGTGGCTCCGGAAAAAGCCCGTGAAGCGCGTCCGTTCCGTCTGGCAGTGATCCAGCTCGGCACCTATGACGGTACCATCTATAACGCCCGCCAGGTGATCGACAAGATCGGCCAGCTGTGTGACTACATCCTGTTTGACTCCGCGTGGGTGGGTTACGAGCAGTTTATCCCGATGATGGCGGACAGCTCGCCGCTGCTGCTGGAGCTCAACGAGAAGGATCCGGGGATTTTTGTCACCCAGTCGGTGCACAAACAGCAGGCCGGGTTCTCCCAGACCTCGCAGATCCACAAAAAGGATAACCATATCCGCGGTCAGGCGCGTTTCTGCCCGCATAAGCGCCTCAACAACGCCTTTATGCTTCACGCTTCCACCAGCCCGTTCTATCCGCTGTTTGCAGCTCTCGACGTTAACGCCAAGATCCATGAAGGGGAGAGCGGACGTCGGCTTTGGGCCGAGTGCGTTGAGCTGGGTATCGAGGCGCGCAAGGCGATTATCGCCAACTGCAAGATGATTAAGCCGTTTATCCCGCCGGTGGTGGCCGGGCGTCCGTGGCAGGATCATCCTACCCATGCGATTGCCAGCGAGCTGCGTTTCTTCAGCTTTGAGCCGGGGGCCAAATGGCACGGCTTTGACGGCTATGCCGAGGAGCAATACTTTGTCGACCCGTGCAAGCTGCTGCTGACCACGCCGGGTATCGATGCTGAAAGCGGGGAGTATACTGACTTTGGCATCCCGGCGACCATTCTGGCGCACTACCTGCGTGAGAAAGGCATCGTTCCGGAGAAGTGCGATCTTAACTCCATTCTGTTCCTGCTCACTCCCGCGGAGAGCGCAGAGAAGATGGCGCAACTGGTGGCGATGCTGGGCCAGTTTGAACAGCACATTGAGGACGACACCCCGCTGGCGGATGTCCTGCCGACCATCTGGAAGAAATACCCGGTGCGCTACCGGGACTACACCCTGCGTCAGCTCTGCCAGGAGATGCACGATCTGTACGTCAGCTTTGACGTGAAGGATTTGCAGAAAGCGATGTTCCGTAAAGAGAGCCTGCCCACCGTGGCGATGAACCCGCAGGATGCTAACCAGGCCTTTATTCGCGGTAACGTCGAGCTGGTGCGCATCAGCGAAGCCGAAGGGCGTATCGCGGCGGAAGGGGCGCTGCCATACCCGCCGGGCGTGCTGTGCGTGGTGCCGGGCGAACTCTGGGGTGGGGCGGTGCAGCGTTACTTCCTGGCGCTGGAAGAGGGCGTCAATTTGCTGCCCGGTTTTTCACCGGAACTGCAGGGCGTTTACAGCGAGAAGGATGCGGACGGGATTAAGCGGTTGTACGGGTATGTACTGAAGTAAAAAAATTCCCCCCTCGCAGGAGGGGGGAACCTAACAGATTAATGCGCGACGGTCTGCGCACCTGTTGGAGTACGAACATGTTTGTACTTGAACAGCGCCATGAAGGCGAAGGCCAGCACCAAAGAGTAGCCTGCGAAGATCAGCCACACCGGCTGCCAGTCAGTAATACCGTTAGTGGTATACATCTCCACAACCTTACCGCTCACCACGCCGCCGAGAATACAGCCGAAGCCGTTGGTCATCATCAGGAACATGCCCTGGGCGCTGGCGCGGATTTCCGGACGAACCTCTTTCTCCACAAACACGGAGCCGGAGATGTTGAAGAAGTCGAAGGCGCAGCCGTAGACAATCATCGACAGCACCAGCAGCACGGTACCGAAGGCTGACGGGTCGCCGTAGGCAAACAGACCGAAGCGCAGCATCCACGCGAAAATACTGATCATCATAACGTTCTTAATGCCGTAGCGGCTCAGGAAGAACGGGATGGTCAGGATGAACAGCGTTTCGGAGATCTGGGAAATCGACATCATCACCGACGCATGCTCTACGATAAAGCTCCCGGAGAACAGCGGGTCGTTATCGAAGCTGTGCAGGAAGGTATTGCCGAACATGTTGGTGATCTGCAGCTCCGCACCCAGCAGCATGGAGAAGATAAAGAAGATCGCCATGCGTTTGTTTTTAAACAGCGCGAAAGCATCCAGGCCGAGCATGGTGCTCCAGCTCTGGTTTTTCTGCTGGTTAGAGACCGGAATGTGCGGCAGGGTCAGGGTGAACAGCGCCAGCACCACGGAGAGTACCGCCCCGATATAGAGCTGCATGTGGCTCAGTTCGAAGCCCGCGAAGCTCACGCCCCACATCGCCATGATAAAGCCGATGGTGCCCCAGATACGGATCGGTGGGAAATCGGTGACGATATCCATACCGGCGTCTTTCAGACGGTAGTAGGAGATGGTGTTGATCAGGCCCAGCGTTGGCATATAGGCCAGCGAGTTAAGCAGGATCACCATAAACATCGCCCCTGGCGTGGTGACCTCGGCCGCCATAAACAGCGTACCCGCCCCCACCAGATGGCAAAGCGCATACACCCACTTGGCGCTTATCCATTTATCCGCCACGATCCCGAGCAGGGTCGGCATAAAGACGGCAGCGATACCCAAAGAGCTATAGACCGCGCCGATAGAGGCACCGTCGAATTTGAGCGTGACAAACATGTAGGAGCCGAGCGTGGTTAGCCAGCTCCCCCACAGACAGAACTGCAGAAACGACAAGATTTTAAGCTGCAGCTTAAGGTTCATGTTACTTTCCTCACAAGAGAGCGGGCTGTATGTTGGTGTAGAAACATTTGGGTTTTGTATTTGATGCAATTCTATCAGCGAGTGGCGTGATGTTTTGTTACCTCCCGCAAAAAAATGCAATCAACATTAATTTGCAGTTTGGATTGTGATGCAAATAACACTTTCCTATGGATGAGGCCTGCACTGCTGGAGAGGATCTTTACCCTCTCCGGGGAGGAGAGGGTAAAAGAGAGAAGGCTACTTTCTACGATAGTTCTTTTGCGCCGTATTGACCTTATAAAGATAGCGGCGTGACTCGGCGGCGGGGTGACGGGTGGTCAGGGTCTGGTAAACATCCCCTGGCGACATGCTGTTGATAATGCTCGCCGCCTTCAGTTTATCGCTGGAGAAGACCCGCAGCACGCTGCCCGCACCGCCGTTATAGGCGGTGATGACCGCATAGCGACGCGAGGTCGGGTTATCAATGCCGCTCAGGTAGACGTTGTTCAGCATCGCCAGATAGGCGGTGCCGGTATCAATATTGCTGGCGGGATCAAAGAGATAACTGCGGCCTGGCATGCCAGATTTTCCCTGCGCGCGGAACACATCTTTTCCGGCGCTGTGCTGAACAACCTGCATCAGGCCCAGGGCGTCGGAGCGGCTCACCGCATACGGGTTAAACGACGATTCGGTCTGCATAATCGCCAGGATCAGCGACTCATCGACACCGTATTTACGCGATGCCTGACGGACCATCCCCACATATTTGTGCGCACGTTTATCGAGGTGGTTTGGCACCAGGTTAATGGTCACGCTGTAGATAACGCGCAGGCCGTTGCTGCGGCTTTTCAGGCGGGTTTGTAGCAGATAGTTGGCAAAGTTGTTGGCACGACCTTCCCAGCGAATGGACTGACCGGTTTGATCCACCACCTGGCCGTACAGGAACGGCTCTTTCGAGATGGTGATGTCGTCGGCGTCGGAGTAAAGGTCGATAGAGCCCGGATCGTCACCCATCAGCAGGGTTTTGACGATCGCCTCACGTAAACGTGCCGCAGGATCGGTTCCGGCGATGGTCTCGACGGTGATGGTACCCTCGTCAAAGTTGATGTGGCTTCGGGTCTGGTAAGCGTCGGTGTATTTAACGTAGTCTTTCGGTCCGGCGATCAGAACTTCGTTAAATCCCCAAATGTTTTCGATGTTGTGGGCAAACTGCCCCATCAGAATGTCAAAACCGTTGGTGTCCTTCACCCAGGCTTCGTTATAGCTATCGCCTTTATTACTGGAGGAACACGAAACAAGTAACGGTGCAACAAGAGCAAGCGCTAAAAATTTTTTCATCATTCCGGGAGTGCGTGTTGTGTTGTTTTTGGGGCTGTTTTGCCGGGTGGCGCTTCGCTTACCCGGCCTGGTTATCGTGGGCCCGTGCAAGCGTAGCGCCGCCGGGCATCAGCCTGCACGATATTATTTTTCCGGTGGCGTGTAGCCTTCGATGTGGACGTCTTTGCCTTCAAACAGGAAATTCACCATCTCCTCTTCCAGCTGCTTGCGGTGTTCAACGTTCATCATGTTGAGCTTGCGCTCGTTAATCAGCATGGTTTGCTTGTGCTGCCACTGCGCCCACGCCTCTTTTGAGATCTCGTTATAGATGCGCTTACCCAGGTCGCCCGGATAGAGCTGGAAGTCCTGGCCTTCTGCGTCGCGTTGCAGGAAGGTACAAAAAATTGTTCTGGCCATACTGATTCCTCTTTGTCGCCCGGAGCTAAACCGTTGCCCCGACACGTAATTGCTGTAACAGGCGCTCTACGGGAGCTGCCAGCCCCACTGACGGCGGTTGCGCTAAGTTATACCAGAGAGCGGTGCCTTCATCCATGCACGAGGTGAATGAGGACACGGGAAGCCACATTGGAACAATATCCAGATGGAAGTGGCTAAAGGTATGGCGAAACGCGTTGAGCTGCACAAGAGTATCGGCAGGGATGCCGCGTTGCGCCAGCCAGTCGCGAAGCCCATCCTCATCTTCAAACTGCGGGAAGCAGAATAAGCCGCCCCATAAACCGCTTGGTGGGCGCTGGGCGAGCCAGACCGTCTCCTCGTGCTGCATCAGCAGAAAATAGCCGGTGCGCTCGGGCAGCGTCTGCTTCGGCTTTTTACCGGGATACTGCGCCCAGCTGTGGTTGGCATAGGCCACACACAGATTATTCAGCGGGCAGAGTTCGCATTTGGGCTTCGAGCGGGTGCAGACCATCGCCCCCAGATCCATCATCGCCTGGTTAAAGCGTTCAACGCCGCGAGCGGGAGTGACCGCCTCGCTGATTTCCCACAGGCGCTTTTCCACCTCCTTCTTGCCCGGCCAGCCGCCAACGGCATAGCAGCGTGCCAGCACGCGCTTCACGTTGCCGTCGAGAATGGGGAAGTGTTTCCCCAGCGAAAGGGAGAGAACGGCCCCGGCGGTAGAGCGGCCGACGCCCGGCAGGGCAGCCACTTCCTCGAAGGTTTCCGGGAATTTACCCCCGTGCAGCGACACCACCTGCTGGGCGGCTTTATGCAGATTGCGGGCGCGGGCGTAGTAGCCGAGCCCGGTCCACAGATGCAGCACCTCATCAAGCGGGGCGTTCGCCAGATCGGTCACGGTGGGAAAACGCGCCATAAAGCGCTCAAAGTAGGGGATAACGGTAGCGACCTGCGTTTGTTGCAACATCACCTCGGAGAGCCATACTTTGTAGGGTGTTTTTTCAGTTTGCCAGGGCAGGGTTTTACGCCCGTATTTGTCGTACCAGTCCAGCACCTGGGCTGAAAATTGAGAGGCTTGCATGGTCTTCGCTTCGCGATATCAGGGACGCAGATTGCAGCACAGCGGCATGCGGCTGTAAACCGGATCTTTCCCATGCTTGCATCCCATCATTAACTTTGGATAATGCCGTTTCCCGAACATTCTCACAAGCAGACTACTCTTTTATGAAAAACGACGTCATATCACCGGAATTTGATGAAAACGGCCGCCCGCTACGCCGTATTCGCAGCTTTGTCCGCCGTCAGGGGCGCCTGACAAAGGGGCAGCAACATGCGCTGGATAACTACTGGCCGGTGATGGGCGTAGAGTTCACCGAACAGCCGCTCGACTTTGTTGAGCTGTTTGGCCGCGACGCGCCGATTACGCTGGAGATCGGTTTCGGCATGGGCGCTTCGCTGGTGACCATGGCAAAAGCGCGTCCGGAGCAGAACTTCCTCGGTATCGAGGTTCACTCACCGGGCGTGGGTGCTTGCCTGGCGACGGCCCATGAAGAGGGCGTCGAGAATCTGCGGGTGATGTGTCATGACGCGGTAGAAGTGCTGCACAAGATGATCCCTGACAATTCTCTGAACATGGTTCAGCTCTTTTTCCCTGACCCATGGCACAAAGCACGTCATAATAAACGCCGTATCGTTCAGGCGCCGTTTGCCGAACTGGTCAAAAGTAAACTGAAGCTGGGTGGCGTTTTCCACATGGCCACCGACTGGGAACAGTATGCGGAGCATATGCTGGAAGTGATGTCGACGCTCGACGGGTATAAAAACCAGTCGGCGAGCAATGATTATGTGCCGCGTCCTGACTCACGTCCGGTAACGAAATTTGAACAGCGTGGCCATCGTCTTGGTCACGGCGTATGGGACTTAATGTTCGAGAGGGTGAAATAATGGCAAAGAACCGTAGCCGTCGTCTGCGTAAGAAAATGCATATCGAAGAATTCCAGGAAATTGGTTTTTCGGTTGCATGGCGTTTCCCGGAAGGCACCAGTGTAGAAAAAATTGATGAAGACGTAGATGCTTTCATCAATGAAGTTATCGAGCCGAACAAGCTGGCATTTGACGGCAGCGGCTACCTGGCGTGGGAAGGTTTGATCTGCAAACAAGAGATCGGCCAGTGCACCGAAGAGCATCAGGCTATCGTACGTAAGTGGCTGGAAGACCACAAATTCGAAGACGTGCGCATCAGCGAACTTTTCGATATTTGGTGGGACTAATAGAGCATCAGGGGCCAGCAATTGCTGGCCCGTTTTGTATGAGGGAGAATATATGATGCGCAAAACGCTGCTCGCTACGGCTTTAATGACCACGGCTCTGACCGCTCACGCAGACTACAAATGCGAAGTCACGCCGCGTGACGACGTGATCTTGAGCCCGCAAACCGTGCAGGTAAAAGGTGAGAACGGCAATCTGGTGATCACTCCGGATGGCAACGTCATGTTTAACGGCAAGCAATACACGCTGAGCGCAGCCCAACGTGAACAGGCGAAAGATTACCAGGCCGATCTGCGCAGCGCGCTACCATGGATCGACGAAGGCGCTCTGACCCGTGTGGAAAAAGGCCGTGTCGCGCTGGATAAGATCATTGCTAAAGAGGTAGGGGAGAGCAGCAATATGCGCTCGCGCCTGACCAAACTGGACGCGCAGTTAAAAGAGCAGATGAACCGGATTATTGAACATCGTACCGATGGCCTGACGTTCCACTATCAGGCGATCGATCAGGTACGTGCCGACGGCCAGCAGCTGGTAAATCAGGCGATGGGCGGCATTCTGCAGGACAGTATCAACGAGATGGGCGCTAAAGCAGTGCTGAAAGGCGGCGGCAACCCGCTGCAGGGCGTGCTGGGTAGTCTGGGCGGGCTGCAAACTTCCATTCAGAACGAGTGGAAGAACCAGGAAGCGGATTTCAAGGAGTTTGGCAAAGACGTGTGTAAACGCGTGGTTTCGCTGGAAGAGAGCCGCAAGGGGCTGGTCAGCGGCCTGAAATAAGCCACATTATCCAGCAAAGGGGATCTCCCTTTGCTGGTCTGAACTACATCAATCCCAACAGTTGCGGGATACACAACGAAATTGCCGGGATGTAGGCGATAAGCATTAGCGCTATCAACAGGGCCGCGTAGAACGGCAATAACGGTTTGATCAGCTGCTGTATATTTACCCCTGAAATTGAACAGCCGACAAACAGCGCACTTCCCACAGGCGGTGTCAGCAGGCCAATACAGAGATTGGCCACCATCATGATGCCAAAATGCACCGGATCCATCCCCAAATCCTGGGCTATAGGCAAGAAGATGGGCGTGAAGATCAGGACCGCAGGGGTCATGTCCATAAAGATCCCCACAATCAGCAGCACGATGTTTATCAACAGCAGAATAATCAGCGGATTATCAGAAATGCCCATAAGGGTATCGCTGATTAAGTAAGGGATATCCGCGTTGGTCATTGCCCATGACATGCCCACGGAAAAGCCGATCAGCAGCAGGACTATGGATGTCATCACCACCGACTCCAGAATAAGCCTGGCTAAATCTCGCCATTTCACTTCACGATAAATCAGCACCGACAGGATGAAGGTGTAGATCACGGCAATGGCTGAGGCTTCGGTAGCCGTAAAGATGCCGCCAAGAATACCCCCCATAACGATGATCACCAGCAGCAGGCTCGGCAGAGCATCGAGCAACGCTTTTAGCGCCTGTGCGCAGGTGGGACGCTTGGCCAGTGGCCGGCCGCGGCGCTTAGCAATGACCGCGCAAACGAGCATAATCGCCAGCCCCATCAGGATCCCCGGCAGATAGCCCGCCATAAATAAAGAGGCTATCGAGACGCCGCCTGCGGTGAGGGAGAAAACAATCAGCACATTGGAAGGCGGAATGAGCAGGCCGGTGATACAGGATGAGACGTTTACCGCGGTGGTGAAGGCGGGATCGTAACCCTGCTTTGTCTGGATGGGATGAAGCGTACCGCCAACGGCCGCGGCCGCCGCAACCGCGGAACCTGAGATAGAGCCAAACATCATATTCGCCAGCACGTTCACATGGCCGAGCGAGCCGGGCACCCGACCCACCATCACCTGCGCCAGCCTGATCAGCCGTATGGCGATCCCGCCGCTGTTCATCAGCGTGCCCGCAAAAATAAAAAAGGGGATCGCCAGCAGCGAGAAATTATCTAAACCGTTCGCCAGGCGCTGGGAAACCGTAATGACGGCGATCTCCCATGGAAACATCAGCAGCATGGAGGCCACGGTGGCGATACCGATTGAAAAAGAGATCGGTATCCCGATGAAAACCAGCACAAAAAAGCTGCCAAAAAGCATCAGCGCTACTGCGTTTTCCATTATATCGTCTCCGGAGATGTACTCTTAAAATGTAGAAAGCTCTGACACACGAAGTTCAGGGCATAAAACATCATCACCATGCCGCTAAGCGGCAGTATGAGATACACGTAACCCATCGGGATCTGCATCGCTGCGGAGACCTGCGCCGTCTCAAAGGTTTTACTTATCAGCCTGATGCCTCCCGTCACGATGACCAGGCCGGCAAAAACAAAAATCATCACATTCACAAACAGGTTCAACAGGGCCTGCTTAGGACGGCTGAGTGATAACGCGAGAAGATCGATTGAGAGGTGTCGCTGAGCGCCAACGGTATAGGCCGCGCCGAGCAACCCAACCCATATCATTAAAAACCGTGCCAGCTCATCGGTGAGTGTGCTGGGCTGGTTAAGGACGTAGCGGCTGATTACCTGCCACACGACACAGACGACCAGTGCAACCATTACTATCACGCAAAAAGCAGCAATGACGCGGTCTACCGCAGCCTTAAGGCGGTTTAATATCATGGCGAATATCCCGTTAAAACAGGGTCTGAACAGACCCTGTGAAAAATTACTGCTTCGCAGCGTTTTCAAACTTCGCCAGCAGGGCGGCTTGTTTGGGATCTTTTTTGAAATCATCGAACAGCGGCTGAACTGCGGCGCGGAAAGGGGCTTTATCCACTTTAACGATTTCACCACCCATCGCTTTTGCCTGAGCGCGGGTATCGGCATCAATCTGCTCCCACAGTTTTTGCTGATAGGTTTGAGAGTTAAGGGCGGCTGTCGCCAGAATGTGTTGTTGTTCAGCTGTCAGGGCATTCCAGGTTTTGGTGGCGATAACCAGAAAGTCCGGGATAGCTGCATGTTCATCCTCAGAGAACACCTTAGCGATTTCAATATGGCGCGTTTGTACCCATGACGGAACGTTATTTTCCGCCCCGTCAACCACACCCTGCTGCATGGCGGTATAGACTTCGCCGAAGGAGACCGGGGTTGGCGAGCCGCCCATTAGCTCCACCATTTTGATCGTGGTTGGGCTTGGCTGAACACGAATTTTGAGCCCCTTCAGATCCGCCGGTTTAGTAATGGGTTTTTTAGCATAGAAACTTCGGGTACCCGCGACATAAGCGGATAAAGCAAAGAAGCCTCTCTCTTTAGTGGATTCCATAATATCTTTGCCGATCTCGCCAAATACAACGGAATTAAAATGCTGCTGATCGTTAAATAAGAAAGGTAAATTATAAATAGCATAAATATTGTCAAAGGATTCCAAATCACTGGCCGATCCTTTGGTCATATCCAGCGCGCCATTTTGTAGGAGCTCCATTGTTTCACGGGCATTCCCCATTTGACTGCTGGGATATATCCGCACGGTCATTTTGCCGTCGGATAACTGGTGTACATCTTTCGCCAGGGCTTCAAATGCGCGATGGACGACGTGGCTGCGTTCAAGGTTATGTGCGAGTTTAAGGGTCACTCTCTCTGCTGCGCTGGCAGGAAAAGTGAATAAGGTCATCAGAAAGGCCCATAACAATAAAAATAGATGCGTTCTTTTTTCCATTATTAAGCTCCATGCTAAAAGATGTCAGAATGAATTCCGTTACGCGATGCTCTTATTTGTATGACAGATTTACAAAGTTGTCGTACATCTGGCGCAATCATAATCACAATTTTCAGCTGGGGTAGTGCTTTATTATTAAAATGTGCGCTGGATTGGAGAAATAAAACGAGAGAGATTAATGGTTTTAGTAATAATATCCGGCAGGCGCCCGGTTATGATTAAAATATCGTGCAGGATAGTCGGTTTTACCGATATATATGAATAATGCGCCCGAAGGCGCATCGAAAATTACTCAGCAAGGAACAGCTCCAGCAGGGAATTGAGAAACAATTTACCCTGCTGAGTGATCTGCCAGTCGTGTTCGCACTCGGTCAGATAACCTTTGGCGATGGCTTCATCCAGCTGAGGACGAATCACCGTTTCAGGTAACCCGGTATACAACGCAAACTCCGCTCGCGGCGCGGCTTCCAGCAGACGGAAGCGGTTCATAAAGAACTCAAACGGCTTATCTTCGGCCTCGACGTCATGGCTGCGCTCCAGATAGCGCCCTTCCATATAGCCACGCGGATGGCGCGTTTTGGCAGTTCGCAGAATGCGACCGTCCGGGAAGGTCACTTTGCCGTGGGCACCGCAGCCAATCCCCAGGTAGTCGCCAAAACGCCAGTAGTTCAGGTTGTGCTGACACTGGTAGCCCGGCTTTGCGTAGGCCGAGGTTTCGTACTGCTGATACCCGGCGGCGGTCAAAAGCCTATGGCCCTGCTCGAAAATATCCCACAGTGCGTCATCATCAGGCAGCACCGGCGGGCGCGAACCAAACAGCGTGTTCGGCTCAATGGTCAGCTGATACCAGGAGAGATGCGGCGGGTTCAGTTCGATGGCCTGGCGCAGATCGTCCAGCGCTTCTTCCAGGGACTGATCCGGCAGGCCGTGCATCAGGTCGAGGTTAAAGCTGCGCAGGCCCAGCCCGGTCGCCAGATGTGCAGCGCGCTTTGCCTCACCCGGGCCATGAATACGCCCCAGACGCTTTAACTTCGGCTCGCTGAAGCTCTGTACCCCAATGGAGATCCGATTTACACCGGCACGCTGATACTCGACAAATCGATCGGCCTCAACCGTACCCGGATTGGCCTCCATGGTAATTTCTGCATCCGCTGCCAGATTGAGGCGCGCACGCACGCCATCCAGCAGCGTCTGCATCGCCGGGCCCGAGAGCAGGCTCGGCGTACCGCCACCAATGAAGATAGTCTTAACTTCACGTCCCTGCGCGTAAGCTACGTCGGCGTCCAGATCGGCAAGCAGATGCTGAACGTAATCGTCATGAGGCACTTCGCCTTTCAGCGCATGCGAATTGAAATCGCAGTACGGGCATTTCTGCACGCACCACGGGATGTGAATATAAAGACTCAGAGGTGGCAAATTAGCCATTACGTAACGCTTCCAGTAACAGTTTCAGTGCGCGCCCACGATGGGAGATCGCGCTTTTCTCTTCGCGGGTCAGTTCCGCAGCGGTTTTGCCCTCGGTCGGGACAAAGAAAATAGGATCGTAGCCAAAACCGCCGTTGCCTGCCGCCTCGCGGGCGATGACACCCGGCCAGCTGCCGTGGCAGACAATCGGGGTAGGATCCTCGGCATGACGCATATAGACCAGCACGCAGTGGAACTGCGCCTGGCGCTGCTCATCCGGTACATCCTTGAGCGCGTCCAGCAGCTTTTCGAGGTTCTGCCGATCGCTGGCATCGACGCCGGAATAGCGGGCGGAGTAGATCCCTGGCGCACCGCCAAGCACGTCCACCGCCAGACCGGAGTCATCGGCAATGGCCGGCAGACCGGTCACCTGCGCCGCGTGGCGCGCCTTCAGAATGGCATTTTCGATAAAGGTCAGGCCGGTCTCTTCGGCCGAGTCCACGCCCAGCTCGGTCTGCGCGACCACATCCAGACCGAAATCATTTAACAGCGAGGCCAGCTCGCGCACCTTACCGGCATTACCGGTAGCGAGAACAACTTTTTGCATGTGTTAATCCTGTTGTATCAGAGCCGCGACTTCCGTCGGGATTTGTTGCGGATTAAGAATTTTGACCTGCTTGTGGCGGCCCAGTTCCCCCTTCTCGATCAGCACCTGGCTTTTCGCGACGCGAAACTGTTTTGCCAGATACTTCACCAGATGGGCATTGGCCTGGCCATCCACAGGAGGGGCGGTGATGGCGACTTTTACTTCGTCGCCATGCAGCCCGATGATAGTGTCGCGGCTGGCTTTCGGCTGAATATACAGCCGTAAAACCAGCCCGTCGGCGCAGGTGCTGACAGCACTCATAACGCCATCCACAGCCCCGGCAGCAGGATGTTGCCCGTGGACTGCAGCAGCTCAGCGATACCCATGTTGATCACGTACAGCAGCAGCACGAGGATCATCGGGGAGAAGTCGATCCCGCCCATGGCAGGCAGCAGGTTACGGATCGGGCGCAGCAGCGGCTCGGTAAGCTGAATAAGGGAATATTCTACCGGGCTACGACCACGGCTGACCCAGCTCATGATCGCCATCACCATTAGCACCCAGAACACCAGCAGGCCGATCGTTTTTAGCAGGATTAACACCGCCGCGATCCAGATGATCGGCTGGAAGGTGATGACCATAAACAGCACGATCGCTTTTACCACGCACAAAATCAGCGCCACCAGCAGAGAGGCGCTGTCAATCGGGCCCATCGGCGGGATCACCCGGCGCAGCGGCCCGATAATCGGCTGGGTCACTTTGACGACAAACTGTGAGAAGGGGTTGTAAAAATCACAACGGGCCCACTGCATCCAGACGCGCAACAAAAGCACCATCGTATACAGTTCAATGACGGTTGAGAGCAGGAAGGTCAACGTCTTCATGGCGTTCCTCAGGTTTCCTTATTATTAGGTGTAATCGCGCGCACCGAAAATTGCTGTGCCGATGCGCACCATGGTGCTGCCAGCCGCAATCGCGGCAGCCATATCGTCCGTCATGCCCAGTGAAAGCGTGTCGACCGTTGGGAAGCGTGTTTTAAGCGCCTCAAATGCTACAGCCATTTGCCGGGCGACGGCAAACTGCCTGTCGTAATCTGACTCCGGGGCCGGGATCGCCATTAACCCGCGAAGCCTGAGGCCAGGCAGCATCGCCACCTGATCCGCCAGTTGTTCCAGTTCCTCCAGAGCAATACCTGACTTGCTGTTTTCATCGCTAATGTTGATTTGAATCAGCACGTTAAGCGGTGGCATCTCTGCCGGGCGCTGCTCGCTCAGACGGCTGGCGATACGCAGACGATCCACCGTATGACACCAGTCAAAATGCTCCGCCACCAGCCGGCTTTTGTTCGACTGTAATGGCCCGATAAAGTGCCACTGCAGATCCGCGGTGCCTTTTTCCCGGAAATGGCGGATTTTTTCCACCCCTTCCTGCACGTAGTTTTCACCGAACATGCGCTGGCCTGCATCGATCGCTTCTGCGATGGCGCTCGCAGGCTTGGTTTTACTGACTGCAAGCAACGTAACTTCTTCTGAACTACGGCCGCAAACTGTTGCCGCGGCTGAGATTTTGTCCCTGACCTGTGCCAGGTTATGCGCAATGTCGTTCATTTTCCGAGGATCATTAAATGGATATGGAAGAAATTGTGGCCCTTAGTGTAAAGCATAACGTGTCGGATCTACACCTGTGCAGTAACGCACCACCGCGCTGGCGGCGGCGAGGAGAAATGGAATTCGCCCCTTTTCCGGGGCCGGATGTGGTGATGCTGCTCAAACGCTGGCTCAGCGACGAACAGCAGGGGGCATGGTGCGCCCAGGGGCAGGTGGACTTTGCCGTTACACTGAAGCACCACCGGCTGCGGGCCAGCGCCTTCGCCCATACGCAAGGGTGTTCGCTGGCGCTCCGGCTGTTGCCCGAAAATTGCCCTCAGCTGTGTACCCTGGACACGCCGCGAGCGATCCCCGAGCTGCTCACCAGCGATAACGGGCTGATTCTGGTAACCGGGGCCACCGGCAGCGGTAAATCCACCACGCTTGCGGCCATGGTCGACTTTCTCAATCACCACAGCGACGGTCATATCCTGACCCTGGAAGATCCGGTGGAGTTTATCCATCAGAGCAAGCGTTGTCTGGTGCAGCAGCGGGAGATTGGCCTGCATTGCCCCTCTTTTGCCGATGGGCTTCGGGCTGCGCTGCGTGAAGATCCTGACGTGATCCTGTTAGGCGAACTGCGCGACAGCGAAACGATCCGCCTTGCGCTCACCGCCGCAGAGACCGGACATCTGGTGCTGGCGACCCTGCATACCCGGGGGGCCGCCCAGGCGATAGAGCGGCTGGTGGATGCCTTCCCGGCCGAGGAGAAAGAGCCGGTACGTAAGCAGCTGGCCGGCAGCCTGCGGGCGGTGCTGGCGCAAAAGCTCGAAAGGGATAACCAGCAGGGACGCGTCGCGCTGTTCGAGCTCCTGGTTAACACCCCTGCGGCGGCCAATTTGATCCGCGAAGGTAAAACCTGGCAACTGCCCGGCGTGATCCAGACCGGGTTGCAGGCAGGGATGCAGAACTTTGAGCAGAGCCGTGCTGAACGCAGGGCACAGGGGCGGCTTTAATACGGCAGAGAATGAATTTCGCGGCCTTGTATCCTTCTCCATGGGCGGTAAAATCGAGCCTCTGATTGCACACCTTGAAAGCGGCTATGTCATCACAACCGAACCAAAGTCTTATCGACGGCATTCGCTGTCTGCAATATCTGGTTTCCAGCGGCCGCGCCATCGGCTGTCGTGAACTTGCGCGGCTAATGGGGATCAACACCACCCGTGTGAACCGTTTGCTGATGACCATGGCCTCTATTGGCCTGACCATGCAAGACGAGCACCGACGCTACCTGCCTGGTCCCGGCATTCATGCCCTGGCGGCCCAGTCAATTCGCGGCTCCGAGCTCTTCTCCCGTGCCTTGCCCCGGCTGGAACGCAATGCGCCACGCGATATCGTGGTGGCGCTGGGCGTGCTGTGGGAGGATCAGGTGATCTATATCTGGCACTCCGTGCCCGGCAGCCAGACCACCCAGGCGCTGGCCGGTTTCCACATGCTGCCTGCCTGGCAATCAGTGATAGGCATGTCGCTGCTGGCGAGTGAGACGGACGAGGCGCTGATACCGCGCTTTACGCCCGAGCAGTGGCAAAACCTTGCCCCGCATGTGGCGCAGCAGCGTCAGCAGGGGCATGTGGTCTGGCACCATGATGACGGCGAAGTGTCGATGGCTATACCCGTGGGCGTGCATCATGCCGCGCTGGCCTTTGCCGGTATGTGGAATGTTGAGGATGAGCATGTCCGCACGCGTCTGGCTGAGCTGACGGCGCTCAACGCCACGTTGCTGGAAGAGTAAGGGGTATTTGCCCGGCGTACCGGGCAAAGGGAAGGGGATCAGTAACCCTGCTCGAAGAAGCTTTCGAGGATAATCACCGCCGAGGCGGAATCGACGCTGCCTTTAGTGAGCGCGCGAAAACCGCCGTGCTCAAACAGGCCGGCGCGGGCTTCTACCGTGCTCAGTCGTTCATCGTGCAGCTTAATCGCCACGCCAAAACGGCCATGAATTTTATTGGCAAAATTGCGTGCGCGTGCAGTCAATGGCTGTTCGGTGCCATCCATATTCAGCGGCAGCCCGACAATCACTACCTCCGGCTGCCACTCTTTCAGCAGACGCTCAATCAGGTTCCAGTCCGGCGTGCCGTTTTGCGCCTTCAGCGCCGTCAGCGGACGGGCGGTGCCGGTGATGCGCTGGCCGATCGCCACGCCGATACTTTTGGTGCCGAAATCAAACGCGAGAAGCGTGCCGCTCATCAGGCATGCCCCGCTACGCCAGGCATGGTCTGGATATCAATGCCAATCAGCTTAGCCGCATCACGCCAGCGATCGGCGATAGGCGTTTTAAACAGGATGTTTAAATCTGCCGGGGCCGTCAGCCAGGCGTTATCCAGGATCTCCTGCTCAAGCTGGCCTTTTTCCCATGAGGAGTAGCCAAGCGCCACCAGCACATCGGCTGGCTGCTTTTCCGTGCCCAGGGTTTCCAGCACGTCGCGGGAGGTGGTGATCACGGTGTTGTCAGAGATACGGATACTGGAGGAAAAACCTGGCGGCGTATGCAGAATAAAGCCGCGATCTTCCGCCAGCGGGCCGCCCAGCATCACCGGTTTGTCGAGACGAATTTCTGGAACTCGTTCGTCCTGGGAAATTTTTAATTTGTCCAGAATGCCTTCAACAGACAGATTTTCCAGCGGTTTATTGATGATAATACCCATCGCGCCATCTTCGCTGTACTCGCAGATGTAAACGACCGCACGACGGAAAATCGGATCCTGGAGAGCAGGCATGGCAATAAGAAAGTGATGCTGTAAATTCATTGTCAGAGGTTCTGTTTCCTGGTTTAAAAAGCGACAGCACCCAGTATGCGTACAAACCTGAATGCTGTCACTAACAGTATTGGCTGGGTTATTACTGCTTCAGACGTTTTTCGATCGCATCCATCAGCATGCCGGTAATAGATACCGGGAACACGGCTTCGATTTCGCGAATACAGGTCGGGCTGGTAACGTTCACTTCCGTCAGGCGATCGCCAATGATGTCGAGGCCAACAAAGATCAGCCCTTTGGCTTTTAACATCGGGCCGACGCGGCGGGCAATTTCCCAGTCGCTTTCGGTCAGCGGACGCGGTTCGCCACGGCCACCGGCCGCCAGGTTACCACGGGTTTCGCCGCCCTGTGGGATACGCGCCAGGCAGTACGGCACCGGCTCACCATCCACCACCAGCACGCGCTTGTCGCCGTCGACAATCGCCGGGATATAGTTCTGCGCCATGCAGTAGCGGGAGCCATGCTCGGTCAGGGTTTCGGCGATCACGCCGAGGTTCGGGTCGCCCTCTTTAACGCGGAAGATAGACGCACCGCCCATGCCGTCCAGCGGTTTCAGGATGATATCGCCGTGTTTCTGCCAGAAGGCTTTCAGCTGCGTTTTGCTGCGCGTCACCAGCGTCTCTGGCGTCAGGTCGGAGAACCAGGCGGTGTAGAGCTTCTCGTTGCAGTCGCGCAGGCTCTGCGGTTTGTTGACGATCAGCGTCCCTTTCTCTTCTGCACGCTCAAGGATATAGGTGCAGTAGATGTATTCGGTGTCGAACGGCGGATCTTTACGCATCAGGATGACGTCGAGTTCGGCGAGGGGCAGATCCTGATCGGAGCCGAATTCGTACCATTTATCGTAATTCTGCTCGACGTTGACGATGCGGGTGCGCGCACGGGCTTCGCCGTTAATCAGATACAGGTCGCTCATCTCCATATAGTGGAGCTGATAGCCGCGACGTTGCGCTTCCAGCAGCATAGCGAAGCTGGAATCTTTCTTGATATTGATGCTTGTGATGGGATCCATCACGATGCCGAGCTTAATCATTGTCTTCTCCGTTAATGCTTCAACCTAAATCGCCAAAACGCACCTGCAGGGCGGTAATGGCGGTTAGCGCGGTGGTCTCAGTACGCAGAACGCGGGGTCCTAACAGAATATCAGTAAACTGGTAGCGTGCGGTCATGGCGATCTCATCCGCCGACAGGCCTCCTTCCGGGCCAATCAACAGCCGCACGCGTTCAACCGGCAGCGGCAGGGTGTTGATGCTGGCGCTGGCGCGAGGATGCAGGTTGAGCTTCAGACCCTGTTCCTCTTCCGCACACCAGGCTTCAAGATCCATTGCCGGGCGGATCTCCGGGACGCGATTGCGGCCACACTGTTCACAGGCGGCAACGGCGATCTTCTGCCACTGCTGGAGCTTCTTATTCAGACGTTCAGCATCCAGTTTAACGCCGCAGCGTTCAGAAAAAAGTGGCGTAATGAGGCTTACACCCAGTTCGATCGATTTCTGGATAGTGAATTCCATTTTTTCGCCGCGCGACATCACCTGGCCTAAGTGAATATGCAGCGGCGATTCACGATCGTCGATTTCGCCACGCAAGATACTCACCTGCACGCTTTTTTTATCGGCGCGGGTGATTTGTGCCTCAAACACCTGGTTTGAACCATCAAACAGCTGAATCGCCTGACCTGCGCCCATGCGCAGCACGCGGCCAACGTGGTTGGCCGCCTCTTCAGAGAGGGCAATTTCACTGCCTGCGACAATCATTTCGGGATGATAAATACGAGGAACACGCATAGTTAAGAAGTCCATCAAGAGCTGAGTCCCTTGCACATTCTGTTCTCTCTTCCCTGTGGGAAGAGGGTGAGAGTGAGGGGTACGCAAAGAAACAATTGCCGCTAGTGTAGGTTAGCTCTTTTGCGCCTGGCAAGCGCGCTGGACGTACGGGTTGTGATTCCCCTGCACTTTGGCAATGCGCTCATCGCGCTGGCACTCCCAGGCGGTCACCGGATAGAGTTTATCCCAGGCGTTAAAGAGCTGGGTTTGCTGGCGGGAGAGATTGAGGTCATAGCGATCGCGCATATAGAAGTAGGTGCGGGCGATGCTGCCCCGGGCGCGGGCTGGCGGTTCGGCGAGCTTCTCTTTGAAATCCACCTTCATCGCACACTGACCATACTGGCCTTCACCGCCGTTCCACTGGCTGTACATAAAGTTGCCGCGATCGCCATTCACTTCGCCCACGGCGGGTTGCAGGTTATGCATATCGCTCTCTATCTGGCGATAGACCGGGTCTTTGGCGCAGTTTTTACGCCCGCCATCCTGCCAGCACTGACGCTGGTGGCCAAACTGCCAGGCCGGGACCACATGTTCCCATTCGATACGGCTGGCGCGGTTCTCATTTTTACGCACTTTGTAGCCGCAGGAGGCCAGATCCACGACCCCTTTTTTGCCCTGCCAGTTAATTTTGCAGCCACAGTAAAAATCGCCCGCGACGTCAGCATTGACCTTCACGCCTGCGGCTTTTGCCCGAGAAAAGCTGTGGATACCTTCGGCCAGCGCATGGCCTGAGAACGCGGTCGTCAGAAACGCGACCGCGAGAGAGAAATTACGGGACATCGTGAACTCCGTGTCAAAACGAGCCCGCAACGTAACGAAAGTTGTTCCTGTATGCAATCAGGTAGAGCAGGAATGTTCCTGATAATTCTGCCGCTTACTCCGCAATAAGGGGTTCGCCGCACTTCACGCAGCGGTAGGTGACTTCGCCGCGCACCACCCGGTTATGGCGACGCACGGTGAGCTGGTGCTGCTGGCACTGGCAGCGGTAAGGGAAGGTATTGCGCCGTACTGAATCAAGCTCGAACAGGTGCGTGCGACGAGCTGGAACGCCCAGCACCGCTTCCATCATCCATTTCCACTCTTTGCCGTGGGGCGCCACGCGGCCAAAGTGCTTCCACACCAGCAGGTGCGCCAGCTCATGCGGGATCACTTCGTCGATAAAAGCCTGCTGGTTTTCCAGCATCAGGACCGGGTTGAGGCGGATCTCATACGCGTCCAGCCAGGCGGTGCCGGCTGCGGTGCCGCGCTGCTGCCAGACCAGTTTCGGTTCAGGGTAGTTCCGGGCGAGCTTAAGGTTGGCCTGCGCCAGGCTGTCACGCAGGCTGCGCATGGCGGCTTGCTGGAGCGCAATGGGGAGACGGGGTGTTTTCATAACGGCAGAGCATAGAGCCTGTAGCGGGGCGGTGCAAGCGGCTTCCTCCCGGACGGGAGGAAGCCGGAAGGATCAGTCGTGAGCGCCGATTTCGCGCAGCGGACGACCTTTCATCAGGTTACGTTCAATACGCTCCAGCGACACATGTTTGGTTTCAGGAACCAGCCACAGCGTCAGTACGATAAACACCACGTTCAGACCGCCGTACACCCAGAAGGTATTGGCATTGCCCAGGGTATCGAGCATGGTCAGGAAGGTTGCGCCGACGATCATGTTGGCGATCCAGTTAGTGGCGGTGGAGCAGGTGATGCCGAAATCGCGTCCTTTCAACGGCTGGATCTCGGAACACAGCACCCAGATCAGCGGGCCTGCGCTCATTGCAAAACCAACGATAAACATCAGCAGCATTCCGACGGCCACGTACTGCATGGCTGGGGATTCGATACCGACATGCAGCATCGTGCCCAGGACGCCCATACCAACGGCCATGACCAGGAAGCCCAGCGTCAGCGTCGGTTTACGGCCCCAGCGATCCACCAGACCGATGGCGATAAAGGTCGCCAGCACGTTGGTCAGACCGACGATCACCGTGCCCCACATCTGCTCGGTGGTGTTGCTGTACCCCGCCAGCTCAAAGATTTTTGGCGCGTAATACATGATGACGTTCATCCCGGTGAACTGCTGCATCACCTGCAGCAGCACGCCAAGGAACACCGCCCGGCGGAAGTTGCTGTTCTCTTTAAACAGCGCCCAGCCACTCTGTTTGACCTTCAGGCTTTCGCGGATCTCTTCCAGCTCGCGTTTCGCTTCTTCACTGGTATCGCGCAGGCGCAGCAGCACGCGCTCCGCATCGTTAAAGCGCCGTTTGGCCGCAAACCAGCGCGGGCTGTCAGGGAGGAAGAAGACGCCGATCAGCAGCAGGATCGCCGGGATAATAATCACCCCCAGCATCCAGCGCCATGCGCCGCTGTAGCTGAACGCGGTATCGGACAGGTAGGCCCCGAGAATACCGATGGTGATCATCAGCTGATACATGGAGATCATGCTGCCGCGAATTTTCTCCGGCGCGATCTCAGACAGGTAAAGCGGGGCGGTGTAAGAGGCGACGCCTACCGCCAGGCCCAGCAGCACGCGGGAGACAATCAGCACTTCCACGTTAGGGGCCGCTGCGGAAAAGAGAGAACCGGCGACAAACAGAATGGCACCAATCATCAGGCTCTTTTTACGCCCGAGCTTGAAGGAGAGCCAGCCGCTGCCGACCGCGCCGACCGCCGCACCGAACATCATCGAGCTCACCACCCACTCCTGGGTGTGGGAGTTGATCTGGAATTCATCCGTTATGAACGGTAAGGCCCCGGCAATGACGCCGATATCAAGACCGAAAAGTAATCCTGCCAGGGCAGCAAGGAAGCAGACGAAGAACGTCATCGTCTTGTTGGACGTCCGCCCCTGTTTTTTATTGTCAGGCATTTTGCCCTCCATTTGGCTTAGCTGTTTCATCAATGTAAAGATTTGATTAGGAAACAGTAAAAGTATGTCAGAGGGGGAGGTGTGACAAAGAGAGTATTCCGAAAGGAGGCTGATTTTATCTGGATGTAAGCGATTTCATGGAGGGCGTTATGTAGCAGAAAACAAAAAGGCCAGCACGGGGCTGGCCTTTCAGGAACGCTGTCAGTCGATTATTTCAGACCGGCAGCGTCACGCAGCTGGGCGGCTTTGTCGGTTTTTTCCCATGGGAAATGTTCGCGACCAAAGTGACCGTATGCAGCAGTTTCTTTGTAGATTGGGTGCAGCAGATCCAGCATCTGAATCAGGCCGTATGGACGCAGGTCGAAGAACTCGCGCACCAGCAGGGTCAGCTGTTCTGAAGGCACTTTCTCAGTACCAAAGGTTTCAACCATGATGGAGGTTGGCTCAGCCACGCCGATGGCGTAGGAGACCTGGATCTCACAGCGGTCAGCCAGACCCGCAGCAACGATGTTTTTCGCAACATAACGTGCTGCATAGGCTGCGGAACGGTCTACTTTAGACGGATCCTTACCGGAGAAGGCGCCGCCACCGTGACGCGCCATGCCGCCGTAGGTATCAACGATGATCTTACGACCGGTCAGACCGCAGTCGCCCATTGGTCCACCGATAACAAAGCGGCCCGTTGGGTTGATGAAGTATTTGGTAGAGGCGTTCAGCCACTCGGTCGGCAGAACCGGCTTGATGATCTCTTCCATCACCGCTTCCTGCAGGGATTTCTGGTCGATATCTTCAGCGTGCTGCGTGGACAGAACCACCGCGTCGATGCCGACAATTTTGCCGTCGTCGTACTGGAAGGTCACCTGGCTTTTCGCATCCGGACGCAGCCACGGCAGAGTGCCGTTTTTACGCACTTCAGCCTGACGCTGCACCAGACGGTGAGCATAGGTGATTGGCGCTGGCATCAGCACGTCGGTTTCGTTGGTGGCGTAGCCAAACATCAGGCCCTGATCGCCCGCGCCCTGCTCAAGCGGATCGGCACGGTCAACGCCCTGGTTGATGTCCGGGGACTGTTTGCCGATGGCGCTCAGTACGGCGCACGAGTTGGCATCAAAGCCCATATCAGAATGCACATAGCCGATTTCACGCACGGTGTTACGGGTGATCTCTTCGATATCAACCCATGCACTGGTGGTGATTTCACCGCCAACCATCACCATGCCGGTTTTGACATAGGTCTCACAGGCGACGCGCGCTTTTGGATCCTGCTCGAGGATCGCATCCAGCACCGCATCAGAGATTTGGTCAGCAATTTTATCAGGATGTCCTTCTGATACGGACTCGGACGTAAACAGGTGTTTTGCCATGTTTTAATTTACCTAAGGAGAATTTGTTTAGCTCAAACTGTCGTGTGGGATAGCCGTGGCAGGGTTTTCCACCAGAACTTGCAGATGATGACACTGGCAGTCTGAGTGTTAATCAGTATGGATGGATTAACATCTGGATGGCTATTTTAGGTCACTTCTTAGCCCCATTTCCAGTTTTTTTTGAATCCATGCGCACGCCATTGAAAACCCGACTGGAAATTTTTGCTGACGGTCCCGGCAATGCGCACATTTATATTTTGCATTTTCCCTGTCTTGTCGGTATAAAACGCGGCGCGCGGCTCATACAAAAAAGCACACGACGATTCTTCGTGTCGCCACTTCCAGCCGGGTAAAGCAGTGAACTTTTAGCTTTAACTTGTCGCGGGTTTGCTTAAGCTTGCGTGGAGGTGATACGAGATAATGAACCGTCGTTTTCCGCTTAGTCAGTTCTGCCTTTCAGGCCGGAACATGTTCCCCGCCATTCGCATTTCTAATCTGCAAACCTGCCGATGTTATACCCATCTCGGCGCTTCTCAGGATTCCAGGGCAGGCACTACGCTTTGTGAAGTCTGAACAAGGGCGCTCTTGTAAATACAAGAGTTTTCTCGTGGTTTCGCCGGACCTTGTCATACAGAGTTCGGATACGTGTTTTACAATGATATGAATAAGAAACCGGTCGCACGCCCCGGCTTTCAGCATTCTGTGCTGGAAATCCGGTCGGATAATGGGTTGTTATCGCAGATTGACGCTGCGATAGTAGTCAACTGTTTTACACTGAATAGTAAGAGTTGAGGTTCGCTATGTCTGACGACATGTCTTCGTTTTCGCCTTCGTCAGCAGGCGAACAGGGTGTACTACGTTCTATGCAGGAGGTTGCGATGAGCTCCCAGGAAGCCAGCAAGATGCTGCGCACTTACAATATTGCCTGGTGGGGCAATAACTACTACGACGTCAACGAACTGGGCCACATCAGCGTTTGCCCGGATCCTGACGTACCGGAAGCGCGCGTCGATCTCGCCAAACTGGTGAAAGCGCGTGAAGCGCAGGGGCAGCGTCTGCCTGCACTGTTCTGCTTCCCGCAGATCCTGCAACACCGTCTGCGTTCCATCAACGCCGCCTTCAAACGCGCGCGAGAATCTTACGGCTACAACGGCGACTATTTCCTGGTCTATCCGATCAAGGTGAACCAGCATCGTCGCGTTATCGAATCCTTAATTCACTCCGGCGAACCGCTGGGGCTGGAAGCCGGCTCCAAAGCAGAGCTGATGGCGGTACTGGCCCATGCCGGCATGACCCGCTCGGTGATCGTCTGTAACGGCTATAAAGACCGTGAATACATTCGTCTGGCGCTGATCGGCGAGAAGATGGGCCACAAGGTCTATCTGGTCATCGAGAAGATGTCCGAAATTAATATCGTGCTGGAAGAGGCCGAGCGTCTGAACGTGGTGCCACGCCTTGGCGTGCGTGCGCGTCTGGCCTCGCAGGGTTCCGGTAAATGGCAGTCCTCCGGCGGCGAAAAATCCAAATTCGGCCTCGCGGCGAATCAGGTTCTGCAGCTGGTCGAAATCATGCGTGAGCGTGGTCGTCTGGACAGCATTCAGCTCCTGCACTTCCACCTCGGTTCCCAGATGGCCAACATCCGCGATATCGCTACCGGCGTGCGTGAGTCGGCCCGGTTCTACGTGGAGCTGCACAAGCTGGGCGTGAACATCCAGTGCTTCGACGTCGGTGGCGGCCTGGGCGTGGACTATGAAGGGACCCGCTCGAAGTCCGACTGCTCGGTGAACTACGGCCTGAACGAATATGCCAACAACATCATCTGGGCGATTGGCGATGCCTGTGAAGAGAACGGTCTGCCGCACCCGACGGTGATCACCGAGTCCGGTCGTGCGGTTACCGCGCACCACACGGTACTGGTGTCTAACATCATTGGCGTTGAGCGCAACGAATACACCGAAGCGACCCCGCCGGAAGACGATGCACCGCGCGCGCTGCAAAGCATGTGGGAAACCTGGATTGAGATGCACGAGCCGGGCACCCGCCGTTCCCTGCGTGAGTGGCTGCACGACAGCCAGATGGACCTGCACGATATTCACACTGGTTATTCATCCGGTACATACAGCCTGCAGGAGCGTGCCTGGGCCGAGCAGCTGTATCTGAACATGTGCCATGAAGTGCAGAAACAGCTCGACCCGAGCAACCGCGCACACCGTCCGATTATCGACGAGCTGCAGGAGCGTATGGCGGACAAGATGTACGTCAACTTCTCGCTGTTCCAGTCGATGCCGGATGCCTGGGGTATCGATCAGCTCTTCCCGGTACTGCCGCTGGAAGGGTTGAATCAGGTACCTGAGCGCCGCGCGGTGCTGCTGGATATCACCTGTGACTCCGACGGGGCTATCGATCACTATATCGACGGTGACGGTATCGCCACCACCATGCCAATGCCGGAGTACGATCCGGAGAACCCGCCAATGCTGGGCTTCTTTATGGTCGGGGCATATCAGGAGATTCTGGGTAACATGCACAACCTGTTCGGGGATACCGAAGCGGTTGACGTGTTTGTCTTCCCTGACGGCAACGTGGAAGTGGAGCTCTCTGACGAGGGTGACACCGTGGCGGATATGCTGCAGTACGTGCAGCTCGATCCGAACAAGCTGCTGACCCAGTTCCGCGATCAGGTGAAAAAGACCGATCTGGACGATACCCTGCAGAAACAGTTCCTGGAAGAGTTCGAAGCCGGGCTGTACGGCTACACGTATCTGGAAGACGAGTAAATGCCGATGCCCGGTGGCGCTACGCTTACCGGGCCTGCGAGCTATACTCACTTGAACCCGTATGAAATAGCGGCGATAATCCGCCGCAACAGGCACTATTCAAATCAATCCCTTCCTCGTCGGGTTTAACGACGCGGAGGGGATTTTTTTTCATCTATTTTTAATGCTTCGACGTTATAAAGAGGTCAGGACATGAGCACTTTAGGACATCAGTACGATAACTCCCTGGTATCTAACGCTTTTGGTTTTTTACGCCTTCCGATGAACTTCCAGCCGTATGAGAGCGATGCGGACTGGGTGATCACCGGGGTGCCATTTGATATGGCGACATCCGGCCGTGCCGGTGGTCGTCATGGCCCGGCGGCCATTCGTCAGGTCTCCACTAACCTGGCCTGGGAGCACAACCGTTTCCCGTGGAACTTCGACATGCGCGAGCGCCTGAACGTGGTTGACTGCGGCGATCTGGTGTATGCCTTCGGTGACGCGCGTGAAATGAGTGAAAAACTGCAGGCCCACGCTGAGAAGCTGCTGGCTGCCGGTAAGCGTATGCTCTCCTTCGGCGGCGACCACTTCGTGACCCTGCCGCTGCTGCGCGCGCACGCGAAGCACTTCGGTAAGATGGCGCTGGTGCATTTCGATGCCCATACCGACACCTACGCGAACGGCTGCGAATTCGACCACGGCACCATGTTCTTCACCGCGCCGAACGAAGGCCTGATCGATCCTAATCACTCGGTGCAGATCGGGATTCGTACCGAGTTCGATAAAGACAATGGCTTCACCGTGCTGGACGCCGGCCAGGTGAACGATCGCGGTGTGGATGACATCATCGCGCAGGTGAAGCAGATCGTTGGCGACATGCCGGTGTACCTGACCTTCGACATCGACTGCCTGGATCCGGCCTTTGCTCCGGGCACCGGTACCCCGGTGATCGGCGGCCTGACCTCCGATCGCGCCATTAAGCTGGTACGCGGCCTGAAGGATCTGAACATCGTTGGCATGGACGTGGTAGAAGTGGCGCCTGCTTACGACCAGTCCGAGATCACCGCGCTGGCCGCGGCGACCCTGGCACTGGAAATGCTCTACATCCAGGCGGCGAAAAAAGGCGAATAATAGAGAGGCCGGGACATGTTGCCCGGCCTGTTTATCGAGGTTACTTAATGCCGTCTGCGGACATGCGATCGCGAATATGCTGCGCACGCGCTGCAGAGGCAGGGTGATCGTCAAACATTGAGCTTTGACGCCCCGCTTCCTGCTGGGCCAGTTTTTCGAAGCTGGTGGCTAAACCTGACGGATTGATGCCGCGTTTGCGCAACAGATCGTAAGAGTAGTCATCGGCTTCAGATTCCTGACGCTGGGAGAACTGGGAGTTGACCAGTTTTTCACCGAGATCGCCAAGCTGCGACTGGGAGAGGCTCCCGACAATGCCGCCGGCAGACGCTGCCGCCACGCGAACGGCGTTGGTGCCAAGCGCAACCTGCATCCCTTTCTTCACGTGGCCAAGCGCAACGTGACCCATTTCATGCCCGATAACCGCTTCGACTTCGTTGTCGTTCATCATGTCCATCAGCCCGCTGTAGACGCGGATGCAGCCGTTGGCCATGGCGAAGGCGTTGACGTCTTTAGCCATGTAGACCTTATAGTTCACCGGCTGGCCATTGATGTTGTCACCAAGAGCAGAAGCAATCTTATCCAGACGCTGAGCGTAAGTGCTGCCTGCCGGCGCGATGGTGGCTTTACCGTCCATCTCCTTACAGGCCTCATCGCTTAATGTTTTAACCTGAGCATCGCTGAGGGAGTAGGCCTGAAAAGCCTCTGCCCCGGAGCTCATCAGACCGCCAGAGTCCATATTCTGACACCCGCTCAGCAGGAGCGTCGTTCCCAGAGCCAGCACTATTGCACGCATTTTCATTAGGTTGCTTCCGCACTCGTTAAACACGATAAATTCTGAAAGTACATCACGGCAGCGAAGCCGGAGTATGGCTAAGTATAAAGAATATAAACGGAGGCGGGCGAGAAGATTGCGCAACGTGCGAGCCTGTTCCAGAGATTTCTTAACCGGCAAAAGAATGGTCCATGTACATGCTTTGTCGCTTGGGTTACATTGTTGGCACTTTTTTCTGGCGTAGCCCAAAACGCGCTGTCGTCAAGCCGAAACGGGTATGGCCTTCAACATCCGATCTGGAGTCAAAATGTCCTCACGTAAAGAGCTTGCCAATGCTATTCGTGCGCTGAGCATGGATGCTGTACAAAAAGCTAAATCCGGTCACCCGGGTGCCCCGATGGGTATGGCTGACATTGCCGAAGTGCTGTGGCGTGATTTCCTGAACCACAACCCGCAGAACCCGGCCTGGGCTGACCGCGACCGCTTCGTGCTGTCCAACGGCCACGGCTCCATGCTGATCTACAGCCTGCTGCACCTCACCGGCTATGACCTGCCAATCGAAGAGCTGAAAAACTTCCGTCAGCTGCACTCCAAAACCCCGGGTCACCCGGAAGTGGGTTACACCGCAGGCGTTGAAACCACTACCGGTCCGCTGGGTCAGGGTATTGCTAACGCAGTGGGCATGGCGATTGCTGAGAAGACGCTGGCGGCGCAGTTCAACCGTCCGGGTCACGACATTGTTGACCACTTCACCTATGCATTCCTCGGCGACGGCTGCATGATGGAAGGTATCTCTCACGAGGTATGCTCCCTGGCCGGTACCCTGAAGCTGGGCAAACTGGTTGCGTTCTATGACGACAACGGCATCTCCATCGACGGCCACGTTGAAGGCTGGTTCACCGACGATACCGCAGCACGTTTCGAAGCCTACGGCTGGCACGTGGTGCGTGGCGTTGACGGCCACGATGCTGAAGCGATTAAACGCGCAGTAGAAGAAGCCCGTGCTGTGACCGACAAACCGTCCCTGCTGATGTGCAAAACCATCATCGGTTTCGGTTCCCCGAACAAAGCCGGTACCCACGACTCACACGGTGCCCCGCTGGGTGACGCTGAGATCGTTCTGACCCGCGAACAGCTGGGCTGGAAACACGCCGCGTTTGAGATCCCGTCTGAGATCTACGCGCAGTGGGATGCAAAAGAAGCCGGCCAGGCCAAAGAAGCGGCCTGGAACGAGAAATTTGCTGCCTACGCGAAAGCCTTCCCGCAGGAAGCGGCTGAATACACCCGTCGTATGAAAGGCGACATGCCGTCTGACTTCGACGCGAAAGCGAACGAGTTCATCGCTAAACTGCAGGCGAACCCGTCCAAAATCGCCAGCCGTAAAGCGTCCCAGAATGCGATCGAAGCTTTCGGCCCGTGGCTGCCAGAGTTCCTCGGCGGCTCCGCTGACCTGGCGCCTTCTAACCTGACTATCTGGTCTGGTTCTAAAGCGATCAATGAAGATGCTGCCGGTAACTACATCCATTACGGTGTACGTGAATTCGGCATGACCGCGATTGCCAACGGTATCTCCCTGCACGGCGGTTTCCTGCCGTACACCTCCACCTTCCTGATGTTCGTGGAATATGCCCGTAACGCAGTGCGTATGGCTGCGCTGATGAAACAGCGTCAGGTGATGGTCTACACCCACGACTCTATCGGTCTGGGCGAAGATGGCCCGACTCACCAGCCGGTTGAGCAGGTCGCTTCCCTGCGTGTTACCCCAAACATGTCTACATGGCGTCCATGTGACCAGGTTGAATCCGCGGTAGCGTGGAAATATGGCGTTGAGCGTCAGGACGGCCCGACCGCACTGATCCTCTCCCGTCAGAACCTGGCTCAGCAGGATCGTACCGAAGAGCAGCTGGCGAACGTCGCCCGCGGCGGTTACGTGCTGAAAGACTGCGACGGTCAGCCACAGGTGATCTTCATCGCGACCGGTTCTGAAGTTGAACTGGCCGTTGCGGCATGGGATCAGCTGGCAGGCGAAGGCGTGAAAGCTCGCGTGGTTTCCATGCCGTCTACCGATACCTTCGACAAGCAGGACGCGGCTTACCGTGAATCCGTGCTGCCGAAAGCCGTTTCTGCCCGTGTTGCTGTCGAAGCGGGTATCGCTGACTACTGGTTCAAATACGTGGGCCTGAACGGCGCTATCGTCGGCATGACCACCTTCGGTGAGTCTGCTCCGGCTGAGCAGCTGTTCGAAGAGTTCGGCTTCACCGTTGAGAACGTGGTCGCGAAAGCGAAAGAACTGCTGTAATTACATAAGCAGAGCACATGAAGGGTCGCGAAAGCGGCCCTTTTTTATGGCAATAACCGACCCGCCTCCAGACGAACCACGCGCGAAAAATGACGTCGGGTAAAGCCCGCGTCATGGCTGATCGCCACGACGCTGGTTCCGCGCTGACGACACACCGTCAGCCAGTTTTCAAATACCGCCAGCCAGTGGGGATCAAAATCCCGGCTGGGTTCATCCAGCAGCAGAACCTCTGGCGCCCTCGCCTCGAGACTGGCGACGGCCACCATCCGCCGTTGTGCCGTGTGTAGATCAAGCGGATGGGCGTCGGCAACCTCCTCTAGCCGGCACAGCTGTAAGGCGTCCTGAGTACGGCGCGCAATGTCAGCCGCCGGTAATTTTTGCAGCTTCAGGCCAAACGCCACCTCTTCGGCAACCCTGCTGTGGAAAATCTGGTTTTCCGCCTCCTGAAACAGCACGCCAATATGACGGGCGCGCTGGCGGTTTTTCAGCTGCGCTATCGGGTCAGCTTTAAAGGTCACCGCGCCAGAGGAGGGGATGAGAAGCCCTGCCATAATGCGCAACAGCGTGGATTTTCCCGCGCCATTATCACCCGTTAGCGCCAGCCATTCGCCCTCCCTGAGCGTAAGCGATATGTTGCGCAGGCACTCATCTGCCGCGCCTGGCCAGCGATATCTGACCTGATTCAGGATTAACATAAGGGATGTAAAGCTCCGTTGCGCAGCTGCCAGACCTGCTGACAGTGGATAATAAAAGGGGAAGGATTGCGCTCGAAAAGCACAATCAGAGAGCGGTGTTCCAGCGCCCAGTGGCGCAGCCGTTCCAGCAGCCTGTCGGCGGCTTGCGAGGTCAGGCGGCTGAAGGCTTCATCGAGAATTAACAGTCTGGGCTGCATGGCGAGCGCGCTGGCGATCACCACGCGCTGGGTTTCGCCGCCGGAGAGCGTGCCGGGATGACGATGGCGCAAAGGCTGACAGTCGGTCAGGGTGAGCGCTGCGTCAATGCGCTGCAAAATTTCCGCTTCGTCGAGGCAGAGGTTTTCCGGGCCAAACGCCACCTCCTCCTCAACGCTGAAAGTACAGCCGGAAAGCTGCAGATAAGGCGACTGCTGCACCAGCTGGATGGCGGATGAACGCTCCACGAGGGATAACTCTCCGACCAGGGTTCCCAGCAGCAGCCCCTTGCCTTCAATCTTGCCGGGCAGGAAGTCCGGATACCAGCCTGCCATAAGCTGCGCCAGAGTGCTTTTTCCGCTGCCGTTATCACCCAAAATTGCCACCATTCCCGGCCCGGAACAGTGGAAATCCAGGCATGAAGGCGAGTGGGTAGCATGGAGGGGGAGAAAGCGAAACTGCTCTAGCGTAACCATAACCAGACCCCCGTTTCCGTCACCATCAGCAGAACCATGCCGTAGCGCGCCAGGCGCTGTAGGGTACTGTCATGCGGAGCCCACAGCGTGGTGCGCGTGCGATGCAGGCGAAAGCCCCGCATATCCAGCGCGGCACCGCGTACGGCTAAATCATTGAGTGCATTGTGGGTGAGCGGCACAATCAGGGCGGGAATTGCGGCAAGACGCTGATACCAGGCTTCGTCCAGCGGTACGCCGCGTGCTCGCTGGGCCTCATGGATTATCGTCAGCTGGCGTTTAAGCTGTTCAACCACCAGCAGCGGGCCGGCAAACAGGTAGGCCACGCCAGGCGGCAGACGGGAGGCAAACAGCGCCCGGATAAATCGTTGAACCGGCACGTATGCCATCCACAGCTGCGACGTCGAGACAATGGCCAGAATGCGCAGCCACAGCGTGATGGCGTGCGCCCAGCGCTGCGGATCGCGAGGCTCGCCGCTGACCCACTCCACCAGCATGCCGCCATGTACCAGCCATAAACCCATTCCAAAAGGGATCATCAGTAAGGCAACATATTTTGCCCGCCGTCGGGTGAGTTTAAGCCCCACCAGGCAGAGAAAAGTGGCCCCGCTGTACACGGGCAGCAGGGTCTGGGGTGGCAGCAGCAAGGTGCTGCAAGCCGCCAGTGCCCATAGGGTTAACGAGGTAAACGGATGCATCTAACGTACGGCTGCCATTGTCGGGAAATGGCGCGTGGTGCGTAGAGGCAGCTGGCGCAGCAGGATCCACACCAGCACTGCGGTAAGCACTTTATCAACCAGATTGGCACCCAGCACGGTGATGGCGACAGACTCCACCAGGTTTTGCCCGACGGCCTGCAACCAGGCGACAAACAGGTCGGCACCGCCACCGGTTACGCCGCCAAAGAGAGCGGTGCGTAACGGCACTGCTACCAGCGTGACGGCGAGGGTAATAACAATCCCGCTAACGACCACTTTCGGCAGGGTGCGAAACCAGCCTGCCCGCGCCAGCCAGCCGGCAACCAGGCCGATCACCATAGCCACAGGCGCAAAGGCAGCGGCAATAGGATCGGTTAACACCCCCCACAGCAGGTTGGTCAGCAGACCGGTCAACATGCCGATAACCGGGCCGAGCAGCACGGCGCTGATCAAGGTGCCGATGGAGTCGAGAAAAATAGGTAGCTTAAGCATGCTGATCAGCTGACCGCCGATCATGTTGATGGCAATAGCGATCACAATCAGGACCAGAGCCTGGCTGGAAAACGGGCGACGGGACATAGAGAAACCTCTTGCTGAGTGGTCAATTAACGGGGGGAGATATGCAGTTCGTCATAGCCGGAAAGCGGGCAGGGCTGGCGGCTGAATACCAGCTCTTTCAGCTCGCCGATCACTAACTCAAGGGTGGTGCGCACGGTACAGCCCGGCATCATATGGCCTCCGAGCATTCTCCCTTGCGGATCTGAAACGCTGAGGTGCAGATGTTCACCGGTCAGCTCGAGCGTGCCATTGAGGGAGATAATTTCCCAGGTACCGGTGAGCAGGGTGGTGGCCTCCTGTCCGGCATAGCGCAGCGCGACGTCGGTCAGGCTACCGGTACAGCCGGCAATCCAGGCGGCGAGTAGTTGATTCTGTTGCACAAAGGCGTGCAACTGCGAAAACATCTCCTGGCCGGGAAGCAGACGAAGGGCATAAAAGCGGGCTTCTGATGAAGAGGCGTGAAGCATAGTCATAATTTGCAGGACTCCGAGACTCGGACGTGCCGCACATAGTATCGGCGCCGGGGGATGTGCTTTCTGATATAAATCAGGATTTACGCCGCGACAACGAAAAGATCTTGCTACGCTTATTCACGATTCTGGAATATGGAATAAAACCGGCGATAATTGCACGCTAAATGTGACGTGCGTCATATAGCTGGCTTATTGGTCTGGACAGAGATTTCCTTTATTCCATGTTTCGCTTATTCTAGCTGAAGCGTTTCAGTCGATTAAACGTTCGACAAATGACCAATCAGTTGGAGTTTGTGACAGGCGAGGATTCCCCTCAGAGCGTTGCTGGATTACTCTGTCAGCCACCTCGAATCAGGGAAAGCTTTGCAGGAGACTTATGACCGTACGCGTAGCGATTAATGGTTTCGGTCGCATCGGACGCAACGTGGTTCGTGCTTTATATGAATCCGGGCGTCGGGCGGAAATGACCGTGGTGGCCATCAATGAACTGGCGGATGCCGCAGGCATGGCGCATTTATTGAAGTATGACACCAGCCATGGGCGCTTTGCCTGGGACGTTCGTCAGGAGAGAGAGCAGCTGTTCGTTGGTGATGACGTGATTCGTGTGCTGCACGAGCAGACGATCGACGCCTTACCTTGGCGTGAGCTGGGCGTGGATGTGGTGCTCGACTGTACCGGCGTCTACGGCAATCGCGGACATGGCGAAGCCCATCTGGCGGCTGGCGCGAAGAAAGTGCTCTTCTCACATCCCGGCAGTAACGATCTCGATGCCACGGTGGTTTACGGCGTTAACCATCATGAGCTGCAAGCGGAACACCGCATCGTCTCCAATGCCTCCTGCACCACCAACTGTATTATTCCGGTCATCAAACTGCTGGACGATGCCTATGGCATTGAATCGGGCACCGTGACCACGATTCATTCCGCCATGCACGATCAGCAGGTCATTGACGCATACCACCCGGATCTGCGACGCACTCGCGCGGCGAGTCAGTCCATTATCCCGGTGGACACCAAACTGGCGGCCGGTATTACCCGAATTTTCCCCCAGTTTGAAGACCGTTTTGAAGCTATCGCCGTGCGTGTTCCTACCATCAACGTGACGGCGATCGACCTCAGCGTGACCGTGAAAAAACCGGTAAAAGCCTGTGAGGTCAACCTGTTGCTGCAAAAAGCGGCACAGCAAGCATTTCATGGTATAGTTGACTATACGGAATTACCGTTGGTCTCAGTAGATTTTAACCACGATCCGCATAGCGCCATTGTTGATGGCACCCAAACGCGCGTGAGTGGGGCGCATCTGATCAAAACGCTGGTCTGGTGCGATAACGAATGGGGCTTTGCTAACAGGATGCTCGACACCACGTTAGCCATGGCCGCACAAGGTTTCAGGTAAGGCGCGTATTGCGTCTGCAAAACTTTAAGAATCAACGAGAGGATTCACCATGTCTGTAATTAAGATGACCGATCTGGATCTGGCAGGTAAACGCGTTTTCATCCGTGCGGATCTGAACGTACCGGTTAAAGATGGGAAAGTGACCAGCGACGCGCGTATCCGTGCATCTCTGCCAACCATCGAACTGGCACTGAAGCAGGGTGCGAAAGTGATGGTAACCTCCCACCTGGGTCGTCCGACCGAAGGCGAGTACAACGAAGAATTCTCTCTGCTGCCGGTTGTTAATTACCTGAAAGACAAACTGTCCAGCCCGGTACGTCTGGTTAAAGACTACCTGGACGGCGTTGAAGTTGCTGAAGGTGAGCTGGTTGTTCTGGAAAACGTTCGCTTTAACAAAGGCGAGAAGAAGGACGACGAAACCCTGTCCAAAAAATACGCTGCCCTGTGCGACGTGTTCGTAATGGATGCTTTCGGTACTGCTCACCGTGCACAGGCTTCTACTCACGGTATCGGTAAATTCGCTGACGTCGCCTGTGCAGGTCCACTGCTGGCTGACGAACTGGAAGCGCTGGGCAAAGCCCTGAAAGAACCAGCTCGTCCAATGGTGGCTATCGTTGGCGGTTCTAAAGTGTCTACCAAACTGACCGTTCTGGACTCTCTGTCCAAAATCGCTGACCAGCTGATCGTCGGTGGCGGTATCGCCAACACCTTCGTTGCCGCTCAGGGCCACAACGTAGGTAAATCCCTGTACGAAGCAGACCTGGTTGACGAAGCAAAACGCCTGCTGACTACCTGTGATATCCCTGTTCCGACTGACGTTCGCGTAGCGACTGAGTTCTCTGAAACCGCAACCGCTGAGCTGAAATCCGTCTCTGACATCAAAAATGAAGAGCAGATTCTGGACCTGGGCGACGCCTCTGCAGAGAAACTGGCTGAAATCCTGAAGAATGCGAAAACCATTCTGTGGAACGGCCCGGTTGGCGTGTTTGAATTCCCGAACTTCCGTAAAGGTACTGAAATCGTGGCTAACGCGATTGCAGACAGCGAAGCATTCTCCATTGCTGGCGGCGGTGATACCCTGGCAGCAATCGATCTGTTCGGTATTTCCGACAAGATCTCCTACATCTCCACTGGCGGCGGCGCATTCCTCGAATTCGTGGAAGGCAAAGTTCTGCCAGCAGTAGCCATGCTCGAAGAGCGCGCTAAGAAGTAAGCCATTTTAGGGCAGGGGAACCTGCCCAATTTTCAGCGCGCTTTTAAGAGCACGCCCCTTTCCAAGGCCGAAGATACAGGACTCGCAACATGTCTAAAATTTTTGATTTCGTAAAACCTGGCGTGATCACTGGTGATGACGTTCAGAAGGTGTTCCAGGTAGCAAAAGAAAACAACTTTGCTCTGCCAGCTGTTAACTGCGTCGGTACCGACTCAATCAACGCCGTACTGGAAGCCGCAGCAAAAGTTAAAGCACCGGTAATCGTTCAGTTCTCCAACGGCGGCGCTGCGTTTATCGCAGGTAAAGGCGTGAAAACTGACGTTCCTCAGGGCGCGGCAATCCTGGGCGCAATCTCTGGCGCACATCACGTACACCAGATGGCTGAACACTACGGTGTTCCGGTTATCCTGCACACCGACCACTGCGCGAAGAAACTGCTGCCGTGGATCGACGGTCTGCTGGACGCGGGTGAAAAACATTTCGCAGCAACCGGTAAACCACTGTTCTCTTCTCACATGATCGACCTGTCTGAAGAGTCTCTGGAAGAGAACATCGAGATCTGCTCCAAATACCTGGCGCGCATGGCCAAAATGGACATGACTCTGGAAATCGAACTGGGTTGCACCGGTGGCGAAGAAGACGGCGTGGACAACAGCCACATGGACGCTTCTGCCCTGTACACTCAGCCAGAAGACGTTGATTACGCTTACACCGAGCTGAGCAAAATCAGCCCGCGTTTCACCATCGCTGCCTCCTTCGGTAACGTACACGGCGTGTACAAACCAGGCAACGTGGTGCTGACCCCAACCATTCTGCGTGATTCTCAGGAATACGTTTCTAAGAAACACAACCTGCCGCACAACAGCCTGAACTTCGTCTTCCACGGCGGTTCCGGTTCTTCTGCTCAGGAAATCAAAGACTCCGTAAGCTACGGTGTTATCAAAATGAACATCGATACCGACACCCAATGGGCAACCTGGGACGGTATCCTGCAGTACTACAAAACCAACGAAGCTTACCTGCAGGGCCAGCTGGGCAACCCGAAAGGCGAAGACCAGCCGAACAAGAAATACTACGATCCGCGCGTGTGGCTGCGTTCAGCCCAGTCCTCTATGGTGACGCGTCTGGAGCAGGCATTCAAAGAGCTGAACGCGGTTGACGTTCTGTAATTTGTGCTGCTAAAAGCCTCAGAAAGCCCGCGTTAATCGCGGGCTTTTTTTATGCTTTTTCAACTGGCTACAGGCACTATTTATGTGATCTGTTTGGCAAAACTCCCCGCTTTTGTTTACCCTTTACTAACTTGCCTGCCTCGATGGGGGATGCATTTTTATGGTCTGGCTTAGATAAGGAATATTGAATGGAAGATCTCGGTGTTGTAGATAGCATCAATAACGCAGGCTCCTGGCTGGTGCGTAACCAGGCATTGCTGTTGAGTTACGCCGTTAACATTGTGGCGGCCATCGCCATTATCGTCGTCGGTATGATCGTGGCGCGCATCATCTCTAATGCGGTTAACCGCGTGATGCGGGCGCGTCATATTGATGCCACGGTGGCGGATTTCCTCTCCGCGCTGGTGCGCTACGGCGTTATCGCGTTTACGCTGATTGCGGCGCTTGGCCGGGTCGGGGTACAAACTGCGTCGGTTATCGCTGTACTGGGTGCCGCCGGTCTGGCCATTGGTCTGGCGCTGCAGGGATCGCTGTCGAACCTGGCGGCCGGGGTACTGCTGGTGACCTTCCGTCCGTTCCGCTCCGGTGAGTATGTCGATCTGGGCGGCGTGGCCGGTACCGTGCTGCAGGTGCAGATCTTCTCAACTACCCTGCGTACCATCGATGGCCGCATCGTGGTGATCCCAAACGGTAAGATCATCGCCAACAACATTATCAACTTCTCCCGTGAGCCGGTGCGTCGTAACGAGTTTATTATCGGGGTGGCCTATGACTCTGATATCGATAAGGTAAAGCAGTTGCTCACCAACATTATCGAGTCTGACGATCGGATTCTGAAGGATCGTGACATGATTGTCCGTCTGAACGAACTGGGCGCTTCATCGATCAACTTTGTGGTGCGCGTCTGGAGCAACAGCAGCGATTTGCAGAATGTCTACTGGGACGTACTGGAGCGCATCAAGCGTGACTTCGATGCCAACGGTATTAGCTTCCCGTATCCGCAGATGGATGTAAACTTTAAGCGCGTGAAAGAATCAGAGGAATAAGGTTTTCCCTGTCACCCGGCAGGCGCAATGCGTGCCGGGTTTATTAGTCCAGCTTATTGCCAATTAATATTATCCATTTCCTCTAATTATCCTGCCGCAGTATAGTCTGCCCTCAAGACAGCTTTCTGAGATTGATTTCTATGTTCTCTTTTTATATTCAAGGCCTTATGATTGGCGCGGCAATGATCCTGCCCCTCGGCCCGCAAAATGCGTTCGTCATGAATCAGGGGATTCGTCGCCAGTATCATCTGATGATTGCGCTGCTCTGCGCGATGAGCGATATGCTCCTGATCTGCGCCGGGATTTTCGGCGGCAGCGCGTTGCTGATGCAATCCCCCTGGCTGCTGGCGCTCGTCACCTGGGGCGGCGTCGCGTTTCTGCTGTGGTACGGCTTTGGTGCCCTGAAAACGGCAATGGGCAGCAATATTGAGCTGGCCAGTGCCGAAGTGATGAAGCAGGGGCGCTGGAAGATTATCGTTACCATGCTGGCGGTAACCTGGCTCAATCCGCACGTCTATCTGGATACCTTCGTGGTGCTGGGTAGCCTGGGAGGACAGCTGGATGCCGAACCGAGGCGCTGGTTTGCGCTGGGTACCGTGAGCGCCTCTTTCCTGTGGTTCTTTGGCCTGGCGCTGCTCGCCGCCTGGCTGGCTCCCCGCCTGCGCACCGCCAAAGCCCAGCGGATTATCAACGGCCTGGTCGGCGTAGTGATGTGGTTTATCGCTTTCCAGCTGGCGAAAGAGGGGATTCATCACATTCGTGAACTATTCTACTAAGCGTTGTCTTATGGACATTCGACCAGCAGCCGCTAAGCTTGCTGGCATGCGCCCTGCTACATGGGCACTCTTCGCAACATGGAGGAATAAAAGTGAAGTTGAATGTAATCGCCCTGGCGGCATTAATGGGTTTAGGCGCAACATCCGTTCAGGCCAGTGAGCTGCCTGACAGTCCGCACATTGTCACCTCCGGCACCGCAAGCGTGGATGCGGCACCGGATATCGCGACCTTAGCCATCGAGGTGAACGTGGCGGCAAAAGATGCGGCCACTGCCAAGAAACAGGCCGACGATCGCGTTGCGCAATATCTCTCTTTCCTGGAGCAGAACGGCGTTGCTAAAAAAGATATCAACTCTGCCAACCTGCGTACCCAGCCGGATTATGACTATAAGGATGGCAAAAGCATCCTGAAAGGTTACCGCGCGGTGCGTAGCGTGGAAGTCACGTTGCGTCAGCTTGATAAGCTCAACTCCCTGCTGGATGGCGCGCTGAAAGCGGGTCTGAACGAAATCCGTTCTGTCTCCCTGGGCGTTGCGCAACCTGAGAAGTATAAAGATGAAGCGCGTAAAGCGGCGATCGATGATGCGGTGCGTCAGGCGCAGCAGCTGGCTTCTGGCTTTAACAGCAAGCTGGGTCCGGTTTACAGCGTGCGTTACCACGTCTCTAACTATCAGCCGAGCCCGATGGTGCGCATGATGAAAGCCGAAGCGGCACCGGTCTCCGCGCAGGATACTTACGAACAGCCAACGATTCAGTTTGACGATCAGGTTGACGTGGTGTTCCAGCTGGAGCCAGCGCAGGGTCAGCAGCAGAATGAGCAGGCTCAGCAGAACCAGCCGGTACAGCAGAATCAGCAACAGGATACGGCGACCAAAGCACCGTAAGTTTTGTTTGTCAGCACCGATAACAGGCCGGGTCAGCGTGAATGCGACCCGGCTTTTTTATTAATCCTGGCGCAGGACTTTATGCCCATGAGCCAGCAGCGCATCGGTGACGTTGCGCATCATCCGGCTTTCCGGCGCAAAGCGGTGCCAGTAGAGCATACGGCGCTGGTGTAAGCCCGGAGTCAGGTCGATCAGCTCGCCGCTGTTCAGCTCTTTCTCGATCTGCAGATGCGGGATCATGCAGCAGGTGGTGCCCTGACGTGCCAGCTGCACGAAGGCTTCGGAGGAGTTAACGATATGGCAGGGTACGCTGCCGGGCGGCAGGTCGAAGTTCTGCTGTAAAAACGCCTGATGCATATCATCCAGATGGTCAAAGGCCACGGCAGGCGCTTTCAGCAGTGCCGCGCGGGTGACGCCGTTCGGGAAGTAACGCTCGGCAAAGGCTTTCGAGCCGACGAAAAGATAATCCAGCGCCCCCAGCTGATCCACCAGACAGCTAGGCAGCGCCTGAGGCTGGATACTGACTGCGCCCACCACTTCACCGCGGCGCAGACGCTCCTGGGTACGGGTTTCATCTTCTACCTGTAAATTCAGACGGATAGGCGAATCGGCCAGCACCGGGGCGAGGGCAGGGAGGAGCCAGGTTGCCAGGCTGTCGGCGTTGACCGCCAGAGAGAGCAGCAGCGGCGTGGAGCCGGTCTGTTCATCCCCCAGCCACTCATCTTCCAGCAGCTCAACCTGCCGCAGCAGCGCCAGCAGCTTTTGCCCCTGTTCGGTTGGACGCGGCGGCACGGTACGAACCAGCAGCGGCTGCCCGAACATATTCTCAAGCTGTTTGATTCGTTGTGAAACCGCGGATTGGGTAATGCACAGCTTTTGGGCTGCGCGTTCGAATCCGCGTTCACGAATAACGGCATCAAGCGCCTGTAATGTTCTGTAGTCCGGACGTTTCATTGCTCTGGCTGACTCCCAAAAAATTCAATACTTCGCACTATGACATAAATTTATGTTTGATACAGACGAAATTGGTGACCTCGCAGATCACATGGCACAGGCGAATGCTCTATAATGCGCGTCACGCAAAATCACCACGGGCAAGAGATCATGACGCAGGATGAACTGAAAAAAGCAGTAGGATGGGCCGCTCTCCAGTATGTACAGCCGGGTGCCATTGTCGGCGTGGGCACAGGGTCAACGGCAGCGCACTTTATTGATGCGCTGGGCACGATGAAAGGCCAAATCGAGGGCGCAGTGTCGAGCTCCGATGCATCCACGGAAAAGCTGAAAAGTCTGGGGATCACCGTTTTCGATCTGAACGAAGTTGACCGTCTGGGGATTTATGTCGACGGCGCGGATGAGATCAATGGCCATATGCAGATGATCAAGGGCGGTGGCGCGGCGCTGACGCGTGAGAAAATCATCGCCTCCGTGGCGGACAAGTTTATCTGTATCGCCGATGCCTCCAAGCAGGTGGATATTCTCGGCAACTTCCCGCTGCCGGTTGAAGTGATCCCGATGGCGCGCAGCGCGGTTGCCCGCGAGCTGGTGAAACTGGGTGGACGCCCGGAATACCGCCAGGGCGTAGTGACGGACAACGGTAACGTGATTCTGGATGTTCATGGTCTGGAGATCCTCGACGCCGTGGCGCTGGAGAATGCCATCAACGGCCTGCCGGGCGTGGTAACTGTAGGGTTATTCGCCAACCGTGGCGCGGATGTCGCCCTGATCGGCACCGCCGATGGCGTTAAAACCATCGTGAAATGATCTGACGGGGGGAGCCTCCCCCCGCTAACTTTTTTTGCAAAAGCGATATTCGGTGACTTGTGTCACATTTCTAACCCTCTCCTGACGATCCTGCCGCTTTCTTAATGCTCTGCAGCATTATTCACTGCCAATTGACGCTGTATGACATTTCTTCAGAGTGCCGACGCAAACGTTCATATTGCTGCAATAGTTTTTTTTGATATGTTGGCTGGAGCGGATTTCAATCCAGCACAACAACAGTTCAGACAATCAGACAGGGTCGGGGAAATGGCAAAGGTATCACTGGAGAAAGACAAGATTAAATTTCTGCTGGTCGAAGGGGTGCATCAGAAAGCACTGGATAACCTTCGTGCGGCAGGTTACACCAACATCGAATTTCACAAAGGCGCGCTGGATACCGAACAGCTGAAAGAGTCGATCCGTGATGCCCACTTCATTGGCCTGCGATCCCGTACCCACCTGACCGAAGATGTGATTGCCGCAGCAGAAAAACTGGTCGCGATTGGCTGCTTCTGTATCGGTACCAACCAGGTTGATCTCAATGCTGCCGCGAAGCGCGGTATTCCGGTGTTCAACGCGCCATTCTCCAATACCCGTTCCGTGGCGGAGCTGGTGATTGGGGAACTCCTGCTGCTGCTGCGTGGCATCCCTGAAGCTAACGCCAAGGCCCACCGTGGGATCTGGAATAAACTGGCGTCCGGCTCTTTTGAGGCGCGTGGTAAAAAACTGGGCATTATCGGCTACGGCCACATCGGCACGCAGCTGGGCATTCTGGCGGAATCGCTGGGGATGCACGTCTTTTTCTACGACATCGAAAACAAGCTGCCGCTGGGTAACGCTACCCAGGTTCAACATCTCTCCGACCTGCTCAACATGAGCGACGTGGTGAGCCTGCACGTGCCGGAAAACGCCTCCACCAGGAACATGATGGGTGCGGAAGAGCTGGCGCTGATGAAGCCGGGCTCGCTGCTGATCAACGCCGCGCGCGGTACGGTAGTGGATATCCCTGCGCTGTGCGAAGCCCTGAAAAGCAAACATCTGGCAGGGGCGGCCATTGACGTCTTCCCGACCGAGCCGGCGACCAACAGCGATCCGTTCAACTCGCCGCTGTGTGAGTTCGACAACGTGATCCTGACTCCGCACATCGGCGGCTCCACTCAGGAAGCGCAGGAAAATATCGGTCTCGAAGTGGCCGGTAAGCTGAGCAAATATTCCGACAACGGTTCAACACTTTCTGCGGTCAACTTCCCGGAAGTGTCTCTGCCGCTGCACGGTGGACGTCGTCTGCTGCACATCCACGAAAACCGTCCGGGCGTGCTGACGGCCATTAACCAGATCTTCGCTGAGCAGGGCGTGAACATCGCCGCACAGTATCTGCAAACTAACGCGCAGATGGGTTATGTGGTTATCGATATCGAAGCGGATGAAGATGTTGCCGAGAAAGCGCTGCAGGGAATGAAGGCCATCCCAGGCACCATTCGCGCGCGTCTGCTTTACTGATCCTGCGGTTTGTGGTGTCGGGTGGCGCTTGCGCTTACCCGACCTACAAAGTCCGAGGGTTTATGTAGGCCGGGTAAGGCGAAGCCGCCACCCGGCTTTTTCACCATTCCCAAAGCTTCGACGGCGTCACCACCGCCGGCAGCGGAATATCCCATTTCTCCACCGGTAGCTTTTCAACGCCCTGACAATCATGCGCGTAGCCTACGGGCTGTAAGCCATGCTGCTGCCAGTTCTGCAGCGTGCGATCGTAAAAACCGCCGCCCATCCCCAGACGTTGACCACTCTCATCAAAGGCCACCAGCGGCGTCACCAGCACGTCCAGCTGCTCAAGCGGCAGCACGTCGCGCACGTCCAGCTTCGGTTCGGTGATTTTCAGACGATTCACCACCAGCTCGCTGTGAGGATGATAGTGCAGGAACAGCAGGTTCCCGGGACTGAAGGGGTGGAGTACCGGCAGATAGACCTTTTTCCCGGTGCGCCAGAGTTCATCGATCAGCGGTTGGGTATCAAGTTCGCCATCAAAAGAGAGGAACAGGGCAACGGTATGCGCCATGACGACGGGCGGATAAGCCATCATGCGGGCCGCGGCCTGCTGGGCGAAATGGGCTTGCTGTTGAGGCGTTAAGGCTCTGCGTTGCTGACGGATAAACTGACGAATGTGTTGGCGTGAGGCAGGGACTTCAGGAAGTTGCGTCATGGTAGTCGCTGGGTAGAAAGGTGAGGGAATCTCCGAGATGCCGCCGCAGGCTGTAACCCTTGAACCCTTGGTTCAAGGTGAATGTGTCGTCATAGTTTTAAGGCTTCTCGGACGAACCGAGCATGCTCACCAACCATGGAGCGCCACATTCTTGTGGTATGAAATATCGGCTCAGGGGACTGGCCCGCATGCGAACATCTCAGAGAAATTTTTCCTTCAGGGTCACTCTACCATAGTAGACCACGAAGTGTTATTCAAAGTTTTGCCCCGGTCTGTCTGTTATGCGACCCTGATCAAGCAATGCCTGTTCAATGGTCTGCTGGAGCATTTTAATACGTTGTTCCATGCTCGCCGCGTAATCGCGGGTCTTCGCTTTTTCCTGAGTCAGTTCATAACTGATGTTCAACGCGGCGATGAAGACCAGCTGCTCAGTATTTGTGACTCTAGTGCGTTCTTTTAAATCTTGCAACCGCTGATTCAAATCATCCGCAGCCTGATTCAAAGCATCCCTTTGTTCAGGCGGACAATTCACTCGCAGCGAACGGCCAAAAATTTGGATATCGACGGGTTGTGCAGACATGCCACCTTCCTGCTGTTTGACTGCGCTGCCTTCACATCCGCTTCCGGGGGCTGCGAAGGGGCGACACTATAGCTACCCTGGCGCGTAGAAACAAGCCCTATTCTGGTTCACCAGGGTCCAAAGTGGTAGCATATCATGAATATTCCTCCCATTGATGATGAATGCTCATGTCTATACAGAACGAAATGCCTGGTTACAACGAAGTCAGCCAGTTACTGAACCAGCAGGGCGTGGGTTTAACCCCGGCTGAAATGCACGGTCTGATCAGCGGGATGCTGTGTGGTGGAAACAACGACAGCTCATGGCTGCCGCTGGTTCACGACCTGACGAACGAGGGTCTGGCGTTCGGTCACGATCTCGCTCAGGCGTTGCGCAATATGCATGGCGCAACCAGCGATGCGCTGGAGGATGACGGCTTCCTTTTTCAGCTTTATCTGCCTGATAGCGACGACGTCAGCGTGTTCGATCGCGCCGATGCGCTGGCAGGCTGGGTCAACCACTACCTGTTAGGTCTGGGCGTAACGCAGCCTAAGCTGGAAAAAGTGACGGGCGAGGCGGGAGAAGCTATCGACGATCTGCGTAACATCGCTCAACTGGGCTACGATGAAGACGAAGACCAGGAAGAGCTGGAGATGTCACTCGAAGAGATCATTGAGTACGTGCGCGTGGCGTCTCTGCTCTGCCACGATACCTTTACGCGCGCAAAACCGACCGCGCCGGAAGTGCGCAAACCAACATTACATTAATAAAAATTCCAGGAGGGTGTCATGACTCAGCAAGAGTATCTTCGCCGCCGTCAGGCATTGCTGGCCACTATGCAGCCGGGCAGCGCCGCGTTGATTTTTGCCGCACCGGAAGCCACGCGCAGCAACGATAGCGAATATCCGTACCGCCAGAGCAGCGATTTCTGGTACTTCACCGGCTTCAACGAGCCGGAGTCGGTGCTGGTGCTGATTAAAAGTCACGATACCCACAACCACAGCGTGCTGTTTAACCGCGTTCGCGATCTCACCGCCGAGATCTGGTTTGGCCGCCGTCTGGGCCAGCAGGCCGCGCCGGAAAAGCTGGGCGTGGATCGCGCTCTGGCGTTCAGCGAAATCAACGATCAGCTCTACCAGTTGCTCAATGGTCTGGATACGGTCTACCACGCGCAGGGTGAATACGCGTATGCCGATGAGATTGTCTTTGCCGCGCTGGATAAGCTACGCAAAGGCTCCCGGCAAAACCTGAAAGCGCCCGCAACCCTCACCGACTGGCGTCCTGCCGTCCACGAGCTGCGCCTGTTTAAATCGGATGAAGAGTTGGATGTCATGCGTAAAGCGGGGGAGATCAGCGCCCTGGCCCATACCCGGGCGATGCAAAAATGCCGTCCGGGGATGTTCGAATATCAGCTGGAAGGCGAAATTCAGCATGAATTTACCCGCCACGGCGCGCGCTTCCCGGCCTACAACACCATCGTCGGCGGGGGTGAAAACGGCTGCATCCTGCATTACACCGAAAACGAGTCTGAATTGCGGGATGGCGATCTGGTGCTGATTGACGCCGGTTGCGAATTTAAAGGCTATGCCGGGGATATCACCCGCACCTTCCCGGTGAACGGCAAATTCACCCCGGCGCAACGCGCCATCTACGACATCGTCCTGCATTCGCTGGACACCGCGCTGATGCTGTTCCGCCCCGGCACCTCCATCCAGGAGGTTACCGGCGAGGTGGTGCGCATTATGGTTAGCGGGCTGGTGGATCTGGGGATTCTTAACGGCGACGTCGATCAGCTGATCGCGGAGAACGCCCACCGTCCCTTCTTTATGCATGGCCTGAGCCACTGGCTGGGGCTGGACGTGCACGACGTGGGCGTCTACGGCCCGGAACGTTCGCGTGTGCTGGAGCCGGGAATGGTGCTGACCGTTGAACCGGGGCTCTATATCGCCCCGGATGCCGATGTGCCCGCCGAGTATCGCGGGATCGGCATCCGTATCGAAGATGATATCGTGATCACCAAATCCGGTAACGAAAACCTGACGGCTTCGGTGGTAAAAAACGCCGACGAGATCGAAGCCCTGATGGCGGCGGCGCGCCCATGAGCATCATCATCGTTGGCGGAGGCATGACGGGCGCCACCCTGGCGCTGGCGATCTCCACCCTGACCCAGGGCAAGCTTCCGGTCCACCTGGTTGAGGCCGTGGCACCGCAGTCGAGTGGCCATCCGGGGTTCGATGGCCGCGCCATCGCCCTGGCTGCGGGCACCTGCCAGCAGCTGGCCCGCAGCGGCATCTGGCAGGCGATTGCCGATTGCGCCACCGCTATCGAAACCGTTCATGTCAGCGATCGGGGACACGCCGGGTTTGTCACCCTCGAAGCGCAGGACTATCGCATTGATGCGCTGGGGCAGGTCGTCGAGCTGCACGACGTGGGTCTGCGCCTGTTCCGCCTGTTGCAGGATGCTCCCGGCGTGACGCTGCATTGCCCGGCGCGCGTGGAGCACTTTACCCGCAGCGAAACCTCGGTCAGCGTTACGCTGGATGACGGCAGTACGCTCGAGGGACAACTGCTGGTGGCGGCCGACGGCTCACGTTCGGCGCTTGGCCAGCAGTGCGGGATCCAGTGGCAGCAGCAGCCTTACCATCAGCTGGCGGTGATCGCCAACGTTGCCACCGCCGAGCCGCACCGTGGCCGCGCCTTTGAACGTTTTACTCAGCATGGCCCGCTGGCCATGTTACCGATGTCGCAGGGGCGCAGCTCGCTGGTCTGGTGCCATCCGCTGGAAAAGGCGGAGGAGGTGAAGGGCTGGTCTGACGAACGCTTCTGCGTCGAGCTGCAAAAAGCCTTTGGCTGGCGACTTGGGCGCATCACCCATGCCGGGAAGCGTTCGGTCTATCCGCTGGCATTAACCACGGCGTCGCAGTCTGTCTCCCATCGCGTCGCGCTGGTGGGCAATGCGGCCCAGACGTTACACCCCATTGCCGGACAGGGCTTTAATCTCGGGCTGCGCGACGTGATGAGCCTTGCCGAAACGCTGGCGCAGGCCTTTGCTCAACAGCAGGATTGCGGCGCGTATTCGGTGCTGGGCCAGTATCAGAAACGACGTCAGGCAGATAAAGAGGCCACCATCGGTGTGACCGACGGGCTGGTACATCTGTTTGCCAATCGCTGGGCGCCGCTGGTTGCAGGGCGTAACCTGGGGTTGATGGCGATGGAATTATTCATTCCGGCACGCGATGTGCTGGCGCAGAGGACTCTCGGTTGGGTCGCTCGCTAAGGAGTAAACAAAGTGCAGAATGTTGATGTTGCCATTGTCGGTGGCGGAATGGTAGGACTGGCGCTGGCCTGCGGTTTGCAGGGCAGCGGTCTGCGCGTGGCGGTACTGGAGCAGAAACAACCTGAGCCTGTCGCTTCCGATGCGCCGCCAGAACTCCGGGTCTCGGCGATTAATGCCGCCAGTGAAAAGCTGCTGACCCGCATCGGCGTCTGGTCAGAAATTGTCGCCCAGCGTGCGAGCTGCTACCACGGGATGGAAGTGTGGGATAAAGACAGCTTCGGGCATATCGCTTTTGATGATGAGAGCATGGGCTACAGCCATCTCGGCCATATCATCGAAAATGCGGTGATTCACCATGCGCTGTGGCAGAAAGCGCAGCAGTGTAGCGACGTCACGCTGATTGCCCCCGCGCAGCTGCAGCAGGTGGCCTGGGGCGAAAACGACGCCTTTATCACCCTGCAAAGCGGCGACATGCTGACCGCGCGCCTGGTGGTGGGGGCCGATGGGGCAAACTCCTGGCTGCGCAACAAAGCCGACATTCCGCTGACGTACTGGGACTACCGCCATCATGCGCTGGTCGCCACCATCCGCACTGCGGAGCCGCATCAGGCCGTGGCCCGACAGATTTTCCATAACGATGGCATCCTCGCCTTCCTGCCGCTCAGCGATCCGCATCTCTGCTCGATTGTCTGGTCGCTTTCCCCCGAGAAGGCCCAGCAGATGCAGGAGGCGTCCGCCGACGAGTTCAATCAGGCCCTGTGCGTGGCCTTTGATAACCGGCTGGGGCTCTGCACCGTCGAAAGCGAGCGTCAGGTATTCCCGTTAACCGGTCGCTATGCGCGCCAGTTTGCGGCGCATCGTCTGGCGCTGGTGGGCGACGCGGCGCACACCATCCATCCGCTGGCCGGGCAGGGGGTGAATCTGGGCTTTATGGACGCCGCCGAGCTGGTAAATGAATTGCGTCGTCTGCATCGTGACGGCAAAGATATCGGGCAGCATCTTTATCTGCGCCGATACGAACGCAGCCGTAAGCACAGTGCCGCCATGATGCTGGCGGGCATGCAGGGGTTCCGCGAACTCTTTGCCGGTGCCAACCCGGCGAAAAAACTGCTGCGCGATCTCGGCCTGAAGCTGGCTGATACCCTCCCGGGAGTGAAACCGCAACTCCTGCGTCAGGCGATGGGGCTTAACGATCTCCCGGACTGGCTCCGTTAAAATACACTGCATCCTTCAAGCTGCCTCTGCGTTGGCTGCGTCTGCTCACCCCAGTCACTTACTTGTGTAAGCTCCTGGGGACTCTCAGACTTGCCGCCTTGATGCAACTTGAATGACTTTGTGTATTGACCCCCGTCACACTTTATTCTGTCGGCCTGTGGGTCGGCAGAATTCCCTCGTTTGAAATAATCTAATTTCACCGACTTTTTCGCATTAGATTAACTAATCTGGCTGTTTTTATGTTACGGAAATTTCGCGCATTTTTCCGCAGTAAATATCATCCTGTGCTAAATCCCATCTTATCGACTTTGCTTTTGTGCGGAACGATTCGCATTTTTATAGTGAATAACTCTGTACGCTTTGCTGGCATTTTTGACCATAAGCTAATGTGATGGCCCATTCTGCCTTATGGTTAACCACCGTTTTCGGTGGTAAGTTCAGGTAAAAGAGAACGTTTGCGTCGGCGTCCGGGAGCGATGCCGATGCCGGGTTTTATGGTGGATTTTTCAGCATAAAACGCAAGACAGCCCAGCTTATTCAACGAGGAAAAGATGGCTCAACAGACGCCTTTATACGAACAACACACCTTATGCGGTGCGCGCATGGTCGATTTCCACGGCTGGATGATGCCGCTGCATTATGGTTCGCAGATTGATGAGCATCATGCGGTGCGCACCGATGCCGGTATGTTCGACGTCTCGCATATGACCATTGTCGATCTGCACGGTAGCCGCACCCGGGAGTTTCTGCGTTATCTGCTGGCAAACGACGTGGCGAAACTCACGAAGCCCGGCAAAGCGCTCTATTCCGGCATGCTGAATGCCTCTGGCGGCGTGATTGACGACCTGATTGTGTATTACCTCACCGAAGATTTCTTCCGCCTCGTTGTTAACTCCGCCACCCGTGAAAAAGACCTCGCCTGGATCACCCAACACGCTGAACCTTACGCCATCGACATCACCGTGCGTGATGACCTGTCGCTGATTGCGGTGCAGGGGCCGAACGCGCAGGCGAAAGCCGCGTCCCTGTTCACTGATGAGCAGCGCCAGGCCACCGACGGCATGAAGCCGTTCTTTGGCGTGCAGGCGGGCGATCTGTTTGTCGCCACCACCGGCTATACCGGTGAAGCGGGCTATGAAATTGCGATGCCAAACGAAAAAGCGGCCGATTTCTGGCGTGCGCTGGTGGAAGCGGGCGTTAAGCCGGCAGGTCTGGGCGCGCGCGATACGCTGCGTCTGGAAGCCGGGATGAATTTGTACGGCCAGGAGATGGACGAAGGCGTCTCTCCGCTGGCAGCCAACATGGGCTGGACCATTGCGTGGGAACCGGCCGATCGCGACTTTATCGGTCGTGAAGTGCTGGAACAGCAGCGTGAGAAGGGCACCGAACAGCTGGTTGGCCTGGTCATGACCGAGAAGGGCGTGCTGCGCGGCGAGCTGCCGGTGCGTTTCACCGATGCCAATGGCAACCACTGCGAAGGCATTATCACCAGCGGCACCTTCTCCCCGACGCTGGGTTACAGTATTGCTCTGGCACGGGTGCCGGCGGGTATTGGCGAGACTGCCGTGGTGCAGATCCGCAACCGCGAAATGCCGGTCCGCGTGACCAAACCGATTTTTGTTCGCGCCGGTAAGCCGGTCGCCTAATTATTTTTATCAGGAGAAATTCAATGAGCAATGTGCCAGCAGAACTGAAATACAGCAAAGAACACGAGTGGCTGCGCAAAGAAGCCGACGGCACTTACACCGTCGGGATCACCGAACATGCTCAGGAGCTGTTAGGTGACATGGTCTTCGTGGATCTGCCGGAAGTGGGCGCGACCGTTACCGCGGGCGACGACTGCGCCGTGGCCGAGTCGGTAAAAGCGGCTTCTGATATCTATGCGCCAGTGGGCGGCGAAATCGTGGCGGTTAACGATGCCCTGAGCGACTCCCCGGAGCTGGTTAACAGCGAGCCATACGGCGAAGGCTGGATCTTCAAAATTAAAGCCAGCGACGAAGCGGAAGTTGCCGCTCTGCTGGATGCTACTGCGTACGAAGCTTTACTGGAAGACGAGTAAACCTTTCCCTCTCCCCTCTGGGGAGAGGAGAGTCAACGTAGGCCCGGTAAGCGTTATCGCCACCGGGCAACAGAGTTACAAACAACTACGATTCACTGCACGTTTCAGGAACCATCGCTCATGACACAGACTTTAAGCCAGCTTGAAAACCGTGGCGCCTTCATTGAACGTCACATTGGGCCGGATGCTCAACAACAGCAGGAGATGCTGAAGACGGTTGGCGCGGATTCGCTCAACGCACTGATCGGCCAGATCGTGCCAAAGGATATTCAGCTCGCCACCCCGCCACAGGTGGGTGAATCGACCACTGAATACGCTGCACTGGCGGAACTGAAAGGCATTGCCAGCCTGAACAAGCGCTTTAAGTCTTACATTGGCATGGGCTACACCAACGTGCAGTTGCCGCCGGTTATTCTGCGCAACATGCTGGAAAACCCGGGCTGGTATACCGCCTATACCCCATATCAGCCGGAAGTGTCTCAGGGCCGTCTGGAAGCGCTGCTCAATTTCCAGCAGGTCACCCTGGATCTGACCGGTCTGGACATCGCCTCGGCATCGCTGCTGGATGAAGCCACCGCCGCCGCAGAAGCGATGGCAATGGCAAAACGCGTCAGCAAACTGAAGGGCGCAAACCGCTTCTTCGTTGCCGCCGACGTTCACCCGCAAACCCTCGACGTGGTGCGTACCCGTGCTGAGACCTTTGGTTTTGAGGTGATTGTTGATGACGCTGACAAAGTGCTGGATCACCAGGATGTGTTCGGCGTGCTGCTGCAGCAGGTGGGCACCAGCGGTGAGGTCCATGACTACGGCACCCTGATTACCGAACTGAAAGCGCGCAAAATCGTCGTCAGCGTGGCGGCCGATTTTATGGCGCTGGTGCTGTTAACCGCCCCGGGTAAACAGGGCGCAGACATCGTCTTCGGCTCTGCGCAGCGCTTCGGCGTGCCGATGGGCTACGGCGGCCCACACGCGGCCTTCTTCGCCGCGAAAGATGAATTCAAACGCTCCATGCCAGGCCGTATTATCGGCGTATCAAAAGATGCCGCCGGTAACACCGCCCTGCGCATGGCGATGCAGACTCGCGAGCAGCACATTCGTCGCGAGAAAGCGAACTCCAACATCTGTACCTCGCAGGTGCTGCTGGCCAACATTGCCAGCCTGTATGCCGTCTTCCACGGCCCGGTGGGCCTGAAGCGTATCGCCAGCCGTATTCATCGTCTGGCCGATATCCTGGCCTGCGGCCTGCAGCAGAAAGGTCAAAAACTGCGCCACGCGCACTTCTTCGATACCCTGTGTGTCGAAGTGGCCGACAAAGCGGCGGTGCTGGCGCGCGCCGAAGCCGCAGAGATTAACCTGCGCAGCGACATCCTCAATGCGGTGAGCATTACCCTGGATGAGACCACTACTCGTGAAGATATTCAGATCCTGTTCAACGTCCTGCTGGGTGACGACCACGGCCTGAATGTGGATACTCTCGACAAAGAGGTGGCGCATGACAGCCGCTCTATCCAGGCGACCATGCTGCGCGACGACGCGATCCTCGCCCATCCGGTGTTTAACCGCTACCACAGCGAAACCGAGATGATGCGCTACATGCACTCCCTGGAGCGCAAGGATCTGGCGCTGAATCAGGCGATGATCCCGCTGGGCTCCTGCACCATGAAGCTGAACGCCGCCGCCGAGATGATCCCGATCACCTGGCCGGAATTCGCCGAGCTGCACCCGTTCTGTCCGGCAGATCAGGCGGAAGGCTACCATATGATGATTAACCAGCTTTCCGACTGGCTGGTAAAACTAACCGGCTACGACGCCCTCTGCATGCAGCCGAACTCCGGCGCCCAGGGGGAGTACGCGGGTCTGCTGGCAATCCGTCACTATCACGAGAGCCGCAACGAAGGTCATCGTGATATCTGCCTGATCCCAAGCTCTGCCCACGGTACCAACCCGGCCTCTGCCCAGATGGCGGGGATGGAAGTGGTGGTTGTCGCCTGTGATAAGAACGGCAACATCGATCTGGCTGACCTGCGTGCCAAAGCAGAACAGACCAGCGATAAGCTCTCCTGCATCATGGTGACCTATCCGTCCACCCACGGGGTATACGAAGAGACCATCCGTGAAGTGTGCGAGATCGTGCACCAGCACGGCGGCCAGGTTTACCTCGATGGCGCCAACATGAACGCCCAGGTAGGGATCACCACGCCAGGCTTTATCGGCGCGGATGTATCGCACCTGAACCTGCACAAAACCTTCTGCATTCCGCACGGCGGTGGCGGCCCGGGCATGGGTCCGATTGGCGTGAAAGCGCACCTGGCCCCGTTCGTACCGGGTCACAGTGTGGTGCAGATTGAAGGTATGCTGACCCGTCAGGGCGCGGTTTCTGCGGCACCGTTCGGCAGCGCCTCTATCCTGCCAATCAGCTGGATGTATATCCGCATGATGGGTGCAGAAGGACTGAAGCAGGCCAGCCAGGTGGCGATCCTCAATGCTAACTACATCGCGACGCGTCTGAAGTCTGCCTTCCCGGTGCTCTACACCGGTCGCGATGGCCGCGTGGCGCACGAATGTATTCTGGATATTCGTCCGCTGAAGGAACAGACCGGTATCAGCGAGCTCGACATTGCCAAACGTCTGATCGACTACGGCTTCCACGCCCCAACCATGTCGTTCCCGGTCGCGGGCACGCTGATGGTTGAGCCAACCGAATCCGAAAGCAAAGCCGAACTGGACCGCTTTATCGACGCGATGCTGGCGATCCGCATGGAGATCGATCGCGTTCAGGATGGCGAATGGACGCTGGAAGATAACCCGCTGGTCAACGCCCCGCACACCCAGCACGAGATGGTGGCGGAGTGGAATCACGCTTACTCCCGCGAGCTGGCGGTCTTCCCGGCAGGCGTTGCCAACAAGTACTGGCCGACCGTGAAGCGTCTTGATGACGTCTACGGCGACCGTAACCTGTTCTGCTCCTGCGTGCCAATGAGCGAATACCAGTAACCTTTCTGCCATACTGTAGGCCGGGTAAGCGCAAGCGCCACCCGGCTTTTTTTGTTTCTGGAGAGTCTTATGGCAATTGCACTTGTAACCGGCGCCAGCCGCGGAATTGGCAAAGCTACGGCGCTGCAGCTGGCGAGCGAAGGCTATACCGTGGCGGTGAACTATCACCACAACATCAAAGCCGCCACCGACGTGATCGCGCAGATTGTGAAAGAGGGCGGCCGGGCCTTTGCCCTGCGTGCGGACATCAGCGATGAAGCGCAGGTCATGGCGATGTTTGACAGCCTCGATCGTGAAGGCGAGCCCCTCACCGCGCTGGTTAACAACGCCGGCATTCTGTTTGAGCAGAGCACCATCGAAAATCTCTCTGCCGAACGTATTAACCGCGTGCTGGCCACCAACGTGACCGGGTATTTCCTCTGCTGCCGTGAGGCGGTGAAACGCATGGCGCTAAAGCATGGCGGGAAAGGCGGGGCGATTGTGAACGTCTCGTCCGCGGCCTCACGACTCGGCGCGCCGGGGGAGTATGTGGATTACGCGGCATCGAAAGGGGCCGTGGACTCCCTCACTACCGGGCTAGCGCTGGAGGTGGCGGCACAGGGCATTCGGGTTAACTGCGTCCGTCCGGGGCTGATTTATACCGAAATTCATGCTTCCGGCGGGGAGCCAGGACGTGTGGATCGGGTGAAGTCGATGCTGCCGATGCAGCGCGGCGGCCAGCCTGAAGAGGTGGCGCAGGCGATTGTCTGGCTGCTGAGCGAGAAGGCGTCGTACGTGACGGGCAGCTTTATTGAGTTAGCGGGCGGGAAGTAAATCCCACCCGCATCATTTGTAGGCCGGGTAAGGCGAAGCCGCCACCCGGCGTTACAGAATTAAAGCTCCTCGCCGTTGCTGGCGATCACCGCTTTGTACCACTCAAAGCTCTTCTTACGCGAACGGGACATGTCGCCGGTGCCGTCGTCGTGCTTGTTCACGTAGATAAAGCCGTAGCGTTTGCTGTACTGGCCGGTGGTGAAGGACACGCAGTCGATGCAGCCCCACGGGGTGTAGCCCATCAGATCCACGCCATCATGAGTCACGGCTTTTATCATCTCTTCGACGTGGGCGCGCAGGTAGTCGATACGATAGTCATCGTTGATGCTGCCGTCCTCTTCCACTTTGTCGTAAGCGCCGAAGCCGTTTTCCACGATAAACAGCGGCTTCTGATAGCGCTCATACAGCTCGCACAGGGCGTAGCGCAGACCCACCGGGTCGATCTGCCAACCCCAGTCCGACGCTTTCACGTGCGGGTTCGGGACGCTGCCTTCGAAGCCGGAGATCGCATCGCCGGTGCCGCCTTCCGCTTTCACCGCGTTAGTCATGTAGTAGCTGAAGCCCAGATAGTCGCAGGTGCCTTCACGCAGGATCTGCTCATCGCCCGCTTCCATATTGATGGTAAAACCGCGACGCTCCCACTCGTTCAGGACGTAGGACGGGTAGTAGCCACGCAGCTGCACGTCGGTAAAGACATAGCGTTCACGCATCGATTCCTGAGCAAACATCACGTCTTCTGGCTTGCAGGAGAACGGATAGAGCGCCACCATCGCCAGCATGCAGCCGACTTTCATTTCCGGGTTGATACGGCGGGCGGCTTTCACCGCCAGGGCGCTGGCCACGAACTGGTGATGCAGCACCTGATACATGGTCTCTTCCGGGTTCTGATGCTCGGTATAGACCACGCCGGAGCAGCAGTAGCCGAACAGCGGGGCGCGCCAGTTACGCTGGTTGTTGATCTCGTTGAAGGTCATCCAGTATTTGACCTTGCTCTTGTAGCGCTCAAACACCACTTCAGCGAAATTAACGAAGAAGTCCACCACCTTACGGTTGGTCCAGCCGCCGTACTCCTGCACCAGGTGCAGCGGCATTTCGAAGTGGGAGAGGGTGATTACCGGCTCGATGTTGTACTTCAGCAGCTCATCGAACATGTCGTCGTAGAACTTCAGCCCCTCTTCGTTCGGCTGGGTTTCGTCACCTTTCGGAAAGATACGGGTCCAGGCAATGGAGGTGCGGAAGCATTTGAAACCCATCTCGGCAAACAGCTTGATGTCTTCTTTATAGTGACCATGGAAGTCGATGGCTTCATGGTTCGGGTAGTATTTGCCCTCAACCACTTCCTGGGTGATCTCACGCGGTACGCCGTGTGCGCCGCCGGTCAGCACGTCACAAATGCTTGGGCCTTTGCCGCCTTTGTTCCAGCCGCCTTCAACCTGATGCGCCGCGACCGCGCCGCCCCATAAAAAGTCTTTTGGTAAAGTGAGTTTTTTCATCTTTGCTAATCTCATTTATTGTCTTATTTTTGAGTTTAACAAAGGGTAATAAAAAGTCACGATATAACAATTCACAGAAATTGTAATTTGTCACTTCTAAAAAACAGGGTGTTTTATTCTGTTAATTTCTTCGCCAGTTTGCGTCCCAGTGATTCAAGAATATAAATCACCGGGATTTGCGTCGTAATATCGTAGACGCCTGCGATACGCGTTTGGGGTACATGCCAGGAGAGATTAAAGTCCGCCAGTTTCGCCAGCCGCGAATGTTCGTGGCTGGTGATCGACAGAACCTTGCAGTGATGCAGGCTGAACTGGCTGGCGAAGCGCAGGATCTCTTCGGTTTCGCCCGAGACCGAGAGGACAATCGCCAGGGCGTTTTTCGCCATATCGTTGGTGACCGGGAAATAAGGATCGTCGATATGGTTGCTGAATTTACCAATATTGGAAAAGAACCGCGCACCGTATTTTGCCAGCGAGCCAGAAGTGCCTGCGCCGACAAATATAATACGCTCCGACGATAAGATAATATCCACGGCGTTATTTAAAAGCGTATCAAATTCATCGTTGTTTACGCTTTTGAAAAAACTGATAATCTCACTGGCACCAAAATTGGCCTGCTGCGGTTCGTTTTGTTCGAGATATAATTTAAACCGCACGCGGAATTCAGAATAGCCATCGCAATTGAGTTTGCGGCAAAAGCGCAGCACGGTGGTGGTGGAAACCCCTGCCGCATCCGCCAGTTCGCGGATGGTCATGTACATCACTCGATCGCGGTTTTTAATGACGGTGTTGTAGACCATCATCTCCAGATTATTGAGACTGGCAATGGCGGAATGGGAGAACATGCTCACAGTGGCTAAACTCACTCATCAACTTCATCTTCAGGGAATAATAACATGCAGCCAAACGACATTACTTTTTTTCAGCGCTTTCAGGATGACATTCTGGCCGGACGTAAGACCATCACCATCCGTGATGAGAGCGAGGCGCACTTTAAAGCGGGCGATGTTCTGCGGGTGGGGCGTTACGAAGACGACGTCCACTTTTGTACCATTGAGGTGACAACTACCTCGACCGTGACGCTGGAAACGCTGACCGAAAAACATGCTCAGCAAGAGAACATGACCCTGGGAGAACTTAAGCGGGTCATCGCGGAGATCTATCCGAATCAGACTCAGTTTTATGTCATTGATTTTAAATGTCTTTGATTTTTAACCTGAACAGACGTTAGCTGAAAATATCACTCAAATATATGATTATTTTAAATAAATATTCATATGATATTTATTTTAGCTAACAGGTGTTCACTGGAATCATTCTCAGTTAGCATAGTCAGCGATGCAGTATTCACTTATGTTTTCCCGGAGTTCTCTATGGTTAGCAAGCCATTAACCGCACAGGGATATTCGCTGGCTGAGGAAATAGCCAACAGTATTAGTCACGGAGTCGGTCTGGTGTTTGGCATCGTCGGGCTGGTATTGCTGCTGGTCCAGGCCGTCGACACCAACGCCAGCGCGCTGGCGATCACCAGTTACAGCCTGTATGGCGGAAGCATGATTCTGCTGTTCCTGGCCTCCACCCTTTACCATGCCATTCCGCATCAGCGGGCCAAGATCTGGCTGAAAAAATTCGACCACTGCGCCATCTATCTGCTGATTGCCGGGACCTATACGCCGTTTTTGCTGGTGGGGCTGAATTCGCCGCTGGCGCGCGGACTAATGATCGTTATCTGGAGCCTGGCGCTGCTGGGGATCCTGTTTAAGCTGACCATTGCGCACCGTTTTAAGGTGCTGTCGCTGGTGACCTATCTGACGATGGGCTGGCTGTCGCTAATTGTGGTCTATCAGCTGGCGGTAAAACTGTCGGCGGGCGGGGTGACGTTGCTGGCGGTGGGCGGAATTGTCTATTCGCTGGGGGTGATTTTTTACGTCTGCAAGCGCATTCCCTATAACCACGCGATCTGGCACGGTTTTGTGCTGGGCGGCAGCGTGTGCCATTTCCTGGCGATTTATTTGTATGTAGGGCAGGTTTAATTAAGATTGTTTTTGCCCGGCGGCGCTACGCTTGCACGGGCCTACGGGTTTCGTAGGCCGGGTAAGGCGAAGCCGCCACCCGGCACTAACACCATCACTCTTCCAGCGAATACGGCAGCGGCTCGATGCTCAGGGTATTCACATCTTCGCGCACGCGGAACACGCTGTCAGGCTCCATATCATTATTCATGACGGCCTGCACCAGCAGACGACCATCATCGAGCTGAACGGCGGCGAGCACGGTGCCGGTCCTGCGCCAGTTCTCACCCATTTTCAGCTCCAGATCTTCACCGGCTTCCGGTACACGGCTGGCCTGGCCCGCCAGATACCACAGCGCACGTTTGTTGGCGCCGCGGAACTTCGCGCGAGCCACCATCTCCTGGCCGGTGTAGCAGCCTTTTTTAAAGCTGATCCCGCCGAGCGCCTGCAGGTTGGTCGCCTGAGGAATAAACTGCCCGCTGTTGGCGGCATCGATTACCGGGATGCCCGCTTCAATGTTCAGCGCCAGCCACTGCTGGCTGTTATTCAGCTGGGCTTCGCCACGCAGGGCCTGGGTCACGCGCTCTGCGGTAGCAACATCGGTTACCAGCAGGAAGCGTTCCGCCGGGTGTTCAAACCACAGCAGCGAGGTGGCGCCGTCGTGAGTCACCTGTTTTTCGGCATCCGGCAGTTCGCTGAACAGATTTTTCAACGCCGCGCGCGCCTGGAACCCGGCTACGCCCAGCAGCACCAGCTCGTCATCGGCAGCGATGGTCACTTTTGAGAACACCGCATACTTTTTCAGCTCCGCGAGCTGCGCGTCGCGCAGGCTGCGGCGTTCGATCAGGGCAAACCCGTCCTGACGGCGAAAGAGGCGCAGGTTGCTCCACATCTTGCCTTTTGGATCGCAGTGCGCAGCCAGCAGGTGTTGGTGTTCGGTCATCTGACTGACATCAGCGGTCACCTGGCCCTGCAGGTACTTTTCGCTGTCCAGGCCGACGAGGGTTGCCAGCGCCCAGTCATCAAGGGTCATAAGCGTCAGCGGCAGACGCGCAGAGGCGACAGGCTGGCGCGGGGAGAAAGGTGTAAATGCCATAGTGAGGTCCTGAATTGCATAACGCTTTGTTAATGCCTAATGGTAAAAGAGACTGTAGCCAATGCAAGCGGTTTCAACAGGCTATTCGTGCCCTCGCGCTGTTCTGCGTAGCACGACGCAAAACGGATGAACACGCTTTTTTGTTGTGGTTTTTTCTGGAAGAGTGCGGCAGGAACGTAATATTCCAGTAATGAAACAGCAAAAAACACGTTACACTAAGAGCCGTTTCTTCCCGGTAGATTCTCTTTCTTAACCGATACGAACGAAACACTGCCTGAACTCAACGTTATGCAGGAAAAATGCACATGGACATTACTAACAAAGCCCGCATTCATTGGGCATGCCGTCGCGGCATGCGCGAACTCGATATCTCCATCATGCCGTTCTTCGAATACGAATACGACACCCTGAGCGATGAGGACAAACAGCTCTTCATCCGTCTGCTGGAGAACGACGATCCTGATTTATTTAACTGGTTGATGAATCACGGCGAACCTGCCGACGCCGAACTGCAACGGATGGTGCTTTTAATTCAAACACGGAATCGGGAACGTGGTCCTGTGGCAATCTGATTTACGCGTCTCGTGGCGCGCCCAGTGGATGTCTCTTTTGCTCCACGGCCTGGTTGCGGCTTGCATTCTGTTGATGCCATGGCCGCTGAGCTACACCCCATTATGGTTAATCTTACTGTCGCTGGTGGTGTTCGACAGCGTGCGCAGTCAACGACGCATTAATTCCCGTCAGGGCGAAATCAAACTGTTCATGGATTCCCGACTGCACTGGCAGGGCAGCGAGTGGGAGATTGTCGGCACGCCGTGGATGCTAAATGCCGGCATGATGCTTCGCTTACGCAAAGGCGACGGGAAACGCTACCAGCATTTGTGGCTGGCGGCAGACAGCATGGACGAAGGGGAGTGGCGGGATCTGCGCCGGATGCTGTCGCAGCAACCGACGCAGGGGCGATAGCGGTTAACTAAACTGCTCCGCCATTTCGCCGAGGATCTGCTCGCACCAGTTTTGCAGGCGCTCTTCGCTCAGATCGTATTGATTAGTCTCATCAAGGGCCAGCCCGACAAACAGCTGGCCGTCGGCAATGATCGGTTTCTTGCTGGTAAACTCATAGCCTTCGGTCGGCCAGTAACCGATGAAGGTCACCCCTTTCGGCGCCAGCTTGTCATGCAGCATCCCCAGCGCGTCGAGGAACCACTCGCCATAGCCTAACTGATCGCCCATGCCGTACAGCGCGATAATTTTGCCTTCCAGCTTCAGGGAATCAAGCTGTTCCCAGATGGCTTCCCAGTCTTCCTGAAGTTCACCAAAATCCCAGGTCGGGATACCCAGGATCAGCACGTCGTACTGTTCCATCATCGTCGGGGCGTCGTCTTTGAGATTATGCAGGGTGACCAGTTCCGGACCGATAATGTCGCGAATTTTCTCTGCGGCCATCTCGGTGTAGCAGGTGCTGGAACCATAAAACAGACCAATATTCATCGCTAAAATGTCTCAATACTTGCTATGACTTTGCGAGTAGTGTACCAGAAACAACCCGCATTCAGGCATAATGCCCCCATTGCAGAACGAAAGAGGCTGACGTGGAAAAGGATCTCGCACTCATCGAGCAGTTTCTCGATGCGCTGTGGCTGGAGAAGAATCTTGCCGAAAATACCCTCAGCGCCTACCGACGCGATCTGGCGATGCTGGTGGCCTGGTTGCATCATCATGACCTCTCTCTTACTACGGCCCAAAGTGACCATTTGCAGGCGCTGCTTGCCGAGCGCATGGAGGGGGGCTATAAGGCTACCAGTTCCGCGCGGCTGCTGAGCGCCATGCGGCGTCTGTTTCAGCACTTGTATCGTGAGAAATTGCGCGCCGACGATCCCAGCGCCGCGCTGGCCTCGCCCAAGCTGCCGCAGCGTCTGCCGAAGGATCTCAGCGAAGCACAAGTTGAGAGATTATTACAGTCGCCGGTGGTTGACCAACCGCTGGAGTTGCGCGATAAAGCGATGCTTGAGGTCTTGTATGCGACGGGGCTGCGCGTCTCTGAGCTGGTCGGGCTGACGATGAGCGATATCAGCCTGCGTCAGGGCGTGGTGCGGGTGATCGGTAAAGGCAACAAAGAGCGTCTGGTGCCGCTGGGTGAAGAGGCGGTGTACTGGCTGGAGAGTTATCTCCAGCATGGACGTCCGTGGTTGCTCAACGGTGTCTCCATTGATGTGTTATTCCCGAGTCAACGTGCGCAACAGATGACGCGTCAAACCTTCTGGCATCGCATCAAACATTACGCCACACTGGCGGGTATCGACAGTGAAAAACTTTCGCCGCACGTTCTGCGTCACGCTTTTGCGACCCACCTTCTGAATCATGGCGCCGACCTGCGCGTGGTCCAGATGCTGCTTGGGCACAGTGACCTTTCAACGACGCAAATCTACACGCATGTCGCGACGGAACGCCTGCGGCAGCTACACCAACAGCATCACCCACGTGCGTGATGACTCGTAACAGGAACCAATATGAAAAAGTCTTTAGTGCTGTTCTCTCTGCTGGCAGCCTCATTATCTGGTCTGGCGCATGCTGACGATGCGGCCATCAAACAGTCTCTGGCGAAGCTTGGCGTTACCGGTAGCGATATTCAGCCTGCGCCGATCGCCGGAATGAAAACCGTGATGACCAGCGGCGGCGTGCTGTACGTCACCGAAGACGGTAAGCACTTTCTGCAGGGGCCGCTGTACGATGTGAGCGGCGCCCAGCCGGTCAACGTCACTAACCAGATGCTGATGAAAAACCTGAATGCGCTGGAAAAAGAGATGATTGTCTACAAAGCGGCGCAGGAAAAGCACGTCATCACCGTGTTCACCGACATCACCTGCGGCTACTGCCACAAGCTGCATGAAGAGATGAAAGACTACAACGCGCTGGGCATCACCGTGCGTTATCTCGCTTTCCCGCGTGCGGGCGTGCAGAGCCAGCCTGAGCAGGACATGAAGGCCATCTGGTGTGCGAAAGATCGCAACAAAGCCTTTGATGACGCCATGAACGGCAAAGGCATTCAGGCCGCTTCCTGCAATATCGACATTGCCAATCACTACGCGCTGGGCGTGCAGTTTGGCGTGACCGGTACGCCAGCCATCGTGCTGAGCAACGGGTATGTCGTGCCGGGCTACCAGGGACCGAAAGAGATGAAAGCGTTCCTTGATGCGCACCAGAAACAGTTTGGCGGTAAATAATTCGCGTGAAATCTTCGATACAACTCCGTCGTCGTGAAGTGGACGACAGCGCCGCCTTACCCGCGGATCTGTCGCCTCTGTTGCGTCGACTGTACGCCAGCCGTGGCGTGAAACATGCAGACGATCTTGAGAAAGGCGTAAAAAATATGCTGCCCTGGCAGCAGCTGAGTGGCGTCGATACGGCCACGGAGCTGCTGTACAACGCCTTTCGTGAAGGAACGCGCATCATCGTGGTGGGGGATTTCGATGCCGATGGCGCCACCAGTACCGCGCTGAGCGTGCTCAGCCTGCGGGCGATGGGGTGCGATAACGTCTCCTACCTGGTGCCTAACCGCTTTGAGGATGGCTACGGCCTGAGCCCGGAAGTGGTCGATCAGGCCCATGCCCGCGGCGCGCAAATGATCCTCACCGTCGACAATGGGATCTCGTCCCATGCCGGTGTCGATCGTGCGCACAAGCTGGGGATCCCGGTGCTGGTCACCGATCACCACCTGCCTGGCGACACGCTGCCGGCGGCGGAAGCGATCATCAACCCCAACCTGCGCGACTGCGACTTCCCGTCAAAATCGCTGGCGGGTGTGGGCGTGGCCTTCTACCTGATGCTGGCGCTGCGTACGAAGCTGCGGGATAAAGGCTGGTTTGAGGCGCAGGGCATTGCCGCACCGAATCTGGCGGAATTCCTCGATCTGGTGGCGCTGGGCACGGTGGCGGACGTGGTGCCGCTGGATGCCAATAACCGTATTCTTACCTGGCAGGGCTTAAACCGCATTCGGGCCGGCAAATGCCGTCCGGGCATTAAGGCGCTGCTGGAGATCTCCAACCGGGATCAGCAGCGGCTGGCGGCCAGCGATCTGGGCTTTGCCCTCGGCCCGCGTCTCAACGCCGCCGGGCGTCTGGATGATATGTCGGTGGGCGTGGCGCTATTGCTGTGCGACAACATCGGCGAAGCGCGCGTGCTGGCCAACGAGCTGGACGCCCTGAACCAGACCCGCAAAGAGATCGAGCAGGGGATGCAGGCCGAAGCCCTGATCCTGTGCGAAAAGCTGGAGCGCAGCGGCGAAACGCTGCCTGGGGGGCTGGCGATGTATCACCCGGAGTGGCACCAGGGAGTGGTTGGGATCCTGGCCTCGCGCATCAAAGAGCGTTTTCACCGTCCGGTTATTGCCTTTGCTCCGGCCGGAGACGGCACGCTGAAAGGATCGGGCCGATCCATTCAGGGGCTGCATATGCGCGATGCGCTGGAGCGCCTGCATACGCTGCACCCGGATCTGATGATCAAGTTTGGCGGCCACGCGATGGCGGCGGGCTTGTCGCTGGAAGAGGCGAAATTCGATCGGTTCCAGCGGCTCTTCAGCGAGCTGGTCACCGACTGGCTGGATCCGGCCCTGTTGCAGGGCGAGGTGGTCTCCGACGGTCCGTTAACCCCCGCTGAAATGACCATGGAAGTGGCGCAGATGCTGCGTGATGCCGGTCCGTGGGGGCAGATGTTCCCGGAGCCGCTGTTTGATGGCCGCTTCCGTCTGCTGCAACAGCGGCTGGTGGGTGAACGCCATTTGAAAGTGATGGTAGAACCGGTCGGCGGCGGCCCGCTGCTGGACGGGATCGCCTTTAACGTCGATACCACTATCTGGCCGGACAACGGCGTGCGCGAAGTCGAACTGGCCTACAAACTGGATATCAACGAGTTTCGCGGCAACCGCACGCTGCAAATCATCATCGACCATATCTGGCCACTTTAGCATCACTATTCCGCTATAAAACAGGGCGTGAATCCGGTACAATTCCGCCCTTATCTCCGCATTTTGACTAGTCCATAAAAGAAAACAGACCATGTTTGAAATTAATCCGGTAAAAAACCGCATTCAGGACCTCACGGAGCGCTCCGACGTTCTTAGGGGGTATCTTTGACTACGATGCCAAGAAAGAGCGTCTCGAAGAAGTAAACGCCGAGCTGGAACAGCCGGACGTCTGGAACGAACCTGAACGCGCACAGGCGCTGGGTAAAGAGCGTTCCTCTCTGGAAGCTATCGTCGATACGCTGGATCAGATGGCGCAGGGTCTGGATGACGTGTCCGGCCTGCTGGAGCTGGCCGTTGAGGCCGACGACGAAGAGACCTTCAACGAAGCCGTGGCAGAACTCGACGTGCTGGAAGAGAAGCTGGCCCAGCTGGAATTCCGTCGCATGTTCTCCGGTGAATACGACAGCGCCGACTGCTACCTGGATATCCAGGCCGGTTCCGGCGGCACAGAAGCACAGGACTGGGCCAGCATGCTGACCCGTATGTACCTGCGCTGGGCTGAAGCCCGCGGCTTTAAGACCGAGATCATTGAAGAGTCTGAAGGCGAAGTGGCAGGCCTGAAATCTGTCACCGTTAAAATTATTGGCGATTACGCCTACGGCTGGCTGCGTACCGAAACCGGCGTTCACCGCCTGGTGCGTAAGAGCCCGTTCGATTCCGGCGGCCGTCGTCACACCTCTTTCAGTTCCGCGTTTGTCTATCCGGAAGTGAAGGACGATATCGATATCGAAATCAACCCGGCGGATCTGCGTATCGACGTTTACCGCGCCTCCGGTGCGGGCGGTCAGCACGTTAACCGTACGGAATCCGCGGTGCGTATTACTCACCTGCCGACCGGGCTGGTAACACAGTGCCAGAACGACCGTTCCCAGCATAAAAACAAAGATCAGGCCATGAAGCAGATGAAAGCGAAGCTTTATGAACTGGAGATGCAAAAGAAAAATGCTGAGAAGCAGGCGATGGAAGATAACAAATCTGACATCGGCTGGGGCAGCCAGATCCGTTCTTACGTCCTTGATGACTCCCGCATCAAAGACCTGCGTACCGGTGTCGAAACCCGTAACACGCAGGCGGTGCTGGATGGCAGCCTGGACCAATTTATCGAAGCAAGTCTGAAAGCAGGGTTATGAGGAACCAACATGTCTGAACAACAAGCACAGGGCGCTGACGCGGTCGTCGATCTTAACAATGAACTGAAAACCCGCCGCGAGAAGCTGGCTGCACTGCGCGAGCAGGGCGTGCCGTTCCCGAACGATTTCCGTCGCGATCGTACCTCAGACCAACTGCACGCTGACTTCGACGCTAAAGAGAACGAAGAGCTGGAAGCGCTGAACATCGAAGTGGCCGTTGCAGGCCGCATGATGACCCGTCGTATCATGGGTAAAGCCTCCTTTATTACGCTGCAGGACGTGGGTGGCCGCATCCAGCTGTACGTTTCCCGCGACGATCTGCCGGAAGGGATCTACAACGAGCAGTTCAAGAAATGGGACCTGGGCGATATCCTCGGCGCTAAAGGCAAGCTGTTCAAAACCAAGACCGGCGAGCTGTCCATTCACTGCACCGAGCTGCGTCTGCTGACAAAAGCCCTGCGCCCGCTGCCGGACAAGTTCCACGGCCTGCAGGATCAGGAAGCGCGCTACCGTCAGCGCTACCTGGATCTCATTTCTAACGATGAATCCCGCAACACCTTCAAAATTCGCTCCCAGATTATGGCTGGCATTCGTCAGTTCATGGTAGCCCGCGACTTTATGGAAGTGGAAACCCCAATGATGCAGGTGATCCCGGGCGGTGCGTCCGCGCGTCCATTCATCACCCATCACAACGCCCTGGACCTCGACATGTACCTGCGTATCGCGCCGGAACTGTACCTGAAGCGTCTGGTGGTTGGTGGTTTCGACCGCGTATTCGAGATCAACCGTAACTTCCGTAACGAAGGCATCTCCGTACGTCATAACCCAGAGTTCACCATGATGGAACTCTATATGGCGTATGCGGATTACAAAGATCTGATCGAGCTGACCGAATCTCTGTTCCGTACTCTGGCGCAGAACATTCTGGGCACCACTGAAGTGCCTTACGGTGAAGAGGTCTTCGATTTCGGCAAGCCGTTCGTTAAGCTGACCATGCGCGAAGCGATCAAGAAGTACCGTCCGGAAACCGAGATGGCCGATCTGGATAACTTCGATTCTGCGAAAGCGATCGCCGAAAGCATCGGTATCAAGGTTGAGAAGAGCTGGGGTCTGGGCCGTATCGTGACCGAGATCTTCGAAGAAGTGGCCGAAGCGCACCTGATTCAGCCGACCTTCATCACCGAGTACCCGGCAGAGGTTTCTCCGCTGGCGCGTCGTAATGACGAGAACCCGGAGATCACCGACCGCTTTGAATTCTTCATCGGTGGCCGCGAAATCGGCAACGGCTTTAGCGAGCTGAACGATGCAGAAGATCAGGCGCAGCGCTTCCAGGACCAAGTTGATGCGAAAGCCGCAGGCGACGACGAAGCGATGTTCTTCGACGAAGACTACGTGACCGCGCTGGAGCACGGCCTGCCGCCAACAGCGGGCCTGGGTATTGGTATCGACCGTATGGTTATGCTGTTCACCAACAGCCACACCATCCGCGACGTGATCCTGTTCCCGGCGATGCGTCCGGTGAAGTAAGCGTTAAGATGTAAAAAAAGCCCCGAAAGGGGCTTTTTTATTGCGCCGCGAAGGCTCTGAGTGCCTCGCGAGCCGTACTCGCTTCCATGACCATCCACGGGCTAAAGGCCCAGGGCGTGGCATCCAGCGCGCGGAATAATGCCTCCAGCTCAACCCACTGATAATCCATCACTTCATCATCATTTATTGTTATTTCATTCGTGATGCGAGCGGCAAATACCGGGCAAATTTCGTTTTCAACAATCCCGGAAGGGTCGATTTTACGGTAGCGAAACTCAGGCGCAACGGGGGTGATATTGGCAATTTCGGCACCCACTTCGAAACGGCAGCGGCGGATTATTGCCTGTTCTGTCTCTTCGCCAGACTGCGGATGGCCGCAGACCGAGTTCGTCCAGACGCCGGGCCAGGCTTTTTTGCTCAGTGCGCGTCGGGTAATCAGGCATTCATCATTGGCGTTAAAGAGCCAGGAGGAGAATGCCAGGTGCAGTGGGGTATGAGAGGTGTGTGCGGCATATTTTTCCTGAGTGCCAATCACCATTCCCTGGTCGTTTACCAAAATAACGTGTTCTTGAATACTCATTCGTGCTCCAGTACCAAACATGCCAGATGGTTCAGCACCATCAGCGGCATTATTATACTGCATTCTTATACGAACGGTTTGTCGCCCAGAGCGGAAAAGGGCTGACCCATATCAGTCGGGGCTGCTATCATAGCGCGGCCATTCACGTTGACCGAGGAACTGTTTTGTTTGCAGGAAGCCCGATGAAAAAACCCGTTTCTGCTCTGTTTTGCCTGATCCTGGCCCTGTTGCTGGCGGGATGCGCGGGCAATCAGGCATCGGATTCTGGTCCTGTGTATACCGTTAAACGCGGCGATACGCTGTACCGCATCTCGCGTACGACCGGCACCAGCGTGAGGGATCTGGCGCGTCTGAATAATATTTCGCCACCTTACACCATTGAAGTGGGACAAAAGCTGAAGGTAAACGGCAGCAGCGCCACGGCCAAAAAATCCTCTTCAAAGAGCAAAGGTAAAACCGCCGCGGTCACGCCTTCTTACGCCGTACCTAAGTCCTCCTGGCCGCCCGTCGGGCAGCGCTGCTGGGTCTGGCCTGCCAGCGGAAAAGTGGTGATACCCTACTCCACCGCAGAAGGGGGAAATAAAGGGATTGATATCGCCGGTACCCGCGGGTCGCCTGTGTATGCTTCTGATGCGGGCAAGGTGGTCTATGTCGGCAACCAGCTGCGCGGTTATGGCAACCTGATCATGATTAAGCATGGCGAGGACTACATCACCGCCTATGCCCATAACGACACTCTGCTGGTGAATAACGGACAAAACGTGAAGGCCGGGCAGAAGATCGCCACCATGGGCAGCACCGGCTCCAATACCGTGGCGCTGCATTTCCAGATCCGTTATAAGGCGACGGCGATCGATCCGGTACGCTATTTACCGGCGCCGGGCGGCAAACCGAAGTGCTAAGTGGTTATTAAATCGCCGGTTAGCGTACGGGAGTCTTGTCAGAAGAGGCGTAAGGTCTATAATGCTTTACGCACCTCAAAGCGGGCGTAGTTCAATGGTAGAACGAGAGCTTCCCAAGCTCTATACGAGGGTTCGATTCCCTTCGCCCGCTCCATAATTCCTTTGTCTGTTCCCTTACTCCCTGCAAACCTACGCCAGTAAGATCTGAATCAGCATCTGTACAAAATAGAGCGCACAGGCGATCTGTATTACCCGAAACCCCCATCTGACATAGCGCCATGCGTTGCGTTCCCTGGCATCAGCGTGTGCAATGGCTGGGTCAGCAGATCGTTTTTTTCGCTTTGTTTTGATTGCGTCCCATGCCCAAAAGGCAAGCAATATAACAACTAATCCTTTCAAATAGAGGGGGTTATCCATCGTCATTCAGGCGCTCCGGGCAGTCTGCTGATAAAGAAAACAGACTACCTTAAAGACAATACAATAAACATGGTTATCAGCGATTTATCGCATTACGCCCAAAAAACCATGGATCCCCATATAAATCCCCACCAGCCCAATCAGCACGCTGGAGAAGTAGGGGGCTCTCCTGGCCATCGTATTAAACCCGCTCCAGCGTTTTGCCACCTGACGTACGCTCACCGCGGCCCCTACGCCAACGGTCACCAGGGTAAGCGCCAGCCCCATGCTGAAACTGACCACCAGCGTTGCGCCCAGGGTTAAGGCTTTCAGCTGGATACAGATAAGCAGTACGGTGATGGCGGCCGGGCAGGGGATCAGACCTCCGGTGAGGCCGAACAGCAGGATCTGCCCGTTAGTTACCTCTCTGCCGGCGAAGCGGCGCTGAATATCATGGGCATGAGCGCGCTCGTGGGCATCCTGATACGCCTTCGAATTGACCTCCAGCCCTTCCAGCTCGGCACGATCGTGTTCGTGTTCGTGATGATGATCATGGTGGTCATGGTCATGGTCATGGTGGTGATCATGGTGGTGGTGGTCAGCATGCCCCTGCGTCTCCTCCAGCCAGCTCTTCTCCCCTTGCCATGTGCGCCAGAACATCCACACCGCGGTGCTCAGAATAACGATCGCAGAGATCACCTGTAGCCAGGGCTCAGCCGATTCCGCGGTGAACCTGTTGCTGAGGTACATCCCGCCAAAGGCAATCAGCCAGACGATGGCGGTATGGGAAATCGTCGCGGCCAGCCCAAGCATCACGGCCTGCCGCACCGTGCCTTTAATGGCGATGATAAAAGCCGCCATCATGGTTTTGGAATGGCCGGGCTCCAGGCCGTGTAAAGCACCTAATAAGATGGCGCTGGGAATAAAAAACCAGGCATTACCTTGCTGAAGAAGAGCGGTAAATTCGTTCATGAGAAGCGTTGTTTGTGAGTTGTTGGTGCCCTGATTCTACTCCCCCCCAGTACAGTATACTACCCCCCAGTAGATCGTCGATGTTACAATCAGCGTTGATTTTTCGGTTAACGAGGTGCCACGTGTCGCATACCATCCGTGATAAACAGAAGCTTAAAGCCCGCACCAATAAAATTCAGGGTCAGGTCGCGGCGCTGAAAAAGATGCTGGACGAGCCGCACGAATGTGCTGCGGTGCTGCAGCAGATCGCGGCGATCCGCGGGGCGGTAAACGGCTTAATGCGGGAAGTGATTAAGGGCCATCTCACTGAGCATATCGTTCATGAAGGCGATGAAGTGAAGCGGGAAGAGGATCTTGATGTCGTGCTGAAGGTGCTGGATTCATACATTAAATAAATGTTAACTTTTTGAAGCTGCACGCCAACGCTATGCTTGTTCCCAAACTCATAATAATTACAGAGGCAATGTCATGGATAACGATCTCCTGCAAGCGGGATACCGGGCCTATACCGGTGAGAAAATTGATGTCTACTTCAATACCGGTATTTGTCAGCACGCGGGAAACTGCGTGCGTGGCAGCGCCAGACTCTTCAACCTGAAACGTAAGCCGTGGATCATCCCTGATGAAGTGGATGTTGATACGGTTGTGCGTGTGATCGATACCTGCCCAAGCGGCGCACTCAAATACCGCCACAAATAAGCGAGAACCCATGGAAATTCAGGAAGGCCATAACAAGTTTTATGTGAATGATGCCGATGGCAACCAGGTCGCGGAAATTGTCTTTGTTCCCACCGGCGAACACCTCAGCATTATTGAGCATACCGATGTCGATCCCAGCCTGAAAGGGCAGGGCGTGGGCAAACAGCTGGTGGCGAAGGTGGTAGAAAAGATGCGCGCAGAGAACCGCAAAATCATCCCTCTGTGCCCGTTTGCGAAACACGAATTTGATAACACCCGCGAGTATGACGATATCCGCGCCTGAAACCGCACGGGTACGGCTCCGGCAATGGCGACCAGAGGATCTGGCGCCATTTGCCGCGCTGAACAGTGACCCGGAGGTGATGGGCTGCTTCCCCGCGCTCCTGAGCCGGGAAGAGAGCGATGCGCTGGCAGAGCGCTTTCACGCGCTCATTGACCTCAACGGCTGGGGATTCTGGGCGGTGGAGGAGAAGGCCAGCGGGACCTTTCTCGGCATGGTCGGCCTGCATCATCAGCCTGACCGTTTTTCATTTTCACCCTGCACTGAAATTGGCTGGCGACTGGCAAAACCGTTCTGGCACAAGGGGTTTGCCTGTGAAGCCGCAACGGCCTGCCTGGCGTATGCCTTTGAGGTGCTGGAGCTGGACGAGGTGGTCTCTTTTACCTCCATCCACAACGTCTCTTCTGAGTCGTTAATGCAACGCCTGGGAATGATTAAACAGGGGCACTTTCTGCACCCGTCGCTGCCGGCCGATCACCGGCTTGCCACTCACGTGCTGTATGGCCTTTCCCGGCAGCGTTATCACACTCATCCCCGCTTTAAGCAATAAACATTACCGACACGCATAACACCCCGACAATCAGCGTCAGCACATTGCCGACGGAGCGGTAAGGCTTCAGGGCCGGGATCAGGAAGGTCGACAGGGTCGGCATGATAAACAGGATCATGGCGATAAGCGGCCCGCTGATGGCGTAGATCATCGAGATGGCATTGGGATTAATGCAGCACACCGCAAAAGTGATCAGAGAGACCCCCATCACCGACACGGCCCGATTAAAGGCCCGGCTTTTCTTCACCCCAACCTGATTTAATCCTGATTTCACTATCTCCGTTGCCCCCTCAATCACGCCAAAATAGGTGCCGAGAAACGACTTCGACATCGCGATGATGGCGACAACAATTCCGGAAATCCCAAGCCAGGAAGGGGAGGAGGGCATCATCGAGAGCGCGGAGAGAATAGTGACTCCTTCCTCTTTGGCGGCGACGATATAGGACGGCGGGATCGACAGCAGGCAGCTGAAGACAAAGAACAGCACGCTCAGGCAGATGATCAGGTACGCCACCTTCATGATGCGGGTGCATTTGCCCATCGCGGCGTCGCCATATTTCTCCTGCCGGTCGACGGCAAAGGTCGAAATAATCGGGGTATGGCTGAAGGCGAACACCATCACCGGAATAGAGATCCACACCTGGTGCAGGGTGTGCTTATCCACCGTCATCTGGCTGGTGAGCAGCGAGGGCTGCCAGCTGTGGGTGAGGTACAGCGACACCAGCAGGAAGTAAGCAATCAGCGGAAAGACCAGAAAGCCCATCACCCGGATGGTGACATGACGCCCCATCAAAAAGATCAGATTCAACGCCAGCACGACGCCCAGACTGACCAGCACCCGCACGGTGGTGTCCACCGTTATATGCTTCGCCAGCTGTTCGGTCAGCGAGTTGGTGATCGCCACGGCGTAGATCTGCACCACCACAAAAAAGGCGACAAAGTAGAGCGTGGTGATTAGATTGCCGATCTTTTTACCGTAGTAGTGGGTGACCGCGCCGGTGATCCCTTCGCTGCCTTTTGTTTTTGCCGAGAGGATGAACTGGCATAGCGCTTTGTGGGGCCAGTAGGTGAATGGATATGCCACAAGGGCGGTGATAAACAGGACGACAGCGCCCGCAGATCCCAGCTGGATGGGCAGAAACAGGGTTCCTGCGCCCACGGCCGTGCCGTACAGGGCAAAGCTCCAGAGGGTCTCTTCTTTAGACCATATTTTCGACATGAGAGAAAAGTATCAACTATAAAACCAACAAAAAGGAGACTATTTTACCATAATCATCAGTTGGCGTGGTGGCTGACGCGGGTTTAAGCAGGCCGGAAAGCATTTCCGGCCGGAGGGATTACCAGGTGGCAGGCTGTCGCTGCTGGCGTCGCTTCATGAGGCGATCGCGCAGGGTGTCGTACGCCCAGTTATAGACCATGGTGTACGGCAGGAAGAAAATAAAGAAGCCAATCTCTAAGGTAAACGCCTGCAACAGGCTTACGCCCAGCACCAGCGACACAATGCCGACGCCGATAAAAATAAACCCGACCTCAAAGCCGAGGGCGTGGAGGGCGCGAACTTTGGCGGTGCGGGTAACGATATGCCGCGGCCACAGTCTGTCAAAACCGGCGTTATAGATGATATTCCAGATCATCGCCGTGGTGGCGAGCAGAATAGTCAATCCGCCCATCTCCAGCACCGGACGCTGCATCAGCCAGGCGGTGGTCGGGGCGAGGATCGCCGTGGCGATGCCCTCGAAACAGACGGCGTGGAAGATACGCTCCGGCAGTTTTCGGTGTTGAATATCGTCGTGCTGCATAACCTGATACCTCATTAACCTGCCAGGATGGGCAGAATCAGGTCGCTATTTTTATCGTTAAAACTGATATATAAAAGTTGGATTCCATCGATAAAGTAGATACATCATGCGCTACTCCCCCGAAGCCTTAACGGCGTTTGTCGAGACGGTTGCCGCCGGCTCGTTCTCCGCTGCCGCCCGCCGCCTGCGCAAAAGTCAGTCCACCATCAGCACCGCCATCGCCCATCTGGAAGATGATCTCGGCTTCGCGCTGTTCGATCGCAGCGCCCGTCAGCCGGTGCTCACCGCCCAGGGTAAACAGGTGCTGGGCTACGTTCAGTCGATCCTCGCCGCCAGCGCGCGGCTTGACGAGCTGGCGGTCTCCCTCAGTGAAGAGACCGAAGCGCGGCTGGCCTTTGTGCTCTCCGACACCCTGCACCCGGACGTGCTGGAGGAGATGCTGTTTCGTTTTGACGAGCGTTTTCCCCATACCGAATTCGAATGCCTCATCGGTGAAGAAGAAGATGTCATCGACCTGCTGCAAAAAGGGCGGGCGCACATCGGCCTCACGGAGGCGCGGGAGAGTTATCCCACCGACATTGCCGCCGTTCGCCTGCCGATGCAGACCCACATGGCGATCTATACCTCCGCCACGCATCCCCTCGCCGCGCAAAAGCGCACTGAAGCTGATGAACTGCACGGCTGGCGGGAGCTGCGCCTGAACACCTATCTGGAGCGCGAACCGGTGCTGGCCCAGGGGCCGGTGTGGTCTGCGCCCAACTACCTGATGTTGCTCAGCATGGCGGTGCAGGGCTTCGGCTGGTGCGCGCTGCCCTGTGCGCTGGTGGCAGAGTTTTCCCCTGCGAAAGCCCTGGTGCAGCTCAACGTGCCGGGCTGGCCGCGTTCGGTAGCGATCGATCTGGTGTGGAATAAGCGCTCTCCGCCGGGGACGGCGGGAAACTGGCTGCGGCACTGGCTTCAGCACCAGGCGGATCCTGTGTGATGAATACGACATTCCCCTGATCGGTACCGAAATCTAAAAGGACTACACTTGATGGGGTGAATTAACCGTCGAGAAGAGACATGGCCGCTAAAAATACCATTACGCCCAGGGTACTGATGCTCTCAGCCAGAGACTGGGTGCCTAATAATCCTCATCTGCCGGTGCTGATCTATAAAGGGGCAATATCGGAAGGCGATTTTGCCAGCCAGTTTGAACAACGGTTTGCCGACAACGGATGGCCGCCCCAGTGGCGCGATGGGATTTTCGACTATCACCATTACCACTCGACTGCTCATGAAGTGTTGGGTGTTGCCCGGGGAACGGCGCGCCTGGTGATTGGCGGTCCTGGGGGTGAAGAGATGGAGGTCGAAGCCGGGGACGCACTTTTATTGCCTGCGGGAACCGGGCACTGCCGCTTATCTGCAACGCTCGATTTTCAGGTAGTAGGGGCGTATCCGCCGGGGATGGAGTTCGATCTGTGTAAGCAGGCGGCAACGCCGGCAATCCTGGCGCGTATCGTGGCGCTGCCGTTTCCTGAGTCGGATCCAATTAATGGCAACGAGCCTGCCTTAACCCAGTACTGGAAATCTCCGCCCTTCAGTGGCTGAAGGGCGGTACACCATTACTTGCCGGTGTAAATATCGAAGCTGAAGTATTGTGAGGCGAGCTTTTTGTAGGTCCCGTCCGCCAGGATCGCCGCGATAGCGCCGTTCAGCTCCTGGCGCAGCTGGTCATCCTCTTTGCGCAGTCCAATGGCCGCCCCGGCGCCAAACAGGGCATCGTCCTGCAGCGCATTGCCGACAAAAGCAAACTCTTTACCCTGCGGCTTATTGAGGAAGCTGTATTCCGCCATCACCCCGGAGAGCACGGCGCCATCAATACGCCCGGACTCGAGGTCGCGGATCACCTGATCGGCACCCTGGTAGGCCACCACGTTAACGCCCTTGCCGCGCCACTGCTCATTGGCATAAGTTTCCTGGGCGGAACCCTGCTCAACGCCAATGGTTTTCCCCTTCAGCTGATCCACGCTGTTGCTGGCGAGGCTGTTTTTACGTGCCACCAGGAAAGCCGGGCCGCTGTAGATCTTGTCGCTGAAGGCAATCTGCTCTTTACGCTTGTCGGTGATGTACATCCCGGAGAGGATGGCATCAAATTTACGCGCCTTCAGGGACGGAATGATGCCGTCGAAGTTGCTTTCAACCCAGACGCATTTCGCCTGCAGTTGCTTACAGATGGCATTGCCCAGATCGATATCAAAACCGACCACCTCGCCCTGCGGATTTTTCGATTCAAAGGGGGCAAAGGTCGGATCCACGCCAAAACGCAGCTCTTTGGTCTCTGCTGCCAGGGCAGACGACGTTGCCAGCAGTGCCACCAGCGGTAAAAGGTATTTTTTCATTATCTGTCCCTGTCTTAACGGCAATAGTTTTCAACCAAACGGGCAAAGAAGGAGGCTCCGGTGGTAATGATCTCATCATTAAAGTCGTAGCCTGGGTTATGCACCATGCAGCCGCCTTTTTCCCCTTTCTCGCCGTTGCCAAGCAGGAAATAGCTGCCCGGACGTTGCTGGAGCATAAAAGCGAAATCTTCACTGCCGTTGGACGGGGAGACGCTCTCGAGTACCGCATCCTCGCCAAAGAATTCGACGGCCAACTGGCGGGCGAAGGCGGTCTGTTCCGCATCGTTCACCAGCACCGGGTAGGAGTCATAGATCTCCACTTCGCTGGTGGCGCCGTAGCTGCGGGCGGTGAAGTCGGTGAGCTCCTGAATCCGGCGGATCAGCAGGTCGCGGATCTCCGGCTTCATCGAACGCACCGTCAGCTCCATCACCGCACTGTCCGGGATCACGTTAGAGGCAATGCCCGCCTGGAAGGTGCCGACGGTCACCACCGCGGTTTCACCCGGCGGCACGTTACGCGCCACAATGCTCTGCAGGGACATGATCAGGGCGGCCCCGGTCACAATCGGATCCACGGTGCGTTCCGGGTGCGCACCGTGACCGCCGTACCCTTGTAGGGTAATTTTCACGGTGTCGGCGGAGGCCATAAAGTTGCCTTCATAGAAACCAAACTTACCGGTCGGCAGATAAGGCATATTGTGCAGGGCGAAAATACGGTCGCAGGGGAAGCGGTCAAACAGCCCGTCTTTAATCATTAAATCCGCGCCGCCAATCGCCTCTTCGGCAGGCTGGAAAATAAGGTGCACGGTGCCGTTAAACTGGCAGGCATCCGAGGCAATGTATTTCGCCGCGGCCAGTAAAATCGCGGTGTGGCCGTCGTGGCCGCAGGCGTGCATTTTGCCCGGTACGGTACTGGCCCACGGCAAATCGGTGGCTTCTAAGATCGGTAAGGCATCCATATCGGCGCGCAGGCCGATGGATTTGCTGCCCTGGCCTTTGCTGAGCGAGCCGACCACGCCGGTCTTTCCGATCTCCCGCGTCACCTGATAGCCCCAGCCTTCCAGCTGGCGAGCCACCAGATTGCTGGTATTAAACTCTTCGAGACTTAATTCGGGATTGGCATGTAAATGACGGCGGATGGCGATGATTTCTTCTTCTGATTCTTTTATTTCTGGAATGATACAGTCGGACATTTGTTACTCCAGTGTAAACGCGTGTTTGCCACTCCTAACTTATCGTCGTGCCGTCATAATGCAAATGCGTTCTCTTATAATTAGCGCGGAAATTATAAGTTGTGTGAATACATGCAGGGCTTTACATCCGGGCCTGCAAAATGAGTGCGCGATCCTTTGTGATAAAACTCACTTTTTTTAAACAATTACATCATTAGTTGATAACAATACTCTACTATGTGCGGTGTCATTTTGCGCAGAGGTTGAGATGAAAGACGTCGTGATAGTGGGTGCGTTGCGCACAGCAATTGGCTGTTTCCAGGGAGCGCTCTCACGCCACTCGGCGGTAGATCTGGGCAGCGTGGTGGTCCGCGCGCTGGTGGAGCGCAGTGGCATTGAGGCCCACGAGATCGACGAGGTGATCCTCGGGCAGGTGCTGACCGCAGGGGCCGGGCAAAACCCTGCCCGTCAGGCCGCGCTGAAAGGGGGATTACCCAACACCGTCTCTGCCATTACCATCAACGACGTCTGTGGCTCCGGGCTTAAGGCGCTGCACCTGGCAACCCAGGCGATCCAGTGCGGTGAAGCCGACGTGGTGATCGCCGGTGGTCAGGAGAACATGAGCCGCGCGCCGCACGTTCTGACCGACAGCCGCACGGGCGCTCAGCTGGGGAACAGCCAGCTTATCGACAGCCTGGTGCACGACGGGCTGTGGGATGCCTTCAACGATTACCATATGGGCGTTACGGCGGAAAACCTGGCGCGGGAATATGGTATCTCCCGTGAACGACAGGACGCCTACGCCCTCAGCTCTCAACATAAGGCCCGGGCCGCCATTGACGCAGGCCGTTTCCGGGATGAGATTGTCCCGGTCAACGCGCAGAAGCAGAACGGTGAATATCTGCTGGTGGATACCGATGAACAGCCGCGTACCGATGCCAGCGCAGAAGGGCTGGCGTTGCTCAATCCTGCCTTTGAACTCACCGGTTCGGTCACCGCCGGGAATGCCTCCTCTATCAACGACGGTGCCGCCGCCGTGATGATGATGAGCGAGAGCAAAGCCGAAGCGCTGAATCTGCCGGTGCTGGCGCGCATTAAAGCCTTTGCCAGCGTCGGCGTGGATCCCGCCTTAATGGGAATCGCCCCGGTGCATGCGACGCGCCGCTGCCTGGAGCGGGCAGGGTGGCAGCTGGCGGATGTCGATCTGATCGAAGTCAATGAAGCCTTTGCTGCCCAGGCGCTTTCGGTAGGGAAAATGCTGGAGTGGGATGAGCGCCGGGTCAATGTCAACGGCGGGGCGATAGCGCTGGGCCACCCCATTGGCGCGTCTGGCTGCCGTATTCTGGTCTCGCTGGTGCATGAGATGGTGAAACGTGATGCCCGCAAAGGGCTGGCGACGTTGTGCATTGGCGGCGGGCAGGGTGTGGCACTCGCCATAGAACGCTAATTCGCTTTGATATATATCAACCTAAATAAGCCTCCCGTCACGGAGGCTTATTCGTTTGTGAGCTCCATCATATTTTTACCCTTGTAAGTAGATTCTCAAACTTCCTCGAAATATTTACCGCATTCGCTGAGTCGCTAATAAAAATTTAGTGTGATCCCGAACCGTTAAATTCCGCTTAAAACCCCTCTTTTGTTGATATTGCTCACGCCTGGCTTTGCCAAAAAAAATGAAACAAATAATTACGATCATGATCACTAAAATTACGTATTTAAAAAAATAAAATGCAATTCCATAAAAACGAAACATCATTTTAAACGAGGGTTTGTCCATGTTTAAGAAATCTCTGGTCCTTGCTTCACTTATTGGCGCTTCTTTCGCAGCTCAGGCTGTCACCGTGGATCTGCGTCACGAATACATTGATACTGGTACCAACGCAGACCGCGTGGCAGTTTCACACCGTTTCGAAAATGGTTTTGGTTTTTCAGTAGAAGCGAAATGGAAATCCGGCGGCGATAAAGCTGACCAGCCGTTTTCCGATGTGGTAGGTAATGGTCACGAAGACCAGATTAGCTGGCGCTGGAAAGCAACCCCGAATATTGCGTTAACACCAGGCTTTACCGTTGAAAGTAAAGACAGTTTCACCATTTATAAACCGTATCTGCATGCGCAATATAGCTTCGATAATGGCTTCTACGTTGCCGCACGTTACCGTTATGACTACACCCGTTATCCGTCAAGCTCGAATAAAGACGACGATAAAGTTAACCGTGGCGATGCGTGGGTTGGCTGGGTGATGGGCGACTGGCGTACCGAGCTCAATTACGTATACGCGAAAAGCTCCGAAGGCACTATCCGTAATAACAACAAAGATTACTCCCAGGAATATAACGTCAAGCTGGCGTACAAAATTGATAAAAACTGGGCCCCATATGGTGAAGTGGGTAACGTCGGTGTGAAAGAGACCGATGAGCGTCAGACCCGTCTCCGTGTCGGTGTCGCATATTCGTTCTAATAACAAGCAGTACCTCCGGGATTAACCGGCTCGAACGAGCCGGTTTTTTTATGCCTGCAATTTATGACTTCACCGATCGACAGATAAAAAAAAGCCCTCCATAAAGAAGGGCAAGGCCAGTTACAGGAACACAAACACAAACTTTTATTCACGCAACAGTTCAGGTTGCTCAGGAAGCTTCGCAATATAGAGAGCAGGTTTGCCGTCTTTATCGGAACTAAACAGGACCGCTTTATCATCCGGGGTAAAGGATGGATGCGGATGGGTCACCTGGCGGCTGTTAGCCACGGTTGCCCAGGAGGTATCGTGACGCGCGACGCGGAAGTAAGCTTTTTTCGCCACGTCAAACGCATACAGGTAAGGATCGTTATCGATGGTATAGCCGCTGGTGTCTTTCACATCAACCGGCGTGCCGGAACCATCACCCACCAGCAGCGTGCCGTCAAAGTTACTCATCAGGTGCGAACAGGCCGGCATCTGCATCACTGCGCTGTTCTCGCCGGTATCCGGATTGAAGCTATACACCGTACGGCCTTGTTGGCCTTTCAGGTAAGAGACATACACCAGCGCCGAGCCGTTCGGTACCCAGAACTCGTGGGTGCAGCTTTCGCCTTCAGCATGCTCTTTAACCTTACGCACGTTGCTGCCGTCTTCGTTAACCAGCCACATGCGGGCATCCACCAGATCGTGCGGGCCTTCATGGCAGAACGCGACGGTGTTGTCATCAAACGGACGGTAGATCGGGTGACCGAGCCAGTTTTTCTCTTCGTGGATCACGCTGCTTTCGCCGGTCTGCAGATCGACGCGCAGCAGGCGGCAGTGCGGCCCTTTATGGAAGAAGTCGTGGAAGATTTTCCAGTCGTTCAGCGGGGTCCAGTCGCTCTTCGCAATTTCGATACCCACCAGTTTGGTACAGTCAGAGTTGGCCACCCAGGTGCCGTAGCCGACCCAGTCGTCGCTCACGCGATACACTTCGCGCTCAACCAGCGTCGTCAGATTGACTTCCAGCAGGGTGCGATCATTCTTAACGTAATAGAGGGATTTATCATCCGGCGACAGGAAGCCGCCAAAGGTGTTGTCGCCCGCGCCTTCGGTTAACTGCACCGCTTCGGCCTTTTTCAGATCCAGCAGATAGTAGTTCCAGTGGCCATCGAATTCACCAGCAAACAGCAGATGACTACCGTCGTTGAAAAAACACTTTTGATAGAAGTAGTTACGATGACAGGTAACTTCAGGGGGGGTCAGGCGGGTGACTTCCACGCCTGTATCCGGATCGCGACTGACCTCATAGTTCAGTTTGACCCGCATGCCTTTTGCCATGATGCACTCCTTGAATTCGACGACAGGGTTTTACCTGCAGTCCGATCGGTAAAATATGAGTTTAAAAACTGGGTGTTAAAATATCAAAACATCGTTTCAGTGTGTGTGACTGGTGGCGCACTTCTGAAGGAAAAGCCCGCGAATTCATCATTCTCTTTACATCTGTTCAGATTTTTATCATCCCGGCGTCAATTTTTTATTCTTTTGTAAGTTATTGTTTAATTTAAAAATTAGAGTGGGAGCTTTAAAAATTAGTTTTAAGAAAGCGATGTCAACTCCCTGACAATCGTGATCGCAACTGCAATTTTGAGATTAACTAACAGAAAAAGTGAAACATCGTTTTAAATGTAATTGAAAACCCATTTCACAGCAGATAATATGTGCTCATCACGAAAACGGAACACCGTTTTGTTAATTATCCTGGCCTTCGGGGCCGATAAATTCTGGAGGTTAATGTGGAAGTCAGACAAAGCATCCACAGCGCGCATGCAAAAACGCTGGATACCCAGGGTCTGCGCGATGAGTTTTTAGTTGAGAAAGTATTTGTCGCTGATCAATACACCATGGTGTACAGCCACATTGACCGCATCATCGTTGGCGGCATCATGCCGGTGGCCAAAACGGTCTCCGTCGGTGGTGAAGTGGGCAAGCAGCTCGGCGTCAGCTTCTTCCTCGAGCGTCGTGAGCTGGGCGTGATTAACATCGGCGGCCCGGGCACCATCACCGTTGACGGTCAGTGCTATGAGATCGGCCATCGCGACGCGCTGTACGTCGGGAAAGGCGCGCAGGAAGTGGTCTTCGCCAGCGTCGATAGCGGCAAACCGGCGAAGTTTTACTACAACTGCGCCCCGGCACACACCACCTATCCGACCAAAAAAGTGACCCCGGCGGAAGTCTCACCGGTCACCCTGGGTGACAACCTCACCAGCAACCGCCGCACCATCAATAAATATTTCGTTCCTGATGTGCTGGAGACCTGCCAGCTCAGCATGGGTCTGACCGAGCTTGAGCCGGGCAACCTGTGGAACACCATGCCGTGCCATACCCACGAGCGCCGCATGGAAGTGTACTTCTACTTCAATATGGAAGAAGACGCCTGTGTATTCCATATGATGGGTCAGCCGCAGGAGACGCGCCATATCGTGATGCATAACGAGCAGGCCGTCATTTCTCCAAGCTGGTCTATTCACTCTGGCGTAGGTACGCGTGCCTATACCTTCATCTGGGGCATGGTGGGTGAAAACCAGGTCTTCGATGATATGGACCACGTAGCCGTTAAGGATCTGCGCTAGTCGCGGGCAGTTAAGCACAAACTTGCCTGTTCGTTCAGGCGCTGAAAGATAAAGGATAAAAAATGATTCTTGATGCATTTTCTCTGCAAGGTAAAGTTGCGGTCGTTACCGGTTGTGATACCGGTCTGGGCCAGGGTATGGCGGTCGGCCTGGCGGAAGCGGGCTGTGACATCGTCGGGATCAACATCGTTGAGCCGCAGGAGACCATCGAGCGTGTGACCGCGCTGGGCCGTCGTTTCCTGAGCCTGACCGCTGATCTGCGCAAAATCGACGCCATTCCTGAGCTGCTGGATCGTGCTGTGGCTGAATTCGGTAAAATCGACATTCTGGTCAACAACGCCGGTCTGATCCGTCGCGAAGACGCGATCAACTTCAGCGAGCAGGACTGGGACGACGTTATGAACCTGAACATCAAGAGCGTGTTCTTCATGTCTCAGGCGGCAGCGAAGCACTTTATCGCGCAGGGCAACGGCGGCAAAATCATCAACATCGCTTCCATGCTCTCCTTCCAGGGTGGCATCCGTGTGCCTTCTTACACCGCCTCCAAAAGCGGCGTAATGGGCGTTACCCGTCTGCTGGCGAACGAATGGGCGCAGCACAACATCAACGTGAACGCCATCGCTCCGGGCTACATGGCTACCAACAACACCCAGCAGCTGCGTGCTGATGAAGAGCGCAGCGCGGCGATCCTTGAGCGTATCCCGGCGGGTCGTTGGGGTCTGCCGAGCGATCTGATGGGGCCGGTTGTGTTCCTGGCTTCCAGCGCGTCTGACTACATCAACGGCTACACCGTCGCGGTTGATGGCGGCTGGCTGGCGCGTTAATTCTCGCCACTGCCGAAAAACCTCTGCCCTGGGCGGAGGTTTTTTTTGCCCTGAATTAGCCATTGTCCATATGAATAAAAGAGGAAAATCCATAAGCATTTTACGAAAATGACAGGTGTCACATATTTATTGTTTATAAATCATGTTTTTAACAAAAAGTGGTGAATATTAACCTCTGTTTTAAAGTGTAATGTCCATCACAGATCGCACCCTACCAGCCGATAAATCCATATTTTCACGTTATACGACCTGACACTTTTTCCGGGTTTCTCGTAATTTCGTTTAACGTCTTACGCTGTTCAGGCAGGAAAATATGACATCTATTAATGACTCTACATTTATGCCCCGTGCCCTTCGTGATACCCGAAGGATGAACCTGTTTGTCTCTGTTTCCGCCGCGGTGGCCGGTCTGCTGTTTGGTCTGGATATCGGCGTTATTGCCGGTGCGCTACCTTTTATCACCGATCACTTTACGCTCAGCAATCGCCTGCAGGAGTGGGTGGTGAGCAGCATGATGCTGGGCGCTGCGGTGGGCGCCTTGTTCAACGGCTGGCTCTCGTTCCGCCTGGGGCGAAAATACAGCCTGATGGTCGGGGCGGTTTTGTTTGTCGCTGGTTCGATTGGCTCTGCGTTCGCCTCAAACGTGGAGGTGCTGCTGCTCTCCCGCGTGCTGCTCGGCGTGGCCGTGGGGATTGCCTCCTACACCGCCCCCCTGTATCTCTCGGAGATGGCGAGCGAAAACGTTCGCGGCAAAATGATCAGCATGTACCAGCTGATGGTGACCCTCGGAATTGTGCTGGCCTTTCTTTCTGATACGTATTTCAGCTACAGCGGCAACTGGCGCGCGATGCTGGGTGTACTGGCATTACCGGCGGTATTGCTGATTGTGCTGGTGATCTTTTTGCCTAACAGTCCACGCTGGCTGGCGCAAAAAGGGCGTCACGTCGAGGCGGAAGAAGTGCTGCGGATGCTGCGCGATACCTCTGAGAAAGCGCGGGAAGAGCTGAACGAGATCCGCGAAAGCCTCAAGCTGAAACAGGGTGGCTGGTCGTTGTTCAAAATAAACCGCAACGTCCGTCGCGCGGTATTTCTCGGCATGCTCCTGCAGGCGATGCAGCAGTTTACCGGCATGAATATCATCATGTATTACGCGCCACGTATTTTCAAAATGGCCGGGTTCACCACTACCGAACAGCAGATGATCGCCACGCTGGTGGTGGGGCTGACCTTTATGTTTGCCACCTTTATTGCGGTGTTTACCGTCGATAAAGCGGGCCGTAAGCCGGCCCTGAAAATTGGTTTTAGCGTGATGGCGCTGGGAACACTGATCCTCGGCTACTGCCTGATGCAGTTTGATAACGGTACGGCGTCCAGCAGCTTATCCTGGCTCTCTGTGGGGATGACGATGATGTGCATCGCGGGATACGCGATGAGCGCCGCGCCGGTGGTGTGGATCCTGTGCTCCGAAATTCAGCCCCTGAAATGCCGCGATTTCGGGATCACCTGTTCCACCACCACTAACTGGGTGTCGAACATGATCATTGGCGCCACCTTCCTGACCCTGCTGGATTCTATCGGCGCGGCAGGGACCTTCTGGCTTTATACGGTGCTGAACGTGGCCTTTATTGGTATCACCTTCTGGCTGATTCCGGAAACCAAAGGTGTCACCCTGGAGCATATTGAGCGCAAGCTGATGTCAGGGGAGAAGTTAAGAAACATCGGCGTGTGAGGGTAATGCCCGGCGGCGCTTTGCTTGCCGGGCCTACAAAACCGTAAGCCGGGTAAGGCGTAGCCGCCACCCGGCTTTTTTCACACCCGGGCGAGATAGAGCGCCGGCATTCCTTCTTCGTCCGAGGTGTACAGCACCCACTTATTGTCCGGTGAAAACGAAGGATGCGGGTGGGTCACCTGGCGATCGCCGTCCAGTACTTTCCAGCTGGTGTTGTGCTGGCAGATGGCGGTTTGCGTGCCTTGTTCAATATCGAATACCCAGATAAAGGGATCGTTGAGGCTGATATCGCCGGTATTGTGCGGCGCGCCGTCACCGACGATCAGCGAGCCATCGTGGTTACTCATCAGGTGAGAGCAGGGCGGGATCGCCATCAGCTGGCGATTCTCCAGCGTTTGCGGATCGGCGCTGAACAGGTAGCGCTGCGGATCGTTCTCCTTGTGCGCCACGTAACAGAGCGCTGAGCCGTCCGGCACCCAGAACTCGTGGGTAAAGCTCTCGCCCGCGGCATGCTGGCGTACCTTGCGCAGATTACTGCCATCTTCGCCGATCAGCCACATCCGGGCATCGATCGCGTCGCGCGGGCCTTCATGACAAAATGCCACGGTGCTGTCGTCGAACGGACGGTAAATCGGATGTCCGAGCCAGCGTTTTTCCTGCAAAATCACCCGCCGTTCACCGGTTTGCAGATCGATGTTGATCAGGCGGCATTCCGGGTTGGTAAAGTAGAACGCGCGGAATTTGCTCCAGTCGGTGAGCGGCTGCCAGTCGCTTTTCTTAATCTCGATGCCCACCAGCTTCGTACAGTCAGAGTTCGCCACCCAGGTGCCGTAGGCCACCCAGTCGTTATCGACCTCATACACCACATACTCTTCAAGACTGTCGAGATCGACGCGCCTGAGTTCGCGGCTATTTTTCACGTACCACAGAGATTTATCGTCCGCGGAGAGGAAACCACCGAAGGTGTTGTCTCCGGCGCCGTCGGTCAGCTGGGTCGCTTTTTGCTGCTCAATGTCCAGCAGGTAGTAGTTCCAGTGGCCCTCAAAGGCGCCGCCAAAGATCAGCTTGCTGCCATCGCGGGTAAAGCATTTCTGATAGAAGTAGTTACGGTGACAGATGATGTGCGGAGGCGTCAGCCGTATCACGTCGTGGCCGGTCTGGCTGTCCTGGCGGGTACGGAAATTCAGGGGGATGATTTTTCCTTTCATAGTATGTTCCTTCAGATAAAAAAATACCCCACCGCATAGCGGTAGGGCATTGATAATCTAAGATAATTAGCGCATTGCGCGTTTCAGGATACGTTCAGCCTGGCGCTGGAAGTCAGCAGCAGTCTCTTCTACCGTTTTCTGACCATAGTCGATGTACTGCAGGGAGGTGCCGAACTGGGCCACGATCTGCGGATCGTCAAAGTATGGCGATACGGAGAGTTTAGCTGGCAGAGACTGCGCCAGGCGCAGACCCGCAACCGCCGGATCGTTCTCTTTGATGGTGCCGTCCTCAGTCAGGTATTTCACCGCCACTTTACTCAACGGTACGCCACGCTCCAGGCCCAGGGTTTCAACGCCTTCTTTGCTGTTCAGCAGGAAGTTGATGACTTTCGCTGCGGCTTCCGGGTTCTTAGTGGATTTCCCGATAGAGAGCATCTGGGCGGGTTTAAAGAACAGACCGGCATCCGTTGCGCCCGGCAGCATTGGATAGCTGCCCAGCTCCAGCTTCGCTGGTGGCTTCAGGTTGTCGGAGTATTTCTTGATGGTGGAGTTCCACATGTAGGTCCCGCCCCATTCACCCTCGATCCACGGCTTCATCTCATACATGTTGCTCTTACCGAAGGACGCGTAGTACTTGGTGTCCGGCATCACGTGGCTGTCGATCAGCTTCTTATAGGTCTGGAAGAACTCAACCCACTGCTCTTTGCTGTAGGAGAATTTCTTCGCCTGCTCGTCGACCGCCGGGATGTTGTACTTCTGGATCATGTAGGAGTTCAGCAGCGCCAGCGTATCCTGGTGCTCCAGCACCACCGGATAGTACTGTTTGCCCAGTTTGCTTTCGAAGGCTTTACCCGCCGCCATCAGCTCATCCCAGGTTTTCGGGTATTCAACGCCCGCTTTTTTCCAGGCTTCATCGTTGAAGTAGAAGACGCGCGCGGTAACGGAGATCGGAATACCGTTCAGCTTGCCGTTCACCGTGGTGGACTGCAGCTCTTTAGGATCGAACTGCGTCAGATCGATAACGTCCTTCATTTTGTTCAGGTCGTAGAAGCCGTCGCCGTTTTTAGAGAAGATCGGCAGCCAGTTCCAGTTGGTCTGCATCACGTCCGGCTCGGTGCCGCCCGCAATCTGCGTGGTCAGACGCGACAGGTGACCATCCCAGCCGGTGTATTCCGCTTTAACGTTAATATCCGGGTTCTGTTTGTGGAACTCTTCCAGAGCTTTCAACGTGACCTGGTGACGGCCATTGCCGCCCCACCAGGACATACGCAGATCGGTGCTGTCCGCAGCAAAAGTGGGTAGGGCACTCATTCCAAAAGTAGCGGAGATAACGGCGCTTAAAAGCACTTTTTTCATTTTTATAACTCCATTAGAGAGAGATGTTCTGTTCAGTTTTCGCGTCAAAGATATGACACTTATTCATGTCGAACTTAAAGTACACCTTACGGTGAAGGCCTTTGTTAATCATCGGCTTAGCTTCATCGGAAGGAATTCGGGCAGTCAGTTCGTACTCGCCAACTTTCAGGTAAACGAAGAATTCATGTCCCATGTTTTCGGCGCGGACCATTTCGCCGCTGCAGCTGCCCTGGGCGAAGGGCTCATCGGAAATTGAGACAAAATCAGGGCGGATACCGTAGAAAATGTCCTGATCAACATGCGCGGCGACTTTCTCTTTCAGCTCCGGACTTAACGGCATGGTCTGGTTGCCGATGGTCAGGGAGAGTTGGCCGTCCTGCTGCACCAGTTTGCTGGCGCGGATGTTCATCTCCGGTGAGCCAATAAAGCCGGCCACGAACATGTTTTTCGGTTTGTGGTACAGGTTGTCCGGGGTATCCACCTGCATGATATGGCCGAGCTTCATCACGCAGATGCGGTCGCCCATGGTCATCGCTTCGGTCTGGTCGTGCGTCACGTAGACGGTGGTCGCCGGTTTGCCGGAGGCCTTCAGCTGCTTGTGCAGATCCGAAATACGGATACGCATCGAGGCACGCAGTTTGGCGTCGAGGTTAGAGAGCGGTTCGTCGAACAGGAACACGTCCGGCTTTTTCACAATCGCACGGCCTACGGCCACACGCTGGGCCTGACCGCCGGAGAGCTGGCGCGGCAGGCGGTCGAGCAGCTCATCCAGCTCGAGGATTTTGGCCGCTTCGTTAACCTGAGCCTCAATCTGCGCTTTTGGCAGCTTGCTCAGCTTCAGGCCAAAGGCCAGGTTTTCACGCACGGTCATATGTGGATAGAGCGCATAGTTCTGGAACACCATCGCAATCCCACGCTCTTTTGGCGCCAGGTTGTTGACGATCTTGTCGCCGATGCGCACTTCGCCGCCGCTGATGGTCTCCAGACCGGCCAGCATACGCAGGGTGGTGGACTTCGCGCAGCCGGACGGGCCGACGATCACCATGAATTCACCTTCAGCGATTTTCAGGTCGATAGCATGTACCGCTTTGAAGCCGTTGGAGTAAACCTTTTCCAGTTTGTTGAAAATAACTTCAGCCATGATATTTCCCTCTTAACCTTTAATTCCGCTGCTGGTTACGCCCTGTACGAAGTAGCGCTGTGCCAGGAAGAAGACAATGATGGATGGCAGAATGGAGATGCTCGCCATTGCCAGAATTTCGTTCCACGGCGCACCTTCGGTGACGTCGATGGACATTTTCAGAGCCAGTGCAATCGGGTATTTGTCCACGCTGTAGACGTAAATCAGCGGCCCGATAAAGTCGTTCATTGACCACATGAACTGGAACAGTGCCACGGAGATGATGGCCGGCTTCAGGATAGGTACCACCACGTACCACAGCACCTGAATGGAGTTACAACCGTCAATCTGCGCCGCCTCTTCCATGTCACGCGGTACGCCGCGCAGGAACTGAATCAGCATGAAGACGAAGAACCCTTGCGTAGCGAAGGCCAGCGGCAGGTACAGTGGCATGTAGCTGTTCAGCATGCCCATTTCACGGAACATCAGGTACTGAGGGATCAGCAGCACGGTGCTTGGCAGCAACATGGTGGTGATCAGCGTTGCGAACCAGAACTTCTTCCACGGGATCTCGAAGCGGGCAAAGCCGTACGCCACGATGGTGGAGGAGATAATGGTCAGGATCACTTTCGGGATCACATACTTGAAGGTGTTCAGCATGTAATGACCGAAGTTGTACTCGGTACCGGTTTTCCAGCCGTTAATGAAGCCGTCCCAGGTAGCGTGTGCCGGCCACAGGCTCAGGGTGGTGAAGATCTCGTGGTTCGGTTTGAACGACGCCGAGAACATCCACACCAGCGGGTAGAGCATCAGCAGGCCAACAAACAGCAGGATCACATAGCGAATGCTGGCGCTAATTTTTTCACGACGCAGCGTCCGCGCCACTTCACGTTCTGCGATGCTTCTCGCCGTGGAGAGTTGTTGAATATCAGCCATTTTTGCCTCCCTTATCGGCGGAGTAGAACACCCAGTATTTCGAAGACTTAAAGGCGATAGCGGCGAAGACAGCGACTACCAGGAACAGGACCCAGGCCAGTGCCGCGCCGTAACCCATGTCAAAGTACTTGAATGCGGTGTCGTAGATGTACAGTGAGAACAGGTAGGTGGAGTAGGTTGGTCCACCGCCGGTAATAACATACGGACCGGTAAATTCCTGGAACGCCTGGGTGGTCTGCATGATGAAGTTAAAGAAGATCACCGGTGTAATCAGCGGCACGGTCACTTTCATGAACATCTGCCACTTGGACGCGCCGTCGATCATCGCCGCTTCATATTGCGACTGCGGGACGTTCTGCAGGGCGGCGAGGAAGATCACCATCGCGGAGCCGAACTGCCATACGCGCAGCAGGGTCACGGACATCAGCGCCAGAGAAGGTTCGCCAAGCCAGTTCACCGCGTCAAAACCAAACACGCCAATAAAGCTGTTAAGCAGGCCATCAATAGCAAACAGGGCGCGCCACAGAACGGCAATGGCCACGGAACTGCCGAGGATCGATGGAATATAGTAAGCGGTACGGAAGAAGCCGATGCCGCGCAGTTTAAAGTTCAGAACAAACGCAATACCCAGCGCAAAGGCCAGTTTCAGTGGGATAGTTAAAAAGACATAGGCAAAGGTCACGCCCATGGATTTCCAGAAGAGGGTGTCTTCCGTAAACATGTAGCGATAGTTCTCTATGCCGTTAAATACCGGCGGGCTCATCAAATCGTACTCAGTAAAACTGAGGAAGAAAGATGAAACAAAGGGGAAGGCGGTGAAAAGTATCAACCCAATTATGTAGGGTGATATCCACGCCAGCCCCAACATCTTGTTTTCATTCATACATACCTACCTGGTAATTAATGGTTTAAAACGGAATCTGTACGGGTGCTGCTGGCCGTTGTTTCAATTTTTTAAAACTTATGAACCACCGTTTTCAATTTGTAAAACGACGTTTTAATTTATTTTATTGTGATTTAAATCCACGTCATTCAATAAATAGTGGAAATGTGATCGCGGTCGAAACAGCGTTTCAATAAGGTGAGATGGATGGCATTTTTATCGACTTGCGCGGAAAGGCGATGAGAAAAAACCAGCTAAACAGAGGACTTTGCTCACATATTCTGGGAATTTTCGTCGGCAGAGACAAACTACTAATATTTGTAGCAAAAATGTAACATGGGAATTAAGGTAGCGAGGATATAGTTAACTTGTTGAATGATTACTTTGCTGAGATAAAGCGAAATGCACTTAAGCAGAAAAAAGGGCGATGCGGTTGCATCGCCCTGTTCATTATTTCAGGAAATCTTCACGAACCGGGGTAAAGGTATCCAGCAGGGTGCCCGGCTTCAGGCAAACGCAGCCGTGCATAATGTGCGGTTGCTTATACAGCGTATCCCCGGCGGTAACGACATGCTTCTCTTCACCGATGGTGAATTCGAATTCACCGGATAACACATAGGTCAGCTGCTCGTGCGGGTGGTTGTGCATCGGGCCTACGGCACCCTGTTCGAAATTGACCTCTACCGCCATCATTTTGCCGTCGTGCGCCAGAATACGGCGGGAGACGCCGTTACCCAGATCTTCAAGTTGAGTTTCTTTGTGGAAAATAAACATGCTCATGTCCTGTTATATAGTGAAACATCGTTTCATTTAATTTATCCCAGTGCCGGGTAAAAGGAAATGTGGAACCAGAGAACTGGAAACTCGATCACAAGTTTGCTTCACTGGGTGAAACCGGAAAGGAGAGCACGATGAAAACGATTGGCCTGTTGGGAGGAATGAGCTGGGAATCCACCATTCCGTATTATCGTCTGATTAACGAGGGGGTGAAACAGCGCCTGGGAGGATTGCACTCGGCCAGCCTGCTGCTGCACAGCGTCGATTTTCATGAGATAGAAGCCTGCCAGTCCAGCGGCGACTGGGAGAAGGCCGGAGAGATCCTCGCTGAGGCAGCGCTGGGATTGCAGGGGGCAGGGGCGGAGGCCATTCTGCTGTGCACCAACACCATGCACAAAGTCGCCGCGCAGATTGAAGCGCGCTGCTCTCTGCCGTTCCTGCATATCGCCGATGCTACCGGGCGGGCCATCACCGCGGCGGGCATGAACCGCGTGGCGCTGCTCGGCACCCGCTACACCATGGAGCAGGATTTCTACCGCGGGCGGCTGACGGCGCAGTATGGCATCGAAAGCCTGATCCCGGACGAGGCAGATCGGGCCCGCATCAATCAGATCATCTTTGAAGAGCTTTGCCTCGGCACCTTTAGCGAGGACTCACGCCAGTATTATCTGAGCGTGATCCAGACGCTCGCCGATCGAGGGGCGCAGGGGGTGATCTTCGGCTGCACCGAGATTGGCCTGCTGATCCCGGCGGATGAAAGCCCGATCCCGGTGTTTGATACCGCCGCGATCCACGCCGCCGATGCGGTGGCGTTTATGCTTTCGTAGCGTGCGAGGTTAACAGCCGCTCCAGCGGATCAATAATGGTATCCAGCCCCTGCTGCAGATGGGCGCTAAAGGTATCCACCAGCGCCGAGGCCGGGCGGTGCAGCGGCCTGATCAGGCTCACCGTAAAGGGCACCGGAATACTGAAGCGGCGGATCGCAATCCCGCTGTCGGCATAGTCCAGCGCCGTCAGCGGGTTCACCACCGAAATCCCCACCCCCGCCCGCACCATGGCGCAGATCGAGGCGGCGCTGTGGGTCTCCACCACCATCCGTCGTTTCACCAGATGCTCGGCAAAGAGCGTGTCCAGCAGCTGCCGGTAACTGTCGGTGCGCGACAGGCTGATGTAGTTCTCGCCCTGAAAATCCGCCGGGGTCAGTACCGCTTTTTCAGCAAGCCGATGTCCGGCAGGCAGGACGCACACCTCATCTAATGAGAGCAGCTCATGGCGGGCGGTACCCGCCGGGGTGGCGAGGGTTTCGGTCAGCCCAAGATCGTGGCGCTGGGCCGAGAGCCACTCCTCCAGCAACGGCGACTCCTGCGGGACGATGGTCAGGTTCACGTCCGGGTAGCGGGCGAGAAACGGCTGCAGCAGGGCGGGCAAAAACGACTGGGAGAAGACCGGCAGGCAGACGATGGACAGCTCGCCCTGGCGAAACTCGCGCAGGCTGTCGGCGGCGCTGACGATGCGGTCCAGCCCGTACCAGGAGCGCTGCACCTCCTCGAACAGCCGCAGCCCCTGCACCGTGGGGTGCAACCGCCCGCGGGTACGCTCGAACAGCGTCAGGCCGATCACCTTCTCGAAGCGAGCCAGCTCGCGGCTCACCGTCGGCTGGGAGGTGTGCAGCAGGCGCGCGGCTTCGGTCAGGTTTCCGGCGGTCATCACCGCGTGGAAAATTTCAATATGGCGTAAATTTACAGCGGGCATGGGAGGCGACCTGGTTGCGCGTAATCCATATCATTTTTGCATAGACTGGCGATAAAACGATATTTTTTATTCTCTTCGCGCTGTGGCGTAATCATAAAAAATCGACTTCCCGGAGAGCACCATGCCACGCCCGCTGAACAACACCGATACCGATCTGAACGCCGACAATTTGCTGCGCCTGCCTGCGGAGTTTGGCTGCCCGGTCTGGGTTTATGACGCGCAGATTATCCGCGACAAAATTGCCGCCCTGCATCAGTTCGACGTGGTGCGTTTTGCCCAGAAAGCCTGCTCCAACATCCATATTCTGCGTCTGATGCGCGAGCAGGGCGTCAAGGTTGACTCCGTATCGCTGGGTGAAATCGAGCGCGCGCTGGCGGCGGGCTACGATCCAAAGATCGACCGCGACGCCATCGTCTTTACCGCCGACCTGATCGACAGCGCCACCCTGGCCCGTGTGCATGAGCTGCAGATCCCGGTCAACGCCGGTTCGGTGGATATGCTGGAGCAGCTGGGACAGGTGTCGCCGGGCCATCGCGTCTGGCTGCGCGTCAACCCGGGCTTTGGTCACGGCCACAGCCAGAAGACCAACACCGGCGGCGAAAACAGCAAACACGGCATCTGGTACAGCGATCTGCCTGCGGCACTGACCGTACTGCAGCGCTATAACCTGAAGCTGGTGGGGATCCATATGCACATTGGCTCCGGCGTGGACTACGGTCACCTTGAGCAGGTGTGCGGCGCGATGGTGCGTCAGGTGATCGAATTCGGTCAGGATCTGGAGGCGATCTCCGCAGGCGGTGGCTTATCTATTCCCTATCGCGAAGGGGAAGAGGCGATCGATACCGATCACTACTATGGCCTGTGGAACGGCGCGCGCGACAAAATTGCCGCTCATCTGGGGCATGCGGTGAAGCTGGAGATCGAGCCGGGGCGTTTCCTGGTGGCGGAATCCGGCGTGCTGGTGTCCCAGGTGCGCAGCGTGAAGGCGATGGGCAGCCGTCACTTCGTGCTGATCGACGCGGGCTTTAACGATCTGATGCGTCCATCCATGTACGGCAGCTATCACCACATTACGGCCCTCGCGGCCGACGGCCGGGATTTAACCCAGGCGCCAGTGGTAGAGACGGTAGTGGCAGGCCCGCTGTGCGAATCCGGGGATGTCTTCACCCAGCAGGAGGGCGGGAAAGTGGAAACCCGCGCGCTGCCGCAGGTTGTGCCCGGGGATTACCTGGTGCTGCACGATACCGGTGCCTACGGCGCGTCCATGTCCTCAAACTACAACAGCCGTCCGCTGCTGCCGGAAGTGCTGTTTGATAAAGGTGAGGCGCGGCTGATCCGCCGTCGTCAGACCATTCAGGAACTGCTCGCCCTCGAACTGTTCTGATCGAACCAGGGTCCCGTCGCTACCGAGTCACGTAACACCAGCGTGCCGGTAAAGGGCGGGATCGCTTCGATCGGCTCGCTTTTCGCCAGCCGGATCGCCTGATCGATGGCGGTGGTGATCATGTTATCGATCGGCAGATAGACGGTAGATAACGCGGGCTCCAGCCACCTGGCGCAGGGCGCGTCATCAAAACCAAATAACGACACATCCTGCGGAATATGCAGCCCGGCCTGGTGCAGTGCCTTCGAGGCCCCCAGCGCCATATCGTCATTACAGGCAAACAGGGCGCTGAAGGGCACCTTGTCGTTCAGTAACTCCTGGCACAGCTCATATCCGCGGGTCATTCCCGAATCGCCATACTTCACCCGGCTCTCATCCCAGGGAATGCCGTGCTTTTCCAGCGCCTTGCGATAGCCGGTCAGACGCGCCTTGCCGGTGGGGGTGTGGATCGGTACCGTCATGCAGGCAATCTCCCGGTGCCCCTGGCTTATCAGGTACTCCACGGCGCTGAAGGCGGCTGCCTGCTGTTCGAAGAACACGCAGCGCTCCCGGGCCTGGCTGACGTCGCGGTTAATCACCACCAGCGGCATCTTGACGCTGTTGATGAGCTTCATGATCGCTTTTTCGCTCATGTAGCGGGTGTAGAGCACGATAGCATCGCACTGGCGATCGGCCAGCATCTGCACCGCTTCCTCTTCCCGCTCCGGGGTATCGTGACCGTCGGTGACAATCAGCTGCTTGCCGTGCGTTTCGGTCTGACGTGAGGCCTGCTGCAGCAGGCGCCCAAAGTAAAAACCGTCAAAGGTCGAAACCACCAGACCAATGCTGTTGCTGGTCCGGTTCGCCAGCGATCGCGCCAGAAAATTGGGGCGGTAGCCCAGCTCTTCCATCGCGTTAAAGACCTGCTGACGGGTACTCTCTTTGACCTGACCTGTGCCGTTCAGTACGCGCGACACCGTGGCTTTCGACACGCCCGCGCGCAGTGAGACATCCAGCATTGTTGCCATTTGCTCTTCCTGCTTCCACGTTATGCACGCAAGTTTATCACAGACGTTCAGCGGCATAAGCCGGGCGGGAGGGGCAAAACCCTCATCAGGATCACGCTTTCTGGCAACGGGTGTGGGGTCAGGCAAAAGTGGCATACCAAAGTGATTATAAATCACACTCTGGGATACCTCTTGCCGCGTTGAGAGCTTAATCACAGAACAATTCGTGACTGGAAGCTATTTTTGGTATGCCAATAGAAGCCGGCTGTACACCTTATCCCAATAAAGGCCCTTTTACTGAGGTATTACCCCATGGCATTACAGGAAAAACTGATCAACTCTCTGGGCAGTTTCGCCACAAAGTTCAACAGTTATCGCTATATCATGGCGATAAAGTCCGCCTTCATCACCTTAATGCCGGTCATCATCGTGGGCGCATTTTCGGTGCTGATCTCCAATATGGTGCTGGATCCGAAAAACGGCTTAGCCAGCTTTCAGTCGCTCTCGTTTCTCGCCACGCTGAAGCCGATCACCAGCGCCCTGAACTATGCCACGCTGAACTTCCTCAATATCGGGGCCGTGTTCCTGATCGGCATCGAACTGGGGCGTATCAACGGCATTAAATCCCTCTTCCCGGGGCTGCTGGCGGTGATCTGCTTTATCTGCGTCACGCCAACTACCGTTGAGATGATGGTCGACGGCGAAATGCACATGGTAAAAGATGTGCTCCTGCGCCAGTTCTCCGATACCCGCAGCCTGTTCCTCGGCATGTTCATCGCCATCCTGTCGGTAGAGATCTACTGCTGGCTGGAAGGCCGGCCGGGGCTGAAGATCAGGATGCCTGACACCGTGCCGCCGAACGTGTCGGCCTCGTTCTCGGCGCTGATCCCGGCGATCATTACCACCACCCTCATCGCCACCTTCGGCTTTGTGTTCCATCAGGTGACCGGCATGTACCTCTACGATGCGGTCTACCAGGTGGTGCAACAGCCGCTGGAGCGGGTGGTGCAAAGCCTGCCGGGGATCCTGCTGCTGATGTTTGTCGCCCAGCTGTTCTGGGTGATCGGTATCCACGGTAACCAGATGATCAAACCGATCCGCGAGCCGCTGCTGCTGGGGGCGATCACCGTCAACATGAGCGCCTTTGAGCAGGGCAAAGAGATCCCGAACATCATCACCATGCCGTTCTGGGACGTCTACATGAGCATCGGCGGCTCGGGTCTGACCATCGGCCTGCTGATCGCGGTGATGATTGGCACCAAACGTAAAGAGATGAAGGAGATCGCCAAGCTCTCCATCGGCCCGGGGATCTTTAACATCAACGAGCCGGTGATCTTCGGTATGCCAATCATGCTCAACCCGATTCTGGCGATCCCGTTCATCATCACCCCATTAGTGACCGGCTCCATCGGCTACTTCGCCACCGTCACCGGCTTTGCCGGTAAAGCCGTGGTGATGGTGCCCTGGACCACGCCGCCGCTGATCAACGCCTGGCTCTCTACCGCCGGTTCGATGGGCGCAGTGGTCACGCAGGGTGTCTGCATTATTACTGCGGTGCTGATCTACCTGCCGTTTGTGAAGATCGCTTCACGCCGTGCCGAGCAGGCCGCGATTCAGGCCGCTAACCAGGAGGCAACGAATAACGCATGACCATTAAACAGATGAAAATCCCCGGGGACTTTATCCTCGGGGCGGCGGCCTCCGCCTGGCAGACCGAGGGCTGGAGCGGCAAGAAAGCGGGGCAGGATTCGTGGATCGATCTCTGGTACAAAAACGATCGTCAGGTGTGGCATAACGGCTACGGTCCGGCAGTCGCTACCGATTTCATTAACCGTTTCCGCGAAGACGTCGCGCTGATGAAGCAGGCCGGGCTGACCCACTACCGCACCTCCATCAACTGGTCGCGTTTTCTCACCGACTATGAAAACGCCACCGTCGATGAGGAGTACGCCGCATATTACGACGCCCTGTTTGCCGAGATGCATCGCCAGGGCATTGAGCCGATGATCTGCCTCGAGCATTACGAGCTGCCGGGCACCTTGCTGGAGACCTACGGCGGCTGGGCGTCGAAGCATGTGGTGGAGCTGTTTGTCCGCTATGCCGAAAAGGTCTTTGCCCGCTATCACCATCTGGTGAAGCGCTGGTTTAGCTTCAACGAGCCGATTGTGGTGCAGACCCGGGTCTATCTCGACGCGCTGCGCTGGCCCTACGAACAGAACACCAGCACCTGGATGCAGTGGAATCACCACAAGGTGCTGGCGACGGCGAAGGTGGTGAAGCTGTTCCGCGAGAAGGGCTACAGCGGCAGCGTGGGCTGCATTCTCAACCCGGAAGTGACCTATCCACGCTCACGTGCGGCCCATGACGTAAAAGCGGCGGAGATCTACGATCTGTTCTACAACCGGGTATTCCTCGATCCGCTGGTGCACGGGCACTACCCGCAGGAACTGTTCACCCTGCTGGAGAAACATCAGGTGCAGTGGGAGTACAGCCCCGAAGAGCTGGCGCTGATTGCCGACAACACCGTTGACGAGCTGGGCATCAACCTCTATTACCCGCACCGGGTAAAGGCTCCGTCCCGGGCCTGGCACCCCGAGACGCCGTTCCACCCGGCGTACTACTACGAGCCGTTTGAACTGCCGGGGCGGCGGATGAACCCTTCCCGCGGGTGGGAGATCGCCCCGCGCATCATTTACGACATGGCGATGCGGATCAAAAACGACTACCGCAACATCGACTGGTTCGTGGCCGAAAGCGGGATGGGAGTTGAAAACGAGGCCCAGTACCGTAACCACGACGGCATCATCGAGGACAACTACCGCATCAACTTTATCAGCGAGCATCTTTATTACACCCTGCTGGCGCGGGAGGAGGGGGCGAACTGCCACGGCTACATGCTGTGGGCCTTCACCGACAACGTCTCGCCGATGAACGCCTTTAAAAACCGCTACGGCCTGATTGAGATCGATCTGGCGGATAACCGCGCCCGACGCGCCAAAAAGTCGGCCAGCTGGTTCCGGCAACTGCGTGATGAGCGCGTCCTGACCCTGACCCTCGATGACGAATGGAAGTAGGCGCAGATCGCGACGCTTCTGGTAACATAGTGCGCAAACTGGCCGCATTAACTCAGAGTACAGGTGATAACGTGGATAAGGCTGTCGTCCCGGCGGAAAAGAAGCAGTACCAGGAGATTGGCGAGGATTTACGCGCCCAGATCATCCAGGGGCATTATCCCGTGGGCTCGCGTCTGCCGCCGGAGCGCAATATTGCGGAAACCTACGGCGTCAGCCGCACCATCGTGCGGGAAGCGCTGCTGATGCTGGAGTTACAGGGCACCGTGGATATCCGTCAGGGCTCCGGCGTCTACGTGATGCGCATTCCCGAAGAGCATGAGAACGAGGAAGAGCGTCTGTTAAAAAGCGACGTTGGCCCGTTTGAGATTTTGCAGGCGCGCCAGCTGCTCGAAAGCAACATCGCCGCCTTTGCCGCCAAAATGGCGACCCGGGCGGACATCGACAACCTGCGTCGCATCATTGAGCAGGAGCAGCGGGCGATCGCCGCCAACGACAACAGCCAGGACAACAGCAAGATGTTCCATCTGGTGCTGGCGGGCGCCACGCAGAACCAGATGCTGCTGGCGACCGTCGAAAGCGTCTGGCACCACATGGACAGCAGTCCACTGTGGCAGCAGTTTAACGTTCATATCGCCAGCAGGGCGTATCGCCTGAAGTGGCTGGGCGACAGGCAGACTATTCTGGCCGCCCTGCGTCGCCGCGACGTGATGGGGGCCTGGCAGGCGATGTTCCAGCATCTGGAAAATGTCAAAAAGAGCCTGCTGGAACTCTCCGATGAAGATGCCCCGGACTTTGACGGCTATCTGTTTGAGTCGGTGCCCATTTTCCAGGGGAAGCTGGTGTGATTATTCAACCGCTGTACGCCGCCCCACAGCATGCGGAGCAGGTGATCGACTGGCTATGGCAGGCCTTTGGCGACGGGCTGCCGCGCGACTTTTTTGCCAGCGTAGTGACTTACAGTCAAACGCCGGGCGCGCTGCCGCTGACCTTTATTGCCACTCAGGGTGAACAGCTACTCGGCACGGTGGGGCTATGGCGCTGCGACCTGATCACCCGCCAGGATCTCTATCCGTGGCTGGCGGCGCTGTACGTGGATGAAGCCGCGCGCGGGCAGGGGCTGGCGGGGAAATTACAGCAGCACGTGCAGAAATATGCAGCCGGGATCGGCTATCGCGAACTGCATCTCTGGTCCGCCTGCCGCGATTTCTATGAACGCTACGGCTGGCACTACATGGGTGACGGTCTGGAGTACCCGGACAAAACCGTGCATCTCTACCGCTATTCGCTGGCGGACTCTGCCGGTGGTGTGACCGAGTGACGACGCACCAGCGTCGGGCTGAAGACATGCGTGATCTCCGGCGGCTGACGTTTATCCGCCAGTGACAGCGCCAGCTCCGCCGCCTGGGTCGCCATGGTGACGATTGGGTAGCGCACCGTGGTCAGCCGCGGCCGTACATAGCGCGAGATCAGGATGTCATCGAAGCCGATCAGCGAAATATCTCCCGGCACGTCAATGCCGTTATCGTTCAGCACCCCCATTGCTCCGGCGGCCATCGAGTCGTTGTAACAGGCGATCGCCGTAAAGTTACGCCCCCGTCCAAGCAGCTCCGTCATCGCCTGCTCACCGCCGCGCTCATCGGGTTCACCGTAAGTGACCAGACGATCGTTGCAGGGCAGGTCGTTCTCGCGCAGTGCATCGTAGTAGCCCTGCAGCCGATCTTCGGCGTCAGATATGGCGTGATTGGAGCAGAGGTAGCCGATGCGGGTATGTCCCTGCTGGATCAGGTGGCGGGTGGCAAGCCAGGCGCCGTAGCGATCGTCCAGCGACACACAGCGCTGCTCATAGCCGGGAATAATACGGTTCACAATTACCATGCCGGGGATCTGCTTCATCAGATGAACTAGCTCTTCATCCGACAGCTTTTTGGCATGCACCACCAGTGCCGCGCAGCGATGGCGGATCAGCTGCTCAATTGCCTGACGCTCTTTCTGCTCATTGTGGTAACCGTTGCCGATCAGCAGAAAATTGCCGGTGTGGTAGGCGACCTGCTCGACGGCTTTCACCATCGCGCCGAAAAAGGGATCCGACACATCGCCCACCACCAGCCCGACGGTATCGGTGGACTGCTGAGCCAGCGCCCGGGCGTTGGCGTTCGGGTGATAGTTCAGTGACTCCATGGCGGTCAGCACCGCCTGGCGGGAGGTTTCGCTGGCTTTGGGGGAATTATTGATGACGCGTGAAACCGTGGCGACAGAAACACCCGCCAGTCGGGCCACATCCTTAATTGTCGCCATTCTCTACCTTCTCATTGGGGTAAGCGTTTACACACTAAATAGTGTTGCGGAAAAGTCAGGCGTATTCAAGCGCAGGGCGGTGAGGCAATTCACAAAGGTGACACGTGGCTGCGGAAATTGTGTAATCGTTACACAGCGAAGCGTGACAGAAGCGGGTGAATTTGAATCTTTGGTTACACTTTGCCTCAGGCTGTTGCGATTGTCTGCTGGCAGGGATTTAGTCGCCGTTGCTACATTTGAGATCCCAGAGGTATTGATAGGTGAAGTTGACCCGCGGTTAACTGACACGCTTTACACCAGCCTGCGTTCTTACGCAGGTTTTTTTTGCTTGTTGTTCAACATGTAACAGCCGCCGAAGAAATTCACACCTGGTTGCACTTCGGCTCATTCCCTTGCTTTTTTGCGCTGGTGAAGTCGATGGCCTGGATCCACAATCAAGATCCCAGAGGTATTGATTGGTGAGAATTCTTAGTACGTACTGCGTACTCATCTCTTGCACCAGCCTGCGCAGATGCGCAGGTTTTTTTTTGTCTTTATCCGGCTGTCGCTCCTGCTACACTTCTCGTGTAATCTGCCACAATTTACCGTAACCCGGCTAATTGAAAGGCAAAGGGAGTTGAAATGCTATTTGGGTTCTTCCGCACGCTGTTCCGTATTCTTTTTCGCGTCCGTCTGACGGGCGACACCCGGGCATTGCACGCCGATCGCGTTCTTATTACCCCCAACCACGTCTCCTTTATTGACGGTATTCTGCTGGCGCTGTTTTTACCCGTGCGTCCGGTGTTTGCGGTCTACACCTCCGTCAGCAAGCAGTGGTACATGCGCTGGCTGACGAAGCTGATTGATTTTGTCCCGCTTGACCCGACCAAACCGATGATGATCAAACACCTGGTGCGTCTGATTGAGCAGGGGCGTCCGGTGGTGATCTTCCCGGAAGGGCGTATCTCCATTACCGGCTCGCTGATGAAAATCTATGACGGCGCGGGCTTTGTGGCAGCGAAATCCGGTGCCACTGTGGTGCCGGTGCGCATTGAAGGGGCAGAACTGACCTTTTTCAGCCGCCTGAAAGGGCTGGTGAAACAGCGCCTGTTCCCGCGCATCACCCTGCATCTGCTGCCGCCGACCTCCTTGCCAATGCCCGACGCGCCCCGTGCCCGGGATCGACGTAAAATCGCCGGTGAGATGCTGCATCAGGTCATGATGGAAGCCCGGATGGCGGTGCGCCCGCGGGAGACCCTGTATGAGTCGCTGCTGACGGCGATGTACCGCTATGGCGCGAAGAAAAACTGTATCGACGATATCAATTTCGCCCCTGATAACTATCACAAGCTGCTGACCAAGACCTTGTTTGTGGGCCGTATTCTCGAAAAATACAGCAAACAGGGGGAAAAGATCGGCCTGATGCTGCCCAACGCCGGGATCAGCGCCGCGGTGATCTTTGGTGCCGTCTCTCGCGGGCGTGTCCCGGCAATGCTGAACTACACCGCCGGCGTGAAGGGGCTCGGTAGCGCCATCACCGCCGCGCAGATCAACACCGTGTTCACCTCACGTACCTTCCTCGATAAAGGTAAACTCTGGCATCTGCCGGAGCAGCTCACCCAGGTGCGCTGGGTCTTCCTCGAAGATCTGAAAGCGGAAGTTACCGCTGGCGACAAGCTGTGGATTTTTGCTCACCTGCTGATGCCGCACCTGGCGCAGGTTAAACAGCAGCCGGAAGATGCCGCGGTGATCCTCTTTACCTCCGGTTCGGAAGGGAGCCCGAAAGGGGTGGTTCACAGCCATAAAAGCCTGCTGGCCAACGTCGAGCAGATCAAAACCATCGCCGACTTCACCACCCGGGATCGCTTTATGTCGGCGCTGCCGCTGTTCCACTCCTTTGGCCTGACGGTGGGGCTGTTCACGCCCTTGCTGACCGGGGCCGAAGTATTCCTCTACCCGAGTCCGCTGCACTACCGCATCGTGCCGGAGCTGACCTACGACCGTAACTGTACGGTGATTTTCGGCACCTCGACCTTCCTCGGCAACTACGCCCGTTTTGCCAATCCCTATGATTTCCACCGCGTGCGTTATGTGGTAGCCGGGGCGGAAAAACTGCAGGAGAGCACCCGCCAGCTGTGGCAGGACAAATTTGGCCTGCGCATTCTGGAAGGCTATGGCGTGACCGAGTGCGCGCCGGTAGTCTCCATTAACGTGCCGATGGCGGCGAAACCCGGCACCGTCGGGCGCATTTTACCGGGGATGGACGCGCGTCTGCTCGCCGTTCCGGGTATCGAAGAGGGCGGACGCCTGCAGCTGAAAGGACCGAACGTGATGAACGGCTACCTGCGGGTAGAAAATCCGGGCGTGCTGGAAGTGCCGACGGCGGAAAACGTTAACGGTGAAGTGGAGGCCGGCTGGTACGACACAGGGGACATTGTGCGCTTTGACGAGCAGGGCTATGTGCAGATCCAGGGTCGCGCAAAACGCTTTGCCAAAATTGCCGGAGAAATGGTGTCGCTGGAGATGGTGGAACAGCTGGCGCTGGCCGTATCGGCAGACAAAATGCACGCCACGGCGGTGAAAGCCGATGCCAGCAAAGGTGAGGCGCTGGTGCTCTTCACCACTGACAGCGAGCTGAAGCGCGAGCAGCTTCTTCAGCATGCGCGTGAACATGGTATCCCGGAACTGGCCGTTCCACGCGATATTCGTTATCTGAAACAACTCCCGGTGCTGGGTAGCGGCAAACCGGATTTTGTCACCCTCAAAGGCATGGTTGACCAGGCGGAGTCGCATAATGAGTGAGTCAGTACCCACTAACACCTCCATCTGGTCGAAGGGGATGATGGCGGTTACTGCCGCCCAGTTCTTCTCTGCCTTTGGTGATAACGCGCTGCTGTTTGCCACCCTGGCGCTGCTCAAATCCCAGTTTTACCCGGACTGGAGCCAGCCGATCCTACAGATGGTGTTTGTGGGCGCTTACATCCTTTTCGCCCCCTTTGTCGGTCAGGTGGCGGACAGCTTCGCCAAAGGGCGGGTGATGATGTTCGCCAACAGCCTGAAGCTGCTGGGTGCCGCCAGCATCTGCTTTGGCGTGAATCCGTTTATTGGCTATACGCTGGTGGGGATCGGGGCGGCAGCTTACTCCCCCGCCAAGTACGGTATCCTCGGTGAACTGACGACGGGCGATAAGCTGGTCAAAGCCAACGGGCTGATGGAGGCCTCGACCATAGCGGCGATCCTGCTGGGCTCGATGGCGGGTGGAGTGCTGGCAGACTGGCACGTGCTGGCGGCGCTGGGGATCTGCGCGGTGATGTATGCCGGGGCGGTGATCGCCAACCTGTTTATCCCGAAACTGCCGGCGGCGCGTCCGGGGCAGTCCTGGCGTTTTACGCCGATGACCGCCAGCTTCTTTAATGCCTGTCGCGTGCTGTGGCGGAACGGCGAAACCCGCTTCTCGCTGCTGGGCACCAGCATGTTCTGGGGCGCGGGGGTCACGCTGCGCTTCCTGCTGGTGCTGTGGGTGCCGACGGCGCTGGGCATTACCGATAACGCCACGCCGACCTATCTCAACGCTATGGTGGCAGTAGGCATTGTGCTGGGTGCGGGGGCGGCGGCGAAGCTGGTGACGCTGCAAACCGTCGCGCGCTGCATGCCCGCCGGGATCCTGATCGGCGTTGTGGTGCTGATCTTCGCGCTGCAGCATGCGCTGTTGCCAGCCTATGCGCTGCTGTTCCTGATGGGGATCTGCGGTGGTTTCTTCGTGGTGCCGCTGAATGCGCTGCTGCAGGAGCGCGGGAAGCAGACCGTCGGGGCAGGCAACGCCATCGCGGTGCAAAACCTCGGCGAAAACGCCGCCATGCTGCTGATGCTGGGTCTTTACTCGCTGGCGGTGAAGGTGGGTGTGCCGGTGGTGGGCATTGGGGTCGGCTTTGGTGGCCTGTTTGCGCTGGCGATTGCGGCGCTGTGGATCTGGCAGCGTCGGCGGTGATAGGGTGGCGGCTACGCCTTACCTGACCTACAAACCCTGCCTTTGACCTGGCGGATGTGTCGGGTGGCGGCTTCGCCTTACCCGACCTACAAACCTTGCCTTTGACTTTGTAGGCCCGGCAAGCGCAGCGCCGCCGGGCAATCAGGCGGCGCCGGAGCGATTTGATGCCCTCTTCCACGAGGCAGAGGAATCCTCAGTAATTTTATTGCCTTTAAAGCAATGAAATAATCACCTGATAATAAAGGGCTTACAGCGACTCCCTGGTCCGGCTGAAAATCGCCGAAGCATTTCCGGAAGGCCGGGGGGAGGCGGCGAGCCCCCCTGGCACGTTCACCGGTTCAGGCCTGGCAGAGAAGCAAGGAACCTGAGGTGAACGGAACCACCTCCTGAGTCGCATGCTCCCCCTCACCCTAACCCTCTCCCTCAAGGGAGAGGGGATAGTCCGTGTGAATATTTTTGGTGGGGATCCCTTAGCCCACGAGAAGAGGGCGCACATATTAAAAAGGCAACTTACGTTGCCTTTTTGCTTTTGTCAGGGTGCCGGATAGGTATACACCTGATGCACCGCTTCAATCTCCGCTAACACCTCTTCGCTCAGCTCCAGATGGATGCTTTCAACGTTAGTTTTCAGCTGCTCCATGGTGGTCGCGCCCAGCAGGGTGCTGGCTACAAACGGCTGACGGCGCACAAAAGCCAGCGCCATCTGCGCCGGATCGAGCCCGTGACGTCTGGCGATATCCACATAGGCCGCTACCGCTTTCTGCGTCTGCTCGCCGCTGTAACGGGTAAAGCGGCTGAACAGCGTATTACGCGCCCCCGCCGGTTTTGCACCGTTGAGATACTTACCGGTCAGCGTGCCAAAGGCCAGGCAGGAGTAGGCCAGCAGCTCAACGCCTTCATACTGGCTCACCTCCGCCAGACCCACTTCATAGCTGCGGTTCAGCAGGCTGTAGGGGTTCTGGATGGTGACGATGCGCGGCAGGTCGTGCTTATCCGCCAGGTGCAGATAGCGCATCACGCCGAAAGCCGTTTCGTTAGAGACGCCGATATAGCGGATTTTACCCGCACGCTGGCATTCGGTTAAGGCTTCCAGCGTTTCCAGCAGCGTAACGACCGGTGCGCTGTCGCTCCAGCTATACCCGAGCTTGCCGAAGCAGTTGGTCGGACGCTGAGGCCAGTGAACCTGATACAGGTCGAGGTAATCCGTCTGCAGACGCGTCAGACTGGCGTCCAGCGCGGCGCGGATGTTCTTACGATCGAGGATCTGATTCGGGCGAATGCCGCTGTCGTTATTGCGTGACGGGCCGCTGACCTTAGAGGCAACAATCAGCTTTTCGCGGTTGCCGCGTTTTGCCAGCCAGTTGCCGACGTAGGTTTCGGTTAAGCCCTGTGTTTCCGGGCGTGGCGGAACCGGGTACATTTCAGCAACGTCAATCAGGTTAATGCCCTGGCTGACGGCGTAATCGAGTTGTGCATGGGCATCGGCTTCGCTATTTTGTTCACCAAATGTCATCGTGCCCAACCCCAGTTGGCTTATCTCAAGAGCGCTATGGGGGATACGGTGATATTGCATAGCCGGCTTCCTTAGTTGACATGTTAAGCGTGTCAGGAAATTCCCGACGAAGGACAATAAACATGGCAGAGGGGAAGCGAAAGGGGAAGAGAAAAATCAAAAGGCCAGCAAGCTGCTGACCTTCAATACTATCTTTCGATAATCTGCGAAACGTCGTCGCGGTTAATCTGCATATTATTACCCTGCTGATCGCGGTAGCTGACCAGACCGGTATCATCGTCGACTTCGGGTTTGCCGTCGGTCAGGATCATGCGACCATCTTTCGTCGCCATGACGTAATCGCTGCTACAACCTGAAACGGCAAACGCTAAACCAACAGCCGAGATTATCACTGCCCATTTTTTCATTCTTATTACCTCCACCTGGCTCGTATCACATCTTATTGTAGTAATAACCCGGGCATTGGTTTTCACAAAGCGGTGAAATCTGAAAAAACAGGCAAATATGTGATAAACGGCATAATTCTGGCTAAAAAATCAGGTATTCAGCAGAAAGTGACGGGCTAGCAGCGCACCCGTGAAGTTCTTTTTCAAATAAAAGCCGCGGGGCAGGGTCAGGATCGGTTCCCCGTGCGCGCCGATGGCCTCGGTGAGGGCTTTACTGTTTGCCGCTTTGGGCCGCAGCTGGAGCACTTCACCGTGGCGGGCGGTGATACGCTCAACCTGACCCAGCACGATCATGTCCATCAACTCCTCCCAGTCCAGACGCAGCTGACGATCTTCCTCCTCATCCGGGCTCCAGATCAACGGCGCACCGACGCGCCGTGCCGCCAGCGGGATCGCCCGATCGCCCTCCACCGGGATCCACAGCACACGCTTTAGCTTATGCCGCACGTGGCTGCTCTCCCAGGTGATCCCGGTATTGCCGGTTAACGGCGCCACGCAGACAAAGGTGGTTTCCAGCGGACGGCCCAGGCTGTCGATCGGAATGGTCTTCAGCTCCACCCCCAGCGCGGCAAAGTCCTGTTCAGGTTTGCTGCCCGCGCTGGCCCCCAGCCACAGCTCCAGCAGAATGCCCGTCCATCCCTTATCACGCTTAAGATCGGGTGGAATGGGCAGACCGGCCAGGGCGGCGAGTTCTCCCAGCGAGTATCCCGCCAGGCGTTGCGCTTGTTGCAGTAATGCCGCTTCCGTTGCGGGGGGAGACGTCAGTGGAACAAGGGGAAGCATGATCGTTGCCTTCTGGTTAAAAAGTGAACAGCAGTTTTCCACCGCACGGTCTGAGTTTATCTTTTTCTTTTTGCTGGTGCCAGGTGGATGATTTATCAGCCTTTTTATCACCTGTAATTCCGTTTCGCTAAGGGAGCTCTCCCGGTTGTTCAAATCTGGTCACTGACAATAAACAGGATCTTACACCCAGTTATCCACAGAAAAATGGGATAACTGGGAATAACCCCCACTACTGTTTCCATTTACAGCCTTGACGTGGGACGAAAATCGAAAAATCAGACAAAATGTGCCTAACTTATTGGCACAATCTGTGGATAAAACCGACGTTGTTCGATCTTTCATCAGTGCCAGGATCTTTAAGGTGATGTACATCACACTATGCCGTGTAATTCAGGTAATTTATAATTTAACTCCATGAATTATAGTGATTTGTAAAAATCACTCATCTCTGTAATATTCAGAGTGATCTGGGTTGTCCATCGGTAATTCCACACTTCTTCACAACTCTATCCACAGAAAAAGTGAATAAAATTGCCCTTCAGACCGGTCATCTGTTTATAACTCAGCTGATAATTGTGAGTTATTCAAATGTTATTAGGCTCCAGGCCAGAAAGAGAGTGGTTTACCGCCTCACTGGAGTGTGAAACAATCATTTATATATAAGGTTTAGTTTGGGGTAGTCCGGTGATTGATGACGATGGCTACCGCCCGAATGTAGGTATCGTAATTTGTAATCGCCAGGGTCAGGTTATGTGGGCCCGGCGATATGGTCAGCACTCCTGGCAATTTCCCCAAGGTGGGATCAATCCAGGAGAGTCCGCAGAGCAAGCGATGTATCGGGAGCTGTTCGAAGAAGTTGGCTTAAGCCGCAAGGATGTTCGCATTCTGGCTTCGACCCGCAACTGGTTGCGTTACAAGTTACCGAAGCGTTTGGTGCGTTGGGACACAAAGCCGGTATGTATCGGCCAGAAACAGAAATGGTTTCTTCTGCAATTGGTGAGCAGCGATGCGGATATCAATATGCAAACCAGCAGCACGCCCGAATTTGATGGCTGGCGCTGGGTCAGCTACTGGTATCCCGTTCGTCAGGTCGTGTCGTTTAAGCGCGACGTTTACCGTAGGGTGATGAAAGAGTTCGCAAGTGCTGTGATGTTGCTGCAGGAGACCCCTCCTAAGCCGCAGAGCGCACCTGCCTGGCGACGTAAAAGAGGTTAAGCTACGCACATTATGCTCACCCGCCTGCGCGAAATAGTCGAGAAGGTGGCCAGTGCCCCACGGCTCAACGAGGCGCTGGATATTCTGGTCACGGATATCTGCCTTGCGATGGAAACCGAGGTGTGTTCGGTCTATCTGGCCGACCACGACCGCAGGTGTTACTACCTTATGGCCACGCGCGGATTAAAAAAACCGCGTGGTCGTACCGTTGCGCTGGCATTTGATGAAGGTGTTGTGGGTCTGGTCGGGCGACTGGCGGAACCCATCAACCTTGCCGATGCGCAGAAACACCCCAGCTTTAAATACATTCCCTCCGTAAAAGAGGAGCGCTTCCGCGCATTCCTCGGCGTACCCATTATTCAGCGCCGTCAGCTCCTTGGCGTGCTGGTAGTACAGCAGCGTGAGCTGCGCCAGTACGATGAAAGCGAAGAGTCGTTCCTCGTTACGCTTGCCACGCAAATGGCCGCCATCCTCTCCCAGTCCCAGCTGGCAGCGCTCTTTGGTCAGTACCGACAGACGCGCATTCGCGCTTTACCGGCCTCGCCGGGCGTCGCGATTGCAGAAGGGTGGATGGACGCCACGCTGCCGTTAATGGAGCAGGTTTACGAAGCCTCGACGCTGGATACCGCCCTTGAGCGCGAACGTCTAACCGGCGCGCTGGAAGAGGCCGCCAACGAGTTTCGCCGCTACAGCAAGCGTTTTGCTGCCGGGGCGCAGAAAGAGACGGCGGCGATCTTCGATCTTTATTCGCACCTGCTGTCCGATGCCCGGCTGCGTCGGGAGCTGTTTGACGAGGTCGACAGCGGCTCGGTCGCGGAGTGGGCGGTCAAAAAGATCATCGAAAAATTCGCCGAGCAGTTTGCCGCCTTAACCGACGGCTATCTGAAAGAGCGTGCCGGGGATCTGCGCACCTTAGGCCAGCGTCTGCTGTTCCATCTCGATGACACCATCCAGGGGGCCAACACCTGGCCGCCGCGCTTTGTGCTGGTGGCGGATGAGCTATCTGCAACCACCCTCGCGGAACTGCCGCAGGATCGGCTGGCCGGGATCGTGGTACGCGATGGTGCCGCCAACTCCCATGCCGCCATTATGGTGCGCGCGCTGGGGATCCCGACGGTGATGGGCGCGGACATTCAGCCCTCGGCACTGCACCGACGCACGCTGGTGGTCGACGGCTATCGCGGCGAACTGCTGGTCGATCCTGAACCGGTGCTGTTGCAGGAATATCAAAAGCTTATCAGCGAAGAGAATGAGCTGAGCCGTCTTGCCGAAGATGATGTTAATCAGCCTGCGGCGCTGAAAAGCGGTGAGCGAATCAAAGTGATGCTCAATGCCGGGTTAAGCCCGGAACACGAAGAGAAGCTCGGCAGCCGCATCGATGGCATTGGTCTCTATCGCACAGAAATCCCGTTTATGCTGCAAAGCGGCTTCCCTTCTGAGGAGGAGCAGGTCGCGCAGTATCAGGGCATGTTGCAGATGTTCAACGACAAACCGGTGACGTTGCGCACTCTGGACGTTGGCGCGGATAAGCAACTGCCGTACATGCCGATCAGCGAAGAGAACCCCTGCCTGGGCTGGCGCGGGATCCGCATTACCCTCGATCAGCCGGAGATCTTCCTGATCCAGGTGCGCGCCATGCTGCGCGCCAATGCCGCCACCGGTAACCTCAGCATTTTGCTGCCGATGGTCACCAGCATTGACGAGATCGATGAAGCCCGCCGTCTGATCGAACGCGCCGGGCGCGAAGTCGAAGAGATGATCGGCTACGAAATTCCGAAACCGCGTATTGGGGTGATGCTCGAAGTCCCCTCAATGGTCTTTATGCTGCCGCAGCTGGCGAGCCGGGTTGATTTCATCTCGGTGGGTACCAACGACCTGACCCAGTACATGCTGGCGGTGGATCGCAACAACACGCGGGTGGCGAGTATTTACGATAGCCTGCACCCGGCAATGCTGCGCGTGCTGGCGATGATTGCCCGCGAGGCACAAGAGCAGGGGCTTGACCTGCGTTTGTGCGGCGAGATGGCCGGTGACTCAATGTGTGTGGCGATCCTGATTGGCCTTGGCTTCCGTCACTTATCCATGAACGGACGCTCCGTCGCCCGCGTGAAGTATCTCCTGCGCCATATCGACTTCGAAGAGGCGCAGCTGCTGGCGAAACGCAGTCTTGAAGCACAGCTGGCAACGGAAGTACGCCATCAGGTGGCGGCCTTTATGGAGCGTCGCGGCATGGGCGGCCTGATCCGCGGCGGGCGTTAAGCACCGGGTATCCCTTCCTCCTCGGGGAGGGATACAAACTGCGCGAAGTCTCTATACACATCTTTTACATCTCGGGCGCAACCTCCACGCTCGCTTGTGCTATGATTCGCAACTTTGGAGCGCAGGGTACACCTCTGCGCGCATCTCTGCCGCTGTCCACTTTCAGCGGAATAACAACATCTTGTGGTGACAGATGAACAGTGGCTATCTGCATTTTCCGGAGTTTGATCCGGTCATTTTCTCAGTAGGACCCGTTGCGCTTCACTGGTACGGTCTGATGTATCTGGTCGGTTTCGTCTTTGCCATGTGGCTGGCTGGCCGTCGTGCCAAACGTCCTGGCAGCGGCTGGACCAAAGACGAAGTGGAAAACCTGCTGTATGCCGGTTTCCTCGGCGTTTTCCTCGGTGGACGTATCGGCTATGTGCTGTTCTATAACTTCCCGCTCTTCCTGGCCGATCCGCTCTACCTGTTCCGCGTCTGGGATGGCGGCATGTCCTTCCACGGTGGCCTGATCGGCGTCATCCTGGTAATGGTCATCTTCGCCAAACGTACCAAACGCAGCTTCTTCCAGGTGGCTGATTTTATTGCCCCTCTGATCCCGTTTGGGCTGGGCGCTGGTCGTCTCGGTAACTTTATCAACGGTGAGCTGTGGGGCCGCGTCGATCCGAGCGTCTCCTTTACCATGCTGTTCCCGCAGTCGCGTGCTGAAGATATCGCGCTGCTGCCTTCGCATCCGGAGTGGCAGTCGATTTTCGACACCTACGGCGTTCTGCCGCGCCATATGTCCCAGCTGTATGAAATGGCGCTGGAAGGCGTGGTGCTGTTTATCATTCTGAACCTGTTCATCCGTAAACCGCGTCCGACGGGCTCCGTATCGGGCCTGTTCCTGATCGGTTATGGCGCGTTCCGCATCATCGTTGAGTTCTTCCGTCAGCCAGATGCGCAGTTTACCGGAACGTGGGTCCAGTACATCAGCATGGGGCAGATCCTCTCCATTCCGATGATTGTCGCAGGTATCGCGATGATGGTCTGGGCGTACCGCCGTCCACAGCAACAGGTCTCCTGAGGAATCATGAAACAGTATCTTGAACTGATGCAAAAAGTGCTCGATGAGGGCACGCCAAAGAACGATCGCACCGGCACCGGTACGATCTCCATTTTTGGCCACCAGATGCGCTTCAACCTGCAGGAAGGCTTTCCGCTGGTGACGACCAAGCGCTGCCATTTACGCTCAATCATTCATGAACTGCTCTGGTTCCTGCAGGGCGACACCAATATCGCCTATCTGCGCGAGAACAACGTCTCTATCTGGGACGAATGGGCGGATGAAAACGGCGATCTGGGCCCGGTCTACGGCAAGCAGTGGCGCGCCTGGCCAACGCCGGATGGTCGCCATATTGACCAGATCACCACCGTGGTGAACCAGCTGAAAAACGATCCAGACTCGCGCCGTATCATCGTGTCGGCCTGGAACGTGGGCGAACTGGACAAGATGGCGCTGGCCCCGTGCCACGCGTTTTTCCAGTTCTACGTGGCGGATGGCAAGCTCTCCTGCCAGCTCTACCAGCGCTCCTGCGACGTGTTCCTCGGTCTGCCGTTCAACATCGCCAGCTATGCGCTGCTGGTGCATATGATGGCCCAACAGTGTGACCTGGAAGTGGGGGATTTTGTCTGGACCGGTGGGGATACCCACCTGTACAGCAACCATATGGAGCAGACCCACCTGCAGCTGACCCGTGAGCCGCGTGCGCTGCCGAAGCTGGTCATCAAACGTAAACCGGACTCCATTTTCGACTATCGCTTCGAAGATTTCGAAATTGAGGGTTACGACCCGCATCCGGGGATTAAAGCCCCTGTAGCCATCTGAGGCTGCAATCCTGACACAACCGGCGCCTTTCGCGCCGGTTTTTTTATGCCTTCGTGATGGTTTTGCGAGCCTGCGTCCGCGTGAATTGCAACGCGCTGAAACTCCCTCGAAAGTGCTGAAGCCGCCTCGTAATCTGCACATCTGCCCCTCGAACTGTTTTTTTCTTCACGGCACACTGCCGCCATGAAAAAGGAAAAGGGCTTTACCCTCATGGAAATACTGATCGCCCTCTCGCTGATCGTGACGCTCAGTGCGGCAGGGCTGTACGGCTGGCGGCGCTGGCAGCAGCAACAGCAGCTGTGGCAGACGGCGCGCCAGGTACGGGATTACCTGGTGGTGCTGCGAAATGATGCCTGGCGGAATAACCGGGACCATATCGTGACCCTGCAACGGGCGGGCAAACAGTGGTGTCTGTTAAAGACCGGCATCCCGGCGTGCCAGGCGGATAATGCTTTTGTACTCACGCCGCAGTGGTCTGACATTCAGATCACCGAGCTAACGCCTGCGCTGGGGTTTTACGGTTTACGGGATACCGCCTGGGCCGGAAGAGTACGTCTGCAAAGCCAGGCCGGAGAGTGGCTGATCCTCATTTCCGCATGGGGGCGTATCCGCATGTGCAACGGAAAGGGGGAGTTCGCATGCCGGTAAAGCAGCAGGGGTTTTCCCTGACCGAAGTGCTGATCGCGATGGCGATAAGCAGCGTGCTGCTGATGAGCACGGCGCGATTCTTGCCCGCGCTACAGCGGTCGATAATGGTGCTGACGAAGCAGCAGGAGCTGCAAGAGGAGCTCTGGCTGCGCATAAACGGCATCGGTAAGCACCTGCAACGAGCGGGGTATTGCGCGGGCAAGTGCGAAGGCGAGGCGCTGAAGATTGGTCTGCGCGGCGAATGCGTTATTGTCCAGTGGGATGAAAACAGCAACGGCCGCTGGGAAACCTTACCCTCAGCCGCCGAGCAGACCGGCTTTCGTCTGAACGGCGACGCACTGGAAACTTTGCGAGGTGCGACGCAGTGCGAGGGTAAGGGGTGGGAGAGAATGACTGACCCTGACAGGATCAGGGTTCAGCGTTTTCAGGTGCAACGCATTTTACGTGCGGGCTTCGCCCCGGAGCTGAGCCTGACGCTGGCGGCCTCCGTCAACGGACAGCGCGATGGCGTGGTCGAGGCGCGCCACGTCGTGACCGGGTTTAATCTGTGAACCGTCAGCAAGGGATGTCGTCGCTGGCGCTGGTGCTCCTGCTGCTGATTCTTGGCAGCCTGATGCTGGCCGGGCTCAACCAGCAGTTGGCTGCCCTGATGCGCATCGTTAGTACGGAACGTCAGGCGATACAGCATCAGGCGATAGCCCAGTCCGCGCTGGAATGGGGAAGAATGCTCTCCTGGCAAACCCAGGCTGAATATGCATGCCGTCAGCATCCGCAGCAGCCCTGGCGCGTCTGCTTACGCATTCTGGAGGAACGCGCGCTGCTTATCGCCAGCAGCGGTAGCGCGATGCTGTGGCGGCTGGGCGAGGTGACGGCCAACGGCGTGCATTTCTCGCCGCAGGGCTGGAGCGATTTCTGTCCCCTGAAGGAGAGGGCGTTATGTCAGCAACCGTAGCGAAACAGAAGGGGTTCAGCATCGTTGAGGTCTTACTGGCCATGATGCTGATGGTAATGGTCGTCACCGGGCTGGCGGGTTACCATCGTGTGTTAGCCAGCCGGTTTGTCACCCTTGAGCAGTATCGTCAGCTCTGGCGTCATGTCTGGTCTCAGTCACAGCTGGCCGCCGGGGAGATCCCTCCAGGCTGGCAGGTAAACAGGGTGCAGACAACACCGGCCGGATGTGTCAGCATCTCGGTCTCACTTATTTCTCCATTGGGTCGGCAGGGTCAAATGACGCGCCTGCACTGCCCGGTTAGCCAGTAGTTGGGAGCAGCAATGTTAAGGGTCTACCACTCAAACCGTCTTGATGTGCTGGAAGCACTGATGGAATTTATCGTCGAGCAGCAGCGGCTCGACGATCCCTTTGAACCGGAGATGATCCTGGTTCAAAGCACCGGTATGGCCCAGTGGCTGCAGATGTCCCTGTCGCAAAAGTTTGGCATTGCCGCCAACATTGATTTCCCGCTGCCCGCCAGTTTTATCTGGGATATGTTTGTTCGCGTACTGCCGGAGATCCCCAAACAGAGCGCGTTCAACAAACAGAGCATGAGCTGGAAGCTGATGACGCTGCTGCCGGAGATGCTGACGCATGATGAGTTCGCCATGCTGCGCCACTACCTGAACGACGATACCGATAAACGAAAGCTGTTTCAGCTGGCGTCGCGTACTGCCGATCTCTATGACCAGTATCTGGTCTATCGCCCCGAGTGGTTAACGCGCTGGGAAGCAGGAGAACTGATTGACGGCCTTGACCAGGCGCAGGTCTGGCAGGCGCCGCTGTGGAAAGCGCTGGTGGAACACACTGAAAAACTGGGTCAGCCGCAGTGGCACCGTGCCAATCTCTATGAACGTTTTATCGCGACGCTGGAGTCGGCCTCTGCGCCGCCTGCCGGATTGCCATCCCGGGTCTTTATCTGCGGGATCTCCGCCTTGCCGCCGGTTTATCTGAGAGCGCTGAATGCGCTGGGCCGGCATATCGATATTCATATTCTTTTCACCAATCCCTGCCGGCATTACTGGGGAGATATTCAGGATGCCCGCTGGCTGGCCCGCATCGTCACGCGCCAGCGTCGTCGCCTGTTTGACGAACGCGCGGTGCCGCTGTTTAAAGACAGCGAGACGGCGGCTGACCTCTTTGACGAACAGGGCATTCAGAACCTGCCGAATCCGCTGCTGGCCTCCTGGGGAAAACTGGGGCGCGACTATATCTACATGCTCTCCGAGCTTACCGCTTCCGGAGAAGGGGATGTCGATGCCTTTGCGGATATCACCCCGGACAGCCTGCTGCATAACGTGCAGCGGGATATTCTGGATCTGGACAACCGCGCGGTGGCAGGCATCACCGCCGCCGAGTTTGCCAACAGCGCCAACAAGCGTCTGCTCGATCCTGACGATCGCAGCGTGACCATTCACCTGTGCCATAGCCCGCAGCGTGAGGTGGAGGTGCTGCATGACAAACTGCTGGCGATGCTGGAGGACGATCCGCAGCTGACGCCGCGCGACATCGTAGTGATGGTGGCCGATATCGACAGCTACAGCCCCTATATCCAGGCGGTGTTTGGCAGCGCGACGGGCGATCGCTACCTGCCGTTTGCCATATCGGACCGCCGGGCGCGCCAGTCGCATCCTGCCCTGCAGGCGTTTGTCAGCCTGCTTTCGCTGCCGGACAGCCGCTTCGTGCCGGAAGATGTGCTGGCCCTGCTGGACGTGCCGGTACTGGCGGCCCGTTTTGATATTGATGAGGACGCGCTGCGCTACCTGCGTCAGTGGGTCAACGAATCGGGCGTTCGCTGGGGGATGGATGATGACAACGTGCAGGAGTTTGAGCTGCCGGTCACAGGCCAGCATACCTGGCAGTTTGGCCTGACGCGCATGCTGCTCGGCTACGCCATGGAGAGCAGCCAGGGAGAGTGGAATGCCGTCCTGCCGTATGACGAATCCAGTGGCTTAATTGCCGAGCTGGTGGGTCATCTGGCTTCGCTGCTGATGCAGCTTAACCGCTGGCGGCGGGAGCTGATGAAGTCGCGTTCGCTCGAGGAGTGGATGCCGGTATGCCGGGAGATGCTCAATGATTTCTTCCTGCCGGATCAGGAAACCGAAGCGGCGATGGCGCTAATCGAGCAGCAGTGGCAGGCTATCATTGATGAGGGGATCTCCTCGCACTATGGCGAAGCGATACCTCTTTCGCTGTTACGCGATGAATTAACGCTGCGTCTCGATCAGGAGCGTATCAGCCAGCGCTTCCTCGCCGGGCCGGTGAATATTTGCACTCTGATGCCGATGCGCTCCATTCCATTTAAAGTAGTCTGCCTGCTGGGCATGAACGACGGCGTCTACCCGCGCGCGCTGGCGCCGCTGGGGTTTGATTTAATGAGCCAACAGTCCCAACGCGGCGACCGTAGCCGTCGCGATGACGACCGCTACCTGTTCCTCGAGGCGCTGATCTCCGCCCAACAGCAGCTCTATATCAGCTACATCGGCCGCTCAATTCAGGACAACAGCGAACGTTTCCCTTCGGTGCTGGTTCAGGAGCTGGTGGACTACATCGGACAAAGCCACTATCTGCCGGGGGATGAGCACCTCAATTGTGATGAAAGCGAACAGCGCGTGAAGGCGCATATCACCTGCTGCCACAGCCGTATGCCGTTTGATGCCGTTAACTACAAGGACAACGAGCAGCAGAGCTACGCCCGGGAGTGGCTGCCGGCCGCGAAGCGGGAAGGGGTGGCCCATGGCGACTTTATCCAGACGCTGGATCCGCTCCCGTTGGATACGGTCGCGTTTGAACAACTTCAGCGCTTTTGGGCCCACCCGGTGCGGGCCTTTTTCCAGATGCGGTTGCAGGTCCATTTCCGCTCCGAAGAGAGCGAGATCCCGGATGCGGAGCCGTTTACCCTGGATGGGTTAAGCCGCTACCAGTTAAACCAGCAGTTGCTGAACGCGCTGGTGGAGCAGGAGGATGCCCAGAAGCTGTTCCGTCGCTATCGTGCGGCGGGTCAGCTGCCATATGGCGCCTTCGGGGAAATTACCTGGGATGCCCAGTGTGAAGAGATGCAGGCCCTCGCTGGCCGGGTGATTGAGTGTCGCCAGCCCGGCACGAACATGGAGATCGATCTTAACTGCAACGGTATCAATCTGACGGGATGGCTGCAGCACGTACAGCCTGACGGACTGCTGCGCTGGCGTCCGTCAATGCTCAGCGTTTCGCAAGGTTTGCAACTTTGGCTGGAACACCTTGTCTATTGTGCGAGCGGTGGCGAAGGTGAGAGCCGGTTATTTGTACGTAAAGACGGCGAATGGCGCTTCCCGGCGCTGCCTGCCGCCCAGGCCATGGAGTATCTGTCGCAGCTGGTTGAAGGCTACCGGCAGGGGATGAATAAGCCGCTGCTGCTGCTGCCAGAAAGTGGGGGGGCATGGATTAAAACCTGTTACGACGCCACAAATGATGCGATGTTAACGGATGATGCGACCCTGCAAAAAGCGCGCAGCAAATTTTTGCAGGCTTATGAAGGCAACATGATCGTGCGTGGGGAAGGGGACGACGTCTGGTATCAACGCCTGTGGCGAACCCTTGAGCCCGAGTACTTTGAGGCCATCACCGACGAGGCCCGACGCTACCTGTTGCCGCTGTATAAATTTAATTAGTCCTGGCCCTGTTTAAAAATTGCGCAGGTTTGGGCATTCATTTATGATGCCCATCTTGTCATGGACTGATGTACACCACAAAGAGATGCTGGCCTGCCCGGCACAAAGCGTGTTAATGATGATGTCCGTGATGAAGAGGTAGTGAATGCCAGGCAGCACCTTGTTGAAATCGTTAGTTTTGTTCGTCGCTCTTTGGGCCCCCCTCAGTCAGGCAAATACCGGTTGGCAACCCGTTCAGGAAACGATCCGCAAAAGCGATAAAGATACCCGCGAATATCAGGCGATCCGCCTTGCTAACGGGATGGTCGTGCTGCTGGTTTCCGATCCGCAGGCCGTAAAGTCACTGTCGGCGCTGGTAGTGCCGGTGGGCTCGCTGGAAGATCCTGAATCCCACCCGGGGCTTGCGCACTATCTTGAACATATGACCCTGATGGGCTCAACCAAGTACCCGCAGCCTGACAGCCTGGCCGAATTTTTAAAAATGCACGGTGGTAGCCATAACGCCAGCACCGCGCCGTACCGTACTGCCTTTTATCTTGAAGTTGAAAACGATGCGCTGGAAGGGGCGGTCGATCGCCTTGCGGATGCCATTGCCGCTCCGCTGCTGGATAAAAAATATGCCGATCGCGAACGCAACGCCGTTAATGCCGAGCTGACGATGGCCCGTACCCGGGACGGGATGCGTATGGCACAGGTCAGCGCCGAAACCATTAACCCCGCGCACCCTGGCTCCCGCTTTTCCGGCGGTAATCTTGAAACCCTGAGCGACAAGCCGGGCAGCCCGGTGCTTGATGCGCTGCACGCCTTCCGCGATAAATACTACTCCGCCAATCTGATGAAAGCGGTGGTGTACAGCAACAAACCCCTGCCAGAGCTGGCGAAACTCGCCGCCGATACCTACGGCCGCGTTCCGAATAAAGATATTACCCGCCCGGAAGTCACCGTGCCGGTCGTCACCGATGCGCAGAAAGGCTTAATCATTCACTATGTTCCCGCGATGCCGCGTAAGGTGCTGCGCGTTGAATTCCGCATTGATAACAACACCGCGCAGTTTCGCAGCAAAACCGACGAGCTGGTTAACTACCTGATTGGTAACCGTAGCCCGGACACGCTGTCCGACTGGCTGCAAAAGCAGGGGCTGGTGGAAGGTATCCGCGCGGACTCCGATCCGATCGTCAACGGCAACAGCGGCGTGCTGGCCATCTCCGCCACCTTAACTGATAAAGGTCTGGCCCATCGTGATGAGGTGGTTGCCGCCATTTTCAGCTACTTGTCGCTGCTGCGTGACAAAGGCGTTGATAAACGCTATTTCGACGAGCTGGCCCACGTGCTGGATCTCGACTTCCGTTATCCCTCCATTACCCGCGATATGGACTACGTTGAGTGGCTGGCCGACACCATGATCCGTGTGCCGGTCGAGCATACGCTGGATGCGGTCAATATCGCGGATCGGTACGATGCTGACGCCGTCAAAGCCCGTCTGGCAATGATGACCCCGCAGAACGCCCGTATCTGGTATATCAGCCCGGACGAACCGCACAACAAAACCGCCTACTTTGTAAACGCTGAATATCAGGTGGACAAAATCAGCGAGCAAACTTTTGCCGACTGGCAGAAGCGATCCGCCGCGATTGCGCTCAAGCTGCCGGAGGTGAACCCCTATATCCCGGACGATTTCGCGCTGATCAAACCCACTAAAGAGTATGCAAAACCGCAGCTGATTGTGGACGAGTCTGACCTGCGCGTGGTCTATACCCCGAGCCGCTATTTCGCCAGCGAGCCGAAAGCCAACGTCAGCATGGTACTGCGTAACCCTGCAGCAATGGACAGCGCCAAAAACCAGGTGATGTTTGCCCTGAATGATTATCTGGCCGGCATTGCGCTGGATCAGCTCAGCAACCAGGCCGCCGTGGGCGGGATCGGTTTCTCAACTAACGCCAACAACGGCCTGATGCTTAACGCCAACGGCTACACCCAGCGTCTGCCGCAGCTGTTTAAGGCGTTGCTGGAGGGTTACTTTAGCTACACCGCTACCGAGGATCAGCTGGCGCAGGCCAAATCCTGGTATGCCCAGATGATGGATTCTGCCGAAAAGGGTAAGGCCTTCGATCAGGCCATTATGCCGGTGCAGATGCTGTCGCAGGTGCCTTATTTCCAGCGCGAAGAGCGTCGGGCGCTGCTGCCGTCCATCACCCTTGACGAGGTGATGGCCTATCGTGCGGCGCTGAAAACCAACGCCAGACCGGAGTTTCTGGTGGTCGGCAATATGAGCGAAGATCAGGCGAAAACCCTGGCGCAGGACGTCCGTACTCAGCTGGGGGCGAAGGGAACCGAATGGTGTCGCAACCAGGATGTGCTGGTGGATAAACAGCAGAACGTGATTTTCGAGAAACCCGGCAGCAGCACCGACTCCGCGCTGGCGGCGGTGTTTGTCCCAACCGGCTATGACGAATACGCCAGCTCGGCCTACAGCGCCATGCTCGGACAGATCGTCCAGCCCTGGTTCTACACCCAGTTACGTACCGAAGAGCAGCTGGGCTATGCCGTGTTTGCTTTCTCGATGAACGTGGGCCGCCAGTGGGGGATGGGCTTCCTGCTGCAAAGCAGTGATAAACAGCCGGATTATCTCTGGCAGCGTTTCCAGGCCTTCTTCCCGCAGGCGGAAGCTAAGCTGCGCGCCATGAAGCCAGAAGAGTTTGCTCAGATCCAGCAGGCGGTGATCGCCCAGATTACGCAGCCGCCGCAAACCCTGGCCGAAGAGGCGTCAAAGATCAGCAAAGATTTTGATCGGGGTAATATGCGCTTCGATTCGCATGATAAAGTAGTGGCCGAGATAAAACAGCTCACGCCGCAGAAAGTCGCCGACTTCTTCCACCAGGCGGTGGTTGCCCCGCAGGGGATGGCGATCCTGTCCCAGGTATCGGGTAGTCAGAGTAAAAAAGCTGACGTTGCCCCGCCTGCAGGCTGGACGGTCTGGAAGAGCGTGAGCGCATTGCAGCAATCTTTGCCCAGGAGTAAGAACGAATGACCGATACCGCCGAGTCCCTTGATCCCCTGAGTTTACCGTTACAGGGGGAACGACTGATAGAGGCCTCAGCGGGAACCGGAAAAACCTTTACCATCGCCGCACTCTATCTGCGCCTGCTGCTCGGGCTGGGCGGCAGCGCAGCCTTCAGTCGCCCGCTCAGCGTGGAAGAGCTGCTGGTGGTGACCTTCACCGAAGCCGCGACGGAAGAGCTGCGCGGCCGTATCCGCGCCAACATTCACGAGCTGCGGATCGCCTGCCTGAGACAGAGCACGGACAATCCGCTGTATGCCAGTCTGCTGGACGAGATTGACGACACACAGCAGGCGGCCCAGTGGCTGCTGCTGGCGGAACGGCAGATGGACGAGGCCGCCGTGTTCACTATCCACGGCTTCTGTCAGCGCATGCTCAGCCTGAATGCCTTTGAATCCGGCATGCTCTTCGAGCAGCAACTCATCGAAGATGAATCCCTGTTGCGCTACCAGGCGTGCGCCGACTTCTGGCGTCGTCACTGCTATCCTCTGCCTCGCGATATTGCCGAAGCGGTACACGCTCTCTGGAAAGGGCCGGAAGAGTTACTCCGGTCCATCGATCGTTACCTGCAGGGTGAAGCCCCGGTAATTAAATCCCCCCCGCCTGCGGACGAAACCCTGGCCTCTCGCCATGAGAAGATCGTCGGCCTCATCGCCACCATGAAGCAGCAGTGGTCCGGCAGCGTGGGGGAAATCGACGCGATTATTGAACGTTCCGGTATCGATCGGCGCAAGTTCAACCGCGGCAACCAGGCAAAATATATTGAACGCGTCACGGCCTGGGCCCAGGAAGAGAAGCACAGCTACCAGCTCCCTGACGCGCTGGAAAAGTTCTCACAAACGTTCCTGGCGGAGCGCACAAAAGCGGGCGGCGAGGTGCCGGAACACCCGCTGTTTGTCGCCATCGATACTCTGCTGGCTGAGCCATTGACCCTGAACGATCTGATGATCACCCGCGCGCTGGCAGAGATCCGCGCAGCAGTCGCGCGCGAAAAGCGCCGTCGCGGCGAGCTGGGTTTTGACGATATGCTCAGCCGCCTCGATGAGGCGCTGAACAGCGACAATGGCGACGCGCTGGCCGCGGCCATCCGCGGCCGTTTTCCGGTGGCGATGATCGATGAATTCCAGGATACCGACCCCCAGCAGTACCGGATTTTCCGGCGGATCTGGCGTCAGCAGCCTGACACCGCGCTGCTGCTGATTGGCGACCCGAAGCAGGCGATCTATGCGTTCCGTGGGGCGGATATCTTTACCTATATGAAGGCCCGTGGCGAAGTTGCCGCGCACTATACGCTGGATACCAACTGGCGCTCGGCACCCGGTATGGTAGAAAGCGTCAATACCCTCTTTTCACAGATGAACGACGCCTTCATGTTCCGTGAAATCCCCTTCCTGCCGGTCAAATCCGCCCCGAGAAACGCCGGGCTGCGCTTTGAGCTCCGGGGGGAGTTCCAGCCAGCGATGAACGTCTGGCTGATGGAGGGCGAGGGGTGCGGCGTCGGGGATTACCAGGCCTTTATGGCCCAGCACTGCGCGGCGCAAATCCGCGACTGGCTGAGCGCCGGGGTGCGCGGTGAAGCCATTCTGCACCGGGGCGACGAGGCCCGGCCGGTGAGAGCATCGGACATTACGGTGCTGGTGCGCAGTCGTCAGGAGGCGGCGCTCGTCCGCGACGCGCTGACGCTGCTGACCATCCCCTCGGTCTATCTCTCCAACCGCGACAGCGTGTTTGAAACCCTCGAAGCCCAGGAGATGCTCTGGCTGCTGCAGGCGGTGCTGGCGCCCGAGCGTGAAAGCATCCTGCGCAGCGCGCTGGCAAGCTCAATGCTCGGTCTTAACGCCCGGGACATCGACATGCTGAATAACAGTGAAACCCTCTGGGATGAGGCGGTGGAAGAGTTTACCCGCTATCGCGAACGCTGGCAGAAGCGGGGCGTGATGGCGATGCTGCGCGACATCATGGCGCAGCGCAATATTGCCGAAAATATGCTGGCCACCGCGGGGGGCGAACGCCGTCTGACCGATATTTTGCACATCAGCGAGTTGCTCCAGGAGGCGGGAACGCAGCTTGAGAGCGAGCACGCTCTGGTGCGCTGGCTGGCGCAGCATATTGCCGAACCCAACAGCAATGCCTCAAGCCAGCAGATGCGCCTCGAAAGCGACAAACATCTGGTCAAAATCGTCACCATTCACAAATCGAAAGGGCTGGAATACCCCCTGGTCTGGCTGCCTTTTATTGCCAACTACCGGGTGCAGGATCAGGCGTTTTACCACGATCGCAACACCTTTGAAGCCGTACTTGACCTCAGCAAGGCGGAGGACAGCGTCGAGCTGGCCGAAGCCGAGCGGCTGGCGGAAGATTTGCGCCTGCTGTATGTGGCCCTGACCCGCTCGGTCTGGCACTGCAGCCTGGGCGTCGCGCCGCTGTTCCGTCGTCGTGGCGACAAGGCCGGTGACAGCGATTTCCACCTCAGCGCGCTCGGACGCTTGATCCAGCGCGGCGAGCCAAAAGACGCGGCCGGGCTGCGCCAGTGCCTGGAAACCCTGTGCAATGACCACATTGCGCTGCAGGTGGCCGGGGTGGCCGATACCGCCCGCTGGCATATGCCGGAGTCGGCGATGCCGGATCTGCAGGCGCGGCAGGTGGCTCGCGTGCTGTTTGACGACTGGCGGGTCACCAGCTACTCCGGGCTGCAGCAGCGCGGGCACAGTATCGCCCAGGATCTGATGCCGCGCCTCGACGTTGATGCCGCAGGCACAGGCGAGGTGGTACAGGAGCCGGAGCTGACGCCGCACCAGTTCCCGCGCGGTGCCTCGCCAGGCACCTTTTTACACAGCCTGTTTGAAGCGCTCGATTTTACCCAACCCGTCTCCCCGGAGTGGACGCTGGAGATGCTGCAGAAAGGCGGGTATGACGCCCGCTGGGAGCCGGTCCTGACCCACTGGATCAACCAGGTACTGCAGACGCCGCTCCATGAAGAGGGGATCTCCCTGAGCCAGCTTTCAGCCGCCGATAAACAGGTTGAGATGGAGTTTTATCTGCCGATCGCCGGGCCGCTTACCGCCGATGCGCTGGATGCGCTGATCCGCGAGCACGATCCGCTGTCGCGTGACTGCCCGCCGCTCGACTTTCGCCAGGTGCGCGGCATGCTGAAAGGCTTTATTGACCTGGTATTCCGCCATAATGGCCGCTACTACCTGCTCGACTATAAGTCCAACTGGCTGGGGGAAAACGGCGAGGCCTATACCCCGCAGGCAATGGCCCGTGCGATGCAGTCCCACCGCTACGATCTGCAGTACCAGCTCTACACCCTGGCGCTGCACCGTTATCTGCGCCACCGTATTGCCGATTATGACTATCAGCAGCATTTCGGTGGGGTGATCTACCTGTTTTTACGCGGCGTGGACGGCAGTTCGCCGGGGGCCGGTTGCTTTGCCACCCGCCCGAGTGAAATTTTAATCAATCAAATGGATAGCTTGTTTTCTGCAAGCCAAGAGGAGCTTGTGTCATGACGATGCAGGAATTATTGCTGGAGGCCGTGGAACAGCGCGTATTGCGTCGTCTGGATGTACAGTTTGCGATGATGGTGGCCGGGAACGATGAACCCTCGGTGATGCTGGCGACGGCGATCTTAAGCCGGGATACCGGAGAGGGGCATGTCTGTTTGCCGCTGTCCCGTCTGCAGGCAGAGGCTAAAACCGCCGCGCTGCAGGCCTGTTTTGCCCTGCATGATGAAACCCTGGACTGGTCCGCCACGCTGATGCGTTCGCGCGCAGTGAGCGCAGGGGACGAGCCAACGCCGCTGGTGCTGGTGGGCGAGCGCCTCTACCTCAACCGGATGTGGCGCTACGAGCGGGCCGTGGCCGGTTTCTTTAGCGAAGCCAATCAGCCTTTGCCCCATGACAGTGCCGACGTTCAGCGTACCCTGAACGCATTGTTCACCTCTGACGAAGCCGTTAACTGGCAAAAGGTGGCGGCGGCGGTGGCGTTAACGCGGCGTATCTCGGTGATTTCCGGCGGCCCGGGCACCGGTAAAACCACCACCGTCGCCCGCCTGCTGGCGGCGCTGATCCAGATGGCGGGAGAGGAGAAGTGCCGTATCCGGCTGGCGGCCCCGACCGGTAAAGCCGCCGCCCGTCTCACCGAGTCGCTGGGCGGCGCGCTGCAACAGCTTCCGCTGACCGACATTCAGCGTAAGCGCTTCCCGACCGAAGCCAGTACCCTGCACCGTTTGCTCGGCGCCCAGCCGGGCAGCCAGCGTCTGCGTTACCATGCCGGTAACCCGCTGCATCTGGATGTGCTGGTGGTGGATGAAGCCTCGATGATTGACCTGACCATGATGTCTCGTCTGATTGATGCCCTGCCGCCTCATGCCAGGGTGATCTTCCTTGGCGATCGCGATCAGCTGGCCTCCGTCGAAGCGGGCGCCGTGCTGGGCGATATTTGTACCTGGGCCAGCGCCGGTTTTACCGTGCAGCGTGCCCAGGAGCTGGCCGGCATGACCGGATGCCAGATGGAAGGCAACGTCAGCCCGGTGGCGGGCGCCCTGCGCGACAGCCTCTGCCTGCTGCAAAAAAGCTACCGTTTCGGCAGCGACTCCGGCATCGGGCAGCTGGCGGCAGCGGTCAACCGTGGCGATCGTCACGCGCTCCGCTCGGTGTTTGACGGCACGTTCAGCGATATCGAGAAAAAGCAGCTCCAGAGTGGGGAAGAGTATCTGGTGATGCTGGAGGATGCCCTGCAGGGATATCACCATTTTCTCGACCGGGTGCAACACCAGGCCTCCGAAGAAGAGATTCTGGCGGCCTTTGGCGGCTACCAGCTGCTGTGTGCCTTACGGGACGGCCCCTTTGGCGTGGCCGGGCTCAACGAAAGGCTGGAGCAGGTGCTGATGCAAAAGCGCCGCATCAGCCGTCAGCCGCATTCGCGCTGGTATGAAGGACGCCCGGTAATGATTTCGCGCAACGACAGTGCGCTGGGCCTGTTTAACGGGGATATCGGGATTGCGCTGGATCGGGGGCAGGGGCTGCGCGTCTGGTTCCAGATGCCGGATGGCAGCCTGAAGTCCGTACAGCCGAGCCGACTGCCGGAGCATGAAACCGCGTGGGCGATGACGGTGCATAAATCTCAGGGCTCTGAGTTCGATCATGCGGCGCTGATCCTGCCTACCCAGATGTCCCCGGTAGTCACCCGGGAGCTGGTCTATACGGCCATTACCCGGGCCCGTCGGCGGTTGTCGCTATATGCGGATGACGGCGTGCTGGTGCAGGCCGTTACTACCCGTACGGAACGGCGCAGTGGCCTGAGTGCGATTTTTGAAGCCTTGTAATTTATTCCCTCTCCCCATGGGGAAAGGGTCAGGGGGCTTAACCTAAATCCGCCATCAGCACCTTCGAGCGACGCTGATAGTTGTACATCTCTTTCTTGGTTTCCGGCAGGGAATCAATGTCCACCGGCGTAAAGCCGCGTTCCTGGAACCAGTGAATGCTGCGGGTAGTCAGCACAAAGAGTTTACTCAGCCCCTGCTGCCGGGCCTGAACGGCAATCCGCTCCAGCAACACCTCGCCGCGCGACGAACTGCGGTAGTCAGGATGCACCGCCACGCAGGCCATTTCACCAATCTTCTCTTCCGGGAAGGGATAGAGCGCCGCACAGGCGATGGTGAGGTTGTCGCGCTGAATAATGGTGAACTTGTCGATCTCCATCTCCAGCTGCTCACGGGAGCGACGCACCAGGATCCCCTGCTGCTCCAGGGGGCGAATCAGCTCCAGAATGCCGCCGATGTCGTTGATGGTGGCGCGACGGATCTGCTCGGCGCTCTCCATCACAATCTGCGTCCCGATACCGTCGCGGGAGAACAGCTCCTGCAACAGGGCACCGTCTTCCTGGTAGCTGATCAGGTGGCTGCGGCGCACGCCGCTGCGGCAGGCTTTGATGGCGCCGCGCAGGAAACGCACGGTGCCAGAGTAGTAATCCCCCTGTTCCTCAAGCGCTTCGACCCGCGCCTGGGCTTCGTTAGGAAACAGCTCAGAGACGATATTCCCCAGCTCGTTAGTGACGCCCTGTGAAGAGCAGAAACCGATCATTTTTTCGGCTTTCAACTTGATCGCCAGCTGGGTGGCAATCTCTTCTGAGGTGAGGTTAAAGCTTTCGCCGGTCACGGAGACGGCGACCGGGCCGGTCAGCACAATCGCACCGCCGTCGAGCTGGCGGTGGATCGCCTCTTCATCGATACGGCGAATACGTCCGCTGTGGCAATAATCCACCCCGTCATCCACGCCAAGCGGCTGAGCGATAATAAAATTGCCACTCACCACGTTGATGTGCGCTCCCTGCAGCGGAGTGTTGTTGAGGCTCATCGACAGCCGCGCGGTAATGTCCAGCTGCAGCAGACCGGCGGCCTGCTTCACCAGCTCCAGCGTTTTGGCGTCGGTAACGCGGGTATGTTTATGGTAGATCGGCTCGTGATGATGCGCGGCCAGATTGGCTTCAATCTGCGGGCGGGCACCATAAACGACAACAAGGCGAATACCCAGGCTGTGCAGCAGGCCGATGTCATTGACTATGCTGGAGAAGTTCTCATGCTCAATGGCTTCGCCGCCGAGCATAATGACGAACGTCTTTCCCCGGTGGGTGTTGATATAGGGAACAGAATGACGGAATCCCTGGACCAGTTCGATTCTACGTTCCTTCACCACGGCATAACCCCTCAATGAATGTTTATTCGCAATTTTTGTATTTTTATTCGAATATGCCCCTGCGCGCAAGCCAAAATTTTCGGCGAAGCAAAGAAAACATTCAGGGAAGTAATCGTTAACGCATGATTGTTTACCCTTTTAAGGATGACAGGTTATGCATCATTCGCTAAAGTTTTCGGTCAATTTGGACGTTATGAGAAGTTATTCGATATCTTTGCTCGGGAGAAGCATGTCGGGATCCAGTAAAGCATTAAGTCGTCGCCGCCTGTTACAAGGGGCCGGGGCAATGTGGTTGCTTAGCGTAAGTCAGGTAGGGCTTGCCGCCGTCAGTCAGGTGGTGGCGGTACGTGTCTGGCCAGCGTCGACCTATACACGCGTGACGGTCGAGTCCAACCGGGTGCTGAACTATAAGCAATTCGCCCTGAGTAATCCGGAGCGGGTGGTGGTGGATATCGAAGGGGTGAACCTCAATTCAGTCCTCAAAGGGATGAGCGCCCAGATCCGTGGCGACGATCCTTTTATCAAGTCCGCACGGGTAGGGCAGTTTGATCCGAAAACCGTGCGCATGGTGTTTGAGCTTAAGCAGAACGTAAAGCCGCAGCTGTTTGCCCTGGCACCGGTGGCCGGATTTAAAGAGCGTCTGGTGATGGATCTCTATCCGGCCAACGCGACGGACATCCAGGATCCTCTGCTGGCGTTGCTGGAGGATTACAACAAAGGCGATCTTGAGAAGCAGGTTCCGCCTGCGCAAAGTGGTCCGCAGCCGGGCAAAGCCGGGCGCGACCGCCCGATTGTGATCATGCTCGATCCGGGCCATGGCGGGGAAGACTCCGGCGCGGTGGGCAAATACCGCACGCGGGAAAAGGACGTAGTGTTGCAGATCGCCCGCCGCCTGAAGGCGTTGATCGACAGAGAAGGCAACATGCGCGCTTACATGACGCGTAATGAGGACGTCTTTATTCCGCTGAAAGTTCGCGTGGCGAAAGCGCAAAAGCAGCGCGCGGATCTGTTTATCTCGATCCATGCGGATGCCTTTACCAGCCGTCAACCGAGCGGTTCATCGGTGTTTGCGCTGTCGACCAAAGGGGCAACCAGTACGGCTGCAAAGCTTCTGGCAGATTCGCAAAACGCCTCTGACCTGATCGGCGGCGTCAGTAAGAGCGGCGATCGCTACGTCGACCATACGATGTTTGATATGGTGCAGTCGCTGACCATCACCGACAGCCTGAAGTTTGGTAAAGCGGTGCTGGGTAGACTGGGTAGGGTTAATAAGCTGCATAAAAACAGCGTCGAACAGGCCGGGTTCGCGGTACTGAAGGCGCCGGATATCCCGTCGATTCTGGTGGAAACCGCGTTTATCAGTAACGTGGAAGAGGAGCGTAAGCTCAAAACGGCCGCCTTCCAGCAGGAGGTAGCGGAGTCGATACTGGCGGGGATTAAGGCCTATTTCTCGGATGGGGCGACGCTCGCCAGACGAGGATAATCAGGGATGCCGGGTTTATGCCCGGCAAAAGGGCAAACTGCAGATACAAAAAAACACCCGAATGGGTGTTTATTGTTTTCAGAAGTGTTGGTTGCGGGGGCCGGATTTGAACCGACGACCTTCGGGTTATGAGCCCGACGAGCTACCAGGCTGCTCCACCCCGCGTCCGTCATTCTACTTTGTAGAATCTTACTTCTTTAAATTTGATTGGTTGCGGGGGCCGGATTTGAACCGACGACCTTCGGGTTATGAGCCCGACGAGCTACCAGGCTGCTCCACCCCGCGTCCGTCTTTTTGCTTCGTATTTCAAACCACATCTGCGTTGGCTTTCCTCGTTCACCTCAGTCACTTACTGGAGTAAGCTCCTAAGGATTCACTGCGTCGCCGCCTTGCTGTGCTTCGAACTACTTCGCAAAAACTTCTACAGTTGTAGAAGATACTTCATCAAATTTTAATTGGTTGCGGGGGCCGGATTTGAACCGACGACCTTCGGGTTATGAGCCCGACGAGCTACCAGGCTGCTCCACCCCGCGTCCGTGGAAGCGCACTATACTCTGCTGACTTTTTGTTGCAACCCTTTTTCGTAAAAATCACCAAATTAGGTGTTGATTGTACGCTCCGCCGACAGTTCGACTGTTTTTTGCGCAAAATTTGCGTGAGGGGAGGTAATCGCATTTCAATACCCCTGCCGGTTTGTTATCTTCATTGCGCAGAATCGGGCAACTTGAAGACGGGATATAATGAAAGGACGTTGGGCGAAGTATCTGATGACGGGCGCGATGGTAGCAATCCTTGCTGCCTGCTCCTCCAAACCGACCGATCGCGGTCAGCAATATAAAGACGGGAAACTGACCCAGCCTTTCTCTTTAGTGAATCAGCCGGACGCCGTGGGCGCGCCCATCAACGGCGGCGACTTCGCAGAACAGGTGAGCCAGATCCGTACCGCATCACCGCGATTGTACGGTTCGCAGAACGCCGTATATAACGCGGTGCAGGACTGGTTACGCGCCGGGGGCGATACCCGCACCATGCGCCAGTACGGCCTCGACGCCTGGCAGATGGAGGGCACCGATAACTACGGTAACGTCCAGTTTACCGGCTACTACACCCCGGTGGTGCAGGCGCGCCATACCGCGCAGGGTGAGTTTAAATACCCTATTTACCGCATGCCGCCAAAACGTGGCCGCCTGCCGTCCCGCGCTGAGATCTATTCCGGTGCATTGAGCGACAGCTACATTCTGGCCTACAGTAATTCGCTGATGGATAACTTCATCATGGATGTGCAGGGTAGCGGTTATATCGACTTTGGCGACGGCAGCCCGCTTAACTTCTTCAGCTATTCCGGTAAAAATGGCCATGCTTACCGCAGTATCGGTAAGGTGCTGATCGATCGCGGGGAAGTGAAACGCGAAGATATGTCGATGCAGGCGATCCGCGAGTGGGGCGAGAAGCACAGCGAATATGAAGTGCGCGAACTGCTCGAGCAGAACCCCTCATTTGTCTTCTTTAAGCCGCAAAACTTTGCCCCGGTGAAAGGCGCGAGCGCGGTACCGCTGATTGGCCGCGCCTCGGTGGCCTCTGACAAGACGGTGATCCCGCCGGGCACCACGCTGCTGGCAGAAGTGCCGACGCTGGATCACAACGGGAAATTCTCCGGTCAGTATGAATTGCGTCTGATGGTGGCGCTGGACGTGGGCGGAGCTATCAAAGGCCAGCACTTCGACATCTATCAGGGGATTGGCCCCGATGCCGGCCACCGTGCAGGCTGGTATAACCATTACGGACGCGTGTGGGTGCTGAAAAGCGCAGCAGGCGCAGGCAACGTGTTTAGCGGCTGAGTGTGGTAATATTGACGCTATGTTTTCCGGGGTGAGGGGCAACTCTCACCCTTTTTACATCTGAGGTCCTATGTCTGTGGTAATGAGCGAAGCCTGGCGCCAGCGTTTTGGTGGCACCGCGCGTTTATATGGTGAAAAAGCCCTGCAACTGTTTGCCGATGCGCACGTCTGCGTGGTCGGGATTGGTGGCGTCGGCTCATGGGCGGCGGAAGCGCTGGCACGAACCGGGATCGGCGCCATTACGCTTATTGACATGGATGATGTCTGCGTCACCAACACCAACCGGCAGATCCACGCCCTGCGCGACAGCGTCGGGCTGGCGAAATCCGAGGTGATGGCGGATCGCATTCGCCAGATCAATCCGGAATGCCGCGTCACCGTGATCGATGATTTCGTAACGGCCGATAACGTTGCCCAGTACATGGGAGCCGGCTACAGCTACGTGATTGACGCCATCGACAGCGTGCGCCCGAAAGCGGCGCTAATCGCCTGGTGTCGTCGCAATAAAGTGCCGCTGGTGACCACCGGCGGGGCGGGCGGGCAGATCGACCCGACGCAGATCCAGGTGACCGACCTGGCGAAAACCATTCAGGATCCGCTGGCGGCCAAGCTGCGCGAGCGCCTGAAAAGCGATTTTGGGGTGGTGAAAAACAGCAAAGGCAAGCTGGGGATTGACTGCGTATTCTCCACGGAAGCGCTGGTTTATCCGCAGGCGGACGGCTCAGTCTGCGCCATGAAGAGCACCGCGGAAGGGCCAAAACGGATGGACTGTGCCTCCGGGTTTGGCGCGGCCACCATGGTGACCGCCACCTTTGGCTTTATCGCCGTGTCTCACGCCCTGAAAAAGATGATGGCAAAGGCGGAACGTCAGGCCTGACGCGCCGCCTCCAGCACCGCCTCACTCAGCGCAGTCAGCCCCTGGCTGCGCGAGGCGCTCAGCTGGCCGCGTAACCCAAGTGCATCAAACAGCGCCAGCGGGCTTTCGCTAAGGATCTGCGCGGCGCTTTTTCCCTCTATCGCCGTCAGCAGCACGGCCAGCAATCCGCGTACAATGCGGCCTTCGCTGTCGCCATAAAAGTGCAGCTTATCCCCGACGGGCGTCATCCCAAGCCAGACGCGGTTCTCACAGCCGGGGATCTCCTTCGCCTGCGCCTTCAGTTCATCGGACAGCGCGGGCAGCTGCTTACCGAGCAGGATTAGCTGGCGATACTTGTCTTCCCACTGGGTCAGCGGGGCGAAGGTCTGTTTTAACGTCTCTTCAGTGATGACGGTGCCGAACGGGTGTCCGGCGAGAGTTGGGCTTGTCATTCATCCACCAGTAAAGCAAGGGCGCGATCGACGGCGGCAACCAGCGCGTCGACGTCGCTTTGGGTGTTATAGGGGGCAAACGAGACGCGCAGCGTGCCGTTAACGCCTAGCGCCGCCAGCAGCGGCTGGGCGCAGTGCTGCCCGGCGCGCAGAGCAATACCGTATCCCGCCAGCAGCGTTACCATGTCGCTGTGATGCACTCCGGCAAAATCGAACGCCAGCAGGCTCGAATCCTGGACGCGGAAAGAGCGAAAACCGGGACGCTTTTTTAGCGCTTCTTCGGCCAGCGTTGCCAGCCCGCGGCTCCAGCTCTCCGCCTGCTGCAGATCGACCTCCGCCAGCCACTCCAGCGCCGCACTCAGGCCAATCACCCCGGCGACGTTGGGCGTCCCGGCTTCCAGGCGATACGGCACCGCCTGAGTTTTGAAGCCGTCGAAGCTCACCTCGGTGATCATCTTGCCGCCGCCGAGCCACGGGGTCATCTGTTCCAGCAGCTCCGCTTTACCATACAGCGCGCCAATCCCGGTCGGCCCGTACAGCTTATGTCCGGAGAAGGCATAGAAGTCGATATCCAGCTGCTGCACGTCCGCCGGAAAATGCACCACTCCCTGTGCGCCATCGACTACCACCACCATGCCGCTGGCATGGGCGAGCTGAATGGCGCGGGCCAGGTCCGGGCAGCCGCCGGTAACGTTGGACATCTGCCCCAGCGCGAGGATACGGCTGCGCGGAGTGATAAATTCAGGCAAGCGGGCGACATCAGCTAATAAATCGGCCCCCAGGGGGAGCTTCACTACCCGCGCGCCGGTCTGCTCGGCCACCATCAGCCACGGCACCAGATTGGCGTGATGTTCCGCCTCGCTGACGATGATTTCGTCGCCTGGCTGGAGGCGTGGACGGGCATAACATTGCGCCACCATATTGATGGCCTCGGTGGTGCCCCGCGTCCAGACAATATTTTTACCGCTTTCGGCATTAAGCAACTGCGCGACCTGATCGCGGGCTGCTTCATAGCGCGCGGTTAAGCGTTGCGCCTCGGCAAACTGGCTGCGATGCACATTGCCTGCGCTCAGGCTGTAAAACTGATTCGTGGCCTCGATCACCGCCTGAGGCTTGAGGGCTGTCGCGGCGCTATCAAGATAGACGCCGGCATCGGCCAGCGCCGGGAACTGCGCGCGAAAATGGGCAGGGCTGAATGCGTTCATGGAATTCCTCTTCATCGTGAATAGATCGTCGCGCAAATTCAGCGGCAGGGCAAGGAGGTTGATCTCTATCGGAATTGTCTGTTTATCCTGGCGTAACAGACGAAGCAGGTTATGCTGAAATAGTGTCAGGAGAATGTTTTAGCCTGTTATGAAACACGCTTTTAATAGCATTAATTGCTAAAGGAGAAGAAGATGAAAAAGACTATCGCAATTGCCTCTGCCTGTATGCTGACTTTTGCCCTGAGCGCCTGTTCCGGTAATAACTATGTGATGCACACCAACGATGGCCGCTCTATCGTCTCTGAAGGTAAGCCGCAAACCGATAATGATACCGGCATGATCTCGTATAAGGATGCGAACGGGAATAAACAGCAGATCAACCGCAGCGACGTGAAAGAGATGGTTGAGCTGGACCACTAACGGAATTGCAGACAAAAAAAAGCACCGCAATTGGGCGGTGCTACATTAATCACTATGGACAGACAGGGTAAATGTACAGGAAGTGAAAAATTGGTAGCGTCGCTACCGAGGTCTGAATCGCAGACCAATTGCAAACACAACAACACAACATCACAACCGTAAGCCAAAAGCCCTTCAGAACACGCATTCCAAAAAAAGCTTTTCGTTCCGGCTCAGGAAGTGCCGCCACTATAGGTATTTGCTGGTAGTTACTCAACGGACAATTTATAATGGCTCAGATAAAAAAAACTAATAGGTTAAACGTTGTTTCCTGTTTGTTAAAAGCCGTTAACATCTAAGCCAGATAACCATGTCCAAGCGATTACCACCTCTTAATGCATTACGTGTATTTGATGCTGCCGCCCGCCATTTAAGCTTCACGCGCGCGGCCGATGAGCTTTTTGTGACTCAGGCCGCAGTAAGTCATCAAATCAAGTCCCTTGAGGATTTTCTGGGCCTCAAGCTGTTCCGCCGCCGCAATCGTTCCCTGCTTCTGACGGAAGAGGGGCAGAGCTATTTTCAGGATATTAAAGAGATATTTTCCCAGCTGACGGAAGCGACGCGTAAGTTACAGGCGCGCAGTGCCAAAGGGGCGCTGACGGTCAGTTTATTGCCCAGTTTTGCCATTCAGTGGCTGGTGCCGAGGCTCTCAAGCTTTAACTCAGCTTATCCGGGAATTGACGTCCGAATCCAGGCCGTCGACCGTCAGGAGGACAAGTTGGCCGACGACGTTGACGTAGCGATTTTCTATGGCCGCGGCAACTGGCCAGGGCTGCGTGTCGAAAAATTGTACGCGGAGTATTTGCTGCCGGTCTGCTCGCCACTACTCTTAACGGGCGAAAAAGCGTTAAAGGCACCGGAAAACCTGGCGCAGCATACGCTTTTACATGATGCTTCTCGCCGCGACTGGCAAACTTATACCCGCCAGCTTGGTCTTAACCATATAAACGTGCAGCAGGGCCCCATCTTCAGCCACAGTGCGATGGTGTTACAGGCTGCCATCCACGGACAGGGCGTGGCGTTGGCTAACAACGTTATGGCGCAGTCCGAAATTGAGGCCGGCCGCCTGGTCTGCCCCTTTAATGATGTTCTGGTCAGTAAGAACGCTTTTTATCTGGTTTGTCATGACAGTCAGGCAGAACTGGGTAAAATAGCCGCGTTTCGCCAGTGGATCCTGGCAAAGGCGGCCAACGAGCAAGAAAAATTCCGCTTTCGGTACGAGTAACACTTTCTTTTGCGCGCAGGACGCGCATAACTTCAGGACAGAAACATGACCAGCCGTTTTATGCTGATTTTTGCCGCGGTGAGTGGCTTTATTTTTGTTGCCCTGGGCGCCTTTGGCGCACATGTCTTACGCAAATCATTGGGTGTGGTGGAGATGGGCTGGATCCACACCGGTCTGGAATATCAGGCGTTCCATACCCTGGCGATCTTCGGATTAGCCGTGGCGATGCAGCGCCGGATCAGTATCTGGTTTTACTGGAGCAGCGTATTTATGGCGCTGGGCACCGTGCTCTTCAGCGGTAGCCTGTACTGCCTTGCGCTGTCGCATTTACGCCTGTGGGCGTTTGTTACCCCGGTCGGCGGCGTCAGCTTCCTGGTCGGGTGGGTATTAATGTTAATCGGTTCGTTCCGTCTGAAACGCAAGGGCGTTGTTCATGAATAAAGTTGTCTTATATTGTCGCCCGGGCTTTGAAAAAGAGTGTGCTGCGGAGATCACTGATAAAGCCGCGAAGCGCGAAGTGTTTGGTTTTGCCCGCGTGAAAGAGAACGCGGGCTATGTTGTTTTCGAATGCTATCAGGCAGATGACGCGGAAAAACTGGTGCGCGATCTGCCGTTTAGCTCGCTGATTTTTGCCCGTCAGATGTTTGTCGCGGGTGAACTTCTGAAAGATCTTCCGCCTGAAGATCGCATTACGCCGATTGTTGGCATGCTGCAGGGCGTGGTGGAGAAGGGTGGCGAGCTGCGCGTTGAAGTTGCCGACACCAACGAAAGCAAAGAGCTGATGAAGTTCTGTCGCAAATTCACCGTGCCGCTGCGCGCGGCACTGCGTGAGGCGGGTGTGTTGACCAACTACGAGACACCAAAACGTCCCGTGGTGCATATCTTCTTTATCGCCCCAGGCTGCTGCTATACCGGTTATTCGTACACCACCAATAACTCGCCGTTCTTTATGGGCATCCCACGTCTGAAGTTCCCGTCTGATGCCCCAAGCCGTTCAACGCTGAAACTTGAAGAGGCGTTTCACGTCTTTATTCCCGCTGATGAGTGGGACGAACGCCTGGCAAACGGTATGTATGCGGTCGATCTCGGCGCCTGTCCGGGCGGCTGGACCTATCAGCTGGTGAAACGCAACATGTGGGTTTCCTCCGTCGATAACGGCCCGATGGCACAAAGCCTGATGGATACCGGACAGGTGACCTGGCTACGTGAAGATGGTTTCCGCTACCGCCCAACCCGCAACAACATCTCCTGGATGGTGTGCGACATGGTAGAGAAGCCAGCGAAAGTGGCGGCCCTGATGGCCTCCTGGCTGGTCAACGGCTGGTGTCGTGAGACCATTTTTAACCTCAAGCTGCCAATGAAAAAGCGCTATGAGGAGGTCTCGCAGAACCTGGCCTACATTCAGGAGCAGATGGATGAGCACGGTATTAACGTGGTGATTCAGGCGCGCCAGCTGTACCACGATCGCGAAGAAGTCACCGTGCATATCCGCCGCTGGTGGGCTGCTGTCGGTGGGCGTCGCGACGAGAGATAACCTTTGTAACGCCCGGTGGCGCTACGCTTACCGGGCCTACAACAACCTTCGTCCGTAGGCCCGGTAAGCATCGCGCCACCGGGCATGAACTCACACTCGATCTAATCGTAGCTGCTGCAGATTCCCGTCTAACTGTAAATCGATCTGCAACCGCGCCACGTCCCGGCAGATAAACGCCATCTCTTTATGCGCTTCCAGTTTTTTGCGCCACTTCTCCGGCACCGCATCCAGACGGGCGTAAATCCCTTCCAGATCCTGAAAATCGGTCAGCAGTTGGGCCGCGCTTTTCGGGCCAATCCCGGCAACGCCTGGTACTTTAGAGCTGCTGATCCCCGCCAGCCCCCAGTAATCCGGCAGTTGCTGCGGCGAGACGCCAAACTCACTGGCGATAAAGGGGGCGTCGAGCCAGCGTTTCTGGAAATAGTCGCGGATGCGAATGTTGGGAGAAAGCAGCTGGCAGTAGCCCTTGTCGGTCGAGACAATGGTGGCCTGATGCCCGGCGCTGGCAACTTTTACCGCCAGCGTGGCGGCCAGATCGTCGGCTTCGTTGCCCTGGGCCCCCCAGCAGGGAACCCCGCGCTGTTCAAAAGCGGCGCGAATGGCGGGCATTTCGGCGTGCAGATCGTCCGGCATGGGCGCGCGCCCGGCTTTGTAATCCGGCAGGCGCTGATGTCGCCAGCTGCTGTTACGGGCTTCATCGTCAAACACGGCGACCACGTGACTGGGCTGGCTGTGGCGAATAAGCTGCTCCAGCGCATGCAGGCAGGTATCCTTGCAGGGCGTGCCCTGAACCGCGTGGATGCGCCGGATAAGGTTCAGCGCGTCGACAATAAGCAAATGAACGGCCACAGATTTTCTCCCTTCTGTTCAGTCAAATAAGGGTAACACTGTCGGCGGGGGGAAACTACGTGTGGCGGGGCGTTCGGGAAGGAGCCTCGCAAAACAAGGCTCCTTTTTTGCACTTAGTCGCAGGCGACAATCTTCATCGCCAGACCGCCGCGGGAGGTTTCGCGGTATTTGGCGTTCATGTCTTTCCCGGTCTCATACATGGTTTCGATCACTTTATCGAGGCAGACGCGCGGCTCGCTGGTACGGCGCAGCGCCATACGCGCGGCGTTGACCGCCTTGACGGAGGCAATGGCGTTACGCTCGATGCAGGGCACCTGTACCTGACCGGCTACCGGATCGCAGGTCAGACCGAGGTTATGCTCCATCCCGATCTCCGCCGCAATGCAGACCTGCGTCGGGCTACCGCCCAGCAGCTCCGCCAGACCCGCCGCCGCCATGGAGCAGGCCACGCCTACTTCGCCCTGGCAGCCCACTTCCGCGCCGGAGATAGAGGCGTTCATCTTGTACAGCGAGCCAATAGCGCTGGTGACCAGCAGATAGCGGGCCAGCGAGTTAGCATTCACTTCGCGAATAAATTTGTCGTAATAGGCCAGCACTGCCGGAACGATGCCGCAGGCACCGTTGGTTGGTGCGGTAACCACGCGGCCACCCGCGGCGTTCTCTTCGTTCACCGCCAGCGCGAACATATTGATCCAGTCCACCACCGCCATCGGGTCGCTGGTGGTTTTGTCGCTGCTGACCAGCATGCGGCGCAGGGCGGCAGCACGTCGCGGGACGCGCAGTTTGCCCGGCAGAACGCCCTCGGTAGTGATACCGCGTTCAATACCGCCGCGCATCACCTCCCAGACGTTAGCAAAGTGCTGTTCCAGCTCCGCTTTGCTATGCAATGCCAGCTCGTTTTGCATCATCAGGCCGGAGAGTGACAGACCGCTCTCCTGGCAATGGCGCTGGAGATCGGCCGCCGATTTATACGGATAAGGGACCGCAACAGGTGCGCTGTCGCTCTGCCCAAAGTGGTCTTCGTCGACGATAAAACCGCCGCCGATGGAGTAATAAGTTTGGCTGTAAATCACCTTGTCGCCTGCCAGCGCGGTGATCCGCATGCCGTTTTCGTGCAGCGACAGGTTGTCGGCATGGAAATTCATGCAGCGATCAACCGGGAATTCAACTTCATGTTCACCCTTCGCCAGCAGCAAGCGGCTGTGGGTGTTAACGTCCTGGATAAAGCCCGGGATGGCATCAATGTCGACGCTATCCGGCAGGTTGCCCGCCAGGCCCATAATAATGGCGATATCGGTATGGTGGCCTTTGCCGGTCAGCGACAGGGAGCCGTAAACATCCACCACCACGCGGGTTGTGTCGTGCAGCATTCCGCGTGCAATAAGATCGTCCGTGAACTGTTTACCGGCTTTCATCGGCCCGACGGTGTGCGAGCTGGATGGACCAATACCAATTTTGAAAATATCGAAAACGCTAATCATGATGCGTCCGTTGCTTTACGTCTTGGGAGAAGAGTGCGCCGTCCGAAGACGGCGCGGGAGGAATTAAGCGAACAGCGAGAAGAAGATAGCGGAGATAGCAATCAGACCCATAATCACAACGAAGACGTTGCTGATCTGGCCGCTGTATTTACGCATCGCTGGCACTTTCTGAATCGCGTACATCGGCATCAGGAACAGGATCATCGCGATAACCGGGCCGCCCAGGGTTTCGATCATCCCGAGGATGCTCGGGTTCAGGGTGGCAACCGCCCAGGTGGTCAGCAGCATGAACAGAGCAGTGATCTTGTTCAGCTTGTTGATTTCAATGCTCTTGCCTTTACCGCGCAGAGATTTAATCACCATGCCGTTAAAGCCTTCACGTGCGCCCAGGTAGTGGCCGAGGAAGGATTTGGTAATCGCGATAATGGCGATGATTGGCGCCATCCAGGCAATGACCGGTGCGTTAAAGTGGTTCGCCAGGTAAGACAGGATAGAGATGTTCTGCTCTTTCGCTGCCGCCAGATCCGCCGGAGCAAGGCTCAGTACGCAGCTGAAGACGAAGAACATCACGGTCAGCACCATCATCACGTGAGCGCGAGCCAGGATGCTGGAACACTTCTTCTCGGCACCCTGACCGTACTCTTCACGCTTCGCAACCGCGAAGGAGGAGATGATCGGGGAGTGGTTGAAGGAGAAGACCATTACCGGGATTGCCAGCCACAGGGTCATCCACAGGCCGTTGCCGGTCGCAGACGCGCTGCTCAGGGAGAGGGTTTCCAGCGCCGCGCCGTTCCACTGTGGGATCAGGTAGCAGGCCAGCACCATCAGAGCGATAACGAACGGGAACACCAGCACGCTCATCGCCTTCACAATCATCTGCTCACCGAAGCGCACGATGGTCATCATGCCGACAATCAGGATCAGCGACAGAATGGCGCGCGGCGGCGGGGTCATGCCCAGCTGGTGGGTCATGAAGCTGTCAACGGTGTTGGTGATCGCCACGCTATAAACCAGCAGGATTGGATAGATAGCAAAGAAGTAGAGCAGGGTAATCAGTTTACCGGCGCCAACACCGAAATGTTCTTCAACGACTTCGGTGATGTCTTCGCCCGGGTTTTTACCAGAAAGCACAAAACGGGTCAGGCCGCGGTGTGCAAAGTAGGTCATCGGGAAGGCAATGATCGCCATGATGATCAGCGGAATTAAGCCGCCCACACCTGCGTTAATAGGAAGGAAAAGAACACCAGCGCCGATTGCTGTGCCGTACAGGCCGAGCATCCACATGGTATCTGTTTTACGCCATCCGCTTCGGGTTTCAATCGAAGCAACGGTGCTGGTTTGAGTGGTTTCCATTGTGTCTCCAGGAAGTAGCTAATGTCAGGTTTCTGGTCAAATTCGATGCAAAAAGGGCTAATCGTAATATGAAATTCGCTCAGCGACGGTTTTTATATAATTTTTCTCCGTAACTATTGGCGGGCGGAAAGATACATTTTAGTAATGGATCTATCAGTGATCCCGATCTCAAATGCGATAATCCACTTATGATGTGGGTATCTTTAGACCATTTGTCTGCTAAGAAAACGTCAGGACGAATTTCTGGGCGCGAAGGCTACCATTAACGATATGTGGCGAGATAGATCCGCCTGAAAGATAGGAGGCATACGCTGTAAAAGCGTCGGTTTATAGGATTTTTTCATGCTTTATGGCATTTGTGGCTAATAAATCACGCTCCGGGAAACAACGTAATCGTTTGCGTGGCGTTATAAAATAGCAAAAAGATAAGTAATAGTGATGTTGCAAACCAGGCCATGTGGCTGAAGGTAATAAAAAAGCCGGGAGGAGAAGGGCCATTCCCGGCGGGGGAGAGAGCCCGGCATGCGAGCCGGGCGGGTCGTTACGCAGAAATCTCGTAACAGGGGATATAGGCAGAGCCGGGAAGCTTCATACGGTGCTGAGCGACGAAGCCCTGCAGCAGATCGTCCATGCGGCGCATCATTTCGCGATCGCCATGGATTTTATAGGGGCCAAACTCTTCAATGGCCTGGATGCCCACCTCTTTCACATTACCGGCGACGATGCCCGAGAAGGCGCGACGCAGATCGGCGGCCAGCACTTCAACTGGCTGATCGGGATAGAGTTTCAGGTTGGCCATGTTTTCGTGCGACGGCTCAAACGGGATCTGTAGATCCGGTGAAATGCGGATCGACCAGTTAAAGCTGTAGGCATCCCCGGTATCACGGCGGTTCTCTTTTACCAGCGGCATGGCCTTTTTCATCAGGCGCGCCACTTCCGCGGCATCATCGATGATGATGCGATAGTGACGGCGTGCCGTCTCGCCCAGGGTATGCACGATGAATTCATCCAGCACGCGGAAGTAGTCTGCGCTCTCTTTCGGCCCGGTCAGGATCAGCGGCAGGACCTGATCCTGGTTGGCCGGATGCATCAGAATACCCAGCAGATAGAGCAGCTCTTCTGCCGTACCCACCCCGCCCGGGAAGATGATGATCCCGTGTGCGATACGCACAAACGCCTCCAGACGTTTCTCAATGTCCGGCATGATGATCAGTTCGTTAACCAGCGGATTCGGCGGCTCAGCGGCAATGATTGACGGCTCAGTCATGCCGATGAAACGGCCCTCTTTATAGCGCTGCTGGGCATGACCCACCGCCGCACCCTTCATCGGCGCTTCCATCGCACCCGGACCACAGCCGGTGCAGATGTTCAGCTCGCGCAGCCCCAGCTGGGTGCCCACGCGACGGGCGTAGAGGTATTCGGTTTCGTTAATGGAGTGACCGCCCCAGCACACCACCATGCTTGGGGCTTCGCCCACGTGCAGGGCGCGGGCGTTGCGCAGAATAGAGAACACCAGGTTGGTGATATGGGCCGAGCTTTCCAGGTTCAGATGCTGAAAACGACCAGCGTTACTGATCTGACCATTCACAAACAGGATATCGCGCAGTACGGCAAACAGGTTGGCCTGCAACGCGCGAATAATGCGCCCGTCAACAAAGGCATCTTCCGGTGGGTTAATCAGCTCCAGCTTCACGCCACGTTCGCGGCGCAGAACGTTAATATCAAAGCTTTCAAAGCGGGACAGCAGCTCTTTGCTGTTGTCGGTGAGGCTACCGGAGTTCAGAACGGCAAGTGAACAGTTGCGAAACAATTGATAAAGATCGCTGCTGGCCGTGCTCTTGAGCATGTCCACTTCCAGCTGCGACAACATATCCATTGAGCCAAGCGGGCTTATATGTGTAATCAAGTGAGCTCCTTACGGGACGTTTATCGTCTTTCCCTGCTGATTACAATAGCCCTGGCTTATGACCTTTCACAACCCAAAGCGCGGAACGGACCGCGCATATTGTGAATTTATTTATCTTACTGACGGACTAAACGACCGATCGCCGGAACAAAATCGCCGTTGCTGCGCCACGGATTGATATCCAGTCCGCCACGGCGGGTATAGCGGGCATAAACGCTCAGCGTCTCTGGCTGGCAGAAATGCAGAATGTCGTTAAAGATGCGCTCCACGCACTGCTCGTGGAACTCATTGTGGTTACGGAAGGAGACCAGGTAGCGTAGCAGCTTCTCGCGATCGATTTTCGCGCCGCTATACTGGATCTGTACCGAACCCCAGTCAGGCTGATGGGTGATAAGGCAGTTGGATTTCAGCAGGTGGCTGACCAGCGTCTCTTCTACCAGGTTGCCGCTGGCGGCGTTTTCCAGCCAGGCGGTATCAAACTGGTAGTTGTCGATTTCGATCTCCTGATCGTCAATGCAGGTGCCGTGGAAGTGGGCGATCGGCTGGCCTTCCAGCTCGTCAATGCGGTAGAGGGCAACGGTTACTTTCCCCTGCGCGCAGGCGCTCAGGTCGCGTTCCAGCGTGAGCTGCACCGCTTCCCAGCTCTCAAAGCGAGTCTGGTTGAAGCTGTTGAGGTAGAGCTTGAAGCTTTTAGACTCCACCAGATTGACGCTGGTGTAATCCAGTTCAACGTGGCCCACCGCCACCTGCGGTAAGCCGTGGGCGTTAAGCCAGGAGAGCTCATACAGCGTCCAGATATCGCCGCCGTGAAAGGGCAGGCTATCGGCTTTCAGCCCCAGCGGATCGCGGTTAAGACTGCGCGGTACCCCCTGTAACAGGCTGGCGTCGTAGGTGTCGCGATAGGCGGTGGTTTTGCCCAAGGTTAAGCCCGATAAGGCATCATGATTTTCGTAAGACATGTTTCGTTGTCACTTTAAAGGTAAACTATGCAGCTGAGTGTATCCTGGCTTATATGAAGAGAGAAACCGGTGGATAAAGAGACTGCTGCTGCCTTAACCGCGTTTACGGCGCGTTACTGTGACGCCTGGCATGAACAGAAAGGGACATGGCCGCAAAGCGAGGCGCTGTATGGCGTCCCTTCGCCCTGTATTATCACCTCTTCCGGGGATACCGTGATCTGGCAGCCCCAGCCGTTTACCACAGAGCAGAATGTAAAGGCGATTGAACGCGCAATGGACATTGTGGTACAACCTGCGGTCCACGCGTTCTATACCACACAGTTTGCCGGGGATATGTGCGCTCGCTTTGATAACGAGATGCTGACTCTGCTGCAAACCTGGAGTGAAGAGGATTTGCTGCGCGTGCAGGAGAACCTGATTGGGCATCTTGTGACCCAGAAGCGCCTGAAGCTATCGCCAACGCTCTTTATCGCCACCCTCGACAGCGAAATGGATATCCTCTCTGTCTGCAACCTCACGGGGAACGTGGTAAAAGAGACGCTGGGCACGCAGAAACGCCAGTTCCTCTCTGCTTCCCTTACGGATTTCCTCAAGCAACTGCATCCCGTCGTGTAATCCTGAATACTACTGCGCGTGTGAGAGATCTCTTACAAAGCTTGTAAGAGATCACCGTAATAACCGATACGCGCAACATATTATGCTGTCAGATAACTCATTAATTATCAGCTTGTTGAGTAAGAATCTGGCAGTAATAAGATGTAACATCTGTTTAATTTAGCTTACGGAGTGCCTTGTAAGACGAAGCGGAATAGGGGATTCTATGTCCGTCGACAGGAAGCCGACACGAGAAACGAACATCAGGATGATGGCGTTTCTTAACGTAGGACACGTCAGGAAGGCGTTACAGGGAAGGCTTCAGGACGAAGCAAAAGGATAACGCAGGATGCGTGAAGGACACCTCCAGGACGGAGAATGAGAGCCGGTAAGGATGTCCGGTGGGTCAGGAAGGCCAGGACGTTTCAGGATGAAACCGTCACATCAGGATGATGTGCGCAGGATGCAGTGGTCGAGGGAAGACCAGACCTTCGGGTCAGAGGAAAAGTTGTCACGGATGAGCAGGGAGCACTAAAAGTAGCTGGATTGCTGCGAAACGAACCGGGAGCACTGTTTTTACAGTGCTCCCTTTTTTTATTTCTGCGTGGTCTTTGCTATGCTGCCCGCCGTTCAGATTTTCAGTTGAGGTTTTCATGACGCATCACGACCATGTGCGCGCGCAGCTGCACGCCATCGAAGCTTTAATGCGCGATCATCAACTGTGGCAGGAGGCGGCGCCGCAGCCTGACGCGTTTGAGAGCACGCAACCTTTCTGTATGGACACCCTGGAGCCGTTTGAGTGGCTGCAATGGGTGCTTATTCCCCGCATGCATGCCCTGATTGAGGGTGGACATCCGCTGCCGCAAAACTTTGCCGTCGCGCCTTATTATGAAATGGCGCTGGACGCTGCCCATCCGTCACGCGACGCGGTGCTGGCGGCATTACTGGCGCTGGACACGCTCTTTGGCGACGAAGCATGATTGAGATCCTTTATCAGGATGAGTGGCTGGTTGCGGTCAATAAACCTTCCGGCTGGCTGGTGCACCGGAGCTGGCTCGATCGCGATGAAAAAGTGGTGGTGATGCAGACGGTGCGCGATCAGATTGGTCAGCATGTCTTTACCGCCCACCGTCTCGACAGACCGACCTCAGGCGTGCTGCTAATGGGGCTCTCCAGCGAGGCCGGACGACGCCTGTCGCAGCAGTTCGAGCAGCATCAGATCCAGAAACGCTACCATGCGATTGTCCGGGGCTGGCTGACCGAGGCCGCGACGCTCGATTATCCGCTGGTCGAAGAGCTGGATAAAATCGCCGATAAATATGCCCGCGAAGATAAAGGCCCACAGCCCGCGGTGACGGACTATCGTGGTCTGGCGACCACCGAACTGCCTGTCGCCATCAGCAAGTTCCCGACCACGCGCTACAGCCTGGTCGAACTGGAGCCAAAAACCGGGCGGAAGCACCAGCTTCGACGTCACCTTTCCCATCTGCGCCATCCGATTATCGGCGACAGCAAGCACGGCGATCTGCGGCAGAACCGCAGCGCGGCGGAGCATTTTGGCTGCAACCGTCTGATGTTGCACGCCAGCCAGCTGAACCTGGTGCATCCGTTTACCGGCGAGCCGCTGACGATCCGGGCCGGGCTTGATCCGGTTTGGATGCAGGCGCTGTCACACTTTGGCTGGTGCGGGCAACTCCCCGAAAATGAAAGGGTTGAGTTTGATCCCGCCAACGTTCAGGATAAACGTTAATTGCATTCATTGAGGGAGTAAACCATGGCTGTAGTCGGAATTTTTGTCGGCACGATGTATGGCAATTCGCTGCTGGTGGCCGAAGAGGCCGAAGCTATTCTTGCGGGAATGGGCCATAAAACCGCGGTCTATGAAGATCCCGAACTTGCCGACTGGGAAAAATACCAGGGCCAGTATACGCTGGTGGTCACCTCGACAACCGGGCAGGGCGATCTGCCGGACAGTATCGTACCGTTGTTCCAGGGCATCAAAGACAAGCTGGGTTATCAACCGGAGATGCGCTACGGCATCATCGCGCTGGGTGACAGCACGTATGCGAATTTCTGTGGTGGCGGCAAGCAGTTCGACGCCCTGTTACAGGAGCAAAGTGCTCAGCGCGTGGGGGAAATGCTGATGATCGATGCCTCTGAACATCCTGAGCCCGAAAGCGAAGCCAACCCCTGGGTTGAACAGTGGGGTACATTGTTAAAATAAGTTCCTGCCCTCCCTGCTGCGGAGGGCCAGAACCCGTTGCCAGTTAACAAAGCGACCTTACAGCCAGTGTAAGGTCACTGAATCGAGTAAGCATTGGGCAATCGCCCGTAATTCCGTACATTAATAGCGGGTATTGGCAGGCATTTTCACTGCGTCAAGCGACCTGTTTCACACTCCCACGATTCCCTCTCTCTGGCCTCCCGCTTATGGGCAGGCAGTTTTCATTTCCGTGAAGTCTCTTCCATTGAGTTGTGCTTTTGCCACAAACAACCGCACACGAGCGTGCCAATGTTGGGTTGTTGCACGGTGAGAGGGGTCTTGATCCTTTCTTATACTTTTTCCGCCAGTTAATAAAAATGCAGTCAGTAAGGCAAAAGACCTCAACGTTCAAAACTGCAAAAACACATACACGTCATTCTGATTACCCTACGGTTGTGCTGTTCAGAATGAACGTAGCGAAACGCTATGATTCAGGAGTGCAAGAATGAGTACATTAAGCCAGGCGGCGAGCAGCGCTGAAAAGCGCACCAATGCTCGCTATTGGATAGTGGTGATGCTGTTTATCGTCACATCCTTTAACTATGGCGACCGCGCCACGCTGTCGATTGCCGGTTCCGAAATGGCAAAAGATATCGGTCTGGATCCGGTCGGTATGGGGTATGTTTTCTCGGCATTTTCATGGGCCTATGTTATCGGCCAAATCCCTGGCGGTTGGTTGCTCGATCGCTTCGGTTCAAAACGCGTCTACTTCTGGTCCATCTTTATCTGGTCCATGTTTACCCTGTTACAGGGCTTCGTCGATATCTTTAACGGCTTTGGCATCATTGTCGCGCTCTTTACCCTGCGCTTCCTGGTCGGGCTGGCAGAGGCGCCTTCCTTCCCGGGTAATAGCCGCATAGTGGCAGCCTGGTTCCCGGCGCAGGAGAGGGGAACGGCGGTGTCCATTTTTAACTCCGCGCAATACTTCGCGACCGTCATCTTCGCCCCAATCATGGGCTGGCTGACCCACGAAGTGGGCTGGTCACACGTGTTCTTCTTTATGGGCGGGCTGGGTATCGTAATTAGCTTTGTCTGGCTGAAAGTGATCCATGAGCCGAACCAGCATCCGGGCGTAAACCAGAAAGAGCTGGATTACATCGCCGCAGGCGGCGCGCTGATCAACATGGATCAGGCCAAAAGCAAAGAGAAAGTACCGTTCAGCCACAAGTGGGGCCAGATTAAACAGCTGGTTGGCTCCCGTATGATGGTGGGGATCTACCTCGGTCAGTACTGCATCAACGCCTTAACCTACTTCTTTATCACCTGGTTCCCGGTCTATCTGGTTCAGGCGCGCGGCATGTCGATTCTGAAAGCCGGGTTTGTGGCCTCTGTTCCGGCGATCTGCGGCTTTGTCGGCGGCGTGTTAGGTGGGGTGATTTCCGACTGGCTGATGCGTCGTACCGGCTCTCTGAATATTGCCCGTAAAACGCCGATCGTGCTGGGTATGCTGCTCTCTATGTCGATGGTGGTGTGTAACTACGTGGATGCCGAATGGATGATTATCGGCTTTATGGCGATGGCCTTCTTCGGTAAAGGGATTGGGGCGCTGGGCTGGGCGGTGATGGCGGATACAGCGCCGAAAGAGATCAGCGGCCTGAGCGGCGGTCTGTTCAACATGTTCGGCAACATCTCCGGGATCGTCACTCCGATTGCCATTGGTTATATCGTCGGCACCACCGGGTCGTTCAACGGAGCGCTGATCTACGTAGGTGTCCACGCCCTGGTGGCGGTACTGAGCTACCTGGTGCTGGTGGGTGATATCAAACGTATCGAACTGAAACCTGTCGCGGAGCGTTCATAATGAGTATGCAATCAAGCCCTGTTGTAACCGAAATGAAGGTTATCCCGGTTGCCGGTCAGGACAGCATGCTGCTGAACATCGGCGGCGCGCATAACGCCTGGTTTACCCGCAATATCGTGGTGCTGACCGATAACGCCGGGAATACCGGCGTCGGGGAAGCCCCCGGCGGCGAGGTGATCTACCAGACCCTGGTGGATGCCATCCCGCAGGTGGTGGGTCAGGAGGTGGCGCGGCTGAATAAAGTGGTCCAGCGCGTGCACAAGGGCAACCAGTCTGCCGATTTCGATACCTTTGGCAAAGGTGCCTGGACATTTGAACTGCGGGTGAATGCCGTGGCGGCGCTGGAAGCGGCGCTGCTGGATCTGCTCGGCAAAGCGTTGAACGTGCCGGTGTGCGAACTGCTCGGCCCGGGCAAACAGCGCGATGCGGTCACCGTGCTGGGCTATCTCTTCTACCTGGGCGATCGCACCAAAACCGATCTGCCCTATCTGGAACGTTCGCCGGGTAGCCACGACTGGTATCACCTGCGCCATCAGGAGGCGCTCTCCAGCGAGGCGGTGGTGCGTCTGGCGGAAGCGGCCCAGGATCGCTACGGCTTTAAAGATTTCAAACTGAAAGGCGGCGTGCTGCCGGGCGAGCAGGAGATCGAGAGCGCCCGCGCTCTGAAAAAACGCTTCCCGGATGCGCGTATTACCGTCGACCCCAACGGCGCCTGGCTGCTGGATGAGGCCATCGCGTTGTGCAAAGGCCTGGGCGATGTCCTGACCTACGCCGAAGATCCGTGCGGCGCCGAGCAGGGCTTCTCCGGCCGTGAGGTGATGGCGGAGTTTCGCCGCGCCACCGGCCTGCCGGTCGCCACCAATATGATCGCCACCAACTGGCGCGAAATGGGCCATGCGGTGATGCTGAACTCGGTGGATATCCCGCTGGCGGATCCGCACTTCTGGACCCTCTCCGGCGCGGTTCGTGTGGCTCAGCTGTGCGACGACTGGGGCTTAACCTGGGGTTGCCACTCTAATAACCACTTCGATATCTCGCTGGCGATGTTTACCCATGTCGGCGCCGCCGCACCTGGCACGCCAACGGCTATCGACACCCACTGGATCTGGCAGGAAGGCGAAGCGCGCCTGACCAAAAATCCACTGGAAATTAAACACGGCAAGATTGCCGTACCGGATGCACCGGGGCTTGGCGTGGAGCTTGACTGGGATCAGATCCACAAAGCCCACGAAGCCTATAAGAAACTGCCCGGCGGCGCGCGTAATGACGCAGGCCCGATGCAGTACCTTATCCCCGGCTGGACATTTGACCGTAAACGCCCGGCGTTTGGTCGCCACTGATTAAAGGATTGAATTATGAGCACATTTACTACGCCTGTTGTCACTTCCATGCAGATCATTCCGGTTGCCGGCCATGACAGTATGCTGATGAACCTGAGTGGGGCCCATGCCCCGTTCTTCACCCGTAATATTGTGATTATCAAAGACAACTCAGGCCATACCGGCGTGGGTGAAATCCCGGGCGGCGAAAAGATCCGCAAAACGCTGGAGGATGCGATCCCGCTGGTGGTAGGCAAAACCCTGGGTGCCTACAAAAACATTCTCAATGCCGTACGTAATGAGTTTGCCGACCGTGATGCGAGCGGTCGCGGCCTGCAGACCTTTGACCTGCGTACCACTATTCATGTGGTCACCGGCATTGAAGCCGCAATGCTCGACCTGCTGGGTCAGCACCTTGGCGTCAACGTGGCGTCGCTGCTGGGTGACGGGCAGCAGCGTACTGAAGTCGAGATGCTGGGCTACCTGTTCTTCGTCGGCAACCGCAAGCTGACCCCGCTGCCGTACCAGAGCCAGCCGGATGAGCAGTGCGACTGGTATCGTCTGCGCCATGAAGAAGCGATGACCCCGGACGCGGTTGTCCGTCTGGCAGAAGCGGCCTATGAGAAGTACGGCTTTAACGATTTCAAACTGAAAGGCGGCGTGCTGGCCGGTGAAGAGGAAGCTGAATCTATCATCGCCCTGGCGAAACGCTTCCCGCAGGCGCGCGTCACCCTCGATCCAAACGGGGCCTGGTCGCTGGAAGAGGCGATCCGCATCGGTAAGCGCCTGAAGGGCGTGCTGGCCTATGCGGAAGATCCGTGCGGCGCCGAGCAGGGCTTCTCCGGTCGTGAAGTGATGGCCGAGTTCCGCCGCGCCACCGGTCTGCCAACCGCCACCAACATGATTGCCACCGACTGGCGTCAGATGGGTCATACCCTCTCCCTGCAGTCGGTCGACATTCCGCTGGCGGATCCGCACTTCTGGACCATGCAGGGTTCGGTACGTGTGGCCCAGATGTGCCACGAGTTTGGCCTGACCTGGGGCTCGCACTCAAACAACCACTTCGATATCTCACTGGCGATGTTCACCCATGTGGCTGCGGCCGCGCCGGGCAATATCACCGCTATCGACACCCACTGGATCTGGCAGGAGGGCAACCAGCGCCTGACCAAACAGCCGTTCGAAATCAAGGGCGGGATGGTGCAGGTGCCGACCACGCCAGGTCTGGGCGTTGAACTGGACATGGATCAGGTGATGAAGGCGCACGAGCTGTATCTGCAACACGGTCTTGGCGCGCGCGACGACGCGATGGCGATGCAGTACCTGATCCCGGAGTGGACCTTCAACAACAAACGCCCTTGCATGGTGCGTTAAGTCCGGTGCCGGTTCCTGCGGGAGTCGGCATTTTCTCTTGCGTGACGGGTGTATGCTTATGGTAGTCAACATGCGTAAGGACGGCTTATGAAAATAGTTATCGCACCGGACTCTTATAAAGAGAGCCTGAGTGCCCTGGCTGTGGCGACGGCAATAGAGCAGGGATTTTGCGAGATTTTCCCCACGGCAGAGTACGTCAAACTGCCGGTCGCCGATGGCGGTGAAGGCACCGTGGAAGCAATGGTTGCTGCCACCCAGGGAGACATTATTCAGGTGCGGGTAACGGGGCCGCTCGGCGGGCATGTTGACGGTTTTTATGGCCGCTCCGGTGATGGTAAAAGCGCGTTTATCGAGATGGCGGCAGCCAGTGGTCTGGAGCTGGTGCCTCCGGCCCAGCGTAATCCGCTGAAAACCACCTCCTGGGGAACCGGGGAGCTGATCCGCCATGCGCTGGATGCGGGTGTAAAACATATCATCATTGGCATTGGTGGCAGCGCCACCAACGACGGTGGGGCAGGGATGGTGCAGGCGCTGGGCGCGAAGCTGCTGGACGAGCAGGGGAACGCCATTGGTGCTGGCGGCGGCGAGCTGGAAAAGCTGGCGCGCATCGACATCAGCGGTCTGGATAAGCGGCTGGCAGCGTGCCGCATTGAAGTGGCCTGCGACGTTACTAACCCGCTGACCGGAAACAATGGCGCAAGTGCCGTGTTTGGCCCGCAGAAAGGGGCAACGCCGGAGATGATTACGCGCCTTGACGGCGCGCTGACGCAGTATGCCCGCATCATTGCCCGCGACCTCGACGTTGACGTGCTCGGCCTGGCCGGCGGCGGTGCCGCAGGCGGTATGGGCGCGGCGTTATACGCTTTTTGCGGCGCACAGCTGCGCCAGGGCATTGAGATCGTAACCGATGCGCTCAACCTCGACAGCCAGGTGGCCGACGCCGATCTGGTGATCACCGGGGAAGGGCGAATCGACAGTCAGACCATTCATGGCAAAGTCCCGGTGGGAGTGGCAAAGATTGCGAAACGCCACAATAAACCGGTGATTGGTCTGGCAGGTAGCCTCACGGCGGATGTCGGCGTGGTGCACGATCATGGTATAGACGCGGTGTTCAGCGTGATCTACACCATCTGCACGCTTGAAGAGGCGCTGGAAGACGCCGCAGAAAACGTGCGGATGACAGCGAGGAATATAGCGGCGGTGTTGAAGGTGGGGATGAATGTGTAGCCTCTGATGTTTATTCCCTCTCCCCTTTAGGGAGAGGGTTAGAGTGAGGGGGGACTTACGACCCCAGCACCTTCATCGCTTCCCGTGTGACGTTATCCATCTCATCCAGCAGCTCCAGAAACTCCGGCTCAAGCTCGCTTTCCGGCGTCCCGGAACGCAGCTGCTGCTCCAGTAAATGACACAGATTTTTCAGGCGCGGCACGCCACTGTATCCGCAGCTGCCGTGCAGCTTATGGATCGCCTCGACAAGATCTTCCGGGTTTTCACCCACCAGCTGCTCTTCCACCTTATTGCGGATCTCCGGCAGGAAGGCCACCAGCATCTGCAGCATCTCCCGCGCGAGGTCATTTTTGCCCGCCGCCTGACGCAGCGCGAGCTGCCAGTCGAGGGTGGCACTGACGTTAACCTGGCTCCCGGCGGCTTCCGGAGGGGCGATCCAGTTGCCTGTCGCCGGACCGGGCTTGTAACGCAGCAGCAGGCTGTGCAGCTTCTCTTCTTCTATCGGTTTTGCCAGATAGTCGTTCATCCCGGCGCTTAATAACTTCTCTTTCTGGCCCGCCATCGCATGCGCAGTCACGGCGATCACCGGGGTTAGCTGCTGATGGGGCAGCTGGCGAATCAGCTCGCAGGCGCGGATCCCGTCCATGCCAGGCATCTGAATATCCATCATGATCAGATCAAACTGCATCTGCCTCGCCCGCTCAACGGCCTGTAGGCCACTCTCGCAAAGTTCGACATGCTGGACCTGATCCTCCAGCAGGGCGCCAATCAGCTTCAGGTTGGCTGGGTTGTCATCCACCGCCATCACGGTCATCGGTAGCTTGTTCTCATCGCTAACGATTGGTGCGGCGTAATGGTTCAGACGACAGTATTCGGTCAGGGTTGGCAGCAGGCGCGTGGCGGTGAGCGGTTTCAGCAGACAGGCGGCTGCCCCGTCATGTTTAAGCTCTTCGGCGTTGATCTGCGCATGGCACGGCAGGGCCAGCAGCAGGTAATCGGTCATCGAGGCCGCTTTTGCCAGCCGCTCCTGCTGCATGGTCAGCTCGCCGGTAAAGGTCACCGGGATGCCCATCAGCAGAATGTCGTAATGGTCAAACGGCAGCGCGGAGAACGCCGGACTGTAGATCACCTCCAGCGGGGTGGTGCTTAACACGTCCAGCGTACTTTGCGCGGCGGCGGTATTGGCCTCCACGTACGCCAGCCGTTTACCCTGCAGACAATCCATCGCCGATCGATCGGTCAGGACATTCGGATTCAGGTCGAGGTTGATATGGAACCAGAAGGTCGATCCCCGGTTAGGCTGGCTATGGAAGGAGATATCGCCCCCCATCTCGTTAACCAGTTTCTGGGTGATCACCAGCCCCAGACCGGTGCCGCCATGGCGTCGGGAAATGCTGGCGTCGGCCTGACGGAAGGCCTGGAACAGCCGGGACTGATCGCGTTCCGGGATCCCAATACCGGTATCACGGATCTGCACTTCAAGCTGTACCTTGGTATTGCTGATGGCGCGTTTTTCGACCAGCACGTCAATGTTGCCGCTCTCGGTGAACTTGATGGCGTTGCCCACCAGGTTGGTGATCACCTGCTGCAGGCGCAGCGGGTCGCCAATCACGTTATCCGGCACATCATTCTTAATGTTCAGCGTCAGCTCCAGCCCCTTGTCGTGGGAGGAGTGCGCCAGCAGGGTGACCACCTCATCCAGCGTGTTACGCAGCGGGAACGGGATGCTCTCCAGAATCAGTTTACCCGCCTCGAGCTTGGAGAAGTCCAGCACGTCATTGATGATCGCCAGCAGGTTGTTGGCCGAACGTTCAATGGTATGCAGGTGGTCGCGCTGGGTCGGGTTGAGTTCGGTCTTCAGGGTCAGGCGGGTAAAGCCAATCACGCCGTTGAGCGGGGTGCGCAGCTCATGGGACATGTTGGCCAGAAACTCCGATTTAATGCGGGCCGCTTCCTGGGCGCGCTTTTTGGCCAGATCCAGCTCGACGTTCTGGATCTCCATCTGCTCAAGGGTTTCACGCAGGTCGGAAGTGGCCTGATCGACGTTATGCTGCATCTCCTCATGGTAGGCCGCCAGCGACATGGCCATCGAGTTGATGCCATTTTTCAGCATATCCAGCTCGCCCAGCATAAAGCCTTCGACGCGGCTGTCGAGCTGGCCCCGACGGATACGGTCAACAGTATTTACCATGTTGCGGATCGGACTGGTCACGTCGCGCATCAGACGCCAGCCGAAGATAAGCGCAATGCCGATACAAAACAGCATCATCACCGTGGAGATAAAAATTTCCCTGTACTGCTGCAGCCGCACGGACTTGAGATCCAGCTCCAGCGCCACATATCCCAGCATGTTGTTATTGGGCTTGGCATCCGACCCGGCAGATTCATCCGGTGAATAGCTTTCCGAGATGATCGGCGTGCGCAGGATCATCTTCTCGTCCTGGCGGATCACGCTCAGCCGCGCCGGGAAGGGCATACCGGCCGGGAGCTTCAGCGTACCGGGGTCCTGCTGGATATTGGAGGTCACAAACAGGCGATTATGTTGGTCATAGACCGAGATCGCTCGCACAATATCCGAATGACGGCGGTGCAGGATGCTAATGAGCTGGCCAATAGACTCGCGATTTTGCAGGGTCATACCGTACTCGCTGGACACCGCCAGCGGTTCAATAATGCTGGCTCCGGCATCCTCAAGCTGGCGCTGCAGGTCGTTATAACGGTGCACCACAAAGAAGGTACTCAGCAGTAAACCAATGAGTACGGTAGGGGCGAGGATCAAAATCATCATGCGCGCACGCAGGCTGTAGTTGGTCATGGAGTTCCGTTATGGGACAATTAGAGTCAATATATTCATTTGAGAAAATACCCGGCAATGGCGCAATTCTACTCTGCAAAGCGGCGCGTGACGACGCGTCAGATCATAACTGTTGATGTGACAGACCTCGACCCCTTCGGTCAGGGGGTGGCGCGCCATGATGGTAAGGCCTTGTTTATTCCCGGCCTGCTGCCCGACGAACGTGCGGAGATCGCCCTGACGGAAGAGAAACGTCAGTACGCGCGCGGGCAGGTAAAACGCCGCCTCAACGACAGCCCGCAACGCGAGACGCCGCGCTGTCCGCATTTTGGGGTCTGCGGCGGCTGCCAGCAGCAGCATGCCAGCATCGCGTTGCAGGAGCGCAGCAAAAGCAACGCCCTGGCGCGCTTGCTGAAGCACGACGTCAACGAGGTGATTGCCGATAAGCCGTGGGGCTACCGCCGCCGGGCGCGCCTGAGCCTGAACTATCAGCCGAAAACCGCGCGTCTGGAGATGGGCTTTCGCAAAGCCAACTCCAGCGATATCGTCGATGTGAAACAGTGCCCCATTCTGGTGCCCCGTCTTGAGGCATTGCTGCCAGAAGTGCGCAAATGCCTCTCTGACCTGCAGGGTATTCGCCACCTGGGCCACGTCGAACTGGTGCTGGCAAACAGCGGCCCGCTGATGGTACTACGTCATACTGCACCGCTTTCGGCCAAAGATCGCGAAAAACTGGAACGCTTTTCGCATTCCCATGAGCTTGACCTTTATCTCGCCCCACAAAGCGAGATACTTGAGCAACTGAGCGGTGAAACGCCCTGGTATGATTCAGACGGGCTACGCTTAACGTTCAGCCCGCGCGATTTCATTCAGGTCAATGACGGTGTTAACCAGCAGATGGTGGCGACAGCGCTGGCCTGGCTGGATATTCAGCCGGAAGATCGGGTGCTCGATCTGTTTTGCGGGATGGGCAATTTTACTTTGCCGCTGGCAAAACGGGCGCATAGCGTGGTCGGCGTGGAAGGTGTAGCGGCGCTTGTAGAGAAAGGACGCGACAACGCGATTCACAATGCGCTGCAAAACGTGACATTTTTTCACGAGAATCTGGAAGAGGATGTCACCCGGCAGCCCTGGGCGGCGCACGGCTTCGACAAGATTCTGTTGGATCCGGCACGTGCAGGCGCGCCAGGCGTGATGCAGCATATTATTAAACTCGCCCCTGAACGTGTGGTCTATGTTTCCTGTAACCCGGCGACGCTTGCCCGGGACAGCGAAGCATTACTGGCAGCGGGTTACCAGATTCAGCGTCTGGCTATGCTTGATATGTTCCCGCACACTGGACATCTGGAATCAATGGCGTTGTTTGTACACAACTGATGAATTTCGGCTTGTCGAATTCGACAGGCAAGGGTCCCTAAAGGAGAGGACAATGGTTGCGGTAAGAAGTGCACATCTCAATAAAGCTGGTGAGTTTGACCCACAAAAATGGATCGCAAGTCTGGGGATTGCCAGCCAGCAGTCGTGTGAACGCTTAACCGAAACCTGGGCCTATTGTCTGCGCACCACGAAGGGGCATCCCGATGCGGAGCTGCTGCTGTGGCGCGGGGTGGAGATGGTGGAAATCCTCTCCATGCTGAGCATGGATATCGACACCCTGCTCGCCGCCATGCTGTTCCCGCTGGCCGACGCCGAGGTCGTCTCCGAAGAGGTGCTGCGCGAAAGCGTCGGTAAATCGATCGTGTCGCTGATCCACGGCGTGCGCGACATGGCGGCGATCCGCCAGCTGAAGGCCACCCACACCGACTCCGTCTCCTCCGAACAGGTCGACAACGTTCGCCGTATGCTGCTGGCGATGGTGGATGACTTCCGCTGCGTGGTCATTAAGCTTGCCGAACGCGTCGCCCATCTGCGGGAAGTGAAGGACGCGCCGGAAGACGAACGCGTGCTGGCGGCGAAAGAGTGCACCAATATCTATGCCCCGCTGGCGAACCGGCTGGGGATCGGGCAGCTGAAATGGGAGCTGGAAGATTACTGCTTCCGCTATCTGCACCCGGCGGAATACAAACGTATCGCTAAACTGCTGCACGAGCGCCGTATCGATCGCGAACACTATATCGAGGAATTTGTCGGCGGCTTACGTCAGTCGATGAAAGAAGAGGGCGTGAAGGCCGAAGTCTACGGCCGGCCGAAGCATATCTACAGCATCTGGCGCAAAATGCAGAAAAAGCATCTCGCCTTTGATGAGCTGTTTGATGTGCGCGCCGTGCGCATCGTGGCCGAGCGTTTGCAGGACTGCTACGCCGCGCTGGGGATTGTTCATACCCACTTCCGCCACATGCCGGATGAGTTTGACGACTACGTCGCCAATCCGAAACCGAACGGCTACCAGTCGATCCATACCGTGGTGCTGGGGCCGGGCGGTAAACCGGTCGAAATCCAGATCCGCACCAAACAGATGCACGAAGAGTCCGAGCTGGGCGTTGCCGCGCACTGGAAGTACAAAGAGGGCACCTCAGGCGGGGCGCGCTCCGGCCACGAGGATCGCATCGCCTGGCTGCGTAAGCTGATTGCGTGGCAGGAAGAGATGGCCGACTCCGGCGAGATGCTCGACGAAGTGCGCAGCCAGGTCTTTGACGACCGGGTCTACGTCTTTACGCCGAAAGGCGACGTGGTTGACCTGCCGGCAGGCTCAACGCCGCTCGACTTCGCCTATCATATCCATAGCGACGTGGGGCACCGCTGCATCGGCGCCAAAATTGGCGGGCGCATCGTGCCGTTCACCTATCAGCTGCAGATGGGCGATCAGGTGGACATCATCACCCAGAAACAGCCGAACCCGAGCCGCGACTGGCTGAACCCGAACCTGGGCTATATCACCACCAGCCGCGGACGCTCCAAGATCCACGCCTGGTTCCGTAAGCAGGATCGTGACAAGAACATCCTTGCCGGTCGTCAGATCCTTGACGACGAGCTGGAGCATCTGGGCATCCACCTGAAAGAGGCGGAAAAGCAGCTGCTGCCGCGCTACAACTTCAACGAGCTGGATGAGCTGCTGGCCGCCATCGGCGGCGGGGATATTCGTCTTAACCAGATGGTGAATTTCCTGCAGGCGCAGTTCAACAAACCGAGCGCGGCGGAGCAGGATGCGGCGGCGCTGAAGCAGCTGCAGCAGAAGAGCTACACTCCGCAGCACCGCAGCAAAGAAAAAGACAACGGCAGGGTCGTGGTGGAAGGCGTCGGTAACCTGATGCACCACATTGCCCGCTGCTGCCAGCCGATCCCGGGTGACGAGATCGTCGGCTTTATTACCCAGGGGCGCGGGATCTCTATCCACCGTGCGGACTGCGATCAGCTCGAGGATTTACAGTCTCACGCGCCCGAACGTATCGTTGATGCGGTGTGGGGCGAGAGTTACTCTGCGGGCTATTCGCTGGTAGTGCGGGTTTCGGCCAACGATCGCAGCGGCCTGCTGCGCGACATTACCACCATTCTGGCGAACGAAAAGGTGAACGTGCTGGGCGTCGCCAGCCGCAGCGACACCCGTCAGCAGCTCGCCACCATCGATATGACCATCGAAATCTATAATCTGCAGGTGCTGGGCCGGGTGCTCGGCAAGCTGAACCAGGTGCCAGATGTGATCGACGCCCGTCGTCTGCACGGCGGGTAATCCATCGCACATTCTTCTCCCCGGCGGCGTGTTGCTTGCCGGGGCTACGCTTTCACGTAGGCCGGGTAAGGCGCAGCCGCCACCCGGCGTTACCGATTTAACAGGATAAGACATGACCCAAATCGACCGCCTGCTCGGCATTATGCAACGTCTGCGCGACCCGGAAACCGGCTGTCCGTGGGATAAAGAGCAGACTTTCGCCACCATCGCCCCCTACACCCTGGAAGAGACCTACGAGGTGCTGGATGCCATCTCCCGGGAGGATTTTGACGATCTGCGCGGCGAGCTGGGCGACCTGCTGTTCCAGGTCGTGTTCTACGCCCAGATGGCCCAGGAAGAGGGACGTTTTGATTTCAACGATATCTGTGCCGCCATCAGCGATAAGCTGGAGCGCCGCCACCCGCACATTTTTGGCGATGCCACCGCTGAAAACAGTACTGAAGTGCTGGCCCGCTGGGAGCAGATCAAAAGCGCAGAACGCGCTGAAAAATCGCAGCATTCAGCGCTGGACGATATCCCGTTAAGCCTGCCGGCGCTAATGCGCGCGCACAAGATCCAGAAACGCTGCTCGACGGTCGGGTTTGACTGGACCTCATTAGGCCCGGTGCTCGATAAAGTCCATGAAGAGATCGACGAAGTGATGCACGAAGCGCAGCAGGCGGTGGTGGATCAGGAGAAGGTCGAAGAGGAGATGGGCGATCTGCTGTTTGCTACCGTCAACCTTTCACGTCATTTGGGCGTCAAAGCCGAAGTGGCGCTGCAAAAAGCCAACCTCAAATTCGAACGCCGTTTCCGGGAAGTGGAGCGCATTATCGCTGCCCGCGGCCTGGAAATGACCGGCGTGGACCTTGAGGCGATGGAAGAAGTATGGCAGGAAGTAAAACGCCAGGAATCTGATCTCTAACGAGTTTTTACGATCAAGCGCAATTTGTGTGATTTTTTAAATGACAAGCGCTTGATTTGCGTCAAAAACATTTACCCAAAAGGGGCTATTTTCTCACTCCCAATATGAGTCAAAGCCTGAGACAGGAGACGGAGAATGAAAGTTTGTGGCGCTCGCCGTGTTCGGGTATACTACTTTCCCGTCCTGGTTATTCCATCGTTTCACCCTAACTTCTCAGGTTCAGCATGACAACGAACTATATTTTTGTGACCGGCGGGGTTGTATCCTCTCTGGGTAAAGGCATTGCCGCAGCCTCCCTCGCAGCCATTCTTGAAGCCCGTGGCCTCAATGTGACCATGATGAAGCTGGATCCGTACATCAACGTCGATCCAGGTACCATGAGCCCGATCCAACACGGGGAAGTGTTCGTTACTGAAGACGGCGCTGAAACCGACCTGGACCTGGGTCACTACGAGCGTTTCATTCGCACCAAAATGACCCGTCGTAACAACTTCACGACTGGCCGTATCTACTCCGACGTTCTGCGCAAAGAGCGCCGTGGCGACTATTTGGGCGCTACCGTTCAGGTTATCCCGCACATCACCAACGCCATTAAAGAGCGTGTTCTGGCAGGTGGCGAAGGCCACGACGTGGTGCTGGTCGAAATCGGCGGTACCGTAGGTGATATCGAATCCCTGCCGTTCCTTGAAGCGATTCGCCAGCTGGCGGTAGATATCGGTCGTGAACACGCGCTGTTCATGCACCTGACCCTGGTGCCGTACATGGCTGCCGCAGGTGAAGTGAAAACCAAACCGACCCAGCACTCCGTGAAAGAGCTGCTCTCCATCGGTATTCAGCCTGACATCCTGGTTTGCCGTTCCGATCGTGCCGTTCCGGCCAACGAACGTGCGAAAATTGCATTGTTCTGTAACGTGCCAGAAAAAGCCGTTATTTCAATGAAAGATGTCGATTCCATTTATAAAATCCCGGGCCTGTTGAAATCACAGGGTCTGGACGATTATATTTGTAAACGATTCAGCTTGAACTGTCCGGAAGCTAACCTGTCTGAATGGGAACAGGTTATTTATGAAGAAGCGAACCCGGCAGGCGAAGTGACTATCGGTATGGTCGGCAAGTACATTGAACTGCCGGACGCCTATAAGTCAGTTATCGAAGCGCTGAAACACGGTGGCCTGAAGAACCGCGTAACCGTCAACATCAAGCTGATTGATTCGCAGGATGTTGAAACCCGCGGTGTCGAAATTCTGAAAGATCTGGATGCTATTCTGATCCCTGGCGGCTTCGGCTACCGTGGCGTTGAAGGCAAGATCGCTACCGCACGCTATGCGCGTGAAAACAATATTCCTTACCTCGGCATTTGCCTGGGTATGCAGGTTGCGCTGATTGAATTTGCCCGCAACGTGGTGGGGATGGAAAACGCGAACTCTACGGAATTTGTGCCAGACTGTAAGTACCCTGTTGTGGCGCTTATTACCGAATGGCGCGACGAAGAAGGTAACGTCGAAGTCCGTACCGAGAAGAGCGATCTGGGTGGCACAATGCGTCTGGGCTCTCAGGCCTGTCAGCTTTCCGACGACAGCCTGGTACGCCAGATGTACGGTGCGCCGACAATCACTGAACGCCATCGTCACCGTTATGAAGTCAACAACCTGCTGTTGAAACAAATTGAAGCTGCGGGCCTGCGTATTGCGGGCCGCTCCGGGGATGATCAGTTGGTCGAGATCATCGAAGTGCCGAACCACCCATGGTTCGTCGCCTGTCAGTTCCACCCGGAATTTACTTCTACGCCGCGTGATGGACATCCGCTGTTTGCTGGCTTTGTGAAAGCCGCCAATGAGTTCCAGAAGCGTCAGGCGAAGTAAGAAAAGTTAGAACGGCAGCGCGTACCAGGGGTACGCGTTGTTTGTCTGGAGTTTTAGTTTAACTTGTACTGAGGAAAATCTAATGTCCAAAATCGTTAAAGTCATCGGTCGTGAAATCATCGACTCCCGTGGTAACCCGACTGTTGAAGCCGAAGTACACCTGGAAGGTGGTTTCGTCGGTATGGCAGCTGCGCCGTCAGGTGCATCTACTGGTTCCCGCGAAGCGCTGGAACTGCGCGATGGCGACAAATCCCGTTTCCTGGGCAAAGGCGTAACCAAAGCTGTTGGCGCGGTTAATGGCCCAATCGCACAGGCAATCCTTGGCAAAGACGCCAAAGACCAGGCTGGCATCGATAAAATCATGATCGATCTGGACGGTACTGAAAACAAATCTAACTTCGGTGCGAACGCAATCCTGGCTGTTTCCCTGGCGAACGCCAAAGCAGCAGCTGCTTCTAAAGGTCAGCCACTGTTCGAACACATCGCTGAACTGAACGGCACTCCAGGCAAATACTCTATGCCAGTTCCGATGATGAACATCATCAACGGCGGCGAGCACGCAGACAACAACGTTGATATTCAGGAATTCATGATTCAGCCAGTTGGCGCGAAAACCCTGAAAGAAGCAGTACGTATGGGTTCTGAAGTGTTCCACAACCTGGCTAAAGTTCTGAAAGCTAAAGGTATGAACACTGCTGTAGGTGACGAAGGTGGTTATGCACCTAACCTGGGTTCCAACGCCGAAGCACTGGCTGTCATCGCTGAAGCGGTTAAAGCAGCAGGCTACGAGCTGGGCACCGACATCACCCTGGCGATGGACTGTGCAGCATCTGAATTCTACAAAGACGGTAAATACGTTCTGGCTGGCGAAGGCAACAAAGCCTTTACCTCTGAAGAGTTCACTCACTTCCTGGAAGACCTGACCAAACAGTACCCAATCGTCTCTATCGAAGACGGTTTGGACGAATCTGACTGGGATGGCTTCGCATACCAGACTAAAGTACTGGGCGACAAAATCCAGCTGGTTGGTGACGATCTGTTCGTAACCAACACCAAGATCCTGAAAGAAGGTATCGAGAAAGGCATCGTTAACTCCATCCTGATCAAATTCAACCAGATCGGTTCTCTGACCGAAACTCTGGCTGCGATCAAAATGGCGAAAGACGCTGGCTACACTGCCGTTATCTCTCACCGTTCAGGCGAAACTGAAGACGCGACCATCGCTGACCTGGCTGTTGGTACCGCTGCTGGCCAGATCAAAACGGGTTCTATGAGCCGTTCTGACCGTGTTGCTAAATACAACCAGCTGATTCGTATCGAAGAAGCGCTGGGCGAAAAAGCACCATACAATGGTCGTAAAGAGATCAAAGGTCAGTAATTCATTCTGAACCTTCATCTTTAGAAAAAACCCGCTTCGGCGGGTTTTTTTTTATCATGACACCGTCGGTACGCTATGACGTGTACATACCGCCTGTTCAATAATATCGGCAGCCCGTGCTGCCCCTCCGGCGTTTATCAGTTGAGTCTGGAGGGCGGTGATGCGCTGCGTGTACTGCTTATTTTCCAGCAGGTCGAGAAGATGCTGGCTGAGCGTGCGGCTCGGCGAAAAACGGCAAGCCTTAAGGCCAATGCCGCTGAAGACGACTCGGGCAGCGACGCCTGGCTGATCAAACGCCAGAGGCACGGCGAGGATCGGCGTGGCGGTGGCGATGGCATCCATAACCGTATTCAGCCCTGCGTGGGTAATGACGGCGCTGGCATCGCGCAATACCGCCAGCTGATCGGTAAATCCTATGGTATGCGCCCCCGCATGCGCCAGCCGGGCGGTTTGACTGGCATTTAGTCCGTCACAGTGGGCAATAAGCAAGGGCACTCCAGCCTGTCGGCAGGCGCGGGCAATCTTGCGGAACAGCCCATAGCGGTAGCCCTGGAGCGTGCCTAATGACGCAAAAACAAACGGCTTTTTATTGCCGGAAGAAACCCTTGGCGGATCGTAGCGTAGCGGGCCTACCGCATGGAAGCAGGCGGGCAAGGTGCGTGGAAAATCAAAGCCTGGGATGGTCTGGCTGATTTGCGCCAACGGAGACAGGCATTGATCCAGCCTGTTGCGCGAGGCCAGACCAAATGCCCGGGCATGACGGGCAATGACCCGCCCCTGTCTCGACATCAGCCAGTCATAAACATCCGCGCTGGAGGCGTATAATTTCCGGCTGCGATCGCTGGTGCCATAGCGAAAAGGCATCACCGGCAAGGGGATGGTGTTATCCCGGTTTACCGGCAGGGCGCAGCAGATGGAGATAAAGGGCAGGTTGAGCGCTTGAGCAACCAGCCCTCCTGCCGGCTCCATCTGATCGACAATCACGGCGTCAATATTGTGCCGTTGGAAGGCGAGGGGCAGTTCACGGCACAGCATATCGGTAACGCTTGCCATACCTGATATCAGGCGAAAAAACCCCGGCTCGTTTATCGCTGACGGCGTTGGGTGACCCACGGCGATGAAGTTTGCCTGCGGTTCCCTAAGCAAGGTGCGAGCCTCTTCCTGCTGAAAAAAAGTAACCCGATGGCCGCGCACGATAAGGTGTTTTGCCAGTGCTTCCATAGCGTGCATATGGCTGTATAACGGTAGCGTTATTACCGCAAAATGGCTCATTCTGCTTGTCCAGTATTCTGATGGCTACTCAGTCAAGGGGGTTAACATCGACGCGAGCCGGGTGGGCGATATCTTAAAAGCGTAGCGTAAGTTTTCATGTTTTTAACATTGCCTTCTGACGACAGCTTTCCACCTTAAGGCTGTTAACCTGGCTATCCTTAAACTGACAGGAATAAAATCGTGGCCAGGGTTGTTTTGCCTGATTATGTGCGATCTGCAATAATGCCCACCTGTAAATCTGACCAGAGATAACTATGCAGTACCCGATTAATGAGATGTTCCAGACCCTGCAAGGCGAGGGTTACTTCACCGGCGTTCCCGCTATCTTCATTCGTTTGCAGGGATGCCCGGTTGGCTGTGCCTGGTGTGATACCAAACATACCTGGGAAACGCTTAGCGATCGGGAAGTGTCACTGTTCAGCATCCTGGCCAAAACCAAAGAGAGTGATAAATGGGGCGCGGCGAACCCGGAAGATCTGCTGGCGATTATTGGTCGTCAGGGCTGGACGGCGCGCCATGTGGTGATCACCGGCGGGGAACCCTGCATTCACGATCTCTTGCCGCTGACCACACTGCTCGAAAAAAATGGCTTTAGCTGCCAGATTGAGACCAGCGGAACGCACGAAGTGCGCTGCTCCCACACCACCTGGGTGACGGTATCGCCAAAAGTGAATATGCGTGGCGGTTACGAAGTGTTGTCCCAGGCGCTGGAGCGTGCCGACGAGATTAAGCACCCGGTAGGGCGCGTTCGTGATATTGAAGCGCTGGATGAACTGCTGGCGACGCTGACCGATGACAAACAGCGGGTGATTGCTTTACAGCCGATCAGTCAGAAAGAGGACGCCACGCGTCTGTGCATTGAGACCTGTATTGCGCGTAACTGGCGACTGTCGATGCAGACTCACAAATACCTCAATATCGCTTAGCAATGACGTAGATATTGTCGGACGGAGGCATATTGTCCGGCAATCATTACGCTTCAGGGAGAGTAATTGACATGATGTCAACTGAGCCACTCAACGCATTTTCCATGGATTTTTTCTCGCTGAAGGGAAAGACCGCCCTGGTGACCGGCGGCAACCGAGGCCTGGGGCAAGCTTTTGCTGTGGCACTGGCGAAAGCGGGGGCCAATATTTTTATCGCGGGGATTAGCGATGAGAATGCCAGCACCCGCGAGCTCATCGAATTGCAAGGCGTTGAGGTTGAATTCATGTCAGTGGATATTGCCGGTGAGGGTATGCCCGAACGGATAATCAATGCCTGCTGTCAGCGTTTTGGTACCCTGGATATTCTGGTCAACAATGCGGGCATCTGTAAGCTAAACAAGGTGCTGCGTTTTGGGCGAGATGACTGGGATCCGATGATTGAGGTTAATCTCACGGCAGCATTTGAGCTCAGCCATAAAGCGGCAAAAATAATGATCCCGCGCCGTAGCGGTAAGATTATTAATATCTGTTCGGTTTTTTCATATTTAGGCGGAAGGTGGTCTCCGGCCTATTCAGCAACCAAGCATGCGCTGGCTGGATTAACCAAATCCTATTGCGATGAGTTAGGCGAATATAATATTCAGGTGAATGGTATTGCCCCTGGCTACTATCACACCGATATCACGGCAATAACGCACAGCACCCCAAAGGAATATAAGCGGGTACTTGAGCATATTCCTGCCAACCGATGGGGGGAGCCGCAGGATTTAATGGGGGCGGTAGTATTTCTTGCCAGCCGGGCCTCAGATTATGTCAATGGCCATATCCTGGCCGTAGATGGCGGCTATCTGGTGCGTTAGCGCGTTGAAAACGGTAAAGACCCGCCAGACGGCGGATCTGATGCGGGAAAGGGGAGATTACTCTCCGCGATACACACAGCCTGCCGTGCAGGTCTCTTTGATCATCACTGCGCTCAGCAGGGGCACCAGCGGCTTAATCTCATCCCAGATCCATTTCGCCAGCACTTCGCTGGTCGGATTCTCCAGTCCTGGAATATCATTCAGATAGTAGTGATCGAGACGGTTATAGGTTGGCTTAAACGCGGCCTTCAGCTCGGCAAAATCCATGATCCAACCGGTATGCGGATCGACTTCACCCGTGATCTCCAGGCGCACCATAAAAGAGTGCCCGTGGAGGCGACCACATTTATGCCCTTCCGGGACGTGAGGGAGATGGTGGGCGGCTTCGAAGATGAAATCTTTAAACAGTGTGGTGGACATCATGAACTCTCAAAAATGCGGAAAAAACCGCCGCATAATACCGGAAAGGACATTTTTTATCATTACCTAAAACGGCCATTCATACCCGGCTGGTTTTTCGAGACCACTAACTCGGTTTTTTCCTATAATTTTCAATTTGTTAATTAATCGTTTTTATCGTTAAGAACGATAGCAAAAACAGGTTAGTCCATTTGGTTATTTATTATTTCCATCCCGTCTTTAATTGTTATGATCCGCGCCGTTAACCTTACACTCTGTTCTGTCTTTCAGATAAAAATTCAGCTTTGCTACTGGAACATAACGACGCATGACAACACAGGCCCCACCTTCAAATTTGCTTCCCCTGAACCCGGAGCAACTGGCACGCCTGCAGGCGGCCACCACTGATTTTTCGCCTACCCAGCTTGCCTGGGTCTCCGGTTATTTCTGGGGAATGCTCAATCAACAGCCGGGTGCTGTGGTGAGTGCACCGGCTGCGGCCGTTGAGATCCCGGCAATTACGCTTATCTCCGCTTCGCAAACCGGCAATGCCCGTCGCGTGGCGGAAGCCCTGCGGGACGATCTGCTCGCGGCCAAACTGAACGTGAACCTGGTGAACGCCGGGGATTATAAATTTAAGCAAATCGCGTCAGAGAAGCTGGTCGTTGTCGTGACCTCTACCCAGGGTGAAGGTGAGCCGCCTGAAGAAGCGGTTGCGCTGTATAAGTTTCTGTTCTCGAAAAAAGCGCCAAAACTGGCGGGCACCGCCTTTGCGGTCTTCGGCCTTGGCGACTCCTCCTACGAATTCTTCTGCCAGTCGGGCAAAGATTTTGACAGCAAGCTGGCCGAGCTGGGCGGTGAGCGCCTGCTGGACCGCGTAGATACTGATGTCGAATACCAGGCCGCGGCTGCCGAATGGCGCGCGCGCATTGTCGATGTGCTGAAAGCCCGCGTGCCGAAAGAGACGCCTGCGCAGGCAACCCTCACCGCGACGGGCGTAGTCAACGATATTCACACCAGCCCGTACACCAAAGAAGCCCCGCTGACGGCGAGCCTCTCGGTTAACCAGAAAATCACCGGTCGCGACTCTGAAAAAGACGTGCGCCATATCGAAATCGATTTGGGCGACTCCGGCCTGCGTTACCAGCCGGGCGATGCCCTTGGCGTCTGGTATCAGAACGATCCGGCGCTGGTCAAAGAGCTGGTTGAGCTGCTGTGGCTGAAGGGCGATGAGCCGGTCAGCGTAGACGGCAAAACCCTGCCGCTCTCTGAAGCGCTGCAGTGGCATTTCGAGTTGACCGTCAACACCGCCAACATTGTGGAAAACTACGCCACCCTGACCCGCAGTGAATCCCTGCTGCCGCTGGTGGGTGACAAAGCCAAACTGCAACAGTATGCCGCTACCACCCCAATCGTCGATATGGTGCGTTTTGCCCCGGCACAGCTGGACGCCGACGCGCTGATTGGCCTGCTGCGCCCGCTGACGCCGCGTCTGTATTCTATTGCCTCTGCGCAAGCCGAGGTGGAGAGCGAAGTCCACGTCACCGTGGGCGTGGTGCGTTATGACATCGAAGGCCGTGCCCGTGCCGGTGGTGCCTCCAGTTTCCTGGCGGATCGCGTGGAAGAAGAGGGCGAGGTGCGGGTCTTTATCGAGCACAACGACAACTTCCGTTTGCCAGCCAACCCGGAAACTCCGGTAATTATGATTGGCCCGGGCACCGGCATTGCGCCGTTCCGCGCCTTTATGCAGCAGCGTGCCGCCGACGAAGCGCCGGGCAAAAACTGGCTGTTCTTCGGCAACCCACACTTCACCGAGGATTTCCTCTACCAGGTGGAGTGGCAGCGCTACGTGAAAGAAGGGGTTCTGAGCCGCATCGATCTGGCCTGGTCCCGGGATCAAAAACAAAAAATATACGTACAAGACAAACTGCGCGAACAGGGCGCAGAGCTGTGGCGCTGGATCAATGACGGTGCCCACATTTATGTCTGCGGCGACGCCAATCGCATGGCGAAAGACGTTGAGCAGGCGTTGCTGGAAGTGATTGCTGAATTCGGTGGCATGGATACTGAATCGGCGGATGAATTTTTAAGTGAGCTGCGCGTCGAGCGCCGTTATCAGCGAGATGTCTACTAATGAGCGAAAAACATCCTGGCCCTCTGGTGGTCGAAGGCAAACTGTCTGATGCCGAGCGCATGAAGGTTGAGAGCAACTACCTGCGCGGCACCATTGCTGAAGATTTAAACGACGGTCTGACCGGCGGTTTCAAAGGCGACAACTTCCTGCTGATCCGTTTCCACGGCATGTACCAGCAGGACGATCGCGATATCCGTGCCGAGCGTGCTGAGCAGAAGCTGGAGCCGCGTCACGCGATGCTGCTGCGCTGCCGTCTGCCGGGCGGCATCATCACCACCAAACAGTGGCAGGCGATCGACAAGTTCGCCCATGACAACACCATTTACGGCAGCATCCGTCTGACCAACCGTCAGACCTTCCAGTTCCACGGTATTCTGAAGAAGAATGTGAAGCCGGTACACCAGATGCTGCACTCCGTCGGGCTGGACGCGCTGGCGACCGCCAACGACATGAACCGTAACGTGTTGTGTACCTCCAACCCGTACGAGTCCGAGCTGCATGCCGAAGCCTACGAGTGGGCGAAGAAGATCTCCGAACATCTGCTGCCGCGCACCCGCGCCTATGCCGAGATTTGGCTGGATCAGGAGAAGGTTGCGACCACCGACGAAGAGCCGATCCTCGGTCAGACCTATCTGCCGCGTAAGTTTAAAACTACGGTGGTGATCCCACCGCAGAACGATATCGATCTGCACGCCAACGACATGAACTTCGTGGCGATTGCCGAGAACGGCAAGCTGGTGGGCTTTAACCTGCTGGTGGGCGGCGGCCTGTCCATTGAGCACGGTAACAAGAAAACCTACGCCCGTACCGCGAGCGAGTTCGGCTTCCTGCCGCTGGAGCACACCCTGGCTGTGGCGGAAGCGGTAGTGACTACGCAGCGCGACTGGGGCAACCGTACCGATCGTAAAAACGCGAAAACCAAATACACCCTGGAGCGCGTGGGCGTAGAGACGTTCAAAGAGGAAGTGGAGCGTCGCGCCGGCATCAAGTTTGAGCCGATCCGCCCTTACGAATTCACCGGTCGCGGCGATCGCATTGGCTGGGTGAAAGGTATCGACAATAAATGGCACCTGACGCTGTTTATTGAAAACGGCCGAATCCTGGATTATCCGGGACGTCCGCTGAAAACCGGCCTGCTGGAGATCGCGAAGATCCACAAGGGCGAGTTCCGTATTACCGCCAACCAGAACCTGATCATTGCCGGCGTGCCGGAAAGCGAGAAAGCGAAGATCGAGAAGCTGGCGCGGGATCACGCTCTGATGGACGCGGTGAAACCGCAGCGTGAAAACTCGATGGCCTGCGTCTCCTTCCCGACCTGTCCGCTGGCGATGGCCGAAGCCGAGCGCTTCCTGCCGTCGTTCACCGATAAAGTGGAAGCGGTGCTGGAAAAACACGGCATTCCTGATGAGCATATCGTGATGCGCGTAACCGGCTGCCCGAACGGCTGTGGCCGTGCGATGCTGGCAGAGCTGGGTCTGGTGGGCAAAGCTCCCGGGCGTTACAACCTGCACCTGGGCGGGAATCGCAGCGGGACGCGCATTCCGCGTATGTATCGCGAGAACATTACGGAACCAGAAATTCTAGACTCCATAGACCTGCTTGTCGGGCGCTGGGCGAAAGAGCGCGAAGCGGGTGAAGGCTTCGGCGACTTTACGGTGCGTGCGGGCATCATTCGCCCGGTGCTCGATCCCGCAAGGGATTTCTGGGAGTAACATCCCACGGGTTTATCAGTTGTAGGCCGGGCAAACGCAGTGCCGCCCGGCAAAACAGGCAAACGAGGTTCTTATGTCCGTACTCGATCTAAACGCCCTTAACGAACTGCCGAAAGTCGAACGTATTCTGGCCCTGGCGGAAACCAACGCCCAGCTGGAAAAGCTGGACGCCGAAGGCCGCATCGCCTGGGCGCTGGAAAATCTGCCGGGTGAATACGTGCTCTCGTCGAGCTTTGGTATCCAGGCGGCGGTCAGCCTGCATCTGGTGAATAAGATCCGCCCGGACATCCCGGTGATCCTCACCGATACCGGATACCTGTTCCCGGAAACCTACCAGTTTATTGACGAGCTGACGGACAAGCTCAAGCTGAATCTGAAGGTCTACCGCGCGGAGCAGAGCGCGGCTTGGCAGGAGGCGCGTTACGGCAAGCTGTGGGAGCAGGGCGTGGAGGGCATTGAGAAATACAATGCCATCAACAAAGTCGAGCCGATGAACCGGGCGTTGTCCGACCTCAACGCTAAAACCTGGTTTGCCGGTCTGCGCCGGGATCAGTCCGGTAGCCGGGCATCACTACCGGTGCTGGCGATCCAGCGCGGGGTGTTCAAGGTGCTGCCGATCATCGACTGGGATAACCGGACCGTTTACCAGTACCTGCAACAGCATGGCCTGAAATACCACCCGCTGTGGGATCAGGGCTATCTGTCGGTGGGGGATACCCACACCACCCGCAAATGGGAGCCGGGTATGGCAGAAGAAGAGACCCGTTTCTTTGGCCTTAAGCGCGAGTGCGGATTGCACGAAGGGTAAGTTTTGTGCCCGGGGGCGCTGTGCTTACCGGGCCTACGGTTCGTGCCGTTTTGTAGGCCCGGTAAGGCGTAGCCGCCACCGGGAATGACCTTATGCCTTTCCTGCCTTCGCCAGCTCTTTCACCAGCGGCAGCATTACGCGCACCACGTCCCGGCTGCGGTGCTCGATCCGTTTTGGCAGCGCCTCGTCAATGTACTGCAGATTATCCAGCCTGACGTTATGCCAGCTGGTTCCCTGCGGGAAGGCTTTCGATTTCGCCCGCTGCTGATAACCGTCTTTCTTACCTAATGACCAGTTGGTCGCCTCGACATACAGCACCGGGATCCCGGCTTTGTCGAAAACCTCACCGTCATTGCAGCAGCCGGTCCCTTTCGGGTAGTTGGCGTTGCCGCCCGGATTGGTGGCGGCGAAGATACCCTGGGTGCGGGCAATCGCCAGCGCGCGGTCGCGGGTTAATTTGCGCACCGGGGCAGGGGTGGTTTTGCCGCTGTTAAAATAGAGCTTATCGCCCACGATAAGGTTATCGAGGTTGATCACCAGCAGCGTGTTTTTCTTCTCGGCCGCGCTCATGCGGTTAAGCACGTTCTCGGCGCCCAGGCGTCCCTCTTCTTCACCGCTGGTGGCGATAAATCGGATGCTGTACTGCGTTGGGATATTTTTCAGCCGCTCCGCCAGCTCCAGCATCACCCCGACGCCAGCGGCATTATCATCGATGCCCTGTAACGTGAGGCCGCCGAGGTTGTTATCGGCATCGCTGTCGCTCATCGGAGCGTAGGTATCCAGATGCGCCAGGATAATAATTTGCTGCGCGGCTTTACCTTCATGGGCAGCAATTACGGTGCTGCCGGTCACGTTGTGCCAGTTTTTGCTCTGGTTACGCGAAGTGTAGATATAGCGGCTCTGGAAGGTGCGGATATCGCTCTGGTAACCCATTTCGGCGAACTGCTGGCGCACATAGTCAGCGGAGAGCATCTCGGCGGGGGTGCCGGTCATACGGCCCGGGAAAAAGGTCGCTATATGACGCGCCTGCGTCGCGGCGATCTCACCCGGAAGAGGGGTTTTAGCCTGAACCGTTCCGATCAAGCAAACGCCGATCGCCAGGGCAGCGATACGGTGGCGCATTGCGGAAAACATAGTGAGTCCTTAAAAAATAGAGCAAAATTTTACCGCGCTTAGTATGAAACTGTGACCGCGCTTACACAATTTGAATTGCTCTTAAATGCCCGTAATTACGCATGTTAAGCACTTTTTGATATTTGCTTTTCCAGAGCGTTATTCCATTGAGTAACTACTCATTCCAATTCGTAATTTCATTCGCTATGAGCAGCCCCCTATAGTCCCACTATTCCTGGTTGTTAGCGAGTTGTAGCATTGTGGATTACCTTCCTTTATTTGCTGACATAAAAGACCGTCCGGTACTGGTGATCGGCAGCGGTGAAATTGCCGAGCGCAAAATTGCCTTTTTACACCGGGCAGGCGCGCGCGTGCAGGTGATTGCCGAAGCGGACTTTGATGAAGCGCAAATCGACAATGTGGTATTGGTCATTGCCGCAACCGAAAACCGTGCGCTCAACCAGCGCATCTCTGATGCCGCCCACGCCCGTCACCGTCTGGTGAACGTGGTGGACGATCAGCCGCTGTGCTCGTTTATCTTCCCGTCGATTGTCGACCGCTCGCCGCTGTTGGTGGCGATCTCCTCCGGCGGCACCGCACCGGTGCTGGCGCGCGTCCTGCGGGAAAAAATTGAAGCGTTGCTGCCAACCAGCCTTGGCCGGATGGCAGAGAAAGCCAGCTTCTGGCGCAACCACCTGAAAACCCGCCTGACCAGCGTGGCGGAACGCCGTCGCTTCTGGGAGCGGGTGTTCCGCGGCCGCTTTGCCAGCCTGATGCAGGCCGGTAATGAGACAGCGGCGCAGCAGCTTCTTGAGGACGAACTGGATAACCCGGGCAGCACCAGCGGGGAGATCATCCTCGTCGGAGCGGGGCCGGGCGATGCCGGGCTACTGACGCTTCGTGGCCTGCAGGTACTCCAGGATGCGGACGTGGTGTTCTACGACCATCTGGTGACCGAGGGTATACGCGAGCTTATTCGTCGCGACGCCGAGCAGATCTGCGTCGGCAAACGCGCGGGCGGACACGCCGTACCGCAGCACGACACTAATCAGATGCTGATTGCCGCAGCGAAAGCGGGCAAGACCGTGGTGCGTCTCAAAGGCGGCGATCCCTTTATCTTTGGCCGCGGCGGCGAAGAGCTACAGGCAGCCGCCGAAGCGGGCGTACCCTTCCAGGTGGTGCCGGGGATCACCGCGGCCTCCGCGGTAACGGCCTATGCCGGTATTCCGCTGACGCACCGGGATTACGCCCAGAGCGTCACCTTTGTCACCGGTCACTACAAGGCCGACAGCACCCCGTTCGACTGGACCCATCTGGCCCAGAGTCGTCAGACGCTGGCGATCTATATGGGCACCATGAAGGCGGCGGAAATCAGTGAACAACTTATTCACCACGGGCGTGATGCAAACACGCCCGTGGCGGTGATATCCCGCGGCACGCGCGTCGATCAGCGCGTGGTGACCGGCACACTACAACACCTTGCAAGCCTGGCGAAAGACGCCCCAATGCCCGCCCTGATTGTGGTGGGTGAAGTGGTGCAGCTGCACAGCACGCTCGCCTGGTTTCAACACACTACCGACACAGAAGGGTTTGGCTCTTCTGTCGTAAATTTGGCTTAGCCCTGGAGCAACAGGCTATTTTATTTGCCATTTTTGCCCCGGGCTGTGCTCGCAATCCTCACGTACTTGAGTACGCTCCGGTTGCTGTGCGCAGGCCGTGACAAAACTGGCTGCAACAATAATGCCTGTTGCACCAGGCCTTATAAGGAACGGTTATGGATCAAAAACGACTGACTCACCTGCGGCAGCTTGAAGCGGAGAGTATTCATATCATCCGCGAAGTGGCCGCCGAGTTCGCTAACCCGGTAATGATGTACTCCATCGGGAAAGACTCCAGCGTGATGCTGCACCTGGCGCGTAAAGCGTTTTATCCGGGCACGCTGCCGTTCCCGCTGCTGCACGTGGATACCGGCTGGAAATTCCGCGAGATGTATGAGTTCCGTGACCGTACCGCCAAAGCGTATGGCTGCGAACTGCTGGTGCATAAAAACCCGGAAGGGGTGGCGATGGGTATCAACCCGTTCGTGCACGGTAGCGGCAAACACACCGACATCATGAAGACTGAAGGGCTGAAGCAGGCGCTGAACAAATACGGCTTTGATGCGGCCTTTGGTGGCGCCCGTCGCGATGAAGAGAAATCCCGCGCCAAGGAGCGTATCTACTCCTTCCGCGATCGCTTCCATCGCTGGGATCCGAAGAACCAGCGCCCGGAGCTGTGGCACAACTACAACGGCCAGATCAATAAAGGCGAAAGTATTCGCGTCTTCCCGCTCTCCAACTGGACCGAGCTGGATATCTGGCAGTACATCTATCTGGAAAATATTGAGATCGTTCCTCTGTATCTGGCGGCTGAACGTCCGGTGCTGGAGCGCGACGGCATGCTGATGATGGTGGATGACGATCGTATCGATCTCCAGCCTGGCGAAGTGATCAAAAAGCAGATGGTGCGCTTCCGTACCCTCGGCTGCTGGCCGCTGACCGGCGCGGTGGAATCCAACGCGCAGACGTTGCCGGAGATCATTGAAGAGATGCTGGTGTCGACCACCAGCGAGCGACAAGGGCGCGTGATTGACCGCGACCAGGCAGGCTCGATGGAGCTGAAGAAACGTCAGGGTTATTTCTAAGGAGCCGCCATGAATACCACTATTGCTCAACAGATTGCGGATGAAGGCGGCGTTGAAGCCTACCTGCACGCACAACAGCACAAAAGCCTGCTGCGTTTTCTGACCTGCGGCAGCGTTGATGACGGCAAAAGTACGCTGATTGGCCGTCTGCTGCACGATACCCGTCAGATCTATGAAGATCAGCTCTCCTCCCTGCATAACGACAGCAAACGTCACGGCACCCAGGGTGAGAAGCTCGATCTGGCCCTGCTGGTGGATGGCCTGCAGGCGGAGCGCGAGCAGGGCATCACCATCGACGTGGCCTATCGCTACTTCTCCACCGAGAAGCGCAAATTTATTATTGCCGACACCCCGGGGCACGAGCAGTACACCCGCAACATGGCAACAGGCGCGTCTACCTGCGACCTGGCGATCCTGCTGATCGACGCCCGTAAAGGGGTGCTGGATCAGACCCGCCGTCACAGCTTTATCTCCACGCTGCTGGGGATCAAGCACCTGGTGGTGGCGGTCAACAAGATGGACCTGGTCAACTTCAGCGAAGAGAAGTTTAACGAGATCCGCGAAAGCTACCTGACCTTTGCCGAACAGCTGCCGGGCAACCTCGATATCCGCTTCGTGCCGCTCTCGGCGCTGGAAGGGGATAACGTGGCTTCCCAGAGCGCCAGCATGCCGTGGTACAGTGGCCCGACGCTGCTGGAGGTGTTAGAGACCGTCGAGATCCAGCGCAGTGTGGAAACGCAGCCGATGCGCTTCCCGGTGCAGTACGTTAACCGCCCGAACCTCGATTTCCGCGGCTTCTCCGGCACCATTGCCTCCGGCAGCGTGCAGGTGGGGCAGCGCGTGAAGGTGCTGCCCTCAGGCGTAGAATCTGCGATTACCCGTATCGTCACCTTTGATGGCGATCTGCAGGAAGCCGGGGCAGGCGAAGCCGTTACTCTGGTGCTGAAAGACGAAATCGATATCAGCCGTGGCGACCTGCTGGTGGATGCCGCAGAAACGCTGCCTGCGGTGCAAAGCGCCTCCATTGATGTGGTGTGGATGGCCGAGCAGCCGCTGAGCCCGGGCCAGAGCTATGACATCAAAATCGCTGGCAAGAAAACCCGCGCCCGCGTGGACGGCATTCAGTATCAGGTGGATATCAACAATCTGGCGCAGCACAGCGTCACTGAACTGCCGCTGAACGGCATCGGCCTGGTCGATTTCACCTTCGACGAACCGCTGGTGCTGGATCAGTATCAGCAGAACCCGGTAACCGGGGGCTTAATCATTATCGATCGCCTGACCAACGTCACCGTGGGCGCCGGGATGGTGCGTGAGCCTAAATCGCAGGCGAACGCGGTGCCGTCAGAGTTCAGCGCCTTTGAGCTGGAGCTGAACGCGCTGGTACGCAAACACTTCCCGCACTGGGGCGCACGCGATCTGCTGGGAGGCAAGTAATGGCCCAGCATGATGAGAACGTCGTCTGGCATCCTCATCCGGTCACTGTAGCCGATCGCGAACAACTCCACGGTCACCGTGGGGTTGTGCTGTGGTTTACCGGGCTCTCGGGCTCCGGTAAGTCCACCGTCGCGGGCGCGCTGGAGGAGGCGCTGCATAAAGCGGGTGTCAGCACCTATCTGCTGGATGGCGACAACGTGCGCCACGGGCTGTGCAGCGATCTCGGCTTTAGCGATGCGGATCGTAAAGAGAACATCCGTCGGGTGGGTGAAGTGGCCAGCCTGATGGCCGATGCCGGGCTGGTGGTGTTAACGGCCTTTATTTCGCCGCACCGCGCCGAGCGGCAGTTCGTGCGCGAGCGCGTCGGCCAGAACCGCTTTATTGAAGTCTTCGTCGATACCCCGCTGGAGATCTGCGAGCAGCGCGATCCGAAGGGGCTGTATAAAAAAGCCCGCGCGGGTGAACTGAAAAATTTCACCGGCATTGACGCAGTTTATGAAACCCCCGATGCGCCCGACATCCATCTGGAAGGTCAACAATTGGTAACAAATTTAGTGAGCCAATTATTAGACCTGCTCAGACAGGGCGATATTATCAGATCCTGAGATGGTATTGATGGGGTGATTAACCCCATCGATATGTCATGGTCACAGGATCAGCTATGCGAAACAGTGAGAACTACATTATCACCGGGGCGGACAGGGTATCGACAAATGACGACACGACCTGGTCTTTCCCTGGGGCGATTGTCGGCTTCGCGTCATGGCTGATGGCACTGGGTATCCCTTTCCTGTTTTACGGCAGTAATACCCTGTTCTTTTTCCTCTATACCTGGCCTTTCTTCCTGGCGCTGATGCCCGTTGCCGTCGTGGTGGGGATTGCGTTGCACTCTCTGCTCAACGGCAAGCTGCTCTACAGTTCATTCACCACCGTAATGACGGTGGTGGCAATGGTCGGACTGTTATTTTTATGGCTCATGGGATAAGTTCAGCCATAATTCAAACCGTCACTAACTGTGTCACGTTGAAGGCTGCGCGAATCTGCAAAAAAAATGTGGTACATTTGCCCGCAATGGTGCGGCATCTCTGTAGCCCCGATGTAGAGTCGTGGGGAAAGTTATGGGATGATGATGCCGTTTTTCAGGGGGCAGGATGGGTAAACTTACGCTGCTGTTGCTGGCATTGCTGGTCTGGCTTCAGTATTCACTGTGGTTCGGTAAGAACGGCCTTCACGATTACAGTCGCGTCAGCGATGACGTGACGGCGCAGCAGGCAACAAACGGCAAACTTAAAGCGCGAAACGATCAGCTGTTTGCGGAAATTGACGATCTCAATGGCGGACAAGAAGCCATTGAAGAGCGCGCGCGCAACGAACTCAGCATGACTAAGCCGGGCGAAACCTTCTATCGTCTGGTGCCGGATGCGTCTAAACGCAACCAGGGCTCAGTACAAAACACCCGATAATCAGGCCCAGGATTATTAGCCATGGCAGTCACTTTTTCAAACGTATGCGCCGTTGTGCCAGCCGCCGGGTTTGGCCGGCGCATGCAGACAGAATGTCCTAAGCAGTACCTTTCAATTGGTGATAAAACGATCCTTGAGCACGCCGTAGCGGCGCTGCTGGCGAACCCACGCGTGACGCGGGTCGTTATCGCCATCAGCTCGGGCGACGCCCGCTTTGCCGCGCTGCCGCTTGCCCGCCATCCGCAGGTCACCGTTGTAGAGGGCGGCACGGAGCGCGCCGACTCGGTACTGGCAGGTCTCCAGGCCGCCGGTGAAGCGCAGTGGGTGCTGGTGCATGACGCGGCGCGTCCGTGCCTGCATCAGGACGACCTGGCGCGTCTGCTGGCCATCAGCGAAACCAGCCGCGTCGGCGGCATACTGGCAACGCCGGTACGCGATACCATGAAGCGCGGCGAGCCGGGAATTCCGGCCATTGCCCATACGGTAGATCGCGTTGACCTCTGGCATGCGCTGACGCCGCAATTTTTCCCCCGCGAGCTGCTGCAGGCCTGCTTAACCCGTGCGCTGGATGAAGGCGCAACCATCACCGACGAAGCCTCAGCGCTGGAGTACTGCGGTTTCCACCCGGAACTGATTGAAGGGCGCGCAGATAATATAAAAGTGACGCGCCCCGAAGATTTACAGCTGGCAGAATTTTATCTTACCCGTTCGACCCATCAGGAGAAGGCATAATGCGAATTGGACATGGTTTTGACGTACACGCCTTTGGCGGCGAGGGCCCAATTATCATTGGCGGCGTACGCATCCCTTATGAAAAAGGACTGCTTGCGCATTCTGATGGCGATGTTGCCCTGCACGCGTTAACCGACGCGCTGCTGGGTGCGGCGGCGCTGGGCGATATCGGCAAGCTGTTCCCGGACACCGATCCGGCCTTCAAAGGGGCCGACAGCCGCGAACTGCTGCGCGAAGCCTGGCGTCGTATTCAGGCCAAAGGTTTTACCCTCGGTAACGTGGACGTGACCATTATTGCTCAGGCACCAAAAATGCTGCCGCATATCCCGCAGATGCGGGTGTTTATTGCCGAAGATCTCGGCTGCCACATGGATGACGTCAACGTCAAAGCCACCACCACCGAAAAGCTCGGCTTTACCGGTCGCGGTGAAGGTATCGCTTGTGAAGCCGTGGCGCTGCTGGTGAAGGCGGCCAAATGACGGATTTCGATAACCTGACGTACCTGCACGGTAGACCGCAGGGCACGGGCCTGCTGAAGGCCAATCCGGAAGATTTCGTGGTGATCGAAGATCTGGGCTTTGAGCCGGACGGCGAGGGCGAACACATTCTGGTGCGGATCCTGAAAAATGGCTGCAACACCCGTTTTGTGGCCGAGGCGCTGGCTAAGTTTCTGAAAATTCACGCCCGCGAAGTGAGTTTCGCCGGGCAGAAGGACAAACACGCTGTCACCGAACAGTGGCTCTGCGCCCGGGTGCCCGGTAATGCAATGCCTGATTTAAGCCAGTTCCAGCTTGAGGGCTGTAAGGTGCTCGAATACGCCCGTCACAAGCGCAAACTGCGCCTCGGCGCGTTAAAGGGCAACGCCTTTACGCTGGTGCTGCGTGAGGTAAGCAACCGCGACGAGGTCGAAAAACGTCTTACTGCCATCACCGGGCAGGGCGTGCCGAACTACTTCGGTGCCCAGCGTTTTGGTATTGGCGGCAGTAACTTACAGGGTGCGCTGCGCTGGGCGCAAAGCAATGCCCCGGTACGTGACCGCAATAAACGCAGTTTTTGGTTGTCGGCAGCCCGTAGTGCGTTGTTTAATCAAATCGTGAGCGAACGTCTGAAAAAAACGGACGCGAATCAAGTTGTTGTTGGCGATGCGCTACAATTAGCGGGGCGCGGCAGCTGGTTCGTCGCCACCGACGAAGAAATGGGTGATTTGCAGGCGCGCGTCAATGCGAAAACGCTGCTGATCACCGCGGCCCTGCCGGGTACCGGCGAATGGGGTCCGCAGGGCGAGGCGCTGCAGGCGGAGCAGGCAGCCGTCGCCGGTGAAAAAGAATTATGCTCTCTGCTGGTGCGTGAAAAAGTCGAAGCGGCACGCCGGGCGATGCTGCTCTATCCGCAACAGCTGAGCTGGAACTGGTGGGATGACGTAACCGTTGAGTTACGTTTTTGGCTACCGGCAGGTAGCTTTGCCACCAGTGTTGTCAGGGAACTTATCAACACTTCGGGTGACTATGCGAATATTGCTGAGTAACGATGACGGGATCCACGCGCCGGGCATTCAGACGCTGGCTAAGGCGCTACGTGATTTCGCTGAGGTGCAGGTTGTGGCTCCCGATCGTAACCGCAGCGGTGCCTCTAACTCGTTAACCCTCGAGTCGTCCCTTCGCACCTTTACCTTCGACAATGGCGATATCGCCGTTCAGATGGGCACCCCGACGGACTGTGTTTTTCTCGGCGTTAACGCCCTGATGCGTCCGCGTCCGGACGTGGTGGTCTCCGGCATTAATGCCGGGCCCAATCTGGGCGATGATGTGATCTATTCCGGCACCGTGGCGGCCGCCATGGAAGGGCGCCATCTCGGTTTCCCTGCGCTGGCCGTCTCGCTCAACGGGCATCAGCATTACGACACCGCTGCCGCGGTGACCTGCTCCATTCTGCGCGCGTTGAGCCGCGAGCCGCTGCGCACCGGGCGGATACTCAATATCAACGTCCCGGACCTGCCGCTGGATCAAATTAAAGGCATTCGCGTGACGCGCTGCGGTAGCCGTCATCCGGCGGATAAAGTGATTCCGCAGGAAGATCCGCGCGGCAATACCCTGTACTGGATTGGCCCGCCGGGTGAAAAACATGATGCCGGCCCGGATACCGACTTCGCTGCGGTGGACGAAGGGTACGTTTCCGTCACGCCGCTGCATGTAGATTTGACCGCGCATAACGCGCAAGATGTGGTGTCAGGCTGGCTGGATCGCGCCGGAGTGAGCTCCCAATGGTAAGTAAACGTGTACAAACACTCCTGAATCAATTACGCACTCAGGGTATCGCTGATGAGCATGTGCTTAATGCCATCTCGCTGGTGCCGCGTGAAAAGTTCGTCGATGAGGCGTTTGAGCACAATGCATGGGAAAACGTCGCCTTGCCAATAGGCCAGGGGCAGACCATTTCCCAGCCTTATATGGTGGCGCGAATGACCGAGCTGCTGGAGCTGACCCCGGACTCGCGGGTGCTGGAGATCGGCACCGGGTCAGGATACCAGACCGCCATTCTGGCGCACCTGGTACATCATGTCTGCTCGGTTGAACGTATTAAAGGCTTGCAGTGGCAGGCGCGTCGGCGCCTGAAGCAGCTTGACCTACATAATGTTTCTACCCGTCACGGCGATGGCTGGCAGGGCTGGAAGGCTCGCGGCCCGTTTGATGCCATTATCGTGACGGCCGCACCGCCGGAAATCCCGGCTGCGCTTATGGCGCAACTGGACGACGGCGGGATCCTCGTTTTACCGGTGGGCGATGAACATCAGCTGTTAAAGCGTGTTCGTCGACGGGGCGACGAGTTCATCATCGATACCGTAGAAGCCGTACGTTTTGTGCCTCTGGTAAAAGGAGAGCTGGCCTGAGACTCGGATTTTTCCAGGGTTATTCAGGCCAATTCAGCGTATGGTGTGGCGCAAAAGCGCGTGACATTACGGTTAATTTTAAGTCACTGGTAACTAATAATATTCCTGGGGGATAAATGAGCGCGGGAAGCCCAAAATTCACCATCAGCCGTGTTGCGGCACTGTCACTGGTTTCACTGTGGCTGGCAGGTTGTACATCCTCGAATAATGCCCCTGCGCCGGTGAGTTCAGTTGGCGGCAACAGCGGTACCAGCACCGGCAATTCATCCGGCGGCATGCTGATCACTCCTCCGCCTAAGATGGGCACCACAGCACAACAAACGCCTCAGATTCAGCCTGTTCAGGCACCGGTAACCCAGCCAACACAGATTCAGCCAGTGGATCAGCCTGTCCAGACGGAAAATGGCCGCATTGTGTATAACCGTAAGTATGGGAACATTCCGAAAGGGAGCTATACCGGCGGCAGCACCTACACCGTAAAACGTGGCGATACATTGTTCTATATCGCCTGGATCACCGGGAACGATTTCCGTGACCTTGCACAACGAAATAACGTTCAGGCCCCGTATGGACTGGAAGTTGGCCAAACGCTGCAGGTAGGTAACGCAACGGGCAAACCGCTTACGCCAGGCAATACCGTGTCGGTTGCTGACGTGACGGCGCAAAATAACAGTGTGACGCCTGTGCAAAAATCAAGCACAGTGGTTGCGTCGCAACCGACAATTACGTATTCTGAGGACTCAGGTGAACAGAGTGCTAACAAGATGTTGCCGAATAATAAAGGGTCTGCGGCTGTGGTCACAGCGCCCGTTACGGCACCTGTCGTTAGCTCTACCGTGCCCGTTGCCAGCAGTCAGACGTCCAGCTCGCCAATCTCTTCGTGGCGCTGGCCGACTGAAGGCAAGGTTATCGAGAACTTTTCTTCCTCCGAGGGGGGAAATAAAGGGGTCGATATCGCAGGAAGTAAGGGACAGGCTATTATCGCGACCGGAGATGGACGCGTGGTATATGCCGGTAACGCTCTGCGCGGTTACGGTAATCTTATTATCATAAAACACAACGATGATTACCTGAGTGCCTACGCCCATAACGATACGATGCTGGTCCGGGAACAACAAGAAGTTAAGGCGGGGCAAAAAATAGCTACTATGGGTAGCACCGGAACCAGTTCTACACGCTTGCATTTTGAAATTCGTTACAAGGGGAAATCCGTAAACCCGCTGCAATATTTACCGCAGCGATAATTTGGCGGGACATACCACTTCGGGTGTCTCGTTCAGGGATCACGGGTAGGAGCCACCTTTATGAGTCAGAATACGCTGAAAGTTCATGATTTAAATGAAGACGCGGAATTTGATGAGAACGGAGCTGAGGTTTTTGACGAAAAAGCCTTAGTAGAAGAGGAACCCAGTGATAACGATTTAGCTGAAGAAGAGCTGTTATCGCAGGGCGCCACTCAACGTGTGCTGGACGCGACTCAGCTTTACCTTGGAGAGATTGGATACTCTCCACTGTTAACAGCAGAAGAGGAAGTTTACTTCGCGCGTCGGGCATTGCGTGGTGATGTGGCATCACGCCGCCGTATGATTGAAAGTAACCTGCGTCTGGTGGTCAAGATTGCCCGTCGTTACAGCAATCGTGGTCTGGCTCTGCTGGATCTGATTGAAGAGGGCAACCTGGGGCTTATCCGCGCGGTAGAGAAATTTGACCCTGAACGTGGGTTCCGTTTCTCAACATACGCGACGTGGTGGATCCGACAGACTATCGAACGGGCAATCATGAACCAAACCCGTACGATCCGACTGCCTATTCACATCGTGAAAGAGCTGAACGTCTATCTGCGTACCGCACGCGAGTTGTCCCATAAGCTGGACCACGAGCCAAGCGCGGAAGAGATTGCCGAGCAGCTTGATAAACCGGTTGATGACGTAAGCCGTATGCTGCGTCTCAACGAGCGTATTACCTCCGTCGACACCCCGCTGGGTGGCGATTCCGAGAAAGCGCTGCTGGACATCCTGGCCGATGAAAAAGATAACGGCCCGGAAGACACCACGCAGGACGATGATATGAAACAGAGCATCGTCAAATGGCTGTTCGAACTGAACGCCAAACAGCGTGAAGTGCTGGCACGTCGTTTCGGTCTGCTGGGGTATGAGGCTGCAACACTGGAAGACGTCGGTCGTGAAATCGGCCTGACCCGTGAACGTGTTCGTCAGATTCAGGTAGAAGGTCTGCGTCGCCTGCGTGAAATCCTGCAGGGGCAAGGGCTGAATATCGAAGCGCTGTTCCGCGAATAAGCAACTTTTCGTCAAAAAAAGGCCCGTCGAGAGACGGGCCTTTTTCTTATGCGTTAAGGCTGCGTGGTTTCGTGCAGCAGACGCCAGGTTATCCTGTCACCTTCCTGATTCAGTATGGCGCTGGACCAGCGCACGTTGACCGGCTGATCGGGGCGGGTTTGCGTTTCACGGTAGTGAAGCACCGCGCCGTTATCCCAGGTCTGCAACGTCGTTAATTCGTCAATCACGATCTTCAGTCCTGGACGGGTGCCGCGCTGAGTCTCCAAAAAACGCGCCAGCGCGGGGTGATCCAGATGTGCGCCGCTGGGAGCAATCATCAGAAAGTCCTCGCGAAAACGGGCGAGCAGGGCGGCAAAATCGCCTTCACCCTGGCCTAACCAGTTTTCTAACGCGATGTGAGCATCAATAATTTCTGTTTCATAGCGGGTCATTCTCTCTCCTTTACCATCATTTTGCGGACCAAATCCGTAAACTGGCGACGCTCCTCGGCGGTTAAACGCCCCAGAAAAGCCTCATCGACGTTATTCCCTACCGGCTTGCAGCTCCCGAGCAGCGCTTCACCTTCCGGCGTTAAGAAGACAAACCGTCGGCGCTTATCGGCCGGATCGGCTTCGCGCGTCACCAGCCCGCGTGATTCCATGCGGCTCAGCATTTCCGCAAGGGTGGCTTTGGTACTGACAGCGGCTTCGGTCAGCGCCACCTGCTCGATACCGGGATGTTCGGCGATGGAACGCAGCACCGCATATTGCGGCTTGGTCAGCTCGGGCAAGGCCTGCTGCCAGTGCGCGGTATGCTGCTGAAAAAGCTGACGTAACAGGTGGAACGCTTCTTGTCTCAGTTCCATGAACTCTCCGGCGTAAAAATCACCTCTCTATGATAGCCGTTATCAGCCGGGAATTTAACGCGACCCTTTTTAGCATTACGTGTGATCGTATACGAACGATATTGCGAGGTGGCGTATCCAGGCGTAGGGTAAACAACACGTTCGTATGCGAACAAATTAGATGAGGTACTGAATGCGATTGATTGTTGGGATGACAGGAGCGACCGGCGCGCCGCTCGGGGTGGCACTGCTACAGGCGCTGCGCGACATGCCGGAAGTGGAAACCCATCTGGTGATGTCGAAGTGGGCCAAAACGACGATTGAGCTGGAAACGCCCTACACCGCTCAGGATGTAGCCGCGCTGGCCGATGTGGTCCATAGCCCGGCCGATCAGGCCGCAACCATCTCATCCGGATCCTTTCGTACCGACGGCATGATCGTCATCCCCTGCAGCATGAAAACGCTGGCGGGTATCCGTGCAGGCTATGCAGAAGGGCTGGTGGGGCGTGCCGCCGACGTGGTGCTGAAAGAGGGCCGCAAGCTGGTGCTGGTTCCGCGGGAAACGCCGCTCAGCACTATTCATCTGGAGAACATGCTGGCTCTTTCCCGCATGGGGGTGGCGATGGTGCCGCCGATGCCCGCTTATTACAACCACCCGCAAACCGCCGATGACATCGCCCAACACATTGTGACCCGGGTGCTCGACCAGTTTGGTCTGGAGTATAACAAAGCCCGTCGCTGGAAAGGCTTACAGGCGGCCAGAAATTTTTCACAGGAGAATGAACATGGCATTTGATGATTTGAGGAGCTTTTTGCAGGCGCTTGATGAGCAAGGGCAACTGCTGAAAATCCCGGAACAGGTCGATGCGGAGCCGGATCTGGCGGCGGCAGCCAACGCCACCGGGCGCATTGGTGACGGTGCGCCTGCGCTATGGTTTGACAACATTCGCGGCTTTACCGACGCTCGCGTGGCGATGAATACCATCGGCTCCTGGCAGAACCACGCCATCTCAATGGGCCTGCCGCCGAATACGCCAGTTAAAAAGCAGATCGACGAGTTTATTCGCCGCTGGGATAAATTCCCGGTCGCGCCGGAGCGCCGCGACAACCCGGCATGGGCAGAGAATACCGTCGACGGCGAAGCAATAAACCTGTTCGATATTCTGCCGCTATTTCGCCTGAACGACGGTGACGGCGGGTTCTATCTGGATAAAGCCTGCGTGGTCTCCCGCGATCCGCTCGATCCGGATCATTTTGGCAAGCAGAACGTCGGCATCTACCGGATGGAGGTGAAGGGCAAACGCAAACTCGGCCTGCAGCCGGTGCCGATGCACGATATCGCCCTGCATCTGCATAAAGCGGAAGAGCGCGGACAGGATTTGCCGATTGCTATTACCCTTGGCAACGATCCGATCATCACCCTGATGGGGGCCACGCCGCTGAAGTACGATCAGTCGGAATATGAGATGGCGGGCGCGCTGCGTGAAAGTCCGTACCCGATCGCCACCGCGCCGCTGACCGGTTTTGATGTGCCCTGGGGCTCGGAAGTGATCCTCGAAGGGGTGATTGAGGGCCGTAAACGCGAAATCGAAGGGCCGTTCGGGGAGTTTACCGGACACTACTCCGGTGGCCGCAACATGACCGTAGTGCGCATCGACAAAGTCTCATACCGCACCAAACCGATTTTTGAGTCGCTCTATCTTGGCATGCCGTGGACCGAAATCGACTATCTGATGGGGCCGGCAACCTGCGTGCCGCTCTATCAGCAGCTGAAAGCCGAGTTCCCGGAAGTGCAGGCGGTAAATGCGATGTACACCCACGGTCTGCTGGCGATTATCTCCACCAAAAAACGCTACGGCGGCTTTGCCCGTGCCGTAGGCCTGCGGGCGATGACCACGCCGCACGGGCTGGGCTACGTGAAGATGGTGATCATGGTGGATGAGGATGTTGATCCGTTCAACCTGCCGCAGGTGATGTGGGCGCTGTCGTCGAAAGTGAACGCTGCAGGGGATCTGGTGCAGTTGCCGAACATGTCGGTGCTGGAGCTGGATCCGGGGTCAAGCCCGGCGGGGATCACCGACAAACTGATTATCGACGCCACCACGCCGGTTGCCCCGGATCTCCGTGGACATTACAGCCAGCCGGTGCAGGATCTGCCTGAAACCAAAGCCTGGGCTGAAAAACTGACCGCGATGCTGGCCGCACGTAAATAAGGAGGGAAAAATGATTTGTCCACGTTGTGCCGATGAACATATTGAAGTGATGGCGACGTCGCCGGTTAAAGATGTCTGGACGGTGTACCAGTGTCAGCACTGCCTGTACACATGGCGAGATACCGAGCCGCTGCGCCGCACCAACCGCGAGCACTATCCTGAAGCGTTTCGCATGACGCAGAAAGATATCGACGAGGCCCCGCAGGTGCCCACCATTCCGCCGCTATTGTAAAAAAAGCCGGGCGGCGGCTACGCCTTACCCGGCCTACGCGGTTCCAGTAGGCCCGGCAAGCACAGCGCCGCCGGGCGATACAAGCCGCAGCGATCTACACCAGATTCTTTAAGCGATAAATCCACTCCAGCGCCTGACGTGGCGACAGGGAATCCGGATCGAGGTTCTCCAGGGCCTCCAGCGCCGGGGAGGTCTCTTCGGCTGGCATCAGCAACGACATCTGCGTCCCGTCCACCTGAGTGGCCGCCGCGTTAGGCGCGAGGCTTTCCAGCTCGCGCAGTTTTTGACGCGCACGCTTGATTACCTCTTTCGGCACCCCCGCCAGAGCCGCCACGGCCAGACCGTAGCTTTTGCTCGCCGCGCCATCCTGCACGCTGTGCATAAAGGCAATAGTATCCCCGTGCTCCAGCGCATCCAGATGCACGTTCGCCACGCCCTCCATCTTCTCCGGCAGCTGGGTCAGCTCAAAGTAGTGGGTGGCAAACAGGGTCAGGGCTTTGATTTTATTAGCCAGGCTTTCGGCGCATGCCCACGCCAGCGAGAGCCCGTCATAGGTGGAGGTTCCGCGGCCAATCTCATCCATCAGCACCAGGCTGTATTCTGTGGCGTTGTGCAGTATGTTGGCGGTTTCGGTCATCTCCACCATAAAGGTCGAACGACCGCTCGCCAGATCGTCCGCCGCGCCCACGCGGGTAAAGATACGATCGATGGGACCGATCTCCACCTTTTGCGCCGGAACGTAGCTGCCGATATAGGCCAGCAGGGCAATCAGCGCCGTCTGTCGCATATAGGTACTTTTACCGCCCATATTCGGCCCGGTAATGATCAGCATCCGCCGCTGCGGCGACAGGTTCAGCGGGTTAGCGATGAACGGTTCGTTCAGCACCTGCTCCACCACCGGATGACGGCCTTCGGTAATGCGCACGCCGGGCTTATCGCTAAAGGTCGGGCAGCAGTAGTTCAGCGTCTCGGCGCGTTCCGCCAGGTTGACCAGCACATCCAGCTCGGCCAGCGCGGTGGCGCTCTGTTGCAGATCCGCCAGATGCGGCATCAGCATATCGAACAGGGCGTCATACAGCTGTTTTTCCAGCGCCAGCGCTTTGCCTTTTGAGGTGAGAACCTTGTCTTCGTACTCTTTCAGCTCAGGGATAATATAACGCTCGGCGTTTTTCAGCGTCTGACGGCGCACGTAGTGAATGGGTGCCAGGTGGCTCTGCCCGCGGCTGATCTGAATAAAGTAGCCGTGTACGGCGTTATAGCCAACCTTCAGGGTATCCAGCCCGAGACGCTCGCGTTCGCGGATCTCCAGCTTATCAAGATAGTCCGTTGCGCCATCGGCCAGCGCGCGCCACTCGTCCAGCTCTTCGTTATAGCCCGGGGCGATAACGCCGCCGTCACGCACCAGCACCGGCGGGGCTTCGATAATGGCGTTTTCCAGTAGTTCGCGCAGTTCGCTGAATTCGCCCATCGCCTCGCGCAGCTTCTGCACCGGCGCGCTGTCGATCTCTGCCAGCTGGCTGCGCAGTTCTGGCAGTTGCTGGAACGCGTGACGCATCCGGGCCAAATCGCGCGGGCGTGCGGTGCGCAGCGCCAGACGTGCCAGAATACGCTCCAGATCGCCCACCTGGCGTAACACCGGCTGCAGTTCGCTGTACCGATCCTGCAGAGCGCCGATGGTCTGCTGGCGTCCGGTGAGCGTAGCGGTGTCGCGAACCGGCATGTGCAGCCAGCGCTTCAGCATCCGGCTGCCCATCGGGGTGACGGTGCTGTCGAGCACCGAGGCGAGGGTGTTTTCCACGCCGCCGGCCAGGTTCTGGGTGATCTCCAGATTGCGACGGGTGGCGGCATCCATGATGATGCTGTCCTGCTGGCGTTCAATGGTAATGGAGCGGATATGCGGCAGGGCAGTGCGCTGGGTGTCTTTCACGTACTGCAGCAAACAGCCGGCAGCGCAAAGGCCACGCGGGGCGTTTTCAACCCCAAAGCCGGTCAGATCGCGGGTGCCAAACTGCAGGTTGAGCTGCTGGCGCGCGGTATCGATCTCAAACTCCCACAGCGGACGGCGACGCAGGCCGCGACGGCCTTCGAGCAGCGCCATCTCCGCAAAATCTTCGGCATACAGCAGCTCCGCCGGGTTGGTGCGTTGCAGCTCGGCGGCCATGGTTTCCCGATCGGCCGGTTCGCTCAGGCGAAAACGTCCGGAGCTGATATCCAGGGTGGCATAGCCGAAACCTTTGCTGTCCTGCCAGATGGCGGCGAGCAGATTATCCTGACGCTCCTGCAGCAACGCTTCATCGCTGATGGTGCCGGGCGTCACGATGCGCACTACTTTACGCTCGACCGGGCCTTTCGAAGTGGCCGGATCGCCAATCTGTTCGCAGATGGCAACCGACTCTCCCTGATTAACCAGCTTTGCCAGGTAGTTCTCAACCGCGTGATGCGGGATCCCGGCCATCGGGATCGGTTCCCCGGCCGAGGCGCCGCGTTTGGTCAGCGAGATGTCGAGCAGCTGTGACGCGCGTTTCGCATCGTCATAAAATAGCTCGTAAAAGTCACCCATACGGTAAAACAGCAGGATTTCCGGATGCTGAGCTTTCAGCTTCAGGTACTGCTGCATCATGGGGGTGTGCGCGTCGAAATTGTCAGTAGTGGTCATGGAGTGATGATGTCCATTTCTTTGAAAATAGTGCTGTTCAGGCGACGTTAGCGTCGTGTATTGCCGCTATTGTCGCATGAAAAAAACACCCGGCGCAGCAAAATGTCGCGACTTTACGAGGCCTCTTCCACAACCAGTTCGATCACTAATTTTCCCTGTTCTACCAGCACCCGTACCCGGGAATGGGTTTTAAAACCCGCCTCTTCCAGCCAGTCGCCTTTTAGACTTAGCGCGGCGTGCACGCTGTAGCGCGTTGGGATCTTGGTCTTGCGATCCTCGTGACGTTTTCTGAAATAGCCCACGGTGAGATGACGGCTGGGTCTGGAAATACACATATCCGACATAGAAACTCCTTTTTCTCAGGGAAGGATCCGGTGAAATAAACACCTGTATAAAATGCCAGTAAAAAGAGGCGGAGACAAACGCATAACTGCGAAGCGCCTTCAGAAAATGAAATGTAAAATATGAAATCTGGCTGAATATCCGGCCTGAAAAAATGTATTATAAATGCAATTTATCAGTGGATATCAGGCTATGTCAGGAAAACGTATCGCGCGCGAAAAAGAGACCATCCGCAAGATGATTGCGCTCTATGAAAAGCAGTGCCCGCAGGCATCGAAAGAGGCTGGGCACTATCCGGCACTGAATGATTATGCCGACAAGCGGCTGGATAAATGCGTGTTTGGCGAGGAAAAACCGGCCTGCAAACAGTGCCCTGTTCACTGTTATCAGCCGGCTAAACGGGAAGAGATGAAACAGGTGATGCGCTGGGCGGGGCCGCGGATGCTCTGGCGACACCCGATTTTAACGGTTCGCCACCTGATAGACGATCGCCGCCCGGTGCCGGAGCTGCCGGAAAAATACCGTCCGAAAAAATAACGCTCAGGCGCGTGGCCTGCGCATTGGCCGACAGATAACGACCATGGCGAGGGCGCTGCAAAACGGAAACACCGCCAGCACCAGCCACGGGTACATCGCCCCGACAGAGGGTGTCAGCGCCCGATCGAGCAGATCACCCAGCAATAAATTCCCCGCCAGCACCGCGCAGCCGCCTGCGGTCGCCAGCGCGCCGTAATGCGCGCCTAAGGTCGCTTCGCTGGCAAACCACGGCACCACGTCTTTGCCCGCCGGCACCAGCAGCATCTGCCCGGTAGTCAGCAGCGTGACGAAGCAGGCCGCAGGCAGCAGACGCAGCCAGCCGGCCGCTGGTTCTGATGGCGCAAAGAGCGCGACGCTCAGGAACGATACGGCAATCAGCAGAAAGCCCACCGGCAGGATCCGCACTGCGCCCACCCGTCGGGCAAAGCGCGCCAGCGGCAGCTGAAAAAGGATCACCAGCCCCGACGCCAGCATAAACAGCGGGCCGAGATCTTTTTCGCTGCCTCCGGCACGCTGGATCTCGACCGGCAGCGCCAGATAGAGCTGGTTATAGCTTAACAGCCAGCTGCTCCAGGCGATGATGAACGCCACGAACCGCGGCTGGCGAAAGGTGGTCCACCACGGGGTTATCTGCAGCGGCTGGTTTCTTGCCGACCCGGCCGGCAGGCAGAAGAACAGCACGATCAGCGCCACCACGAAGACCGCGGCCCCTGCCAGCGCCACCTGGCGAAAGCCCAGGCCAGTGAGCAGGGCGCCCGCTACCGGCCCAAGCACTGCCCCCAGCTCGCCGCACACCGCAAACAGCGCGAACCACTCGGCGCGGCTGCGTTTGCCCTGCACCTCGCTGCGGGTTCCGGCTTTTGCAAGTAAGGCTTCAATGGAGGGAGAAAATAGCGCGCCGCCGATCCCGGTGAGGCACGCTCCGGCGATGATAACGGGCAGACTGTAGCCAAAGGCCAACAGCAGGTAGCCCACCACCCGCACCACGCAGCCGCAGAGAATAATCACGCGCGCGCCGTAGCGGTCGGAGAGGGCACCGCCGACGATAAACATCCCCTGCTGGGAGAAGGTTCTCAGCCCGAGCACCAGCCCGATAAGCCCGCCCGAGAGCAGCATATCGTCGCGTAAAAAGATCGCCAGAAAGGGGACAACGGCATAAAAACCGATGTTGAAAACAAACTGGCTGCCCAGTAAGACGGGCGGCCAGAGTTGTGTTGCGGGACGGATCGGGAACACGGCTTACCTCGCCTCAGACGAGGTAGTGAATATGTTTTTTGCCGTGATAAGGCGACAGCTCAATGCGGGTTTTCACCCGGAACACCTCCCACAGCAGCTCTTCGGTAAGAATTTCCTGCGGCGTGCCGGTAGCAACAATACGCCCTTTCTGCATCACAATCAGCGCATCGCAGAACATCGAGGCGTGATTAAGGTCGTGGATGGCGACGATGCTGGTGACCGGCAGCTGGCTGATCAGCTGCATCAGCTGCATCTGATGATGGATATCCAGGTGGTTGGTGGGTTCATCCAGCAGGATCTCGGTCGGCATCTGGGCCAGCGCCCGGGCGATGTGCACGCGCTGGCGTTCACCACCGGAGAGGCTCTGCCAGCCCTGATCGCTGTTATGCAGCATATCCACCGTCTTCAGTGCCGAATTGACGGTCTCGTCATCCTGCGCCGTCCAGCCGGAAAATGGGGAGTGGTGCGGAATACGCCCCAGCTTCACCACGTCCCGCACGCGCATGTTGGCATCGGTCATACCGTGCTGTTCCACAAAAGCCACCCGACGGGCGAGCTGCTTTTTGGCGATCCCGGCAATGCTTTTGCCATCCAGCGCGACGGTGCCGGTATGCGGGCGACGCAAACCGGCAAGGATCCGCAGCAGCGACGATTTGCCGGAGCCGTTTGGCCCCAGCAGACCGACGGTCTGCCCCTGCGATACCGCCAGCGAGACATTATCGACGATGACCTTTTTACCCACCTTCCAGGTGATATTTTCAGCAGTGATGCTCATCACTTATTCCTTGAACGATAGATAATCATGGCAAAGAACGGGACGCCAACCAGCGCGGTGACCACGCCAACCGGCAGGCTTTGCGGGGCGATCAGAAGACGGGAGGCGATATCCGCCAGCACCATCAGGATCGCGCCGGCCAGCGCGCTGGCGATGAGCAGCGTGCGGTGCAACGGGCCAAAGAAGAAGCGCATCACGTGCGGTACCACCAGGCCGACAAAGCCAATGGAGCCCGCCATGCTGACGATGGTCGCGGTCATTAACGCGGTGACGATAAACAGGATCAGGCGCACCCAGGGCACGGCGATCCCCAGCGAGGCGGCGGCATCGTCGCCAAAGGTGAAGGCGTCGAGCGCGCGGGCGTAATAGAGGCAGATCGCCAGACCCACCAGCACCATTATCAGGACCAGCTGGAACTCGGGCCATCTCACGCCGCTAAAGCTGCCCAGCAGCCAGAACATCACGTCGCGCGCCTGCTGGGCGCTGGCCGAGGTGCTGACGGTCCAGGCGGTGATGGCGTTAAACAGCTGCGAGGCGGCAACCCCGGCAAGAATGGTGCGTTCACTACCGCCGCGCGCGCCGTTGGTCAGCAGGGCCACAAACGCAAAGGCGGCAAAGGCTCCGGCAAAGGCCCCGGCGGAGAGGGTGACGGTGCCGCTGCCAACGCCCAGCACCACCACGGCGACCGCGCCGGTGGACGCCCCGGCAGACACGCCCAGCACGTAGGGCTCAGCGAGGGCGTTTTTCAGCAGGCTTTGCAGTACCGCACCGCAAATCGCCAGCCCCGCGCCGCAGCAGGCCGCCACCAGCGCCCGGCTCAGGCGGAAGTCCCAGATTACGCTCTCGTAGATGCGGTTGAGCGGAACCTCGGTTAAGCCGATTTTGTTGGTAATGGCATAGAACACGCTCTGCAGGGGGATCGACAGCTCCCCCACGCTGACGCCGATGGCGATCACCAGCAGTAACGCCACTATCGCCAGAAAACCCGATGCCGGCAGCAGCCAGTTATGTCGGGTCTGTTGAACCACTGCGGTCATTAATTAAGTCCCATCTTTCTGAGCTGTTCACCGACCTGTTCCGCGCCGTAGATAGTGCGGATGGTTGGGTTCATCGCCTGGCCGTCCATGATCACAATGTGACCTTTTTTAACGGCTTCCAGCTGGCTGACGGCCGGATCGTTCTTCAGGAATTTGATTTTCTCCTGGGCATCGTCCAGCGCCCAGCGATTACGGTCGAGGCTGGAGACCACGATCACGTCCGGGTTGGCGGCAATAATGCTTTCCCAGCCGACGGTCGGCCATTCGGTTTCGGAGGTGATGGCGTTGTGGCCACCCAGCACGTTGGCAATAAAGCCGGAGGCGCTGTTTTTGCCGCCGACGTAGGCGTCAGAAGAGGGGGAAGAGCTGGAGAACCAGAAGACGAAGGAGAGGTCTTTTTTGTTTTTGCTGAATTCGCTGCGCAGATCGGCTTCGCGCTTTTTGAAGTCGGCAATCAGCGCCTGGCCGCGATCTTCCACGTTAAAGATTTTGGCGAAATCTTCGATCTCTTTGTACAGGAAGGTCATATCCCACAGCTTCTGGCGGCTGCCGTACATATCGCCAATATCTTTTTTGGTGGCGCACATGCCCGGCGACATATAGCTGTTCACGCCCACGGTCGCCAGATCTTCGCGTTTGGCGACTTTACTCTCCGGGCCCAGCAGCAGCGGCAGCTGCGCCGGAACGAAGTCCGGGTTTTGCGCCAGGATAGACTCCAGAGTGGGGATCTCGACGGTCAGCGTTTTGACTTTTTTGTTCTGTTCAGCCAGCTGCGGCAGCACTTTGGTTGGCCAGAAGGCGCTGGCGGCTACCTTATCTTCAAGGCCCAACAGCAGCAGAATTTCAACGGTATTTTGTCCCAGCGCCACGACGCGTTCCGGCGCTTTGGTGAAGGTTTCTTTATATCCGCAATTCTCAATCGTCAGAGGATACGTGGTCGCAAAAGCCGAGCCTGCTGTTGCGATCAGCAATCCTAATGCGCTGATGACCTTTTTCATGGAACGCTATCCTTCATTAATGTAGTTATGGCAGCCCGGGCACCTGGCTGAGAATGAATATCATTTATTTCGGCGGAGTTTTATACAATGATATATTCATGGTGTCAATGAACGATAATAACGCCATGAAACTATTGGGTTTGAGAGGACGTTTGTAGGCCGGGCAAGCGTAGCGCCGCCCGGCGAAGGGGGATTAATCTAAATCTGCACCGTTGCTGGTGATCACTTTCTTGTACCACCAGAACGATTTTTTGCGTTTGCGATCGAGGGTGCCGTTCCCGGCGTCATCGCGATCGACATAGATAAAGCCGTAGCGTTTGCTCATCTCGCCCGTTGAGGCGGCCACCAGATCGATGCAGCCCCAGCTGGTGTAGCCGATCAGCGGGATGCCGTCTTCAATCGCATCGCCCATAGCGCGGATATGCTCCCGCAGGTAGCTGATGCGGTAGTCGTCGTTGATCTCGCCGTTAGCGTCAATCTCATCTTTCGCCCCCAGCCCGTTTTCCACCAGGAACAGCGGCTTCTGGTAGCGATCGTACATCATGTTCATGGTGATGCGCAGGCCCAGCGGGTCGATGCCCCAGCCCCATTCGCTCACCTCGATGTGCGGGTTGCGCAGGGACTTGACGATGTTGGCCGCGCTGGTGTTGCCCGCGTTCATATCCGCCGAGGCGCAGCGCGAGGCGTAATAGCTGAACGACACAAAATCGACGGTGTGTTTCAGCAGATCGTCATCGCCGGGATCTTTGACAATCACCACCCCTTTTTCGCGGAACACGCGGGCAGAGTAGGCCGGATAGCTGCCGCGGGCCTGTACGTCGATAAAGAACAGGTTCTCGCGGTCTTTCTCCAGCGCCATCCACACGTCTTCCGGTTTGCAGGAGTATGGGTAGAAGTTACCGCCCGCCAGCATGCAGCCGACCTGGTTTTCCGGGTTCACCTCGTGGGCAATTTTGGTCGCCAGCGCGCTCGCCACCAGCTCGTGGTGCGCTGCCTGGTACTTGACCTGATCTTCGTTTTCGCCTTCCTCAAACACCAGCCCGGCGCCGGAGAAGGGGCTGTGCAGCATGATGTTGATCTCGTTGAAGGTCAGCCAGTACTTCACCAGTCCGTTGAACTCTTCGAAGCAGGTGCGTGCATAGCGGGCGAAGAAGTCGACCATCTTGCGGTTGCGCCAGGAGCCGTACTCGGTCACCAGATGCATCGGCACGTCGAAGTGGCACAGGGTCACCAGCGGCTCGATGTTGTACTTTTTGCACTCTTCGAACACCGCCCGGTAAAAGGCAATTCCCTCTTTATTAGGCAGCGGCTCGTCGCCGTTCGGGTAGAGACGGCTCCAGGCAATCGAGGTACGGAATACCGTGAAGCCCATCTCGGCCATTAAGGCGATATCTTCTTTATAGCGATGGTAAAAATCGATCGCGTTGTGGCTGGGATAGAACTCGTCGTCACGCAGCGAAAAGCGTTTTTCCTTGCCGACTTTTACCGCCAGGCGGTTAGCGCCGTGGGGGATCATATCGACGGTGGTCAGGCCCTTGCCGCCTTCACGGTATGCGCCTTCGCTCTGGTTAGCGGCCAGTGCGCCGCCCCATAAAAATCCTTGTGGAAAAACTGACATTGTTACCTCGCTATACATTTATGCTTGTGCTGCTTTGGCCTGAACCGGTGCGGTTTGCAGCGCGCGCGCTTTTTCCGCTTCCTCTTCTACCGGGATATCTTCAAAGCCCAGGATCAGGGTCAGCACGAAAGAGAGCACCACGGCCAGGGCCATCACCCCGAATACCCAGACGATAGACATCGGGTTAGCCGGGTCGAAGAACTGGACGCTGGTAAACAGACCCGGCGCCGCCATGGAGTGGCTGGCCAGTCCGGCAATCCCGGCGACGGCGCCGCAAATAAAGCCGCTGATCAGGCTCGCAATCAACGGGCGTTTCAGGCGAACCGCCACGCCGTACAGCGCCGGTTCAGAGATCCCCGCCATGATGGCAGAAGCCGCTGCGGCCAGCGCCGTCTGACGCAGTTCCGGGTTTTTGGTTTTCCACGCCACCGCCAGCGATGAACCGCCGAGTGACAGGTTGGCGCCGATTTCAGACGGCATCACCATCCCTTCTTTGCCGGTTTCGGCAATGGTCTGAATGATGGTTGGGGTAAAGACGCGGTGCATCCCGGTCATCACCAGCAGCGGCCACAGCGCGCCCATGATGGCAACGGACAACCAGCCCAGATAGCCGTGAATGGTGTAAACCAGGGAAGAGATGCCGCTACCGATCCAGATCCCCAGCGGCCCAATCAGGACGATGGCGAGCGGGGCGGCAATCAGCACGATCAGCATTGGCTTAAGGAAGTTTTTGGTGACCGCCGGGGTAATTCTGTCCACCCAGCGTTCGATATAGGACAGGCACCAGGTCATCACCAGCGCCGGGATCACCGTGTAGGTGTACTTCACCGCGGTGACTGGAATCAAGGCAAACTCAACGTGCTCGCCCTGCGCCGCTTTGGCCATCAGCTCGATAAAGCTCGGGTGCACCAGCACGCCGGCAATGGCAATCGCCAGCGACATGTTGGTTTTGAATTTTACCGCGGCAGAGGCAGCCACCATCAGCGGCAGGAAGAAGAACGCCCCGTCGCCGATCACCGTCAGAATGGTCAGCGTCGGTTCGCCTTTGGTCAGCACGCCGGTCATCTCGAGGATCATCGCCAGCAGTTTGACCATCGATCCGCCGATGATCGCCGGGATCAGCGGTGACATGGTGCCGATCAGCGCGTCGAGGATCCCGGCGCCAATGCGTTTCAGGGTCAGCTTTTGCGGCCCCTGCGGCGCGGCAGGCTGCATGTCGGCGGGCAGCAGATTGACCACCTCGCGATACGCCTGGGAAACGGTATTGCCGATGATCACCTGGCACTGGTTGTCGTTGCGCACTACCCCCAGCACGCCGCTGATGCTCTTAAGCGTGGCGCTGTCGATCAGGCTCTCGTCTTTCGCCACAAAGCGCAGTCGGGTCATACAGTGGGTGACGGCGACGATGTTATCTTTGCCGCCGAGCGCGCTGACAACGGCATTCGCCAGCGCAGCATAATTTTTGGCCATCGGGTTGTATCCTGTTTTATCAGTAAGGTACGTCTTCATCGTGTGCAACGATGAAACTTATATAGGAAACCGGTTCCACAAAATCATGAAGAGTTTCCTGAGATCAAACAAGATCACGTTTTGACCATTTTTTATATTCGTGATGACGATCACCTAACGCCATAAAAAGCGTGCGATCCACGCTGCGACAATTTTTACGCGGTGCAGTACACTGCCGCTCACTGGATTAAGACGGAACAGATTGATGACCACGATGCTGGAAGTGGCGAAGCGGGCAGGGGTCTCGAAGGCGACGGTTTCCCGGGTGCTTTCAGGCAATGGCTACGTGAGCCAGGAGACAAAAGACCGGGTTTTTCAGGCGATTGAAGAGAGCGGCTACCGCCCCAATTTACTGGCGCGCAACCTGGCCACCAAACGCACGCAAACCCTCGGGCTGGTAGTGACTAACACCCTTTATCACGGGGTCTATTTCAGCGAGCTGCTGTTCCACGCCGCCAGAATGACCGAGGAGAGAGGGCGTCAGCTGATCCTTGCTGATGGCAAGCACAGCGCCGATGAAGAGCGGGAGGCGATTCAGTATCTGCTCGATATGCGCTGTGATGCGATCATTATCTACCCGCGTTTTCTCAGCGTCGATGAGATGGATGAGATCATCCAGAAGCACGAGCAGCCGGTGATGGTGCTCAACCGTCGCCTGCGCAAAAACAGCAGCCACTGCGTCTGGTCGGATCATAAAGCCTCCAGCCAGGCGGCGGTATCGACCCTCATCGAACAGGGCCACCGCGATATCGCGTTTATCACCGGATCGCTGGATTCTCCCACCGGGATTGAACGTCTTTCCGGCTACAAGGACGCGCTTGCTGCACACCGCATTCCGCTGCGCGAATCGCTGATTGTCGAGGGCAAATGGACCCCGGCCAGCGGGGCGGCAGGGGTGGCGACGCTGCTGGCGCGCGGGGAGAGTTTTACCGCGCTGGTAGCGAGCAACGACGACATGGCGATCGGCGCCATTAAGCAGCTCCACGACCGCGGGATCGCCGCGCCAGGGGTGGTTTCGGTGGTGGGTTTCGATGATATTGCCATGGCACCCTACGTGGTGCCCGCGCTTTCCAGCGTGCGCGTGCCGGTGACGGAGATGGTGAAAGAGACCATCAGCCGCCTGATCTTTATGCTCGACGGCGGGGAGTTCACCTTCCAGCAGACCTTTGCCGGGGAGCTGATCCTGCGTGATTCGGTGATCCCCGGCCCGCACCGCCGATCATAATGCCGCCGCCGGAGGCAGCCAGGCGCGGGTAAAATCGAGCCAGCCGCCTGCGGTCAGCACCATATCCTGCACGTTTTCCAGGGCGTTGATCCGGTAGCGATAATGGAACAATGGCGTGCATCGGCCCTCCGCCAGCAGGCGCTGGAAAAAGGGCGTCAGATGGGCGTGAAAATGCGCTTCGCTGTCGCTGTTTTGCATCAGCTGCTGTTTCGCGGTCTCCCAGCCCGCCTCGCCCAGCGCCGTGGCCCAGGCGGGTTCATAGATAAACCATTCTGCCAGCGCAAAGGCTGCCATTCCGGTTGCCAGATGATCCCCCAGCAGCAGATCGGCGTCCGCCAGCGTATCGGGGGCATACCAGCCATCACGATCTTTCCACTCGGTGTGCAGCTCACAGCCGTGCGGCTGTAGCTGGTGCCGCCAGCTTTCAGCCAGCTCGCGCAGTTCAGGCGTGTTGTAGCACACCAGTTTCAGCCGGGGCGGCAGGTTGATATCAGCGGGCGCGGGCAGGCTGGGCACCTGTAGCCCGGGGAGGATTTCAGTGTGGATCTGCAGATCTTCACGCTGGCCAAAGCGCTGCTGGTTGAGCGTCAGGGCGGTCTGGCGCAGATACGCGGCCAGCGCTTTGGGCAATGTTGCATTCACCATCAGCCATGCAAAACCGCCGCTGGTTGAGGTCACCGCTTCCTGCGGGGCGCTGCCTTTCCCTACCGTGATCCATGCCGGTTTATCGGTTACCGTGCCGGTGCGCCAGAACTCAATGGCGTGCAGCAGCGGATGGGCGGCAAAGTACCAGGGCTGGCGCTCGAGGCGCAGAAAATGCGAGTGATGACGGGCAATGGCGAACGGCCCGGCGCCGACCTCCGGTTGCCGGGGGTACGGCAGACGGCAGATCGGATGGGCGAGGCGATGGGCCAGCAGCGCATCCGGGGCATGCAGATACACCGCCAGGCACCAGGGGGCGACGAGGGTGACCGTGTCGATATGCATCAGCCCGCTATTGCGCGCCGGATCGGCCAGCAGCAGCTGCATCGCACTCAGAATATCGTCGTCGCTCAGCGGCTGACCGTTGTGCCAGTGAGCGCCGCTGCGCAGGTAAAAATGCCAACGCAGTCCGTCCTCAGAGCAGGCCCAGTGGTGCGCCAGATCGGCCACCGGCTGCGCCTGACCCGGTTCATAACGGGTTAACCCGGCGTGGACCGCGCAGATAATATGCTGCTCGGCGCGCCGACGATGCAGCGCCGGATGCAGGGAGGTGAGCGGGCGATACCAGGGAATGCGCAGCGTTGGCTGATGCTTGAGCCATTTGCCGCCGAGAAACGGAGTGATGATGTGATGCAGGCTGGCCGGATCGCCGTCCGCCAGCTGGAGGGCGCTCTGATAATCACCTTTCTCCAGGCAGGCGTGCATCAGCGGGGCGCTGAGTTCGCTGGTGGTCACCAGGCAGTGCAGGGTGGCGCGATGCCCGCGCCCCGGCTGCGCCTTCCAGCTTAACCAGCCGCTTTCCGCCAGTTGGCGTAGCAGCGTGCGGGCGTGGCGTTCGCTGCACAGGGCGACTTCCGCCACCTCGGCGATGGTGGTGAGTCTGGCGCTTAAACCGTAATGCACGGCGAGCCGCTGGTACTGGCGGATTTTCTGGATCTGGCGCATGGCGGCATCCCTGACAAAGGCGTTGCGAAGAGTGTAGGGCTTTTTGCGCGATAATAAACGTTTTGCCGGGTGGCGCTTCGCTTACCCGGCCTACGGGACGGGTGCTGGCTGCTTTGCCGGGTGGCGCTTCGCTTACCCGGCCTACGGGACGGGTGCTGGCTGCTTTGCCGGGTGGCGCTTCACTTACCCGGCCTACGGGACGCTGTAGGCCCGTGCAAGCGTAGCGCCGCCGGGCAATCAGTGCTTGATCTGACTGACCGGCAGCATCAATTCGCGCAACCGCTCGATGCGCGCTTCCGGGCTGAGATAGAGCCAGCGAAAGAGAATACGTTCATGTTTTTTTGCCTGTCTGAACCAGGCAGCAAGATAGTTAAGTTCCTGGGTGAAGTTTTTCATTGGCGGTCTCCGGCTGACGAGTACCGCAACAGAGTAGGCCGTAAACAGAGATTAAAACAGGACAGGGTTTGACAGCTGTTCCGCATTAAAAAAGCCCCGGGGCACCGGGGCTGCGAAAGGCAAAATCGGACAAGCATACAACGAGTAGAGCAAGAGTTTGAGGGTTAAACAGATAATGATTTCAGCAGGGCAAAGGCCTCCTTCATGCGATCTTCACTGACCACGAAGGCGCGCAAATTGCCTTCGCTGTCCGCCCCTTTCGCCACCATCCCCTGGGGTTCGATGGCGATCTGCCAGTTCAGGTCCTGGCGCTGGGTTTCGCCTGCCAGATGCAGCGGCAGTTCCGGCGTTTTCACCTTCACCAGCATCGCAGGCAGTTTTAATGGCGTGTTGGCTCCGAGCAGGTTCTTCGCCAGATACATGGCGCTTAACTGGATCGGCTGCAGGAAGGGCAGCACCTGACCGTTGATTTCGGCGCAGTCACCCAGGGCATAGATATCCGGCTGGGTGGTTTGCAGATAGCTGTCGACCTTCACGCCGCGGTGGGTTTCTGCCCCCGCACGCTGAGCCAGTCCGATCTCGGGACGCAGGCCGGTGGCGGCAATCACCACATCCACTTCGATACAGCGGTCACGATCCAGCAGGGCGCAGATGCCGGTATCGGTTTTGGTCAGGCTTTGCAGCTGGGATTTCAGTTGCAAATGCACGCCCATATCGGTCAGCCGGTGTTGTAAGCGACTGCTTACTTCGGCTGGCATCAGCGCCGACAGAATACTGGCGGAATGGTCAACCAGGGTGACCGCTTTCCCGGCGCGGCAAAAATCCATCGCCAGTTCGCTGCCGATAAGCCCCGCGCCGACAATCATCACCCGCTGGGCGTCACGCAGCGTGGTTTCGCAGGCCCGGTACTCCATCTGGCTGTTGAGGGTCAGCATCAGCTCGCGGCCCGGAACCGGCGGCACAAAGGCCGCGGCCCCGGTGGCCAGAACCAGTTTGTCATACGACCACTGCTGGTCTTTCCCTTTAACCACGTGCGCTGCGGCATCAATGTCGGTGACCCAGGTGTAAGGGAACAGGCGCAGGTTAAACTGTTCGGCAAACTCCCCCGCCGTCTGGCGGGTGAGGTCGTCGGCATGCTGACTCTGGCTGATCACGTGGCTTAAGTCAGGCTTGTTGTACTCATCCATGCTGTCCGCGGCAATCAGCGTCAGCGGGACGTTCGCATCCTGTTTACGGATATTTTTTACCAGCTGGCGGGCGGCGAAGCCCGAGCCGATAATCACAATGCCGTGGCTCATTTTGCCTCCGATGCCAGTTCGTCAAAGACGTCTTTACCGAGGGAACATTCCGGGCACAGGAAGTTATCTGGGACGTCGCTCCACGGTGTGCCCGGCTGGACATCCTGCAGCGGTTCGCCGAGGGCCGGATCGTAGATCCACTGGCAGACGCTGCACTGCATGCAAGGGCCGAGGTCGGCGGCTGCTGCGGCCGCACAGGCGCAGGCTTCCTGCTCTGGGGTGGCTTTAGCGGTCGCTTCTGGCAGAGGAGCGAGCGCCCACTGACGTGCAATGTCGCGGCCGTGCTGGCGGCAGATTTCCAGCGCGTCCAGATCCGGACGCCATTTCGCCTTCAGGCTCATCGACATTTCAAAGCCCGCGTCCTGCAGACGGGTAGAGAGACGGTCAACCGCACCGCCGCTCCAGCCGTGGGAGCCGAAGGCGCTGGCGCGTTTGTTGCGGAAGCGCAGGCCGGTCATCTCTTCCACCAGGCCGGCAATTTTCGGCATCATCACGTTGTTCATGGTGGAGGTGCCCACCAGCACGCCTTTGGAGCGGAAGACGTTGGTCAGAATGTCGTTCTTGTCGCTGCGTGCCACGTTAAAGATTTTCACCGCCACATTTGGATCTACTTCATTGATGCCCTGAGCAATCGCGTCGGCCATCATGCGGGTGTTGTTGGACATGGTGTCGTAGAAAATGGTGATGCGATCTTCCTGATAGTCCGCCGCCCACTTCAGGTACTGCTCGACGATCTGGGTTGGGTTCTCACGCCATACCACACCGTGGGAGGTCGCAATCATATCCATCGGCAGGTTGAAGCCGAGGATTTCGGTAATTTTTGGCGTAACCAGACGGCTGAACGGGGTCAGGATGTTGGCGTAGTAGCGCTGACACTGCTCGTACAGCTCGGCCTGATCCACTTCGTCGTTGAACAGTCGTTCGTCGCAGTAGTGCTGGCCGAAGGCGTCATTACTGAACAGCACGGCGTCGCCGGTCATGTAGGTCATCATGCTGTCCGGCCAGTGCAGCATCGGGGTTTCAACGAAGATAAGCTGTTTGCCGTTGCCGATATCCAGTGAATCACCGGTTTTCACCACGTTGAAATTCCACTCCGGATGGTGGTGATGACCATTGATGGAGTCGATGGCGTTATTGGTGCAGTAGATCGGGGTGTCCGGGATGCAGGACATCAGCTCGGTCAGGGCACCGGCGTGATCTTCTTCAGCATGGTTAATGATGATGTAGTCGATATCGGCCAGGTCAATTTCACTGCGCAGGTTTTGCACGAACTCACGGCTGAATTTATGATCGACGGTGTCGATCAGCACGTTTTTTTCTTCCCGGATGAGATAGCTGTTATAGCTGCTGCCGCGCAGCGTTTTGTATTCCGTTCCGTGAAAATCACGTACTTCCCAGTCACGTTGACCAACCCAATGAATATTGTTTTTAACCAGAATAGACATAGCAACCTCAACTTAATACAGCGAAATTAAACGAAAGATGTAGTGGTAATTGCAGGTTGCGTGCCAACTTTATAACTTATTTATTTTTAATGGTTTATAAAATAATAACTCCTGATGGGTAGTCAATTTGACTGTCATTGATATAGTCAATATGACAAGATGTATTGTCAAAATGACAGCGAGGCGAAAATGAGTTTTTCTGTAGAGGTGCTGGCGAAAATCGCCATTGAATTGCAGAGCGGCATCGGGCATCAGGATCGTTTTCAGCGGCTGATCTCCACCCTGCGTCACGTCCTGGATTGCGATGCCTCGGCGCTGCTGCGCTACGAAGGGCGGCAGTTTATCCCGCTGGCGATCGACGGCCTGGCGCAGGACGTGCTGGGAAGGCGCTTTACCCTGGAGGGCCACCCGCGGCTGGAGACCATTGCCCGCGCCGGGGATGTGGTGCGCTTCCCGGCCGATAGCGACCTGCCCGATCCCTACGACGGGCTGATCCCCGGCCAGGAGAGCCTGAAGGTGCATGCCTGTATCGGCCTGCCGCTGTTTGCCGGGCAGAACCTGATTGGCGCTCTGACCCTTGACGGCATGTCGCCGGATCAGTTTGATACCTTCAGCGACGAAGAGCTGAGGCTGATCGCCGCCCTCGCCGCCGGGGCATTGAACAATGCCCTGCTCATTGAGCAGCTGGAGAGCCAGAACAGCCTGCCCGCGGGCCCGGCGGTATTTGAGCAGGTGAAAAACACCGAGATGATCGGCCTGTCGCCGGGCATGATGAGTCTGAAAAAAGAGATTGAGATTGTCGCCGCCTCCGACCTGAACGTGCTGATCGAGGGCGAAACCGGGACCGGGAAAGAGCTGGTGGCGAAAGCCATCCATGAGGCCTCACCGCGGGCGGTCAATCCGCTGGTCTACCTCAACTGCGCCGCCCTGCCGGAGAGCGTGGCGGAGAGCGAGCTGTTCGGCCACGTCAAAGGGGCCTTTACCGGAGCCATCAGCAACCGCAGCGGCAAGTTTGAAATGGCCGATAACGGCACCCTGTTCCTCGATGAGATTGGCGAGCTGTCGCTGGCATTGCAGGCCAAGCTCCTGCGTGTATTGCAGTACGGGGATATCCAGCGGGTGGGCGACGACCGTAGCCTGCGGGTCGACGTGCGGGTGCTGGCGGCCACCAACCGCGACCTGCGCGAAGAGGTGCTGGCCGGGAACTTTCGTGCTGACCTGTTCCATCGTCTGAGCGTTTTCCCGCTTTCGGTGCCGCCGCTGCGCGAGCGGGGCGAGGACGTGGTGCTGCTGGCGGGCTATTTCTGCGAACAGTGTCGGCTGCGGATGGGGTTATCCCGGGTGGTGCTCAGCCCCGGCGCCCGGGCACACCTGCTGAGCTACGGCTGGCCGGGCAACGTGCGCGAGCTGGAACATGCCATTCACCGGGCGGTAGTGCTGGCCCGGGCCGCGCGGCTCGGGGATGACGTGGTGATCCACGCGCAGCATTTTGCCCTGCATGATGAAAGCGCCCCTGCGGTGACGCCGGAAACCCCGTTGGTGGTGAATCAGAATCTGCGTGAGGCGACGGAAGCGTTCCAGCGCCAGATGATTAGCCGGGCACTGGAGCAGAACAGCCGCAGCTGGGCGGCGAGCGCGAGGGCGCTGGAGACCGACGTCGCCAACCTGCACCGGCTGGCGAAACGTCTGGGTCTGAAGGGTTAGAGGATGCCTGCCTGGTAGAAATCCTGCAGGTTGATGGCGCCGCACAGGCGGCCCGCTTCATCCACCACCGGGGCGGCGGTGATTTTGCGCTTCATCAGCAGCTCTTTGGCTTCTATGGCGCGGCTTTCAGCATTCAGCGTCAGGCCGCCAGTGGTCATGGCGCTGCTGACGTTAACGTCCAGTTTGCCGCCGCCCACCAGCCAGCGACGCAGGTCGCCGTCGGTGAAGACGCCTTTCACCTGGTTGTCGTCATCGCAAACCGCCACCAGGCCGAGCCCGGTACGGCTCAGCTCCAGCATCGCATCCATCACGCTGGTATTCAGCTTCACCTGCGGGATCGCCTCATTAGTGCGCATCAGGTGATGCACTTTATTCAGCAGACGCGCGCCCAACGCACCTGCCGGATGGGAGCGGGCAAAATCTTCTTCGTTAAAGCCGCGGGCCTGCATTACCGCCATCGCCAGCGCATCGCCCATCATCAGGGTGTTGACGGTGCTGGAGGTCGGGGCCAGATGCATCGGGCAGGCTTCGCGCTCCACCGAAATATCCAGCGTGGCTGTGGCGGCCAGCGCCAGCGGCGAGCGGGATTTTCCGGTCATCGCCAGCAGTGCTACCGATTTTTCCTGCAGGCGGGGCAGGATCAGATCCAGCTCTTTCGCCGAGCCGGAGTAGGAGATAAACAGCAGCACGTCGCGGCTTTCTATCATCCCCAGGTCGCCGTGCAGGGCCTCGGCTGGATGGACGAAAAAGGCCGGGGTGCCGGTGCTGGCCAGGGTCGCGGCAATCTTCTTGCCGATATGCCCGGACTTGCCGATGCCCGCGACGATCACTTTACCTTCGCACTGAATAATGGTGTTTGCCGCACGAACGAAATCCTCACCCAGACGTTCCGGCAGGCGGCTGGCCTCCTGCAGTTCCAGCATCAGGGTTTGACGACCCGCGTTTAACAGAAAATCACTCATCTCTCTCTCCGGTTACAATCACTTCGATTCCTTTCTCTTCCAGCGCTTTTTTGAACGCCGGATCGATACCCGCGTCGGTGATCAGCTTATCGACGCTCTCAAGGCTACAGACAATATTCGGGCTTTTACGGCCAAACTTCGACGAGTCGGCCATCAGGATCACTTCCCGGGCGGCGTTGCACATCGCTTTGCTGACGCTGAACACCTCGTTGAAGGTGGTGACACCCGCGTTGAGGTCGATACCGTCGGTGCCCATAAACAGCCTGTCAAAGCTGAAATGGTCGAAGGCGTTTTCCGCCAGCTGGCCGTGAAAGGAGGCGGATTTTTTACGGAAGGTCCCGCCGGGCATCAGGATGGTTTGTTCGTTGTCGAATTCGGACAGGGCGTTGACGATATGCAGGCTGTTGGTCATTACCGTGATGTTATTAAAGCGGTTCAGCATCGGCACCATCTGCAGCACCGTACTGCCCGCATCGAGGATAATGGAGTCACCGTCATGGATATACTTTACCGCCGCGTCAGCGATTAACGCCTTCTGGTGGGTGTTGATCAGGGTTTTATGATCGATAGGCGGATCGGCCTCGTCCTTATTCAGCACCACGCCGCCATAGGTGCGGATCACCGCCCCGGAATTCTCCAGGATCACCAGATCTTTGCGGATCGTGGTGCCGGTGGTGTCAAAGTAGTGGGCCAGATCCTCAACCGAACACTTTCCCTGCTTTTGCAGATGGTCAAGAATGGCCGCCTGCCGCTGACGGGGTTTCATAGGCGTTGAGTTCCTCAGGTTGCGAAATGATAATTTCGCAAGCTTATAGCGTTCAGAACGAAATTATCCATGTTTCAATTTAAGCGCTAATGATAGTGCATCCTGACAGAGTGAATCATTGGGAAAGATCACATCAGGCTCTAATTCCTGCAGCAGCGTGCCGTTAATCGCTGCAATTTTCACCGGTCGGGCAAAGACCGTCAGCCCACGCATCATCAATGAATCACAGACCCGGTGATTATCGTCCAGCGCAATGGCGACAATCACCCGCGGTTTAAAGCGCCCGCCGGAGCGGCCCACGCCCACGCGGCCTTTCTGGCAGAGGGCGTCGAAGGCGCGGTTAAAGCGGTGGATTTGCCAGCCGCCGAGCGCCAGCTGGCACAGCCAGGCGATAACGGCGACGGTGATGAGAGTGGTGACCATATCAGCTCCTTAATTGCCGGGCGGCGCTTCGCTTGCCCGGCCTACGATTAATCTTCCTCTCCCTGTGGGAGAGGGGAATAAACTCAGAACATCACCTGCCCGCCGGTGATGTTAATCGACTGTCCGGTGCAGTAGGAGGCTTTCGGGCTGGCATAAAACAGCAGCATATTCAGCACGTCCTGATAGTCACACCCGCGCTTCAGGGGCACTTTGTCAATGTAATACTGCTCCACTTGATCCGCCTCGATGCCCAGCTTGGTGGCATATTGTGGCAGCAGGGACTGGAACATCGGCGACTTCAGCAGGTTGCCCAGCATCAGCGAGTGCACGGTAATGCCGTACTCCGCCAGATCCAGCGCCAGAGACTGGGTCAGCCCCACGCCGCCGAACTTGGCCGCGCTGTAGCCGGAGTTGTGCTTGCTGCCCACCTTGCCGGATTTAGAGTTGATCTGAATGATGCGCCCGGCGATACCGTCGCGGATCATCAGACGCGAGAACTCCCGGGCGCAGAGGAAGTAGCCCACCAGGTTCACCTGCAATGAGCGATCGAAATCCCCCAGCTCCACGTCGCTGATAAACGCCGCTTTGGCGATCCCGGCGCTGTACACCAGCAGATCGACGCGGCCAAAGATCTCATTCACCCCGTGCGACAGCGCCATTACGCTCTGCTCGCTGGTGGCGTCGGCGCCAAAGCCGTACGCCTTGCCTTCACCAAATTCCTGGTTGATCTCGCTGGCGACCCGGGCGGCTTTTTCGCTCTGAATGTCCACCACCGCCACGCGATACCCTTCTGCGGCCAGCCCGCGGCAGAGATATTCCCCTAAGGTTTGTCCCCCGCCAATGACAACTGCAACCTGTTCCATGTTTCTCTCCTTTAATTACGCCACAAATTTCAGTACACAACCGGCTGCCACCGTCTGCGGAACCGGCCCGGCAACGTGCACGGCGCCCGGGTATTCCGCTGCGGTCTGGCCATCAAAACGCAGGGTGATATGCCCCAGCTCGCGCAGGTTTTGCTCTGCGACATCACCCACCGCCGTCACCGGATAGCGCGCGTCGCCCAGCGTGAGCTGGCTGCCCGGCCGGAGCTCGCCGCTCAGCACGCCGTGGCAGTGGATAAAACAGAACTCCTCGATATCCGCCGGAGCCCCTTCACGGAAGGTGATCAGCATCTGGTCGCTCAGGGCATCCGCGGCGCTCTGGCCAATGCGGGTAATGGTGGTCTGGTAAATCACGGTCATCACGAAGTCCTCTTATTGATAAATAAAGCCAGAGACGAACCAGGCAATCAGTACGGTTGGCGCGCCGGTCAGGAAGCGGCTCACCAGCACGGAAGGAACGCCGACGCGCACGGTGTCCTGGCGCGCTTCGGCCAGCGACAGCCCCACCGGGATAAAGTCGCAGGCGGCCTGGGCATTAATGGCAAACAGCGCGGGCAGGGCGAGGTGCGGGGGAATATTGCCGAGCCCAATCTGCACGCCAATCAGCACGCCGATCACCTGGGCGATCACCGCCCCTGGGCCGAGGAACGGCGACAGCAGCGGGAAGGAGCAAATCAGCGCCAGGGTCACCAGCCCGAGCGGATGGCTGGCCAGCGGGGCGAGGCCGTGGGCGATCCAGTCTCCCAGGCCGGAGGCCATGATGATGCCGATCAGCGCCGAGACGAAGGCCATAAACGGCAGGATGGTTTTCAGCACCGTGTCGATGGTATCGCGCCCGGACTGGAACAGTACCGCCACCGCAGAGCCCATCCCCATCCCGACTTTCGCCAGCAGGCCGTCGCTCTGCTCGGTGATCTTTTTGCTGGTGTCATACTCGCGCGGCGCGCTCTTCTTCGCCGGGGCGGCACCCTCTGCCAGGGTGATGTTCTCCTCTTTCACCCCGGAGACGTAAATGTCCTCCACGATGTGCTGCGCCAGCGGGCCGGATTTGCCCGTTGAATGGATATTGACGGTGGGAATGCGCCGTTTCGGGTAAATGCCGCAGCGCAGGGTGCCGCCGCAGTCGATCACCGCCACGCCGATCTCCGCTTCCGGCGGCTCGCCCTCCTTAAAGCCATCCACCGCGTCCCAGCCGGTGAGTTCGCGCAGCTTGTCGACAATCGCCGGACGGGTGCCTGCGGTGATATAGACGATCTTCTTCTCAGTGGTCGCGTCAAGCTCCAGCGGGCCGCCCCAGCCGCCCACGCCTTTTTCAATCCGGATACGGGTCATGCTGTGGCTCCTGCAAGCTGAACTTTCTGTTCAAGGTGGATGCCCATTTTCTTTTCGAAAATGGCGGTGGTGAGATCGGTCACCCAGCCGCGGAAAAAGTTGGTCACCAGGCCGACCAGCAGGTAACTCACCGCCAGCGGGCCGAGCGGCAGGCCGAGAGTGGTCAGGCCGCTGGCGATCCCCAGATAGACGAACAGCTCGCCGGGGTTGATGTGCGGAAACAGACCGTTCATCGAGTGGCAGCTGTAGGACGCGGCGGCGTAGTAGCTCGGCTTGTAGCGCTCGGGCATAAAGCGCCCGAGGCTCAGGGTCATCGGGTTACAAAACACGAAGGTGCCGATGCAGGGCAGCAGCAAATAGCGGGAGACCGGATTACCGGCGCAGCGCTGGGCCAGTTTTTCGATCCGATGCTGACCAATAAAGTTGATCAATGCATTCATGATCACCAGCAGGCTGATCAGCAGCGGCAGGATCCCGGTGACCATGCTGGTAAAGACCTCGCCACCTTTCTGAAACAGCCCGATAAACCACTCGGCGCCGTGGGTGATGGTTTCTATCATTGTTTTCTCCTGTAGGGTGAGTTCATCTCTGACGGGCCAATAATAATCACTTTGAAAGGTATTAAAGTGTTAAACAGATCTCACAATGAAAGAAAAATGGATTATTTTGAAAGATAATGGGCAAGGCGAGGACAGCGCGGTTGAGAAGAGGACGAATTTGTCTTTAGGCAGCGTAAAGATTTTGCCCTGCGGGTTCGCATCTCTTCCTTGAGGTGTCCCGGATGCTTTACCATACTTGCCACTTATCGAATTCGTTGAATGGATGTCTCATGCTCAAGCGTCGTTACGCAGCCATACTGCCTGCGCTTATCCTGCTCTCTGCCTGCAGCAGCAAACCTAAGACCGAAGAGGTCCAGCAACAAACGGCGGGCGTACCGTCCGGCGGCTTCCTGCTGGAACCCCAGCATAATGTGATGCAGATGGGGGGCGACTTTGCCAACAATCCCGCGGCGGAACAGTTCATCGACAAAATGGTGAGCAAGCACGGCTTTAATAAAGCCCAGCTGCAGGAGATCCTCTCCCAGGCGAAACGTCTGGATTACGTGCTGCGACTGATGGATCGTCAGGCCCCGACCACCCAGCCACCGGCCGGGCCGAACGGGGCATGGTTACGCTATCGCAACCAGTTTATTACCCCGGACAACGTGCAGAATGGCGTGGCGTTCTGGAACCAGTATCAGGACGCGCTGACCCGCGCCCAGCAGGTTTACGGCGTTCCGCCGGAGATTATCATCGGGATTATCGGGGTAGAAACACGCTGGGGCCGCGTGATGGGTAAAACCCGCATTCTGGATGCGCTGGCGACCCTCTCCTTTAACTACCCGCGCCGGGCGGAGTACTTCTCCTCCGAGCTGGAAACGTTCCTGCTGATGGCGCGCGACGAGCAGGACGACCCGCTGGATCTGAAGGGCTCCTTTGCCGGTGCCATGGGCTACGGCCAGTTTATGCCGTCTTCCTATAAGCAGTATGCGGTTGATTTCAACGGGGACGGGCACATCAACCTGTGGGATCCGGAAGATGCGATTGGCAGCGTCGCCAACTACTTCAAAGAGCATGGCTGGACGCCAGGTCAGCCGGTGGCTGTTATGGCTAACGGCCAGGCGCCAGGGCTGGAGAACGGCTTTAAAACCAGCTATACCCCGGCACAGCTGACGGCCGTAGGGTTAACGCCGCAGCAGCCGCTGAGCGGTAACCAAAAGGTCAGCCTGCTGCGTCTGGATATCGGCACTGGCTATCAGTACTGGTACGGTCTGCCGAACTTCTACACCATCACCCGCTACAACCACAGCACGCACTACGCGATGGCGGTCTGGCAGCTGGGGCTGGCCGTGGCGCAGGCGCGGGCGGCATCGCCGTTCAGTTAATACTGTCTCTTCCTGTCGAAAAAGTGAGTGGCGTTGTTCCACTCACTTTTTATTCTTAACCGCTCGGCCTGCTTAATTTTTTTCTGAAGCGCCCTCGTAAAACCTTCACCTCACCCTCATATCTACCGACTAAAGTGCTATCTTGTGCTGCACGTTTTTAAGGAGTCAAAACGCTATGACTGACCATGAATTGATGCAGCTCAGTGAGAGGGTAGGGCAGGCGCTGAAACAGCGCGGTGCGACGGTCACTACGGCGGAGTCCTGTACCGGCGGCTGGGTGGCAAAAGCCATCACCGATATTGCCGGCAGTTCCGCCTGGTTTGAACGCGGGTTTGTCACCTACAGTAATGAAGCAAAAGCGCAGATGATTGGCGTCCGTGAACCCACCCTCATCGAACATGGCGCGGTCAGCGAACCGGTCGTTATTGAGATGGCGATTGGCGCCCTGCGTGCCGCCCGGGCGGACTATGCTATCTCTATTAGTGGCATCGCCGGGCCGGACGGCGGCAGCGCGGAAAAGCCTGTCGGGACGGTCTGGTTTGGCTTTGCGACGGCGCAGGGCGAGGGCGTTACCCGTCGGGAATGCTTCAGCGGCGACCGCGAAAGCGTGCGTCGTCAGGCCACCGTTTATGCGTTAAAAACGCTCTGGCAACAATTTCTACAAAACACTTGATACTGTATGAGCATACAGTATAATTGCTGCAACAGAACAGAAATCCAAGGTGAAGCGCAGTTGTTTCACCCGGCATGAGAGGAAAAAATGGCTATCGACGAAAACAAACAGAAAGCGTTGGCGGCAGCACTGGGCCAGATCGAAAAGCAATTCGGTAAAGGTTCCATCATGCGCCTGGGTGAAGATCGTTCCATGGATGTAGAAACTATCTCCACCGGTTCGCTTTCTCTGGATATTGCACTGGGTGCTGGCGGCCTGCCTATGGGTCGTATCGTAGAGATCTACGGGCCAGAATCCTCCGGTAAAACCACCCTGACCTTACAGGTTGTGGCGGCTGCACAGCGCGAAGGCAAAACCTGTGCCTTTATCGATGCTGAGCACGCGCTGGATCCGGTCTACGCACGTAAACTGGGTGTTGATATCGACAACCTGCTCTGCTCCCAGCCGGATACCGGTGAGCAGGCACTGGAAATCTGTGACGCGCTGGCGCGCTCTGGCGCAGTAGACGTAATCATCGTCGACTCCGTTGCAGCACTGACGCCAAAAGCAGAAATCGAAGGTGAAATCGGTGACTCTCACATGGGCCTCGCGGCACGTATGATGAGCCAGGCGATGCGTAAGCTGGCCGGTAACCTGAAGCAGTCCAACACGCTGCTGATCTTCATCAACCAGATCCGTATGAAGATTGGTGTGATGTTCGGTAACCCGGAAACCACCACCGGTGGTAACGCGCTGAAGTTCTACGCCTCCGTGCGTCTGGATATCCGCCGTATCGGTGCCGTGAAAGACGGTGAGAACGTAGTGGGTAGCGAAACCCGCGTGAAGGTTGTGAAGAACAAGATTGCTGCACCGTTTAAACAGGCTGAATTCCAGATCCTCTACGGCGAAGGTATCAACTTCTACGGCGAACTGGTTGACCTGGGCGTGAAAGAGAAGCTGATTGAAAAAGCGGGTGCCTGGTACAGCTACAACGGCGACAAGATTGGTCAGGGTAAAGCGAATGCTATCTCCTGGCTGAAAGAGAACCCGGCGGCAGCTAAAGAGATCGAGAAGAAGGTGCGTGAGCTTCTGCTCAGCAACCAGGATTCTAAACCGCAGTTCGCTGTTGATGGCGAAGGCGTTGAAGAAACCAACGAAGATTTCTGATAAACAGATGTAATAAACAAGGGTCGCTTAGTGCGGCCCTTTTTGCTTTTTAATTTTTGCTTTTATTGCAGCAGGTTTATCTATGAATGAATCCACAGCACGTCGTCCGGCTTATAACCGTCTGCTGGATCGGGCGGTACGCATTCTTGCTGTTCGTGACCACAGCGAGCAGGAACTGCGCCGCAAACTCGCCGCGCCGGTAATGAGCAAAAACGGGCCAGAGGCTATCGATGCCACGGCAGAAGATTACGATCGGGTCGTTGCCTGGTGCTATGAGCACAGCTATCTGGACGATACCCGTTTTGTCTCACGCTTCATCGCCAGCCGCAGCCGGAAAGGCTACGGTCCGGCGCGCATCCGCCAGGAGCTTAATCAAAAAGGTATCCCGCGTGAAACCAGCGAAAAGGCGATGCGTGAATGCGAGATTGACTGGTGCGAGCTGGCGCGGGAACAGGCTGTCCGGAAGTATGGGGAACCTTTGCCGCGTGAGTTTTCAGAAAAAGTCAAAATCCAGCGCTTTTTGCTTTATCGCGGCTTCCTGATGGAGGATATTCAGGATATCTGGCGTAATTTTACCGATTGAACGCATGCGGGATTTTACTTCCCTTTAAAGAAAACTTATCTTATTCCCACTTTTTTCAGTAGCTGGTCCGTCCAACAAAGGTTGTGTAGTGACCGGCTGTGACATTTCGTTAGCTTGATTTCAGGATAATTATGAGCAAGAGCACCGCTGAGATCCGACAGGCGTTTCTCGATTTTTTCCATAGTAAGGGACACCAGGTTGTTGCCAGCAGCTCCCTGGTACCGAACAACGATCCAACTTTACTGTTTACCAACGCCGGGATGAACCAGTTCAAGGATGTCTTCCTGGGTCTCGACAAGCGTAATTATTCTCGCGCAACCACCTCGCAGCGCTGCGTGCGTGCGGGCGGTAAACATAACGATCTGGAAAACGTCGGTTACACCGCACGTCACCACACCTTCTTCGAAATGCTGGGTAACTTCAGCTTCGGCGACTATTTCAAACATGACGCTATCCAGTACGCATGGGAACTGCTGACCGGTGAAAACTGGTTCAACCTGCCGAAAGAGCGTCTGTGGGTTACCGTCTACGAAACCGATGACGAAGCCTACGAGATCTGGGAAAAAGAAGTGGGTATCCCGCGCGAACGCATTATTCGCATCGGCGATAACAAAGGCGCTCCGTACGCGTCTGACAACTTCTGGCAGATGGGTGACACTGGCCCATGCGGTCCGTGTACCGAAATCTTCTACGATCATGGCGATCACATCTGGGGCGGCCCTCCGGGCAGCGCAGAAGAAGACGGCGACCGTTACATTGAGATCTGGAACATCGTCTTCATGCAGTTCAACCGTCAGATCGACGGCACCATGGAGCCGCTGCCTAAGCCATCCGTGGATACCGGTATGGGTCTGGAGCGTATTGCCGCAGTACTGCAACACGTCAACTCCAACTACGATATCGATCTGTTCAGCACCCTGATTAAGTCTGTTGCCGAAGTGACCGGCGCAACCGACCTGAGCAACAAATCCCTGCGAGTTATTGCCGACCACATCCGTTCCTGTGCCTTCCTGATTGCTGACGGCGTGATCCCGTCGAATGAAAACCGTGGCTACGTGCTGCGCCGTATCATTCGTCGTGCTATCCGTCACGGCAACATGCTGGGCGCGAAGGACACCTTCTTCTACAAACTCGTTGGGCCACTGGTTGGCGTGATGGGCGCAGCTGGCGACGAACTGAAACGTCAGCAGGCGCAGGTTGAACAGGTTCTGAAAACCGAAGAAGAGCAGTTTGCTCGTACTCTGGAACGTGGTCTTGCCCTGCTGGACGACGAACTGTCGAAGCTGAAAGGCGATACCCTGGATGGCGAAACCGCCTTCCGTCTGTACGACACCTATGGCTTCCCGGTTGACCTGACGGCTGACGTCTGCCGCGAGCGCAACATTAAAGTTGACGAAGCGGGCTTCGAAGCCGCCATGGAAGAGCAGCGCCGCCGCGCGCGTGAGTCCAGCGGTTTTGGTGCCGACTACAACGCGATGATCCGCGTTGATGGCAGCAGCGAATTCGAAGGTTACGAGCATCTCGAAACCAACGGCAAAGTGACTGCCCTGTTTGTTGACGGCAAAGCCGTGGACAGCATCAGCGCGGGCCAGGCTGCGGTTGTGGTTCTGGACAAAACCCCGTTCTACGCAGAATCAGGCGGCCAGGTTGGCGATAAAGGCGAACTGAAGGGCAGTGATTTCAGCTTTACCGTGAACGACACGCAGAAATACGGTCAGGCGATCGGCCACCAAGGTACGCTGGCATCCGGCATGCTGAAAGTGGGCGAGGGCGTTCAAGCTATCGTTGACGAAGCACGCCGCGCACGTATCCGTCTGAACCACTCCGCGACGCACCTGATGCACGCCGCGCTGCGCCAGGTTCTGGGCACGCACGTTGCGCAGAAAGGCTCGCTGGTAAACGACAAAGTGCTGCGCTTTGACTTCTCCCATTTCGAAGCGATGAAACCGGCGGAAATCCGTGCGGTGGAAGATCTGGTGAATGCCCAGATCCGTCGTAACCTGCCGATCGAAACCAACATCATGGATCTCGACGCGGCGAAGAACAAAGGCGCAATGGCCCTGTTCGGTGAGAAGTATGATGAACGCGTACGCGTACTGAGCATGGGCGATTTCTCCACCGAACTGTGTGGCGGTACGCACGCCAGCCGTACGGGTGACATCGGTCTGTTCCGCATTGTGTCCGAATCCGGTACGGCGGCAGGCGTGCGTCGTATCGAAGCGGTCACCGGCGAAGGTGCGATTGCGCTCCTGCATGCAGAGAGCGATCAGCTGCACGACATCGCGCAGCTGCTGAAGGGCGACAGCCAGAACCTGGGCGAGAAAGTGCGCAGCGTGATGGAACGTACCCGTCAGCTGGAAAAAGAGCTGCAGCAGCTGAAAGAACAGGCCGCCGTTGCCGAGAGCGCAAACCTCTCCAGCAAAGCGGTTGAGATTAACGGCGTCAAACTGCTGGTCAGCGAACTGGCTGGCGTTGAGCCGAAAATGCTTCGTACCATGGTCGACGATCTGAAGAACCAGCTCGGTTCAACCATCATCGTTCTGGCAACGGTAGCGGAAGGTAAGGTTTCTCTGATTGCGGGCGTATCTAAGGACGTGATCGATCGTGTGAAAGCAGGGGAACTGATTGGTATGGTCGCTCAGCAAGTGGGCGGTAAAGGCGGTGGTCGTCCGGACATGGCGCAAGCCGGTGGTACAGACGCAGCAGCCCTTCCAGCGGCGCTGGCCAGTGTTGAAAGCTGGGTAAGTTCTAAACTGTAATAATTACAAAGCGTACACAGACGCCATAACGACAACGTTATGGCGTACTGCGCTCTACGCTATCGATAATGATAAAGTCAGGTTGAGTTTGTGTATATCGGCTAAACTTACGTTTAACAGATTGTGATGCCGTGACTACCTACACATTACGTGTTTGTCATCGCTTACTTTTTGGCGTTATATGATGGATAATGCCGGGATACAAGAGACCCGACTCTTTTAATCTTTCAAGGAGCAAAGAATGCTGATTCTGACTCGTCGAGTTGGTGAGACCCTCATGATTGGGGATGAGGTCACCGTGACAGTTTTAGGGGTAAAGGGCAACCAGGTACGTATTGGTGTGAACGCCCCTAAAGAAGTCTCTGTTCATCGTGAAGAGATCTACCAGCGTATCCAGGCTGAAAAATCCCAGCAGTCCAGTTACTGATATTATCGCGTCTCGCTGTCTGGCGAGACGCAACCCTCCTGATATATTCCTTGTCAAAAGTTACCGTTCGATTTCAATTGCTCTCTTTTTAACCTTCTGTCACACCCTTTCTCTGTCCGACATCCCTTTTATACCCCTACATAACTGCCAGCAGGCCTGCAAAATCCGTTTATAAAACACCCTCTTTGCGGGTTTTACATGCGAATTGCCTGTGATTTGTGCAAACGATAAAAGCTTGTGGAAAATTGTTTGACTTATAAGTCCCAGAAAGTAATATATGCGCCACGCAGCGACGAGAAGCTCTTAACGAGTTGCTCGAAGCACTCGAAAGAGGCGTTGTGTGGTGAGGTGGCCGAGAGGCTGAAGGCGCTCCCCTGCTAAGGGAGTATGCGGTCAAAAGCTGCATCCGGGGTTCGAATCCCCGCCTCACCGCCATTTTGCATCCGTAGCTCAGCTGGATAGAGTACTCGGCTACGAACCGAGCGGTCGGAGGTTCGAATCCTCCCGGATGCACCATATTCTCCGAGATAGCAGTTAAACTGTTATTTCATGTTCTGCGAGATAATCGCGAGCACCAGGGAGGATAGCGTTGCTTTAGCAACGACCCGTAGGGCGAGGCGCAGCCGAGTAATACTCCCGGATGCACCATCTATTACTTCATATTGCTTTCGAAGTGATATGAGTATCGAGTAGTACAGTAGTAAATCCTGATGCATCCGTAGCTCAGCTGGATAGAGTACTCGGCTACGAACCGAGCGGTCGGAGGTTCGAATCCTCCCGGATGCACCATCTTTTACTTTGTGTTGCTTATGAAGCAATACTGAGTATCAGCAGTAACAGTAGTAAATCCCGATGCATCCGTAGCTCAGCTGGATAGAGTACTCGGCTACGAACCGAGCGGTCGGAGGTTCGAATCCTCCCGGATGCACCATTTACTATTTTCTACAGAAGTGCCCTGATGCATCCGTAGCTCAGCTGGATAGAGTACTCGGCTACGAACCGAGCGGTCGGAGGTTCGAATCCTCCCGGATGCACCATCTTCTCCCTCATTGTTTATTCCTTCGACTTTCCGTCAGCAATCATCTTCACAGTCAGCGACAAAACTCCTTGTTTACGTTAAAGTAACGTTTTGTAATCCTTCTGCGAGAGCACGATGTACGCACAGTATGACGGTTTGATCTTCGATATGGATGGCACCATCCTGGACACCGAGCCAACGCATCGTAAAGCCTGGACTGATGTCCTCGGCCGTTACGGAATGCGTTTCGACTTACAGGCGATGATTGCCCTCAACGGATCCCCCACCTGGCGTATTGCGCAGGCCGTGATTGAACTGAATCAGGCCGATCTCGACCCCCATCAGCTCGCGCGTGAAAAAACCGATGCGGTAAAAGCGATGCTGTTAGACACCGTGCGCCCTTTGCCATTAATTGAAGTGGTAAAAGAGTGGCACGGACGTCGTCCGATGTCGGTCGGGACGGGCAGTGAGAGCGCGATCGCAGAGGCACTGCTCAACCATCTTGGCCTGCGCCACTATTTTTCTGCCGTTGTCGCCGCCGATCATGTTAAAAACCACAAGCCCGCCCCGGACACCTTTCTGCTGTGCGCAGAGCTTATGGGTGTGCCCGCTGCCAGGTGCGTCGTATTTGAAGATGCCGACTTCGGCATTCAGGCAGCACACGCTGCCGGCATGGATGCGGTGGACGTTCGCTTACTGTGAGTGACCTGCTGTCACTGACCTCACTCTTCGCCAGCAGTTTTTTAAGCGCCACTCTCCTGCCGGGAAATTCGGAAGTGGTACTGGTGGCGATGCTGTTGTCCGACGTAAGTCAGCCCTGGTTGCTCGTGTTAATAGCAACAATGGGTAATAGCTTTGGAGGGCTGACTAACGTTATTCTTGGGCGATTCTTTCCGCTACGCAAAACATCGCGCTGGCAGGAAAAGGCAGTCGGCTGGCTAAAACGCTATGGGGCTGCCACGCTTTTACTAAGCTGGATGCCGGTAATCGGTGATTTACTGTGCCTGCTGGCGGGATGGATGCGCATCTCCTGGGGGCCCGTGCTCTTTTTTTTATGCCTCGGCAAGGCGCTGCGCTACGTTCTCGTGGCGGTTGTGACTTTACAGGGCATGACGTGGTGGCACTAATTGGACTGTTTGTGACCATGAACCATTACAATTATGCTAAATAAAATGATTTTGACAGGCGGGAGGTCGAATTGATCCCGGACGTATCACAGGCACTGGCCTGGCTGGAAAACCACCCTCAGGCTCTGAAGGGTATTCAGCGTGGTCTTGAGCGCGAAACGCTGCGCGTTAACGCGGATGGCAGTCTTGCAACGACGGGCCATCCACAGGCGTTGGGTTCAGCGCTGACCCATAAGTGGATCACGACTGATTTCGCTGAAGCGCTGCTTGAGTTCATCACCCCGGTCGATGGCGATATTGACCACATGCTGAAGATTATGCGTGATATTCACCGCTACAGTGCCCGCAATCTGGGTGATGAGCGTATGTGGCCACTCAGCATGCCTTGCTATATCGAGCAGGGCCAGGACATTGAACTTGCGCAGTACGGCACGTCAAATATTGGTCGTCTGAAAACGCTCTATCGAGAAGGGCTGAAAAACCGCTACGGCGCGCTGATGCAGACGATTTCTGGCGTGCATTATAACTTCTCACTGCCGATGGCATTCTGGCAGGCGAAGTGCGGCGAGACGGACAAAGAGGCGATCTCTGCGGGCTACTTCCGCCTGATCCGTAACTACTATCGCTTTGGCTGGGTCATTCCGTATCTGTTCGGCGCATCGCCGGCGATTTGCTCCTCGTTCCTGCAGGGCAAACCGACCACGTTGCCGTTCGAGAAGACCGATTGCGGCATGTATTACCTGCCGTACGCGACCTCTCTGCGCCTCAGCGATCTGGGTTATACCAATAAATCGCAAAGCAATCTCGGAATTACCTTTAACGAATTGCACGAGTATGTGGCAGGATTGAAGCGGGCGATCAAAACGCCGTCGGAAGCGTACGACGAAATCGGGCTCGAGAAAGACGGTAAGCGCCTGCAAATCAACACTAACGTTTTGCAGATTGAGAACGAACTTTACGCGCCGATCCGTCCAAAACGTGTCACCCGCAGCGGCGAGACGCCGTCAGATGCTCTGCAACGCGGCGGTATTGAGTATATCGAAGTGCGCTCCCTGGATATCAACCCGTTCTCACCGATTGGTGTGGATGAGCAGCAGGTACGCTTCCTTGATCTGTTTATGGTCTGGTGCGTACTGGCGGATGCGCCAGAAATGAGCGCTGACGAACTGCTCTGCACCCGCACCAACTGGAACCGGGTGATCCTCGAAGGGCGCAAACCTGGCCTGACGCTGGGCATCGGTTGCCAGACGGCGCAGTTCCCGTTACAGCAGGTGGGTAAAGATCTGTTCCGCGATCTGAAGCGCGTCGCCCACACGCTGGACAGCGTTTACGGTGGGGAAGAGTATCAGCAGGTTTGCGATCGGCTGGTCGAAAGCTTTGATAATCCTGAGCTGACATTCTCGGCGCGCATTCTGCGTTCTATGATTGATCAGGGGATTGGCGGTACAGGTCGTGCGCTGGCGGCAGAGTATCGCGATATGCTGCAGCAGGAGCCGCTGGAGGTGTTAAGCGAAGCCGATTTTGCGGCGGAGCGCGACGCGTCAGTGGTGCGTCAGAGAGAGATTGAAGCGGCGGATACCGAGTCGTTTGCCGATTTCCTGGCGAAACAGGCCTGACAGAAAAGAAAAAGGCCACATCTCTGTGGCCAAAATAACATCTCTGAAGAACAGGGATGATGATAACAAATGCGCGTCTTTCATATACTCAGACTCGCGTTGAAAAGAAGAGTTCATTTTTTTTAAAAAAAAATCACTATCGGAGGTGACGTATGCCGTTATTAGATAGCTTTACTGTCGACCATACCCGTATGGAAGCACCAGCTGTACGCGTTGCGAAGACCATGCATACCCCGCACGGCGACACGATCACCGTTTTCGACCTGCGTTTCTGCGTACCTAACAAAGAAGTGATGCCGGAAAAAGGTATTCACACTCTGGAGCACCTGTTTGCCGGTTTCATGCGCGATCACCTGAACGGCAACGGCGTTGAGATCATCGATATCTCCCCAATGGGTTGCCGTACTGGTTTCTACATGAGCCTGATTGGCGTGCCTGAAGAGAAACGCGTCGCAGATGCGTGGAAAGCTGCGATGGAAGACGTGCTCAAGGTAAAAGAGCAGAACCAGATCCCTGAGCTGAACGTTTACCAGTGCGGTACGTACCAGATGCACTCTCTGGAAGAAGCCCAGGAGATTGCTCGTCATATTCTTGAGCGTGACGTTCGCGTTAACAGCAACGAAGAGCTGGCGCTGCCTAAAGATAAACTGCAGGAACTGCACATCTAGCAAATTACCCGGCCCTCAGCAAGGAGTGTGTCGGGTAATATTAGTTTCTTTATAAATTCCTAAAAGCCTATCTCTCGTTGTGCATCCCTCTCTTTCTCTCTATTATTGCAATCAACGCATGATAGTTATTTATATATATTATATCTATGGATGATATGTTGGCGCTCATTCACTGTAATTATAGATGCGTTAATATTTCATGGAATAGATAATAATTCAGAGGGATTTATGAAAGTTTATTTGACTGGCACCGCGATTCTTTTTTCCGCTCTTCTCCTGTCTGCCTGCAGCTCTAAACCCGTTACAACGCCTATCGCCAAAGCACCCGCTGAGCGCAAGCAGGAGGTGCAGTGCTACCAGGAGTTCTCCGCGCTGCAAAAGCTCGATCCGGCGGCATATGAGTCCTATCGTAAGCAATTTGATAATATTAATAAAAACTATAAAATTTACGAATCGAATAAATCTCTGGTTGATGATAACGCTTCAGAAGTTATGCTGACCGAAATTAATAAAAAACTGTCGCTGGTATGCGTAAGGATTCGTAATACGGTTTATACCAACATGATGAACCGTGCCAATGAAATGAATAAGTTATGAATAAATACTTTAGCGCAGCATTGTACTGCGGATTGTTATTATCGGGTGGAAAAGCATTTTCAGCCGGAACGGATTTGTTGGAACGTTTAAATAACGAAAAAATTATCGGCAACGGTTCAACCAATCCTTTCATTGCCTCAGAAGCCAACACGAATCCCCCGGACGCGGCGCCGCCGAAAGCAGAGCCAGCCCGCCCGTCGGCGCGTGCCGTGCCCGATAAAAAAGACAAAGCCATTGCAGTAGACCAGGCCAAACTTTCCCGCCTCACCGAGGCGCTTCGCCAGGCTAATGCCACCATCACCGGATTAGATAAACAGCTGAGCGCGGTAGAAAGCGAAAAGTCGTTACTGGAACAGGCTGTTGCCCACGAGAAGGAGCGCGTCGCGGAAAAGGAGCAGGCAATCGCCCGACTTAAATCACAGCCGGAAGGCAGTGCACAAAAACTTGCCGTCGAAAGCCTTATCGCGACGTTGCCGAAGCCAGCTGGCGTCGATCAACAAAAATATGCCGAACTGGCAGAGCAACTGCGTAACGCCAACGTACAACGCGCCGAACTGACTAAAGCCCTGAGCGAGCTGCAGGTACAGAAAAATGCGCTGGATACGCAGTTGAGCGCTCTCAAGGCGAACAACGCCCAGGCTATCGACGTGGCGAAAGAGCTCGACGCCTTAAAAGCCCAGCTGTCGGCGCTGAATCTGCAAAAAGCCACCCTGGAAACCCGGCTGGCCGAACAGGAAAAAGTGTTCAGCAGCGAAAAGACAAAGTCTGAGGTTGCCCAGAACCAGCTTGAGGACGCCAAAAAAGTCATCGCCTTGCAGGAGTCCCAGCTGGCCGCGCAGAAGAGCAGCGCCGGAAGCGACAAAGAGAAGCTGCTTCAGGAGCTGACCGACCTGCAGACGCAGAAGAAAGCGCTGGATACTCAGCTGGCCTCCCTGAAAGAAGCCAGTGCGAAAAACGCGGCTCTGACCAAAGCGCTGGCCGATCTGCAAACGCAAAAGAATGCGCTGGACGCACAGCTCGCCACGCTCAAAACAAGCAGTGACAAGAGCACCGGCGCGGTGAAAGAGGTCGATGCCTTAAAATCCCAGCTGTCGGCGCTAAACCTGCAAAAAGCCACTCTGGAAACCCGGCTGGCCGAACAGGAAAAAGTGTTCAGCAGCGAAAAGACAAAGTCTGAGATTGCCAGGAACCAGCTGGAAGACGCCAAAAAAGTCATCGCCTCGCAGGAGTCCCAGCTGGCCGCGCAGAAGAGCAGCGCCGGAAGCGACAAAGAGAAGCTGCTTCAGGAGCTGACCGACCTGCAGGCCCAGAAGAAAGCGCTGGATACTCAGCTGGCCTCCCTGAAAGAAGCCAGTGCGAAAAACGCGGCTCTGACTAAAGAGCTGACCGATCTGCAGGCCCAGAAGAAAGCGCTGGATACCCAGCTGGCCGCGCTGAAAGCGGCCAATGAGAAAAGCGCCGCGCTGGCGAAGGAGATGGCTGACCTGCAGACGCAGAAAAAGGCGCTGGAAACAGAGCTGGCCGGGCTGAAAGAGACCCGCGAGAAAAACGCAACCCTGACCAAAGCCCTGGCCGATCTGCAAACGCAAAAGAATGCGCTGGACGCACAGCTCGCCACGCTCAAAACCAGCAGTGACAAGAGCAGCGGCGCGGTGAAAGAGGTGGATGCCTTAAAATCCCAGCTGTCGGCGCTAAACCTGCAAAAAGCCACTCTGGAAACCCGGATGGCCGAGCAGGAAAAACAGCTTAAAAGCGAGAAGTTCAAGGTCGATATTGCCCAGAACCAGCTGGAGGACGCTAAAAAAGTCATCGCTTCACAGGAATCCCTGTTGGCGCTTCAGAAAAATAACGTGGGCAGCGAGAAAGACAAAAGCGGTGCGCTGGTCACCCAGCTGGCTACCGCCGGGAAAGAGACGGCGGAGCTGAAAAAGCAGCTGGCTCTGCTCCAGACGCAAAAAGCCTCGCTTGAGGAGCAGCAGAAAACGCAAAGCGCCTCTCTGGCAACGCTGACAGCCGAAAACCAGAAGCTGAAAGAGAGCCAGTCTGCACCTGCAAAAGAGGGCGCGGATAAGCAGCGGATGAAGATCGATAAAGCTGCAGCAAAAGATACCCTGACCAGCTACGCCATTGGCACCTGGTATGGCGATGCGGCAGGGCGTGAGAAGAGCAAGCTCGACGGGCTGAACAAAAAACTCGATCTCAACGCCTTTATGCAGGGCTTTGACGATAAGGTAAACAATAAGCTCCAGCTGACACCCGCTGCGCTTTCGAAGGAGCTGGCCGCGCTGGACCAGGTACAGAAAAAGCAGTTTGTCGCGACGCAAAGCGAAAATGAAAAGCAGAGTAAAGCGATCATGACTAAGGCGGCGAATGAGAAGGGGGCCAAGCGACTGCCGGATGGCGCCATCTACCGGGTGATTCAGCAGGGTGAAGCACCTCTGGTTACGGGCAAGAATGAGATCATTACCGAAATTGATGAGGTGTTGGGCACCGGAAAAGTGATGTCCAGTAAAGAGGTTCGCGCCAGCCGGGTTAAAGACTTACCGCCGCTGTTCCAGACGGTAGTGAAAAAGCTCGGGCTGGGCGGGGAGGCAAAACTGCATATTCCTGCGAAGCAGGCCTACGGTGAAGCGGGCGTTCCCGGTTTTGTACCGCCAGGCACGGTCTCGATCATTACGATTAAAATTATCGGCATTAAGTAAGCTTAATCGCTCCCATAAAAAAACGGATCTGCATGCAGATCCGTTTTTCTTTTCAGCCGGTTAGTGCGCGCCACCGCCTCCGCCGCCCGCGCCGAATGGCGGTTTGGCGAACCATATTAGCCCTAATAGCACAATGAACACGCCCGCCGATAGCCAGAAAATCTCGTTAGCCGAGATGATCAGCCCCTGCGCGGTGATCTGCTGCGCTATCCAGCCCGAAGCCTGCTGCTCGGTCATGCCCATCCCCTGCAGCTGGCTGTAAACCTCCTGCGCCTGCGGATTGAACACGTTCACCGATTCAGTCAGCTGCGCATGGTGCAGTGACTCGCGGTTGGTCCACATGGTGGTGGTCATCGAGGTACCGATGGAGCCCGCCAGGGTACGCATAAAGTTCGACAGACTGGAGGCCGCCGCCATCCGTTCCGGCGGCAGGCCGGAGAGGGTGATGGTGGTCAGTGGCATAAAGAAGCAGGCTACCGCAAAGCCCTGAATGAACTGCGGCCACGCGGAGGCACCAAAGTCCATGCCCGGCTCAAAGGTATAGGCGCGCCAGTAGAAGCACACCGCATACATAATGAAGCTGAAGGTCACCAGCCGACGCATATCCAGCTTATGGGCAAAGCGGCCGATGATCGGCGACAGCAGGACCGGGATCACCCCGACCGGCGCTGACGCCAGCCCCGCCCAGGTGGCGGTATAGCCATATACCTCCTGCAACAGCTGCGGCAGCAGAACGATAGCGCCGAAGTAGAGCATGTAGGCAAGGCTGATACACAAACAGCCTATGGTGAAGTTGCGCGACTTAAACAGCGATAAATCGACTATCGGGTTGTCATCCGTCAGCTCCCAGACAATCAGGAAGCTTAGCGCCACCACCGCCACGACCGTCAGGACGATGATCTCCTGCGAGGCGAACCAGTCCAGCTCTTTCCCGCGGTCGAGCATGATCTGCAGGCTGCCGATGCCCAGCACCAGCAGCGCCAGCCCCACGCCATCAATACGCCGTTGTTCGGTGCGGGTTTCGCGACCGCGCAGCGACTGCAGGGTCAGCAATACCACCACCGCGCCAATCGGCACGTTGATAAAGAAGATCCAGCCCCAGTGGTAGTTATCGCTGATATAGCCGCCCAGAATCGGGCCGCAGATCGGTGCGACGATCACCGTCATCGACCACAGCGCCAGCGCGATGGAGCGTTTGGCCGGCGGGTAGTTGTTGAGGAGCAGACTTTGCGACAGCGGGATCAGCGGTCCGGCGACAATCCCCTGGATCACGCGGAAGAAGATCAGCATGGTCAGGCTGCTGGACATCCCGCACGCCCAGGAGGCAATAACAAAGGCGATGGTCGACCAGAGGAAGAGTTTTACTTCCCCGACGCGCTTTGCCAGCCAGCCGGTAATCGGGATGGAGATGGCATTCGCCACCCCGAACGAGGTGATCACCCATGTCCCCTGGCTCAGGGATGAGCCAAGGTTCCCGGCGATGGTCGGGATCGCCACGTTCGCGATGGTGGAGTCCAGCACCTGCATGAATGTCGCCAGCGACAGCGCAATGGTCATGATGACCAGCTGCGCGCCTTCCAACGGTTTTTGCGGTTTTTGCTGCTGCATAACGCTCACCTTCGGATTAACCGGCGTTTGCCTTCACGATCTCATCGATCAGCTTATTCACCGGCTCAAGGCTGATCTCGCGGGCATTACTTTCGTAGGCCGGGTTAGAACGCGCCTGGTTTGCCAGCATCTGACCGTCGCGGTTGGAGGTATCGACCGTCACCAGCGTGGAGAGGCCAATACGCAGCGGATGGTCCGCCAGCTGTTTCTCATCCAGCTCAATACGCACCGGCAGACGCTGAACCACTTTGATCCAGTTCCCGGTGGCGTTCTGGGCAGGCAGCAGGGAGAAGGCGCTACCGGTACCCATATCCAGGCCGACAACTTTACCGGTGTATTTCACCTCGTCGCCGTAGATATCACTGACCACCGTCGCGCTCTGGCCGATACGCATATGCGCCAGCTGCGTCTCTTTGAAGTTAGCATCCACCCACAGGTTAGTTGCTGGCACCACCGCCATCAGCGGGGTTGAGGAGCTAATCTGCGCGCCAGGCTGCACCGAGCGACGGGATACGTAACCGGTCATCGGGCTGACAATTTTGGTTCGCTCCAGGGCCAGCCAGGCGTTGCGTACTTCGGTCGCCGCCTGTTTCACCGCAGGTTGTTGATCGAGGGTCGTGTCCAGCACCACCGCCTGGTTGGCGTTGTACTGCTGGATGGCGACATCAAGTTGGGCCTGCGCGCTGGCCACCGCATCGCGGGCATGTTGCAGCTCTTCACGGCCAATCAGATTGGCGGTGCCGAGCGGAACGCGGCGATTAAAGTCGCTCTGCGCCTGGGCGAGGGCGGTCTTCTGCACGGTGATGTTGGCCTGCAGCTGCTTGCTGTTGATCATCTGCTGGCGGGTCTGACGTACGCTCGAGGCCAGCCCGGTCTGCGCTTTTTCAAACGCCTGCTGGGCATCGGTCGGATCCAGCGTCACCAGCACGTCGCCTTTTTGCACAAAGTCGGTATTGTCAGCCCAGACTTTCGTCACGCTGCCCGACACCTGCGCCATAATCTGAACCTGGTTCCCTGCCACGTACGCATCATCCGTCTCTTCACTATGACGCAGTACTAAAAACCAATAGATCCCATATGCCACGGCAATGATAATAAAGAGCAAGGTCAGCAGCAGAAGGGCGCGCTTGCGTTTGCCTTTCTTGTTGTTGACCGGTTGCTGCGGGGTTGTGTTCTCCGCATTTGCGCTCATGATTTTCTCCACGATCTTATTATTTCACATCGGCTGAGCCGACCTGTTATCAGAAAGGCCAGCACTATGATGTGCTGGCCTGTCGGTTTTCTTATGAATCTGGATTTTTGGAGCGTGTCGTCGCGTTAGCGCAGCGCCTCAAGAACAGCGCCGTCTTCATCCATCTGGTCCAGACGGGTGAGAAGCTTGCGGGTGATATGCTCGAGCTGCTCTTTCTCGGTACCGCTTAAAGACGACCAGAGTTGATGCAGACAGTTGTGCTGAGGTGGAAGCACCTCGCGCAGGAATTCGTGACCTTTCTCGGTCAGTTGCAGATGCAGACAACGGCGGTCGTTGTCGCTTTCACGGCGTTCGATCCAGCCGCGTTTTTCCAGCTCATCGGCAATACGGGTTGCATTGGTACGAGACGAACCCAGGGCGCAGCTCAGCTCGGAAGGCTGGATGCTGTGATTCTCCTGAGACTCCAGCGTAATCAACGCCATAAATAACGTCTCGTTAATCCCTTGAGCTTTCAGCATTTTATTGCGATTTTCCAGCAGCTTGCCCTGCATATGCATGCAGAGACGGGTCAGCAGGATCTCCTGATACGGGAAATCTGCATAGCGACTGGCGCGAAATTTAAGCATTTGTTCAATGGGCGTAAACGAACTATCCATTTGGGCATAACCTCATTAATTACAGCCGATATAGTAACGACAGTGACAAATAATGTAAATGAATTATTTGTGCGGCTAAAATCCATTAGACAAATTTCACCGTCATCAAGAGCCGGGTAGATCCGTGACCCGGTAAGCACAGAAAAGAGGGGATGGCACTGGCAAAACGGGGATGGGTCTTCGGGCGTAAGCTATTCATGCGGTATTCTAATATATTACCCACATAAAAATTTCCGGAATAAATGATTACGCCACCATAACAGACTGAGGGGCTCCTTAACACCCTGAGGAGCCCCAAACTTATGTAAACCTTATTGAATTGCCTCCTGGCGATGGTAGCCGCGCCACCAGACCAGCAGGTTAACCAGCGCCATCACCGCCCCAACCGCACACACGCCTGCCCAGCCGGCATGCTGCCACGCGAACGCCGAGATCAGTGACCCGACGGCACCGCCGATAAAGTAGCTGGTCATGTACCCGGCCGTCAGACGGTTACGGGCGTCCGGCTTAACGCGGTAGATCACGGTCTGATTGGTGATATGCACCCCCTGCACGGTAAGGTCGAGCACCAGAATGCCGACAATCAGCGCCAGCACCGAGACATGCCCGTACCAGATCGCTGCCCAGGAGAGCAGGAGCATCACCAGCCCGACGGTGGTGGTGAGATGCGATTTACCCTTATCCGCCAGGCCACCCGCAGGTCGTGCGCCCAGCGCGCCTGCGGCACCGGCCAGGCCGAACAGGCCGATCATCCCCTCAGAATAGTTAAACGGCGGGGAGGCCAGCAGGAAGGCCATTGAGGTCCAGAGGATGCTGAAGTTAGCAAAGGTGAAACAGCCCAGCAGCGCCCGGGTACGCAGCAGTTTATCGTGCGTGAACAGGCTGAAAACGGACCCCAGCAGCTGAGGGTAGTTGAGATGGGTTTCTGACTTCACCTTCGGCAGGCCGCGCCACAGGGCGAGAGCCATTACCACCATCAGCACCGACGCCACCCAGTACACGGTGCGCCAGCCGCCGATACCCGCCAGCAGGCCCGCGACGGTGCGCGCCAGCAAAATCCCCAGCAGCAGGCCGCTCATAATGGTCCCCACCACCTTACCGCGTTTTTCCGGCGAGGCGAGGGTGGCGGCGAGCGGGACCAGAATCTGGGCCACTACCGAGAACAGGCCCGTCAGGGCGGTGCCGAGGATCATCATTGCCAGCGACTGGCTGGAGGCGGTGATCAGCATCCCTCCGGCGGCCAGCAGGGTCATGGAGACAATCATCGCCCGACGTTCAAACATATCTCCCAGCGGCACGAGGAACAGCAGACCCACGGCGTACCCCAGTTGGGCGGCGGTGACGATAAAACCGGCCGAGCTGGCCGAGAGCGAAAAATTGCGGGCGATGGTTTCCAGCAGCGGCTGGGCGTAATAGTTACTGGCGACCGCCAGACCGGTTGCCACTGACATCAGCAGAATAAGTGCGGGGCTAAGCCCTTGATTAGATTTTGTCATCAGGTTTTTGAAATCATTAGTTGAGTGATTATTTTTTCAAAAACCATAATAACGGATGAATAAGGGAGGCGGGGAGATGTTGAGTGATGGATCGTGCGATCCAGGCCCCTCACCCCGGCTGGGATGAGGGGGCACTGCGTGCTCTTACTTCTGCGCGGCCAGCGCCTCATTCACCCACGCATCAAACTGCTGCTGGTGGGCTTTGATCCAGCCGTCAACGTGACCCTGGACATCGGCTTCAGAGGATTTGCCCGCGTGCATCATCGCGTTCTGGGCGTTGATATCCGCCAGCGGGAGCTTCATTACCGAGAACAGCTTCGCCGCCGCCGGGTTTTTCTCAGCCCAGGCTTTGTTGGCGACGATGTGCATGGTGTTCACCGGGAAGCCATAGTTCATGCCGTTCGGCAGCTTGGTGTCGATATCCTTCTGCTCGCCCGGCAGGGAGGAGAACGGCACCTGCAACCAGACCACATCTTTACCCGGCTTCAGCACGTCGCTCACCCAGTACGGCGTCCAGGTGTAATAGATAACCGGCTTGCCTTCCTTAAAGCGGGCGATGGTGTCGGCCATCATTGCGGAGTAGTTGCCGTGGCTGACGTCCACGGTTTTCGCCAGATCGAAGGCTTTGTTCTGGTGGTTAATCACCGCTTCGCAGCCCCAGCCCGGGGAGCAGCCCATCATGTCGGCTTTGCCGTCACCGTTGGTATCAAACAGTTTGGCGATCTTCGGATCCTTCAGCTGTTCGATATTGGTGATGTGGTACTGGTCGGCAGTTTTCTTGTCGATCAGATAACCCTGCGCCGCGCCCGAGACAAAGGTGCCTTCGCGGTAGAACTTCTTGTCGCCGCCCGCCGCGCTGTACATGTCGTCATGCAGCGGCTGCCAGTTTACGGCCGTAAAGGTGGCATCGCCGGAGGCAATAGAGGTATAGCCCACGTTGTAATCCACTTCGCTGGGCTTACTGACGGTATACCCCAGCTTTTCCAGCGCCCGGCTGACCAGCCCGGTCTGGAACGACTCTTCGGAGATGGTGCTCTGTACCGGTTGCACGGTAATGCCTTTGCCCGGCAGATCGGCAGCAAATGCGCTGGTGGAGGCAAGGGTGGCAAACGCTGTGGCAAAAATTACGCTATGTCGCATCGTTGTTCCTTATTTTGCTTTTGAGAAGGGACGGGTGATTAACCCGACAGGGCCGGTGGTGTACCAGCGACGGTTGCCGCGACTGCGTGAATCACGACCGACAGCCTGGGTCAGGCGGTCAAGAATAATGGCGAGGATCACGATCCCGACGCCGCCCACGGTGGCGAGTCCCATATCGAGACGACCAATCCCGCGCAGCACCATCTGACCAAGACCCCCTACGGCGATCATCGAGGCGATCACCACCATCGACAGGGCCAGCATCAGGGTCTGGTTCACACCGGCCATAATGGTCGGCATCGCCAGCGGCAGCTGCACTTTGAACAGCATCTGGCGCGGGCTGGCGCCAAACGAGCGCGAGGCTTCGATCAGGTCGGCGGGTACCTGGTTGATCCCCAGAATGGTCAGACGCACAATCGGCGGCAGGGCGAAGATAATGGTCACCACCACGCCCGGCACGTTACCGATGCCAAACAGCATCACGATAGGCACCAGATAGACAAACGCCGGGGTGGTCTGCATCGCATCCAAAAGCGGCCGGATAATTTTGGCCGCCCGCGGACTGCGCGCCAGCCAGATCCCCATCGGCAGGCCAATCACCACGCAGAAGAGCAGGGCGGTCAGCACCAGCGCCAGGGTGATCATCGCCTGCGACCAGGCACCGATCGCACCGATCAGGATCAGCGAGATCAGGGTCGCGATGCCCATCCCCGCGCTGCCAAACTGCCAGGCAATCAGCGAGAACAGCACGATGGCGACCGGGGCCGGCATGCCCAGCATCAGCTGCTGGAAGCCGTTGAGGATATAATCCACCGGGACGCGGATCCCCTGAAACACCGGGCGGAAGTGCGTCACCACCCAGTCGATCCCCTCTGTCACCCAGCTGTCGAGCGGGATCAGGGTTTTATGGAACGGATCCATAATATTGAAATGTTCTGGCGCCGGCGCCGGGGCGCTGGTCAGCCAGTCGGCACTGCCGCCGTCCGCAGGAGCCGTCGCCGGAGCGGTACCCCACGCGTCGGCGGATTGTGCCGCGCTGTCGGCGGCCTCAGTGGTGCCCCACGGGTTAGATTGATCAGCCATTGTTTGCCCCCTCGCGATCTAAAGCCTGCAGCAACATGCGTTTTGAGATGATGCCGACGTACTGTTGTTCCTCTCCGACTACCGGTACCGCGCAGGGCGCCTGACCGACATGGGAGAGCAGCTCGCTGAGCGGCGTTTCGGCATCCACAGCAAGCGGAGCGTCAATTAACGCCGCATCGATTCCTGCGTTTTCGCTAAGCGCGGTTTTCAGGGAGTCGATGGAGACAACACCGACAAATTTATTACCGCGTTCAACCAGATAACCGTATTCGCGGTCTTCATCCTGCAGCAGTTTGAGCGCCGATCGCGGGCCGAAGCCTGGCGTTTTACGGATAATGCCGTTCGGCGTTCGGCGGGCAATATCTTTGGCGCTGAACACCTGGCTAATATCCACGCCGCGGAAGAAGGTACGCACATAATCATTCGCCGGATTATTGAGAATTTCATCCGGGGTTCCCACCTGCACCACTTCGCCGTTTTGCATAATGGCAATACGATCGCCAATTCGCATGGCTTCATCGAGGTCATGGGAAATAAAGACAATGGTGCGCTGATGCCGCGACTGCAGTTTTACCAGCTCATCCTGCATCTCGGTACGAATTAAGGGATCGAGCGCCGAGAAGGCTTCGTCCATTAATAATATATCGGGGTTGATCGCTAATGCGCGGGCTAATCCTACGCGCTGACGCATCCCGCCGGAAAGTTCATCCGGGTAGGCGTGAGCGTAATTTTCCAGCCCCACCTGACGCAGCGCATCCAGCGCTTTTTCCTGGCGCTCATTGGCCGCAACGCCGGCTAATTCCATACCAAAGGCGGTGTTATCTAATACCGTCATATGCGGCATCAGAGCGAACGACTGAAACACCATCGCGATCTTTTTTCTGCGCACCTCGCGGAGCTCGGCGTCCGATATTTTGGCGATATCCACGCCATCAATCAGCACCTGTCCGCGGGTGGGTTCAATCAGGCGATTGAGAAGGCGAACCATAGTGGATTTACCCGAACCGGATAACCCCATGATGACGAAAATCTCGCCTTCTTCAATGGCCAGACTGGCGTCTTTAACGCCAAGCGACAGCCCGGTTTTTTCCAGAATATGTTCTTTTGAAAGTCCTTTTTCAATATATTTGAATGCGCGCTGCGGGTGCTCGCCAAATACCTTATAAAGATTTTTAACTTCTAATTTAATTGCCATGCAATAAAGAATGTCCCGTTATTTATTTATGTCGATATCATTACCAGTGAATATAATTAACCGGCCATACCCTAACATACTCAGAATCTGAGACAACCCTGGATTGGCTTGTGGCATGATTTTTGCCGCGCGCGAATCGGCGCAATTTCCCATGAGATAAGGGCTGAGCGCGATATGAATTTTTCTTGAGAAATGTCTTATTATGGCGAAATTCGCGGAGCGAAAACAAAAATGCACAGGAATATGACAGGGGAATGTCGCCGGTAAGGGCAGGGAAATAGCACCCCGAAAACATGAGAATTATATTCCACTCATGCGGGTGATATTTCCCTCCTGCGTCCTACAAAATGGCGTTCTTATCGATTCCCAGGCGCTTCATGCGCGACAGGAGCGTGGTGCGCTTCAGGCCCAGGCGTTTGGCTGCGCCTTTTGGCCCGGCGATCACGCCGTTGGTCTCTTTCAGCACCCGCATAATGTGTTGATACTCCTCCTCGCCTTCGCGGATCGGACTGACGGGCGTCTCCGGCACTGCGGCGCTGACAAAGCGCGGATAATCGATATCCGGGAGCGACAGTTGCAGGACATTGCCGCGGGTCAGGAGCACCGCCCGCTCAATCACGTTTTCCAGCTCGCGCACGTTGCCCGGCCACTCCATCTTACTGAGCTGACGCAGCGTCTCCGCCGGGATACTGTCGATATTGCGCCCCAGCCGGTGGGCAATCTTGAAGGTGAACGACTTCACCAGCAGGGGGATATCTTCCGGGCGTTCCCGCAGCGGCGGGAGGAAGATCGGAAACACGTTGAGCCGGTAGTAAAGGTCGCTGCGAAACTCACGATCGGCGACCATTTGCGTTAAGTCGCGGTTGGTGGCGGCGATCAGGCGTACGTCAGTGTGGATGGTGCGGTTGCTGCCGAGCCGTTCGAACTCCTGCTCCTGCAGCACGCGCAATAGCTTGGGCTGGAGCTCAACAGGCATATCGCCCACTTCATCGAGGAACAGCGTGCTTTTGTCCGCCAGCTCAAAGCGGCCAATATGCTGGGCGCTGGCGCCGGTAAAGGCCCCGCGCTCGTGGCCGAAGAGGTCGCTTTCCAGCAGACCGGCGGGCATTGCCGCGCAGTTCATCTTCACCATCCGGCGATCGCTGCGTCCGCTGAGGTTATGAATGGCGCGGGCAATCAGCTCTTTACCGGTCCCGGTCTCGCCGAGGATCAGCACCGTGCTGTTGCTGTGGGCGACCATCTCCACCTGCTTCATCACCGTCATCATCGGCGAGCTGCGGCCAATGATTTCGCCAAAATCAGTAGCGACGTTGTTGATCTGCTCGGTCAGGGCGAGGTTTTCGTCGATCAGCCGCTCCTTGAGGTGGCTGATTTCGCGGTAGGAGAGGGCGTTATCTACGGCAATGGCGATGCGTTCGGCAATCTGGTTCAGCAGCTCCAGGTTCGAGGCGGTAAAGACCTGGGCCTGGCACTGGGCCAGCTTCAGGGTGCCGAGGATCCGATCGCGGAAAATCAACGGGAACAGGCACAGGGTCTGATCCTGTTCGCCCCACATATCAAACAGCATGCGTTCGTACGGGGCGTGCTGATCGCGACTGTGCAGATTAAGCATCAGCATCTTTTTGTTACGCATGACTTTTTCCGACAGCGTGCCCTTCTCGTCCACCTCGCTCTGATCGTACAGCGGGGCGTTTTTATCCAGGTAATGGGTGGAGTAGACGAGGAGCTTGCCCTTGCGCTCGCTGCGCAACACCATGCTGATGGAATCAATGCCGAAGTTGCGCTGGATCTCGCGGGAAACCTCTGTCACCAGCTCGTCGAGATCGAGTTTGGACAGCACCGCGTTGGTGATGGCGACCAGCAGGCGGAAATCGTTACGTTCACGGCACAGCACGTCATAGCTGTCGCTGTTATTCTGCCGGGCCAGGATCTGCTCCACCGCCAGGCCGGCCGCCTGGGTCAGGGTTTGCAGCCGGGAAAAATCGCTGTCGCTCCAGGGGCGATCCTCACTGCGCAGGAACTCGCAGCCGCCGAAGATCCGGCCGTCGGCCGCCAACGGGGTCAGGCAGTAATGGGCAAAAGGCGCATAGAGATCCAGCCCGGCCAGCGCCGGCCAGGTCTCTTTAAAGGTGTCCGCCGGACAGTGCAGCACGTCCGGGCGCGACAGCATGCGGCGAAAAGGTCCGTTCGCCAGCAGCGGCTCATCTTCATAGCGGATATCCCGATCCTGCTCGTCGGTGCTGTACAGATAAACGCGACGCTGCTCTGACTGCCAGAGCAGAATATTGGCGCGATCGGCCAGGTTCATCTGCCGTGCATGCCAGGTCAGCGCCTGCGCCAGGGCGCAGAGATCGGGCTGTTGCAGCAGGCTACGGGTAATATCGAACAATCCTTGATCGATGGGATCGTTCGTGGGTGTATACGACATGCGTTTTATCCAGAGTATCCAGAAAAATGAGAAGCTAATGAGTGCTGCCGGGATCAGCAAATACGCGGTAGCGGTTCGGCATGTGGCAAATTCAGGGTTCGCTTCACGCCGTACAGTCCGGTGAGCCTGACACCTTTGCGTTCTACCACCTCGCCGATGATGGCCGCGTCCTGGCCCAGAGGATGTTGACGTACTAAGCCTAGCACGCGCTCCGCTTCATGGCGTCCAACGACGATAGCCAGCTTGCCTTCGTTGGCAAAGTTAAGCGGGTCCAGCCCCAGCAGTTCGCATGCCCCGCGCACGGCGGCCTTCACGGGCAGGGCGCTCTCCTGCAGTTCGATGCCACAGCCGCTGCTGGCGGCAAACTCGTGGGCAACGGCATTTACGCCGCCGCGAGTGGCGTCGCGCAGGGCTTTGATGCCGGGCTCTGCCCGCAGCGCCTGAATGAGCGGCGTCAGGACGGCGCAGTCGCTTTGCAGGTCGCCATCCAGACCTAAGCCTTCGCGCAGGTTCAGGATAGTCGCACCGTGATCGCCCAGCGTGCCGCTGACCAGCAGCACATCGCCTGGCGCAATCTGGCGCATCCCCCAGTTTACCCCCTCGGGAATCGAACCGATACCGGCGGTGTTAATAAACACTTTATCCACCGCGCCGCGCGGGACCACTTTGGTATCGCCGGTCACAATGGTGATGCCTGCTTCAGAGGCGGCGGTGGCCATGCTGGTGACGATGCGCTCCAGCGCCGCCATCTCCAGCCCCTCCTCGAGGATAAAGCCGCAGGAGAGCCAGCGCGGGATCGCCCCGCTGACCGCCACGTCGTTAGCCGTACCGCAGACAGCCAGCTTGCCGATATCGCCCCCCGGGAAGAACAGCGGGTCAATCACATAGCTGTCGGTGGAAAAGGCCAGCCTGTCGCCCTGAGCGGTGAGCTCATGCAGGGGAATACGGGCCTGATCTTCCTGCTCGTTCAGCAGCGGGTTGGCGAAGGCGCGCATAAAAAGCTCGCCGATCAGCTGTTGCATGGCCTGTCCGCCGCTCCCGTGGGCGAGGGTTATCTGTTTCAACTTTCACACTCCTGAGAACGGTACTGATACCAGGCGCTACACGCCCCTTCCGATGACACCATCAGCGCGCCAAAGGCGCTTTGCGGCGTGCATTTGTTACCAAACAGCGGACACTGGGCCGGTTTACAGCGCCCGGTCAGGACCGCGCCGCAGCGTGCCTCAGGATCGTCACAGATGTCTTGCGCACGGGTGCTGAAGTGGCGCTCGGCGTCGAACTGGCGATACGCGTCGGTGAGATGCACGCCGGAGTGTTCAATCACCCCCAGCCCGCGCCATTCGCTGTCGCCTTCTATGCCGAATACCTCTGCGATGGCGGTCTGGGCCACGGCGTTGCCGTTTTCAGGCACGATGCGGCGATACTGATTTTCGACCTGGCTTACGCCCGCGATCTTCTGCTCCACGATCATCAACACCCCCTGCAGCAGATCGACCGGTTCAAAACCGGCGACCGCCAGCGGGCGCTGATGTTCCGCCGCGATAAAATCGTAGGCGTGGGTGCCAATCACCATGCTGACGTGCCCCGGTGCCAGGAAAGCGTCGATGCCGTTTTCCGGCTGTTCCAGCAGGCTTTTCAGCACCGGGATTAGCGTGATGTGCTGACAGAAAAAGAAGAAGTTCTGTACGTTAGCGGCCTTCGCCTGGCGCAGGGTCAGGGCGGTGGCGGGCATGGTGGTTTCGAACCCCAGGCCGAAGAACACCACTTTACGATCCGGGTTTTGCCGGGCCAGCTTCAGCGCGTCGGCGGGGGAGTAGATGATCCGCACATCCGCGCCGCGCATCCGGGCATCCAGCAGGGAGCCGTTTTTACCCGGGACCCGCATTGCGTCGCCGAAGGTACAGAAGATCACCTCCGGGTCGCTGGCGATCTCAATGCAGGTATCGATCCGCCCCATCGGCAGGACGCACACCGGGCAGCCGGGGCCGTGGATAAACTCGATATTCTCCGGCAGGAGCCGATCGAGGCCGAACTTAAAGATGGCGTGGGTATGGCCGCCGCACACCTCCATGATCCGCAGCGGGCGGGCCGGGGTGTAGGGCAACGACGCGGCGCGGGTTTTCAGCGTCTCAATCAGACGCATCACCTTTTCCGGGTCGCGGTATTCGTCAACATAGCGCATCAGCGGGGCTCCTCCCCAAACAGCAGCGGGCCCACGTCCGGCTCAACGTCGAACATATTCTGCAGCGCGGCGAGGGTGTCCAGCGCCTCCGCTTCATTTATCACGCTCATGGCGAAGCCGACGTGGACCAGTACCCACTGGCCGAGACGGCTGGTGCCGTTTTCGTCGTGAGCACCGACCAGGGTCAGATCCACATCGCGCAGCACGCCGCAGACCTCGACTTTGGCCTGCATACCGTCCGCAATGGCGGTGATTTTACCGGGAACGCCTATGCACATCGCTGCGCCTCCAGCCAGTCAAGCCAGGCGTCCATCCCGTCACCCCGCGTGGCGGAGACCAGCAGGATCGCGATATCCGGGTTCACTTCCCGGGCGGCGGCGAGGCATTTCTCCACGTCAAAGTTGAGGTACGGCAGCAGATCGACCTTGTTGAGCAGCATGATGGAGGCGGCGGCGAACATGTGCGGATATTTCAGCGGCTTGTCCTCGCCCTCGGTAACGGAGAGCACCGCCACCTTATGGCGCTCCCCGAGATCGAAGCTGGCCGGGCAGACCAGGTTGCCGACATTCTCGATAAACATAATCCCGCCCTCGTCCAGGGGCAGGCGCTGCATCGCGTCAGAGATCATTTGCGCGTCCAGGTGGCAGCCTTTGCCGGTATTAACCTGGATCGCCGGAGTGCCGGTGGCGCGGATCCGCTCGGCATCATTCACGGTCTGCTGATCGCCTTCGATCACCGCGCAGGGCACACGCTGCTGTAAGCGCGTTAAGGTCTCGGTCAGCAGGGTGGTTTTACCGGAGCCGGGGCTGGAGACCAGATTCAGCGCCAGCTGCTGCCGGGCACGGAACCGCTGGCGGTTACGTTCGGCAACCTGATTATTTTTGCTCAGCACGTCGATCTCAATCTCGACCATCTTGCGCTGGCTCAGGCCCGGCGCGTGAGTGCCTGCGGCCCCCTGGCCGTAATCAAGCTGGCCTGGCTGCTGTTCCGTGGGCGCAAAATCGCCGCCGCCGATCCGCGTGACGTGAAACGTCTGGCGGGGTGCCGGTGAGAAGGGGGCGCTGCGAAAAGCGGAATGGGCATTCCGCTCGTCGCCTTCTATATAGAGGTTGCCGTGGGCGCAACCGCAGGTGGTACACATGATTTACTCCTGTTCAATTTCCAGACGCGTGATGTGCAGTCCGTCGTCAGCGACGATATTCAGACTCGCGCCGCCGCATTGCGGGCAGCGTCGCACGCGATGGGTTAGCAGCTGGACATATTCCTGGCAGTCCTGACACCAGCATTCCGCCTGCTGTTCTTCGAGATGCAGCCCGCAGCCTTCGGCCAGGGTGCCGCGGCAGACCAGCTCAAAGCAAAATTCCAGCGCGCTGCTTTCCACGCAGGAAAAAGCGCCGACGCGCAGCCAGACATCCGTCACCCGCTTCGCGTGATGCTGATGGGCCTGTTGTTCGATCAATTCCAGCGCCTGCTGGCAGAGGGTGATTTCGTGCATTGTGCTATTCCCGGTGAAGTCTTGCGGGGTAAAGCAATATTGATGCCAGCTTTTAGTGAGGAGAAAGTGCGGGGGAAGACTGAACCCTGACAAAGATGACGAAATGACATGTCATTTTTTGTGATCGGGCAGGCTTTAAAAAATAAAAATGCATAAAATCAATAGGTTAAAAAATGGCATGAAATGTGCTTAGTGAAGCGAACTCTTTACATATGACGCATCAGGTACATCACCATGACACTTTCAGAATTGAGCGAAAAAGCCAATTTTATTGCCGGGCAACAGCGCGTGCTCCGCGCCCACTGGAACCACTACGGTAATTCACTGGTTCAGGCCATTACCCTCTCTAAAGCCAGTCTGCACCTGAGTGTGGGCTGCAACAACGACACCGGGCTCGGTTTCTGGCTGTTCGACCACTTCCTTATCCGCGTGACGCCTGAACAGGCGTTCAACGGGCATATCTTCAATTACACCATTGAAGCGCGTGACAACGACGAGAGCGTGCTGATTGGTCGCGCCCGGCTGAGCGATGACGGGATGCTGGACGGCAGCATTCACATCGACCAGCGCGAAGCGGTATTCAACCATTTCCTCGGGAAAATCAACGGTGTTTATGCCGCGCTATTTGAGGCCACCGAGCGCGGCGAATCGCTGACCCTGGCGGCGCTCGCGCAGCACCACGCCGCCGCCTGAATTCGATGTCGTCAGGTGTCGAAAATGACACTTCCGCCATTTTTCGTCAAAAATGACTATCACCAGAGGAAACCAGGTGAATCGTTTTGTAATTGCCGATCCCACGCTGTGTATCGGGTGCCACACCTGTGAGGCAGCCTGCTCAGAAAACCATCGCCAGCATGGCCTGCAAAGCCAGCCGCGACTGAAAGTGATGCGCAACAGCCAGGACTCTGCGCCGCAGCTTTGCCATCACTGCGAAGATGCCCCCTGCGCCCAGGTGTGCCCGGTCAATGCCATCACCCGCATTGACGGCGCCATCCAGCTTAATGAAAGCCTGTGCGTCAGCTGCAAGCTGTGCGGTATTGCCTGCCCGTTTGGCGCCGTTGAGTTTGCCGGGAGCCGCCCGCGGGCCATTCCTGCCAACTGTAATACCAGCAAGGCGCCGATGGCCGCCCCGGCACCCGCCCGCGTCAGCCCGTTCCTCGACTGGGTGCCTGGCGTGCGCGCCATCGCGGTGAAGTGCGACCTCTGCTACTTCGACCCGGACGGCCCAGCGTGCGTCCGCACCTGCCCGACCAAATCCCTGCGTCTGATTAATAACGAGGACATCGCGCGCGCCAGCCGGAACAAGCGCGAACTCACCCTGCACACGGATCTGGGCGATCTGTCGCTGTTCCAGTCGCAACAAGGAGAGCTTTGATGAACGCCTTATCGTTAATTAACCAGGCGCTGGCGTGGTATGTCATCAGCGCGGTGCTGGCCCTCATTTTTTGCGCCAACCGGCCAATCAGCGGCGCTATCGCCGGGATCGGCGGCGCCATTGCCAGCGCCATGACGGTGGGGGCAGGGGCGATCGCGCTGCTCTCCTCGCAAACCGGCCCGCTGCACGCAGAGATAACCTGGCTGCACCTCGGCATGCAGATGACCGGCATCCGGGCGATATGGCTTATCGCCATCGGCCTGCCGGCGTTTCTTATCAGCCTGTTTACCATTGCCTGGCACCGCCACCCGCAGGCGAAAGCCAACGGCCTGCTGACCAACCTGCTGATGGCTGCCGCCGTGGCCGCCATCATGGTCGATAACCTCGGCTGGCTGGTTGTGATGGCGGAAGTGATGGCCCTGTGTGGCGCGTTTCTCACCGGCTGCGCCCAGTCCGGCAAGCTGTGGTTTGTGCTGGGTCGTCTGGGGACCCTCCTGCTGGCCATCGCCTGCTGGCAGGCGTGGGGCTTCTACGGCACCCTGAACTTCGGGGCGATGAATGCCCTGGCTACCGCCCAGGCGCCTGGGGCCAGCATCTGGCTGCCGGGCCTGGCGGGCTTTGGCCTGCTGGCGGGTGTGATCCCGCTGCACGGCTGGGCCCCGCAGGCGCATGCTAATGCCAGCGCCCCGGCTGCCGCGCTGTTCTCCACGGTCGTCATGAAGGTTGGCCTGTACGGCATGCTCACCGTGGCGCTGAGCGGGGCGTTACCGCCGCTGTGGCTCGGGGTGTTGCTGCTGGTGATGGGCATGCTCACCGCCTTTATCGGCGGGCTGTACGCCCTGATGGAGCACAACATCCAGCGCCTGCTGGCGTATCACACCCTGGAAAACATCGGCATTATCCTGCTCGGCCTCGGGGCGGGCGTCACCGGTATTGCGCTGCACAGCAACCTGCTGATTGCGCTGGGCTTTACCGGCGGTCTTTACCATCTGATTAGCCACGGGCTGTTTAAAACCACGCTGTTCCTCGGCGCGGGCGCGGTGTGGTATCGCACCGGCCATCGCGACATCGAGAAGCTGGGCGGCATCGGCAAAAAAATGCCGCTGATCTCGCTGGCCATGCTGGTGGGGCTGATGGCGATGGCGGCCCTGCCGCCGCTGAACGGCTTTGCCGGGGAGTGGGTGATCTATCAGTCCTTCTTCAATCTCGGCACCCATGACGCCTTTGTTGCCCGCCTGCTGGGGCCGCTGCTGGCAACCGGCCTGGCGATTACCGGCGCGCTGGCGGTGATGTGTATGGCGAAAGTCTATGGCGTCACCTTCCTCGGCGCACCGCGCACCGAAGAGGCGGAAAACGCCTGCTGCGCCCCGGGGATGATGACCGTCAGCACTGTGCTGGCGGCGCTGTTCTGCGTGGCGGGCGGCGTGGCGGCCCCGTGGTTCCTGCCGATTATCAGCGGCCTGTTCCCGGTCAGCGGCGGGGAGATGTCTACCGTCTCGCAGCCGATGATTACCCTGCTGCTGATCGCCGGTCTGCTGCTGCCGTTTATCCTGATGGTGCTGTTCAAGGGCGACCGCCTGGCGAACCGCTCCCGCGGCTTTGCCTGGGTCTGCGGCTACGATCACGAAGCCTCGATGGTCATCACCGCCCACGGCTTTGCAATGCCGGTGAAAGAGTCCTTCGCGCCAGTGCTGAAGCTGCGCAAATGGCTCAACCCGGTGCGCTTTATCCCCGGCTGGCAGTGCGACAGCACCGCCGTGTTATTCCACCGTATCGCCCTGATTGAGCTGGCGGTGCTGGTGGTTGTCGTTATCTCCCGAGGAGCCTGAGCATGACCCTCATCTTCGCTTTGATTCAGGCGCTGGTGCTGTTTGCCGCTGCGCCGCTGCTGGCGGGCATTACCCGCGTGGCGCGTGCCCGTCTGCATACCCGTCGCGGGCCGGATATCTTCCAGGAGTACCGGGATCTGATCAAACTCCTGGGCCGCCAGAGCGTGGCCCCGGCGGCGTCCGGCTGGGTGTTCCGTCTGATGCCGTTTGTGATGGTGGCGGTGATGTTCGCCATTGCTACCGCACTGCCGGTGATCACCGTTGCCTCTCCAGTGCCTGCGCTGGGGGATCTGATCACCCTGATCTACCTCTTCGCTATCGCACGCTTCTTCTTCGCCATCGCCGGGCTGGATACCGGCAGCCCCTTCACCGGGATTGGCGCCAGCCGTGAAGCGATGCTCGGCGTGCTGGTGGAGCCGATCCTGCTCCTGGGTCTGTGGGTTGCCGCTCAGGTGGCGGGCACCACTCACATCAGCGCGGTGACCGCGACCATCTACCACTGGCCGGTGGCCCACACCCTGACGCTGTTACTGGCGATGTGCGCCTGCGCCTTCGCCACCTTCATTGAGATGGGCAAGCTGCCGTTTGACCTTGCCGAGGCCGAGCAGGAGCTGCAGGAAGGCCCGCTGTCGGAATACAGCGGCGCGGGCTTTGCCGTGCTCAAGTGGGGCATCAGCCTGAAACAGCTGGTGGTGTTGCAGATGTTTGTCGGGGTGTTTATCCCCTGGGGACAGATGACCCACTTCTCCGCAGGCGGTCTGCTGCTGGCGATCGTCATTGCGGTGGTCAAGCTGGTCGTGGGCGTACTGGTGATTGCCCTGTTTGAGAACAGCATGGCGCGCCTGCGCTTTAACGCCACCTCACGGATTACCTGGACCGGTTTCGGTCTGGCATTTTTAGCTTTCGTCTCCTTGCTGGCGGCGTGACTGTAGAGAATACCCATGTCTGAAGAAAAAGTTGGTCAACACTATCTCGCCGCACTGCATCAGGCCTTCCCTGGCGTGGTGCTGGATGAAGCCTGGCAGACCAAAGATCAAATCACCGTGACGGTGAAAATCAACTACCTGCCGGAAGTGGTCGAGTTCCTGTACTACAAGCAGGGCGGCTGGCTGTCGGTGCTGTTTGGCAACGACGAACGCCAGCTCTGCGGCAGCTACGCCGTCTACTACGTGCTGTCGATGGAGCAGGGCACCCGCTGCTGGCTCACCGTGCGCGTGGAGGTGGACGCCGACAAACCGGAGTTCCCGTCCGTCACCCCGCGCGTGCCCGCGGCGGTGTGGGGCGAGCGCGAAGTGCGCGACATGTACGGCCTGGTGCCGGTGGGCCTGCCGGACGAGCGCCGTCTGGTGCTGCCGGATGACTGGCCGGACGAACTCTATCCGCTGCGTAAAGACAGCATGGATTACCGTCAGCGCCCGGCCCCGACCACCGACAAAGAGACCTATGCGTTCATCAACGAACTCGGGGATAAGAAGAACAACGTGGTGCCGATTGGCCCCCTGCACGTCACCTCCGATGAGCCGGGCCACTTCCGCCTGTTCGTCGACGGCGAGAACATTATCGACGCCGACTACCGCCTGTTCTACGTCCATCGCGGCATGGAGAAGCTGGCTGAAACGCGGATGGGCTACAACGAAGTGACCTTCCTGTCGGATCGCGTCTGCGGTATCTGCGGCTTTGCCCACAGCACGGCCTACACCACCTCGGTGGAGAATGCGATGGGGATCGTGGTGCCGGAACGCGCCCAGATGATCCGCGCCATTCTGCTGGAGGTGGAACGCCTGCACTCGCACCTGCTGAACCTCGGCCTGGCCTGCCACTTCGTCGGGTTTGACTCCGGCTTTATGCAGTTCTTCCGCGTGCGTGAAACCTCGATGAAGATGGCGGAGATCCTCACCGGGGCGCGTAAAACCTACGGCCTGAACCTGATCGGCGGCATCCGTCGCGACCTGCTGAAAGACGACATGATCCAGACCCGCCTGCTGGCCCAGCAGATGCGCCGCGAGGTGCAGGACCTGGTGGATATTCTGCTGAGCACGCCGAACATCGACCAGCGCACCGTCGGCGTGGGTCGTCTCGACCCGCAGATCGCCCGCGACTTCAGCAACGTCGGCCCGATGGTCCGCGCCAGCGGTCACGCCCGCGATACCCGCGCCGACCACCCGTTTGTTGGCTACGGCCTGCTGCCGATGGAGGTTCACACCGAGCAGGGCTGCGACGTGATTTCCCGCCTGAAGGTGCGCATCAACGAGGTCTACACCGCGCTGAACATGATTGATTTTGGTCTCGACAACCTGCCGGGCGGCGAGCTGATGGTGGAAGGCTTTACCTATATCCCGAACCGCTTTGCGCTGGGCTTCAGCGAAGCGCCGCGCGGGGATGATATCCACTGGAGCATGACCGGCGACAACCAGAAGCTGTGGCGCTGGCGCTGCCGGGCGGCCACCTACGCCAACTGGCCGACGCTGCGCTACATGCTGCGCGGCAACACCGTCTCCGACGCGCCGCTGATTATCGGCAGCCTCGACCCTTGCTACTCCTGCACCGACCGCATGACGGTGGTGGACGTGCGTAAGAAGAAGAGCAAGGTGGTGCCGTACAAAGAGCTGGAACGCTACAGCATTGAACGCAAGAACTCGCCGCTGAAATAACCCGGAGCATTCATGTTTACCTTTATCAAAAAAGTCATCAAAACCGGCACGGTGACGGAGTCGTATCCCCTCCAGCCGATTGCGGTCGACAAAAATATGCGCGGCAAGCCGGAGCACGACCCCAAGCAGTGTATCGGCTGCGCGGCCTGCGTGAACGCCTGTCCGTCGAACGCTCTGACGGTAGAGACGGATGTGCAGTACGGTCAGCTTGCCTGGCAGTTCAATCTGGGGCGCTGCATCTTCTGCGGGCGCTGCGAAGAGGTCTGCCCGACCACCGCCATCAAACTCTCCCAGGAGTATGAGCTGGCGGTGTGGAGCAAGGCCGATTTTCTCCAGCAGTCGCGCTTTGACGTCTGCCACTGCCGGGTGTGTCAGCGCCCGTACGCGGTGCAAAAAGAGATCGACTACGTCATCGAACTGCTGCGCCACAACGGCGACAAACGCGCGGAGCATCACCGGGAGAGCTTTGAGACCTGCCCGGACTGTAAGCGCCTGCAGGGGCTGACCCCCTCGGAAAAAATCCATCTGACCCGCGAGATGAAGGAAGCGACACGATGAGCGAACTCTTAGGCCCACGTAACGAACAGGGGATCCCGGTGCCGGTGACGGTGGATGAGTCCATCGCCCGCATGAAGGCCTCGCTGCTGAAAAAAATCAAGCGCTCCGCCTATGTCTACCGCGTGGACTGCGGCGGCTGCAACGGCTGCGAGATTGAGATCTTCGCTACCCTGTCGCCGATCTTCGACACCGAGCGCTTCGGCATTAAGGTGGTGCCATCCCCGCGCCACGCCGACATTCTGCTGTTTACCGGGGCGGTGACCCGCGCAATGCGCTCCCCGGCGCTGCGCGCGTGGGAATCGGCCCCCGATCCGAAAATCTGTATCTCCTACGGCGCCTGCGGCAACTCCGGCGGTATCTTCCACGATCTGTACTGCGTCTGGGGCGGCACCGACAAAATCGTCCCGGTGGATGTGTACATTCCCGGCTGCCCGCCGTCGCCTGCCGCCACCCTGTACGGTTTTGCCATGGCGCTGGGGCTGCTGGAGCAGAAGATCCACGCCCGCGAGCCGGGGGCGCTGGACAACCAGCCCGCCGAGATCCTGCATCCGGAGATGGTTCAGCCCCTGCGGGTCCGCATCGACCGCGCCGCGCGCCGCCTGGCGGGCTACCGCTACGGCCGCCAGATCGCCGACGACTTTATGCGCCATCTGCTGGAAGGGGATAAAAGCGTGGCGGCCTGGCTGGCCCGGGAGAACGATCCGCGCCTGAATGAGATCGTCGGCAACCTCCTTGAGGTGGTCGGGCAGGAGCGTATCTGATGAGCGAAACCGTGGTCTTCAGCCAGCTCAGCCGCAAGTTCATTGATGAAAATGACAACACCCCCGACGACGCCCAGCAGGTGATCTACTACGGGCTGGCCATCGGCCACCATCTGGGGGTCATCGACTGCCTGGAGGCGGCGCTGACCTGTCCGTGGGAGGCGTATCTGGACTGGATCGCCACCCTGGAAACGGGGAGCGAGGCGCGGCGTAAAATGGAGGGTGTGCCGCGCTACGGTGAGATCGTGATCGACGCGAATCATATTGTGATGCTGGCCAGCGCCTTTGACGCCGCAATGGCGCGGCAGACGGCGCAGCAGCAGGAATGGAGCGAAGCGATGCTCGGCATGCTCCACGCCATTCACCAGGAAAACGCCATCTATCTGATGGTTCGGAGGCAACGTGACTGATGTATTACTCTGCGTCGGCAACAGCATGATGGGCGACGACGGCGCCGGTCCGCTGCTGGCCGAGATGTGCCGCGAAGCGCCGCGCGGCGACTGGGTGGTGTTCGACGGCGGCAGCGCCCCGGAAAACGACGTGGTCGCGATCCGCGAGCTGCGCCCGGCGCGGCTGCTGATTGTTGATGCGACAGATATGGGGCTCAACCCGGGCGAGATCCGCCGTATCGACCCGGACGACATCGCCGAGATGTTTATGATGACGACGCACAATATGCCGCTTAATTATCTGGTGGATCAGCTGCGGGGGGATGTGGGGGAGGTGATCTTCTTAGGTATTCAGCCGGATATTGTGGGGTTTTATTATCCGATGACGGAGAAGGTAAAAGAGGCGGTGGAGACCGTTTATGAAAGCCTGGCGGAGAGGGATGGGGTGCTGGGGTTTGGGGAGTTGTAGCGAGTAATCACAAAGGTACCTCTCTGGAAATGCCCGGTGGCGGCTAGCACCTTACCGGGCCTACGAAATATGCGTCATTTGTTGATATTGTGGGTTTTGTAGGCCGTGCAAGGCGTCAGCCGCCGCCCGGCATAAGCGAGCACAATATTTAAACCAGGTTGCTGATTACGTGTACCTCTCTGGAATTGCCCGGTGGCGGCTAGCGCCTTACCGGGCCTACGAAATATGCGTCATTTGTTGATATCCTGGGTTTTGTAGGCCGTGCAAGGCGTCAGCCGCCGCCCGGCAAATGCGAGCACAATATTTAAACCAGGTTGCTGATTACGTGTACCTCTCTGGAATTGCCCGGTGGCGGCTTACGTCTTACCGGACTTATAGCTCTGTTTTTTTATTAGTTCTGTTTTTCGTAAAATGTTAAACCGAAATTAATTTTAACGGGTATATGAGCACAGGAGTTTAAGGCGTGAGATCGCATGAAAGAGTAGGGAAGATGTTTATGCTTGTCGTCGTGGTCAGCCTGTTAGCAGGTTGTGCGCCGTTACAGCCTTCGGGATGCCACAAAACCTCAGCAATAGGGAGTTGCAGTTCTGGGCGCTGGGACGATCAGGATGAATGGGGGGCACAGGCGCGGGGTATTAAGGCGGCAATAGAAGATAAAATTGCTGAGCCAGAACGCTGGAAGGGCAAAAAATGCAGACTGCATATGGAGTTTGCGCAGGATGGTAGAGCGTTAAAGGTATCAACCAGTAATGGCAATAAGGAGTATTGTGAGGCGGTGAAACTGGCGGCTCAAAAAGCGAAGTTCCCGGCGTTTACCAATCCTGAGGTGTTTAGGGATTTTCAGAAGGTTGGGTTTGATATGCGGGGGTAGTTGGGTGGTTATTGCTGGGATGTCCGCTTTGTGCCAGGAGCGGACATTTAGTATCATCCTTAGCCACTTATCAAAACCGAATATCGTACAGTAGAACGGTGTCAGGCCACTTATGTTCAAAGTTGGTGGATAAGATCAAACACTATATCCCAGAGAGATGCCATAAATAATATCTTTGTTGATAAGGGAATGGTCTAATACATAGGAATCAGTTTAATCAAGCGCTTTTTTTAAAAACTCTTTCAAGCCTTGCTCTATTGTTGTGTATCTGGAAGTATAACTTCCATGATCTCCTCCGCGAGGTCCTGTATCAGAACGGTGAATCCCTGATGTGTAAGTTGTTTTATCTTGTGTAGATGGAATAACAAAGAAATAGTAGTTTGTGTATGAGTTATCATACCAGTAGTTGGTGAGTTTTATATTCCCATTAACAATCCATTCCAATTTCCCATATCTCGCATCAGGCTTTTGGAGTGTAAAATTTTTATTCGCAAGATTCGGTGACAAGATAATGCTTTCGTATATGCCAGATAGAGATTGAAATGATAAGTTTTGATCTTGTTTTCGGTTTTCAGTTTCTTTATCCTCCTGAATTTCATTTAGAATATTATTTATATCGAAGGTGATTATTGCTTGTGGTGTACTTGCGGCAATTTTAGGTGATTCAACTGGTTTTGTAAGTGTGGAGGATAGCTTTTCCAACTCATTTTTAAAGCATTGAGATGCTGCTTTCTCTTTTTCAAAATCTCTCTGAGTTTTCAATAAAATATTACAAGTTTCTTCTAAAGCTCTTGATGCCTCATCTCGGTGTAATCGCATATTTTCTGCAACTTTATTTGCCGACCTAAATTTTGATTCAGCGATAGCCAAGGCTGACTTTGTTTCCGCTAAGGATTTAGTTGTCTTATCGAGTTGATAAGTCAGGCTTTCTATCTTCGCGGAAAATTCCTTCGCTTTTTTAAGTATCCCGTTATATTTGTTAACCAGTTCAATTTCCCGAGATGTGCTTATGCTCTTTGATTCATGAACTTCAATTTTATGTAATGTGGATAGGTTAAACCCACCTTTTGTTGCATAAGTTAAAGCCACACCAAAAGCCGATAAAGCCTCTGCCTTTGAACTGTTATTCAGAGCTAAGTTCAGAGCCTTCCCTGCTTTCGCTTTATACATAATTTTCGCCTGCCCAATATTATTAAAAAACCTAACAATAATTCTCTGCCTGCTCTGAAAAAATTTAAATAAAAAGATCAATAAGGCAAAGTCAAAATCTATTGCTAACCGCCTCCAGGGGAGATGGTGAAAAGGTAACAACAGAACATTAGAGTTTAGAGTGTAGTGTTTTCTGTATTAAATTTTTTCACAAATAGTGTGCCAACCTACATTACGCGGACACAATTCTATAGTCGGTTTGGACTCTCAGGTGCGGTTGTAAGTATCCCGGTAAACAGACCATACACTTTCAAAAATCTTCCTGTCTCATCATGGAAGGAAATGTCCGCTCCTCGCTCTTAACAGACATCCATTGTTTCTCATAGGTAACAACCGATGTTGTCGTCTTATAAAAAATCGAACACCAGCCCCAACGCTAACCTCATCCTCAACCGCATTAAGGGGCCTTCCACAGCCCCTTATCACAACCTGAAACGAGTCAGCCTTCACGGACTTCCAGCCGCATTCAATGCACCGTAATATACGGCTCCTTCACAAACTCATTAACCAGCCAGACCAGATCGTGCAGCAGCCCCGTCAGTTCTTTCTCGACGCTGGCGGGCAACGTTCCGCCCAGAATTGCCTGCACTAAAGCCAGCGCATAATCCACCTGAGGGGCGGTTTCCTGCCAGCAGTCCGGCATACAGGAGGTGAGTGTTTCCCCCTGGATCAACTGCGCAACAAGGTGCGGCGGAAGTTCGGCATCACAGCGTTCACGCAGCTGGCGCAGCGCGTGGAGCAGACCTTCACAGAGCGTAGTGCGGGATGCTCTGTCGTCCGTTTCGATCAACACGCTCACCAGAGCGGCGCAGCGATCGGCGACCTCAAAGAGATCCGCAGCAGCAGAAAGCGGCGTAGTCAGGGAAGGGGGAATAACCTGTTCGTCAGATTGCGGGTAAGGCAGGGTTGGGATAGTAGTCATCATGACATCCTCTCTGTATTAATTGATTTAACCATCCTAAAAGTTCCTACGCTCAAAGGAGGCAGCACTGACGGAGGTAGGAATGCCGCCCACAGAGAAAAACGGCCAGCCTTTCGGCTGCTCCGCCAGTGCCACCGTGATTTTACGGGATATGCACTGTCGCGACATACAAATATCGCTCTGTAGAATACGGGTTCCTACGCCCGATTGCGGATGTGTCGCAACGCAGTCACTTTACGAGCCTGATAATGGGATTAAAAGCCTTAACCCTGAATTACATAAGGTTACTTTGAAGTTTGCGAGGAGCTTTCCAGAAAGGCCATGCCGGGGGCGCTTCGCTTGCCCGGCCTACAAGGACTAAAACAAATCCGTCACTCCTGTCATCGTCACTTATGACGATGACAGCCACACCTCCAAATAAATCCCTTTAATTTCAAAATCTTAATATCTGGCCCAATTTATGCATACCTCCGGCAAGCTAATCATCATTCCCGGAGATTAAGGATGAACCGTTTCATCATTGCCGATGCCAGCAAATGCATCGGCTGTCGTACCTGTGAAGTGGCCTGCGTGGTGTCGCACCACGACACCCAGGACTGCGCCTCGCTGACCCCGCAGAACTTCCTGCCGCGCATTCACGTCATCAAAGGCGTCAACGTCTCCACGGCCACCATGTGCCGCCAGTGTGAAGACGCCCCTTGCGCCAGCGTCTGCCCGAACGGGGCCATCACCCGCGATAACGACTTTGTTCACGTCCACCAGGAGCGCTGCATCGGGTGCAAAACCTGCGTGGTGGCCTGCCCGTACGGCGCGATGGAAGTGGTGCTGCGTCCGGTTGTGCGCAGCATCGGCGCCGGGCTGAACGTGATGTCAGAGAAGGCCGAGGCCAACAAATGCGACCTCTGCTATCACCAGCCGGACGGCCCCGCCTGCATTCAGGCCTGCCCGACCAATGCCATTGTCTGCATCGACAGGCAGAAGCTTGAGCAGTTGAGTCTCGAGAAACGCCGCCGCGCGGCGCTGGACTCCGTTTCCTCGCAGATGCTGTAAGCCTCTGCCTCTCTTTTCACTTTTAGCAGGTCTGTTACTGATGAAAAAAATCACCAGCGTCTGCCCGTACTGCGGTGCGGGCTGTAAATTAAAACTCGTTGTCGACAACAATAAAATCGTTCGTGCGGAGGGCGCGCAGGGCGTCACCAACCAGAATCAGCTGTGCCTGAAAGGCTATTACGGCTGGGATTTTCTCAACGACACCCGGCTGCTGACGCCGCGCCTCACCCAGCCAATGATCCGCTACCAGAAAGGCGGCAAATTTGTGCCCGTCTCCTGGGATGAAGCCATCCGCTACACCGCCCGACGCCTGAGTGAGATCAAGGCCAGCCATGGACCGCGCTCCATCATGACCACAGGGTCATCGCGCGGCACCGGGAATGAAACCAACTACGTGATGCAGAAGTTTGCCCGCGGGGTGCTCAACACCAACAACGTCGACTGCTGCGCCCGCGTCTGCCACGGGCCGAGCGTGGCCGGGCTGCAGGAGACGCTGGGCAACGGGGCGATGAGCAACTCCATCAGCGATATCGAAAACTCAAAATGCCTGCTGATCTTCGGCTACAACTGCGCCGACTCGCACCCGATCGTCGCCCGCCGGGTGATCAAAGCCAAACAGAACGGCGCCCGGGTGATCGTCTGCGATCCGCGAAAAATTGAAACCGCGCGCATCGCCGACCGGCATTTGCAGATCCACAACGGCTGCAACATGGCGCTGGTGAACGCCTTTATTTACACCCTGCTGGACGAGAGCCTCTACAACAGCGATTACGTCGCCCGCTACACCGAAGGACTGGACGCGCTGCGCGAAACGGTCCGCGACTACGCCCCGGAAAACGTCGAGGAGATTACCGGGGTCAGCGCCCGGCAGATCCGCGATGCGATGCGCATCTATGCCGCCGCGCCGTCCGCCACCGTGATGTGGGGGATGGGCGTGACCCAGTTCGGGCAGGCGGTGGACGTGGTGAAAGGGCTCTCCACCCTGGCGCTGCTTACCGGCAACCTCGGGCGCGAACACTGCGGCGTCGGCCCGGTGCGCGGGCAGAATAACGTCCAGGGCGCGTGCGACATGGGGGTGATCCCCAACCAGTTCCCCGGCTATCAGGACGTGACGGACCCGCAGGTGCGGGAGAAATTCGCCCGGGCGTGGGGCGTCGATCCTGCGCGGATGGATGACCAGGTCGGCGTGCGGATCACCGAAGTGCCGCACCTCGCGCTGGAGGGCAAGGTCAAAGCCTATTACATCATGGGTGAAGATCCGCTCCAGACCGAAGCCGATCTGGGCCTGGTGCGCAAAGGCTTTGACGCCCTCGACTTCGTGGTGGTGCAGGACATCTTTATGACCAAAACCGCCGAAGCCGCAGATGTGTTGCTGCCCGCCACCTCATGGGGCGAGCACGGCGGGGTCTTCACCTGCGCCGACCGCGGCTTCCAGCGTTTTGAAAAAGCCGTGGAGCCAAAGGGCAACGTCAAGCGCGACTGGGAGATCATCAGCCTGATCGCCACCGCGATGGGCTACCCGATGGCGTACCGCGATAACCAGCAGATCTGGGACGAAATGCGCGAGCTGTGTCCGTTGTTCTACGGCGTGACGTACGAAAAAATGGGCGAGATGGGGCACATCCAGTGGCCGTGTCCGACCCTCGAACATCCGGGCACGCCGTGGCTCTACGCGGACAACCGCTTCGACACCCCGAGCGGCAAAGGGCAGCTGTTTGCCGCGCCATGGCGCAAACCGGCGGAGATGCCGGACGCCGACTATCCGCTGGTGCTCTGCACCGTGCGCGAGGTGGGGCACTACTCCTGCCGTTCGATGACCGGCAACTGCGCGGCGCTGCAAACCCTGGCGGATGAACCGGGCTTTGTGCAGATCAACCCGCAGGATGCGCAGCAGCTCGGCATCCGCGATCGCCAGCTGGTGTGGGTCAGCTCCCGCCGCGGGAAGGTGATCAGCCGCGCCGACGTGAGCGAACGCATCAATCAAGGGGCGGTATACATGACCTATCAGTGGTGGATTGGGGCCTGCAACGAGCTGACCCAGGACAACCTCGACCCGGTCTCGAAAACGCCAGAAACCAAATACTGCGCGGTGAAGATCGACACTATTGCCGATCAAGCCTGGGCAGAAAACTATGCCCAGACCACCTACAGCGCGATGAAACAACGCCTGCGTGAGGCGGTAGAGAGTTAATTAATGTGTACAAACGGCACGCTGCTGCGCATTCGCGGCAAAGTCCAGGGGGTGGGGTTTCGCCCCTGGGTCTGGCAACTGGCCCGGCAGCTGGGGCTGAAAGGCGACGTCTGCAACGACGGAGCAGGGGTGATGGTTCGCCTGGCCGGTGAGGCGCAGGATTTTATCACCCGGCTGGCCGCCGGAGGCCCGCCGCTGGCGCGCATTGACGACATCAGCGAGCAGCCGTGGCACTGGGCCTCGTTGCCGGAGGCCTTCACCATTCTGCCCAGCGGGCAGGGGAAGATGACCACCCAGGTGGTGCCGGATGCCGCCACCTGCCCGCAATGTCTGGCCGAGATGAACGACCCGGGCGAGCGTCGCTACCGTTATCCCTTTATCAACTGTACCCACTGCGGGCCGCGCTTCACCATTATCCGGGCGATGCCCTATGACCGCCCGGCCACCACCATGGCGGAGTTTGCCCTCTGTCCGGCCTGCGCGGCGGAGTACCGCAACCCGGCTGACCGGCGCTTTCACGCCCAGCCGGTGGCCTGCCCCGACTGCGGGCCGCAGCTGAGCTGGGTGTGCAGCGAGTGGCGTGAAGATAAAGATAGCGCCCTGCGGGCTGCGGTGGAGGCGCTGAAGCAGGGCGGGATCGTGGCGATAAAGGGGCTGGGCGGCTTCCATCTGGCCTGCGATGCCGGCAATGCGCTGGCGGTTAACCGGCTGCGCGCGCGCAAGCGGCGTCCGGCGAAACCGCTGGCGGTGATGATCCCGCCGCAATTAGCCACTGCACTTCCTGCAGAAGCGCAGGCCCTGCTGCGTTCAACCGCGGCACCGATTGTGCTGGTGGATAAGCGGCTCCTGGCCTGCTGCGAAGCCATCGCCCCCGGGCTGAACGAGGTGGGAGTATTGCTGGCGGCCAATCCGCTCCAGCATCTGCTGATGCAGGATCTGGATCGTCCCCTGGTGATGACCTCCGGCAACCTGAACGGCTGCCCTCCGGCGCTGACCAACGACCGGGCCATGCAGGATCTGGATGGGATTGCCGACGGCTGGCTGCTGCATAACCGCGACATCGTTCAGCGCATGGACGACTCGGTGCTGCGCGCCAGCGGCGAAATGCTGCGCCGCTCCCGGGGCTTTGTCCCGGACGCGCTGCCGTTGCCGCCCGGTTTTGCCAATGTACCTTCGCTTTTATGCCTTGGCGCGGATCTGAAAAACACCTTCTGCCTGGTGCGCGGCGGGGAGGCGATCCTGAGCCAGCACCTGGGCGATCTGGGGGATGACGAGGCGCTGGCCCAGTGGCAGCAGGCCCTGACCGTGCTTCAGGATCTCTGGCAGTTCAGCCCGGAAGGGGTGGTGACCGACGCCCATCCCGGCTATCGCTCCACCCGGCTCGGGGAGCAGATGCCGTATCCCCACCATCGCGTGCTGCATCACCACGCCCACGCCGCGGCCTGCCTGGCGGAACATGGCTGGCCGCGCGACGGCGGGGACGTCATCGCCCTGGTCCTTGACGGGCTGGGCCAGGGGGAAAACGGTGCCCTGTGGGGGGGGGAGTGCCTGCGGGTCAACTACCGCTGCTGTGACCGGCTCGGCGGGCTGCCTGCGGTGGCGCTGCCGGGCGGCGACCTGGCGGCACGCCAGCCGTGGCGCAACCTGCTGGCCCAGTTCCAGGCCTTTGTGCCCGGGTGGCAAACCCGCCCCGAGGCGCGGGTGCTGCTGGATAAACCCTGGCCGCCGCTGGCCCAGGCCATCGCCCGCGGGGTGAATTCTCCGCTGGCCTCATCTGCCGGACGGCTGTTTGATGCGGTGGCCGCCGCAACGGGCTGCGCGCCGGCGCAGCTTAGCTACGAAGGGGAGGCCGCCTGTCGGCTGGAGGCCCTGGCGCTGCGCGGCGGGCCGGTCAGCCATCCGGTCACCTTGCCGGTACGCGACGGCGAGCTGGATATGGCCACCTTCTGGCACCAGTGGCTTGGCTGGCAGGCCTCTGACGCCGAGCGCGCGTGGGCGTTCCACGATGCGCTGGCCGGCGGGCTGGCGACGCTGGCGGCGCAGCATGCCCGCCGCTGCGACCTTGGCACCATCGTCTGTAGCGGCGGGGTCATGCACAACCGGCTCCTGCGGGAACGCCTGCAATTCTGGCTGGACGATTTTACCGTGCTGTTTCCCGGGCGCTTGCCCGCCGGAGACGGCGCGATTGCATTTGGACAGGCGGTGATTGCTGCCGCGTCTCTTTCTTAAATCGGGATATCACGATGTTTATCAAATACTTCAACAACCACCCCAAGGCCATGGCGCTGATGCTGGCCCTGATCGCCACCAATATTCTCGCCTGGGGAACCGCGTTCTACCTCTTTCACAACACCCCGTCGCTGATGGCGGCCAGCCTGCTGGCCTGGTGCTACGGCCTGCGTCACGCGGTGGATGCGGACCACATCGCCGCCATTGATAACGTCACCCGCAAGATGATGCAGCAGGGCAAACGCCCGTGCGGCGTGGGGGCCTGGTTCTCGCTGGGGCACTCCTCCATTGTGGTGCTGGCCTCGATTGCCATCGCCGCGACCGCTACCGCTTTCAGCCGTAACATGGAATGGTTCCACGAGACCGGCGGCACCATCGGCACGGCGGTGTCGGCCTTTTTCCTGCTGGCGATGGCGCTGGTGAACCTGGTTATTCTGCGCGACGTCTGGGGCAGCTTTAACAAAATGAAGCGCGGCGAGAAGGTGCCGGAAGAGGTCTCCTTTGCCCGCGGCGGGGTGATGAACTGGCTGTTCCGCTCGGCGTTCCGCCTGGTGACCCGCAGCTGGCATATGTATCTGGTGGGCTTTCTGTTTGGCCTCGGCTTTGATACCGCCACCGAGATCGGGGTGCTGGGGATCTCCGCAGCCGGGGCCTCCAGCGGCATGTCGGTATGGGCGATCATGGTCTTCCCGCTGCTGTTTACCAGCGGTATGGCGCTGATCGACACGCTCGACAACCTGATTATGGTGGGTGCCTACGGCTGGGCCTTCAACAAGCCGCAGCGCAAGCTCTACTACAACATGACCATTACCGGCACCTCGGTGGTGGTGGCGCTGTTTATCGGCGGTCTGGAAGCGCTGGGCCTGCTGGCGGATAAGTTTGGTCTGACGGGCGGGCTGTGGAACGACGTGGCGGCGCTGAATGACAATCTGGGCAACGCCGGGTTTATCGTGGTCGGGCTGTTTATCCTCTGCTGGATCGCCTCTCTGATTAACTACCGCTTCAAAGGCTACGACGCGCTGATCGTACGCTAACGTCATCGCTGTCCGTTCGTCATGACATTTATGACGAACGGCTGCTCCCCCGCAAAACTCTTCCTCTATTTTTCCACCATTTCAGCTACTTAACATCAAATTTCATGCTGGCACACTTCATGCATACCGCTGAGGACATATTACTAACGGAGTAACTACCGATGAAGAAAGTCGTCACGGTTTGCCCCTATTGCGCATCGGGTTGCAAAATCAACCTGGTGGTCGATAACGGCAAAGTCGTCAAGGCTGAAGCGGCACAGGGTAAGACCAATCAGGGCGATCTCTGCCTGAAAGGCTACTACGGCTGGGATTTTATCAACGATACGCAGATCCTCACCCCGCGCCTGAAGTCACCGATGATCCGTCGCGAGCGCGGCGGCAAGCTGGAGGCCGTCTCCTGGGACGAAGCGCTGGATTACGTTGCCACTAAACTCTGTGCGATCAAAGCCGCACACGGCCCGGACGCGATCATGACCACCGGGTCATCGCGCGGCACCGGGAATGAAACCAACTACATCATGCAAAAATTTGCCCGCGCGGCAGTCGGCACCAACAATGTCGACTGCTGCGCGCGCGTCTGACACGGCCCATCGGTTGCAGGTCTGCACCAGTCGGTCGGTAACGGCGCAATGAGTAACTCCATTGTTGGCATCGAGAATGCCGATATGGTCTTTATTTTTGGCTATAACCCGGCGGATTCGCACCCTATCGTGGCGAACCGGGTGATCAAAGCCAAACGCAACGGGGCGAAGATTATCGTCTGCGATCCGCGCAAAATTGAAACCGCGCGTATTGCCGATATGCACATCGCCCTGAAAAACGGCTCCAACATCGCGCTGCTCAACGCGATGGGGCACGTGATTATCGAAGAGCAGCTGTACGACCGCGCCTTTGTGGCGGCCCGTACCGAAGGCTTCGAGGAGTATCGCAAAATCGTTGAAGGCTATACGCCTGAGTCCGTTGAAGACATCACCGGGGTCAGCGCCCAGGAGATCCGCCAGGCGGCACGGATGTATGCCGCAGCGGAAAACGCGGCCATTCTGTGGGGCATGGGCGTGACCCAGTTCTACCAGGGCGTGGAAACCGTGCGTTCCCTGACCAGCCTGGCGCTGCTGACCGGCAACCTCGGCAAGCCTTATGCAGGGGTTAACCCGGTGCGCGGGCAGAACAACGTGCAGGGCGCGTGCGACATGGGTGCGCTGCCGGATACCTATCCGGGCTATCAGTACATCAACAACCCGGAAAACCGGGCTAAGTTCGCCAAAGCCTGGGGCGTGGAATCGCTGCCTGCCCATACCGGGTACCGCATCAGCGAGCTGCCGCACCGGGTCGCGCACGGCGAAGTGCGTGCCGCCTATATCATGGGGGAAGATCCGCTCCAGACCGACGCCGAGCTGTCCGCGGTGCGTAAGGCCTTTGAGGAGCTGGAGCTGGTCATTGTGCAGGACATCTTTATGACCAAGACCGCCGCCGCCGCCGATGTGATCCTGCCGTCCACCTCCTGGGGTGAGCACGAGGGGGTTTACACCGCCGCCGACCGGGGTTTCCAGCGCTTCTTCAAAGCGGTAGAGCCGAAGTGGGACCTGAAAACCGACTGGCAGATCATCAGCGAGATCGCCACCCGGATGGGCTATCCGATGCACTATGACAACACCCGGCAGATCTGGGATGAACTGCGTCATCTGTGCCCTGATTTCTTCGGAGCCACCTACGAGAAGATGGGCGAGCTGGGCTATATCCAGTGGCCGTGTCGCGACGAGTCAGAGGCCGATCAGGGGACGGACTACCTGTTCGAAAAAGAGTTCTCCACCCCGAACGGGCTGGGACAGCTCTATACCTGCGACTGGGTTGCGCCGATCGACAAGCTCACCGACGAGTACCCGCTGGTGCTGTCGACGGTGCGTGAGGTTGGCCACTACTCTTGCCGTTCGATGACCGGTAACTGTGCGGCACTGGCTGCCCTGGCGGATGAACCGGGCTATGCGCAGATCAATACCGCCGACGCGAAGCGCCTCGGTATTGAGGACGAAGCCCTGGTGTGGGTCACGTCGCGCAAAGGCAAAGTCATTACCCGCGCCCAGGTGAGCGATCGTCCGAACATGGGTGCCGTGTACATGACCTATCAGTGGTGGATCGGAGCCTGTAACGAGCTGGTGACGGAGAACCTGAGCCCGATTACCAAAACGCCGGAGTATAAGTATTGCGCCGTGCGCGTGGAGCCGATTGCCGACCAGCAGGGTGCCGAACAGTACGTGATTGATGAATATCACAAGCTGAAAAAGCACTTAAGGGAACTGGCTAAAGTGTAAAAAGCAGCCCCGAAGGGCCGCCCGGCGGCGCTTTGCTTGCACGGGCCTACAGAAACGGTAGGCCGGGTAAGCGCAGCGCCACCCGGCAAAAATGCGGGCACTTTGTCATCATAATCAGCAGCCCCCAAGGGCTGCTTTTTTTGCGCTCATACTTTATTTGGGAATATATTCCTCCGATCGGAAAATGTGGAAATTTAAAAGGACAGGGGATATATCAGCCATTCAGCCATCCGGGTGTTTAAACGGGTAAAATAAATAATATAAACATTGCTTAGCTAATTTTTCTATGTCTTAATAGCGCCATCGGTTTGGAAAACAGACCTTACGAAAGCAGTTTTAGTAAAGCAGTCCTCAGTTCAAGTGTTATCCACAGATACCCTTCTTCATGAGTCTCCTCCTAAGTGCCAGGTAAGTAACTCTCGCAATACAGGCCATCATCGCCGCGTTTAAGTGGCTCATCATTAAGGAATTATCTATGTCTAATAAAATGACTGGTTTAGTAAAATGGTTTAACGCAGATAAAGGTTTTGGCTTTATCACCCCTGATGACGGCAGCAAAGATGTCTTCGTACACTTCTCTGCTATCCAGAGCGACAGCTTCAAAACCCTTGAAGAAGGCCAGAAAGTCTCCTTCACCATTGAAAATGGCGCTAAAGGTCCTGCTGCCGGAAACGTCACAGTCCTGTAATCTGCGTTAATTATCAGTAGTTATTACGATAGCGATGAAGGTAATAGCCTGAGCAGTTAAGAATTACTGATAATAAAATAAACCCGCCCTGAGCGGGTTTTTTATTAACTTAATTTCGCATGACAGCGGTTCGCTTATTTTGCCGCCTGGCTTAATAACGGCATTGCTACGTTTAATCCGGACGGTATTTTCCCTTTCTGCTGCAGGCCGTAAATCTGTTTCTGGCTCGTAATCGACAGGGTCGTTATCATTCCGGGCACTGACTCTCCAGCCACTCACCGACGACAGGCCATAATTTCTCCGCACATCGCGTACGAAAAAAGCCCATGTGGCCGACGCCTGAGAGACCGAATTCCGCGTGCCGTATCTCCTGGCGTTCAATTTTTGCGTGCTGTACCGGCTCCAGCAGGCGTGTAATGGCTTCGGGGTTAGCCCAGGGATCGTCATCAAAACCCATCACCAGTAAGGGTAACCTTATCTCGCTTGCCCGTCGGCGCGCATCCCAGTCTGGATCGTCGTAAAAGTAACCCGGCATTGCGCTCCAGCGTCCCCACTGTAGCATCACAGGCGCGGGTAAATCTTCTCCCAGCCCGAGGCGCCTGGCAGGCATATACCCAAAGATACGGCATAGCGCTGGCGCGAGAATACGCAGTAAGCACCATACGCGTACCTTTTCTGCCGTATGTTTGATGGTACTTGTCACCCCGGCGTGTGATGCCACAATGACCGCCGCCTTCAGGGAGTGGGTGGCCGTCGAAAGCAGAACGGCGTGCCCACCAATGCTGTGACCCACTGCCAGCAGGCTAAGCCCGGGGAAACGCGCCTTAGCCCAGGCCGTTATGCAGCCTACATCCTGCTCGATCCAGTCTGACATGGAGACGCTGTAGTGACGGAGCATTCCCGACTTCGAGCGACCCGTCCCACGGTAGTCGTAAGTCAGAACGCTGAATCCCATGTTGTTAAGATACTCTGCGAAGCCCTTGTAAAACGCCTGCACAACCGCCGTAGCAGGATGAAGGATAACCAGTGCTCTGGCATCGTTTTTTTCCCATAACGTGGCAGCCAGAAATCCGCCTTCAGTGACCGGTATTATTATCGAATTCATCAGGTGAGCCTTTTTTTGTGTGGTCATACCAGTTGGAGCTGTATTGACTGTAGCTTTTACTCACTCATCTGGCGATTTTTTTTGTTCTGTATCCTGATGCCCGCTTTGCGCTCACAGCGGCCTGAACGCTCCAGGCGGCCCACCCTCATTGTTGCCGGCCCGGCATTGCCCGTTTTTAAAGAGGCGCTTGCGAGCAGAAACGCTATCTGAGAAGGGCATTAATGAATTATCTGCATAACTCCTGTCAGGCTCTGCCTCTTAATCGCCACCGTCTTTGTCCTTTAGAATGGCTGTTTGACAGCGCAGAGGAGTTCAATCGTGGAATATGCAGAATTAAGCAACGGCCTGAAAATGCCGATGGCCGGTTTCGGTGTTTTTCAGGTTACCGACAAAGAAGAGTGTAAACAGTCCGTGCTGAGCGCGATTCGGGCAGGCTATCGTCTGATCGATACGGCTGCGGTCTATGGCAATGAAGATGCCGTGGGCGACGCCGTTCGGGAAGCCATTGCCGGGGGCCTGTGCACCCGGGAAGAGCTGTTCATTACCTCAAAACTGTGGGTGCAGGACATGGCCAGCGACGAGACGGCCAAAGCGGGTATCGACGCGTCGTTAGAAAAATCGGGGCTGGAGTACTTTGATCTCTACTTGCTGCATCAGGCCATGCGGGACTATTTCAGCGCGTGGCGGGCGATGGAAGAGGCCTATGAAGCCGGTAAACTGAGAGCGATTGGGGTGTCCAATTTTTATCCTCACGTCTTAGCCAACTTCTGTGAAACCGTCCGAATCAGGCCGATGGTCAATCAGGTTGAACTGCATCCTTACTTTGCCCAACCTGCCGCCCTGGAAACCATGCGCTATTACAACGTGCAGCCTGAAGCCTGGGCGCCCTTGGGCGGCGGGCGACACAAGCCGTATGAAAATGCGATGCTGCAGGGCATTGCCGATGCCCATAAAAAGAGCGTTGCTCAGGTGGTCCTGCGCTGGAACGTCCAGCGCGGTGTGACCGTCATTCCAAAATCGACCCATCAGGAACGTATCGAAGAGAACGTTGCTATCTGGGATTTCTCCCTGACGGAGAGCGAAATGGCGCAGATCGACGCCCTCGATTTGGGGTACGTCGGGGATGCCGTGAAGCACTTTAACCCTGAGTTTGTTCGCGCTTGCCTGGGCGTCAACATTCACGACTGAGCCGTTGCGCCACTCTTTCACCCCTTTTCGGGGTGAAATCATTAGAAATTCCAGTCCTCGTCTTCGGTCTCCACCGCTTTACCCATCACATACGACGACCCCGAGCCCGAGAAGAAGTCGTGGTTTTCGTCGGCATTCGGAGAAAGTGCGGCGAGGATGGCCGGGTTGACCTCGGCCATCTCCGGCGGGAACAGCGCCTCGTAGCCGAGGTTCATCAGCGCCTTGTTGGCGTTGTAGCAGAGGAAGGCCTTCACATCCTCCTCCCAGCCGGTTCCGGCGTACAGCTCTTCGGTATAGGCCAGCTCGTTGTCATACAGATCCATCAGCAGATCCAGCGCAAAGCCTTTTAAATCCTCGCGCTCCGCCGCGCTCACTTTCTCCAGCCCCTTCTGGTACTTATAGCCAATGTAGTACCCGTGTACCGCCTCATCGCGGATGATGAGCCGGATCAGATCCGCGGTATTGGTCAGCTTGCCCCGGCTGGACCAGTACATCGGCAGCCAGAAGCCGGAGTAGAAGAGGAACGATTCCAGAAACACGCTGGCGATCTTCTTCTTCAGCGGCTCGTCGGCGCGATAGTGTTCCAGCACCCGCTGAGCTTTGCGCTGCAACGAGACGCTCTCTTCGCTCCAGCGGTAGGCGGCATCCACGTCCCGGGTCTGACAGAGGGTGGAGAAGATCGAGCTGTAGGATCGGGCATGCACCGCCTCCATAAAGCTGATGTTCGACATCACCGCCTCTTCGTGCGGCGTCAGCGCATCGGCGATCAGGGCCGGAGCGCCCACCGTGTTCTGCACCGTGTCGAGCAGGGTCAGGCCGGTAAAGACGCGAATGGTCAGCTGCTGCTCTGCGTGGCTCAGGGTGGCCCAGGCCTGGACGTCATTCGACAGGGGCACCTTTTCCGGCAGCCAGAAGTTGCTGGTCAGGCGGTTCCACACCTCCAGATCCTTATCATCTTCAATCTTGTTCCAGTTAACGGCGTGAACCCGTGACAGTTTCATCCTCTCTCCTTAAAGCGCGCAGGACACGCAGCCTTCTGTTTCGGTGCCTTCCAGCGCAAGCTGGCGCAGGCGAATGTAGTACAGGGTTTTGATCCCTTTCTTCCACGCGTAAATCTGCGCTCTGTTGATGTCGCGGGTGGTGGCGGTGTCCGGGAAGAACAGCGTCAGCGACAGCCCCTGGTCGACGTGCTTCGTCGCCTCGGCATAGGTATCGATAATCTTTTCCGGCCCAATCTCGTAGGCGTCCTGATACAGGGCCAGGTTCTCGTTGGTCATAAAGGGGGCAGGGTAGTAAACGCGCCCGGTTTTGCCCTCTTTGCGGATCTCGATTTTCGAGACGATAGGGTGAATGCTCGAGGTCGCATGGTTGATGTACGAGATCGACCCGGTAGGCGGCACCGCCTGCAAATTCTGGTTGTAGATGCCGAACTGCATCACGTCGTCCCGCAGCTGCTGCCACATCTCCCGCGTCGGCAGGGTAATGCCGGCCCGGGCAAAGAGTGCGCGCACCTTCTCCGTTTTCGGCTGCCAGTCGTTTTCCAGATACTGATTAAAGTACTCCCCGCTGGCGTAGCGCGACTGTTCGAAGCCCGCGAAACGCCGCCCCTTTTCGCGGGCCAGCATCATCGAGGTGTTCAGGGCGTGCCAGGTGATGGTGTAGAAATAGAGGTTGGTGAAATCCAGCCCCTCCGGGCTGCCGTAGGCGATCCCCTCCCGCGCCAGATAGCCGTGCAGGTTCATCTGCCCGAGGCCGATGGCGTGCGAGGCGGCGTTCCCGGCCTCCACCGACGGCACGCTGCGGATGTGGCTCATGTCCGACACCGCCGACAGGCCGCGCACCGCAGTTTCGACGGTACGGCCAAAGTTGGGGGAGTCCATGGTGTGGGCAATGTTCAGCGAGCCCAGATTGCAGGAGATATCGTGCCCGATCCGGGTGTAATCCAGATCCTCGTCATAGGTTGAGGCGCTGTTGACCTGCAAAATCTCCGAGCACAGGTTGCTCATGTTGATGCGCCCGGCAATGGGGTTGGCGCGGTTAACGGTATCTTCATACATGATGTACGGATAGCCGGACTCAAACTGGATCTCCGCCAGCCGCTGGAAGAAGTCGCGGGCGTTGAGGGTAGTCTTACGAATGCGCGGATCGGCCACCATCTCGTCGTACAGCTCGCTGACCGCCACATCGCCAAACGGCTTGCCGTAAATCCGTTCCACGTCATAGGGTGAGAACAGCGCCATATCGGCGTTCTCCTTCGCCAGCCGGAAGGTGATATCCGGGATCACCACCCCCAGCGACAGGGTTTTGATACGAATTTTTTCGTCGGCGTTTTCCCTTTTGGTGTCGAGGAACCGCAGAATGTCCGGGTGATGGGCATGCAGATAGACCGCCCCGGCCCCCTGGCGCGCGCCCAGCTGGTTGGCGTAGGAGAAAGCATCTTCCAGCATTTTCATCACCGGGATCACCCCCGAGGACTGGTTCTCAATGCGCTTGATCGGCGCCCCCGCTTCCCGCAGGTTCGAGAGTAAAAACGCCACGCCGCCGCCGCGTTTGGAGAGCTGTAACGCTGAGTTCACCGCCCGGCCAATAGACTCCATATTGTCTTCGATACGCAGCAGGAAGCAGGAGACCAGCTCCCCGCGCTGGGCCTTGCCGCAGTTGAGGAAGGTGGGCGTCGCGGGCTGGAAGCGTCCGGCGAGCATTTCGTCGGTAAGCTGGCGGGCGAGGGTTTCATCCCCCTGGGACAGGGTCAGGGCCACCATCACCACCCGATCCTCGAAGTGTTCGAGGTACTGCTTACCGTCGAAGGTTTTCAGCGTATAGCTGGTATAAAACTTCCATGCGCCGAGGAAGGTCTGAAAACGAAAACCGCTGGCGTGAGCGTGGGCAAACAGCCCCAGCACGAAGGCACGATCGAAGCGAGCCAGCACCCTCGGATCGTAGTAATTCTCGCTGACCAGATAATCGAGACGCGCCTGCGGGCTGGTAAAGGTCATGCTGTTGGGGTAGACGTGGGCGTTAAAAAAGGCGTCCACCGCCTCATGATCTTTGCTGAACTGGATCTTCCCGTCCCGATCGTACAGGTTCAGCATGGCGTTCAGCGCATGGAAATCGGTTGATCTCTGCATCACGCGCTCTGCGGTTGTCGTTGCCAAAATTCGTTCACTCCTTTACGCACGTTGTCGACGTCCTGCTGGGTCCCCATCAGCTCGAAGCGATAGAGGTACGGCATGCCGCATTTTTGTGAGATGACGTCCCCGGCGCGGCAGAAGGCCTCACCGAAATTACGGTTGCCGGCGGCAATCACCCCGCGGATAAGCGCCCGGTTATGCGGATCGTTGAGAAAGCGGATCGCCTGCCGCGGCACCGCCCCGGCCGTTCCACCCCCGCCGTAGCTGGGCACCACCAGAATAAAGGGCTCGTCTACCTGGATCCGCTCCCGCTCGTTAAGCGGGATCCGCACGGCGGGCAGCCCGACGCGCGCGATAAAGCGGTGCGTGTTCTCCGAACTGCTGGAGAAGTAGACGAGCAGGCTCATGCCCGGGCGGCCTGTGCAGGCTGGGGGAGACGGTTAATCAGATCCGGGCGGAAGCCGGACCAACTGGTTTCCCCGGCGATCACCACCGGCAGCTGGCGGAACCCCTGGGCTTTGAGCGTCTCTGCCGCGTCAGGAACCAGGTCAACATTCACCATTTCAAAGGCCACGCCGCGGCTCTCCATGGCGCGTTTGGTAGCATGGCACTGCACACAGTCGTTTCGAGTGTAAATAATAATGCGCATGATTCGTATTTCCATCTAGAATAGGATTCCGACGCCAGTTAGTGCGTCACCAGGAGTCTGTCTTGCTAAAGAGAATACTAGATGTAGTTATCGTAAGTTTCAACCATACAAGATATGGGAAAATGTCAGGGGTTCACTGTCGGTGATGCGTTCAGCGGGAGAGGGAGGCGCTCGGGCTTAAAAAAGAAAAACCCCCACACCGCAGGGCATGGGGGCAAAGGAGGATAGAGCCGGATCGGAGATTATTTGCGCAGAGCAAGCAGCGCGCCGATAAAGATCCCCACCGCGGCGACGGTCCCTACCGCACACATCGGACGTTCACGGATAAAGGTGTTAGCGCAGCCAATGGCATCGCAGGCGGCCTGCTTGCCGGTCGAGCGCCCCTGCAGACGCGCGCGTGTTTCACGCAGCAGCGATTTGGCTTTACGTCTGGCGTCGTCCGCTTCGCCCTTCGCATCCGATCCCCAGGATTTCAAAACGCTTTCCAGCGAATCCGCTAATTTCCTGACATCGTTATGGATATCCTGAACATCGTCGTCAACATCGTTTCGGTTCGAACGGTTAAACATATGCTTCTCCCTTGTATTTGCGGTAATTAATAGTTTAGACCACCTTTTTAATATCTGAAGCCGGTCACGGCTTATCAGGCCGTTTATGGATTTTTCTGAAAGCGCTGCTATTGCTGAATACGGTAAGGTTGCCCGGCAGGAAATGATAACGAGGAAAGAATATGTATTTACGACCCGATGAGGTTGCGCGCGAACTTGAAAAAGCGGGATTTACCGTGGATGTGGTAACCCAAAAAGCATACGGGTACCGTCGTGGCGATAATTATGTTTATGTGAACCGGGAAGCCCGTATGGGGCGCACGGCGCTGATCATTCACCCGACGCTGAAAGAGAAAAGCCTTTCCTTTGCGGACCCTGCTTCAGAGATGAAAACCAGCGACCATTATGAGCAGTTCCCGCTCTATTTAGGGGGCAATAACCAGGAACATTATGGTATTCCGCATGGCTTCAGTTCCCGCATGGCGCTGGAACGCTTTCTGAAGGGCCTGTTTGGCGACGCGCAATAATGACGCGACTGGCTTGCGCCAGTCGCCGTGCTTTACGCTTTGACCTGTTGATACTGGCTGACTTTGAACAGACGTCGGCAGTAATCGAGGAAATAGCCGTAGACCGCACCCATCATCATCGACACCACGATATTTGAACTCACCGCCGCGGCAATCTGGTGCCAGTCGGCTCCCACCGTTAACAGGATCGCGACATACACCGGCGACTGAAAGGTGACGTAGGCCACCACGTCCGCCAGATTTTTCATCCAGCCGGTGGGCGAGTAGCGACGGGCAACGCGCATCACCGCATCGCGATAGAAACCGTATGGCCATGCAATAAGGATATTCACCGGGACGGCCACCAGACGGGAGGAAAGCGACTGCTCGAAGGTCATTCCGGAGAGGAATATTTCAATCAGCATGTTCACCACCGAACAGTAGACCACCATGGCAAAGGTATCCGCTACCGCGTGACGCAGGCGAGACTGCCGAGAGAACATGTCCTGACTCCTTAAAGGTTGTATAACAGAGGAGCTAAAGCAGGGTAGCTTAGTGCTTTAGTTTGCATTATTTTTCGTGTATAGAGTATCTCTCTGCATTGAAACCTACAATTAGCGATAAATTTTTATTTAAAGGCGTTTTGTCCGTAAAATTCTCTAAGCCAATCGGTTTTGCCAGCGCGGCGGCATTTTCTCTTCGTTCTTTGTTTTTCTTTTTGATAAACAATGGGTTGTATTTTTTATTTTCAGCGGCTGGCATCTGCTGTGTCCCGGGGCGAAAAATCCCGTGCTTTGCTTGCTGCTCATGCTGTCAGTTTGAGATTGGTTGGAGTGAAACTCCGGAAAAGGAGTTTTTGTTTTATGCGCCAGAAGTGAATAAATAGTCGTTATGCCGACAAGAGAAAAGGCCCAGGCAATTACCCTGGAAAGGTTCAGGAATTAAATAATCATTAAACAGGTTATCAGGATAAATCATACAAAAAGAGAAGCATCGCACTGACTATTTTCTTTATTTCATTTAATTTGAGATAAATTATATTTTCGTGCGCTGTTGTCTGGATGTTCATAAACAAATGAATTACCATGGCCGCTATTGTTTATTTTATCGACTTGAAAAGGTTTTCATTTTATATGACTTCGCTGTTACAGAATCTTAATAATATTCGTACCCTGCGCGCAACGGCGCGTGAATTCTCGCTGGACGTGCTGGAAGATATGCTCGAAAAGCTGCGCATTGTCACGGAAGAGAAACGTAATGAACAGGCTGAAGTTGAACAGCAGCGTGCCGAACAGAGTCAGAAAATTAACGCCCTGCTGGAGATGATGAAAGCCGACGGTATTTCGGCAGAAGATCTGCTGAGTTCCGATCTGCTGAACGCCCCGGCACAGCCGAAAAAACGTCAGGCGCGCGCGGCAAAATATCGCTTTACCGATGTCGACGGTCAGGAAAAAACCTGGACCGGTCAGGGCCGTACGCCGAAGCCTATTGCCCTTGCACTGGCAGAAGGAAAATCACTGGATGATTTCCTGATTTAAACTGTGCATATCGGGCGGAGTAATACCGCCCGGTAGCGTCTGCTTAGCAGACCCCAAAATCACCGTCTTCTTTATACAGCGTTACGTCCGCTGCCTTCAGGGTGAATTTCTCCCCTTGCTCGTTACTCGCCTGCACCGCCACAATCTGATCTTCATGCACTTCGATGACTTTAAGTTTCGGCCCGCCCATGCGCGGTTGTACGAGATCGCCAACAGAAAACATAATTACCTCCTTCAGGATTGATGTGTCCCTGAGCTTAGCCCAGGCGAAGGCCCGGGTACAGCATCCCGCGCGGATTACCCCTTAATCGCCAGACTAAACCTGTGTAAAGAGGGTAAAAGAGGGTAAAACTTCACGCGAACGCTGGCGGCTGTGCGTAGACTCACTACGCTTAAGGTAAAAGCTCTTCTTTTACAATGACCTGACTGCTTGCATGGAGAATCTATGGGTTTCTGGCGTATCGTAATTACCATCATTTTACCGCCCCTTGGCGTGCTGCTGGGTAAGGGCTTCGGCTGGGCGTTTATTCTGAACATCATCCTGACCCTGTTGGGTTACATCCCCGGCCTTATCCACGCGTTCTGGGTACAGAGCCGCAGCTAATCCCGCCACAGTAAATCGCTGTAGATCCCGGTCAGCACCCCCTGAGGCGCAAACTGCTGTTTGATCCAGCGGGTGACCTGACCGGTAGCCGCATGCTGCGTGGCGAGCAGCATGCGCGAATCCTGGCGCGGGTTATTAATACGTCGCGTCACCAGCAGTCCTGCATCCACCGCCTCTCTAGCCATATGCTCCGGTAAAAAACCAATCCCTTCTCCGAGGATCTGACACTGGCACTTGGTATTGAAATCCGGAACCAGGATCGCCTCCTGGCCGTGCAGCAGCCAGCCCACTTTTTTATTGATGGTGTGCGCCGTGTCTTCAACCATGATGTTGGGATACAGCCGCAGCTGGCTCTCGGCCAGCGGCTCCGGGGCCAGCGCCAGCGGATGGTCCGGGGCGATGGCGAACACCCAGCGGATGGCGCCAATCTCGGTGTAATCAATCCCGCCGCCGTCGAGCAGGGTATCCGGAGCACCAATGGCGATATTCGCCTGGTTATTGATGATCGAATCCCAGACCCCGTTGTACACCTCGGTCGTGACCGTGATCTGACAGGTGGGGAACTGCTTTTTCAGCACCTGTAACAGGCGAGCGGTGTGGCGCGGGGTGTAGAGCAGCTGGTTGATGCAGATCCGCACCCGGGTCTCAATGCCCTGCGAAATGGTGTCGATCCCACGCTTGATGGCGTGGAAGTCGTTCAGCAGGTCTATGGATTTGCGGTAGAAGTAGAACCCCGACTCGGTCAGCTCGATGCTGCGGGTGTTACGCACAAACAGCACCACGTCGAGGCCGGTCTCCATCCGCTTGATGGTGTAGCTGATGGCTGAGGTGGTCACCCCCAGTTCGGCGGCGGCTTTGCTGAAGCTGCCAAAACGCGCCGCGGTGGTGAAGGCCAGCAGGTTCTCTTCGGTAAAGATGGAATTCATATTATGGCTCCCGGCACCCATCAGTTTTGAACATATTTTAACAAAGTGGTTACAACGCATTTGACGCCGGTCACAGTTCTGCAAATTTGCTGCGAGCCGCACGGCACAAGGGCTGCGTAAACATAAGCAGAATGCAGCTTAGGGGCTTAAAAAGCGGCAAAACATAAGGAAAAGGTTGCACAGACGCACATTTTGACTCCACTGTTAAATTTAACTCAACAATGAACTCGCTGTCGATGAATCATTTTTAAGCGGATTCTTTTCTGACCAGGCCGTTGCTATGCTCAGTCCATCAGAAAGGAAAACCAGGAGTGTGGATATGTCCAGCAATGAGCTTGTTACTGAATTTCTGCTAGCCGCCGAACAGGGAAATGCCGACGCATTAAAAGCCTGTCTGGAAAAAGGGGTGGATATTAACGCCACCAACCGGCAGAAAAGAACCGCCATTATTATTGCCAGCCTGAATAAACATTATCCCTGCGTGGAATTACTGATTGCCGCCGGGGCCAATATCGACCAGCAGGATCAGACCTGTTTCAACCCGTTCCTCATCAGCTGCCTGACCAACGATCTCACCCTGCTGCGCCTGGTGCTGCCGGCCAACCCGGATCTCGACAGGCTGACCCGCTTTGGCGGCGTGGGCATCACCCCGGCCAGCGAGAAGGGGCATCTGGAAGTGGTGCAGGAGCTGCTGACCCACACCGACATCAACGTTAACCACACCAACTTCGTAGGCTGGACGCCGCTGCTCGAAGCCATCGTTCTCAATGATGGCGGTGCCCGCCAGCAGGCGATTGTGAAGCTGCTGCTCGACCACGGCGCCAACCCGCACATGACCGACAAGTACGGCAAATCCCCCCTCGAACTGGCGCGGGAAAAAGGCTTCAACGAGATCGCCGACCTGCTGATCGCCGCCGGCGCGTAATACCCCCGGCCAGCCGTTTCGGGCTGGCCTGAAATTAAAACCGGACCGTTTTTCCATCATGCCTTCGGGCGTGATGTGGCCCCCTTTTGCCCTCATCCAGGAGGACGTAATGCCCACCAAAATCGTAATAAAAAAGAATACTTATTTTGATTCCGTATCGCTGATGTCGGTTTCCACCAAAGCCAATAAATTGCCCGGCGTGGAACAGGCCTTTGTCGCCATGGCCACTGAAATGAATAAAGGCGTATTAAAAAATCTCGGCCTGCTGACGCCGGAATTAGAAGACGCCAAAAACGGCGACCTGATGATCGTCATTAAAGGCGAGGCCGCCAACGACGACACCCTGGCCGCCATCGAAGCCCTGTTCACCCGCAAAGAGAGCGCCGGCAGTCATGAAGCGCGCTACGCCACCCTCGCCAGCGCCAAAACCCATCGCCCGGAGAGCAATCTGGCGGTGATCTCCGTCAACGGCACCTTTGCCGCCCGCGAGGCGCGCCAGGCGCTGGAGAACGGCCTCAACGTGATGCTGTTCTCCGATAACGTCTCGCTCGACGACGAGCTGGCGCTCAAGCAGCTGGCCCACGAGAAAGGGCTGCTGATGATGGGGCCGGACTGCGGCACCGCCATCATTAACGGGGCAGGGCTGTGCTTTGCCAACGCGGTGCGTCGCGGCTCGATCGGTATTGTCGGTGCCTCCGGTACCGGCAGCCAGGAGCTGAGCGCGCGCATCCACGAGTTCGGCGGCGGGATCTCCCAGCTGATCGGCACCGGCGGCCGCGATCTGAGCGAAAAAATCGGCGGGCTGATGATGCTCGACGCCATCGGCATGCTGGAAGCCGACGACGACACCCAGGTCATCGCGCTGATCTCCAAACCGCCCGCGCCTGCGGTGGCCGAGAAAGTGCTGGCCCGCGCCCGCGCCTGCCGTAAACCTGTGGTGGTCTGCTTCCTCGGTCGCAATGAACCGCCGGCCGATGAAGACGGATTACAGTTTGCCCGCGGCACCAAAGAGGCGGCGCTGAAAGCGGTCCTGCTCACCGGGATTAAAAAAGAGTCACTGGATCTGCACCCGCTCAACTGGCCGCTGATCGAAGAGGTGCGCGCCCGTCTGACCCCGCAGCAGAAGTACATTCGCGGCCTGTTCTGCGGCGGCACCCTGTGCGACGAAGCCATGTTCGCCGCGCTGGAAAAATACGACGATGTCTACAGCAACATTCAGCCGGATCCGACCAAACGTCTGGCAGATATCAACGTCAGCCAGGCCCACACCTTCCTCGACTTTGGTGACGACGACTTCACCAACGGCAAACCGCACCCGATGATCGACCCGACCAACCGCATCAGCCGCCTGCTGCAGGAGGCTCGCGATCCGGAAGTGGGGGTGATCGTCATGGACTTCGTTCTCGGGTTTGGATCGCACGAAGATCCGGTGGGGGTGATGATCGAGGCGATCAAGGAGGCGCAGGCGATCGCCAGAGCCGACAACCGTCCGCTGGAGATCCTCGGCTATGTGCTCGGCACCGACCAGGATACCCCGTCTCTCAGCCAGCAGTGCCAGCTGCTGACCGATGCGGGCGTCATCTGGGCCAGCAGCAGTACCAATACCGGATTACTGGCACGTGAATTTGTCTGCAAAGGGGAGAAAGCCTGATGACCACCTTATTTAACCAGCCGCTTAACGTCATTAACGTCGGCATCGCCCTGTTCAGCGACGACCTGAAGAAGCAGCACGTCCCGGTTACCCACCTCGACTGGACCCCGCCGGGGCAGGGCAATATGCAGGTGGTGGAAGCGCTGGATCAGCTGGCGGATAAACCGCTGGCGGAGAAAATTGCCGCTGCCAACAAAATCGCGCTGGAGCGCATTATCCAGTCTCACCCGGTGCTGGTGGGCTACGACCAGGCCATTAACGTGGTGCCGGGGATGACCCGCACCACCATTCTGCACGCCGGTCCGCCGGTGGCCTGGGAAAACATGTGCGGAGCGATGAAAGGGGCCGTTACCGGGGCGCTGGTGTTTGAAGGGCTGGCAACAGATCTCGAGGACGCGGCACGGCTGGCGGCCTCCGGAGAGATCACCTTCTCGCCGTGTCACGAGCACGACTGCGTGGGCTCGATGGCGGGCGTTACCTCCGCGTCGATGTTTATGCACATCGTCGAGAACAAAACCTGGGGCAACCGCGCCTTCACCAACCTCAGCGAGCAGATGGCGAAGATCCTGCGCATGGGTGCCAACGACCAGAGCGTAATCGACCGTCTGAACTGGATGCGCGACGTGCTCGGCCCGATGCTTCGCGATGCCATGAAAATCATCGGCGAAATCGACCTGCGCTTAATGCTGGCTCAGGCCCTGCACATGGGCGACGAGTGCCACAACCGCAACAATGCCGGTACCACGCTGCTGATTCAGGCCCTGACCCCGGGGCTGATCCAGGCGGGCTATCCGGTGGAGCAGCAGCGCCAGGTGTTTGAGTTTGTCGCCAGCAGCGACTACTTCTCCGGCCCGACGTGGATGGCGATGTGCAAAGCCGCGCTGGATGCCGCCCACGGCATCGAGTACAGCACCGTGGTCACCACCATGGCGCGCAACGGCTACGAGTTTGGCCTGCGCGTTTCCGGCCTGCCGGGGCAGTGGTTCACCGGCCCGGCGCAGCAGGTGATTGGCCCGATGTTCGCGGGCTACAAGCCGGAAGACTCCGGGCTGGATATCGGCGACAGCGCCATCACCGAAACCTACGGCATCGGCGGCTTTGCGATGGCGACGGCCCCGGCGATTGTCGCCCTGGTAGGCGGCACGGTGGAGGAAGCTATCGACTTCTCCCGCCAGATGCGCGAGATCACCCTCGGTGAAAACCCGAACGTTACCATTCCGCTGCTGTCGTTCATGGGCATCCCTACCGCCATCGACATTACCCGCGTGGCGGGCAGCGGCATCCTGCCGGTAATCAACACGGCGATTGCCCACAAAGACGCCGGGATCGGCATGATTGGGGCGGGCATCGTTCACCCGCCGTTTAGCTGTTTTGAAAAGGCGCTGTTGACCTTCCGCGATCGCTACTTCTTATAAGGTAAGCATCCATGAAAAGCATGAAACTGGAGTGGAAAAGAGGTGACTGGGCGGCGTACTTCGGGTTGATGACCAACAACCTGACGAACCTGCTGACCATGATGGGGCTGCTCATTTTTGTCGTCGGCATCCCGAAAGAGATTGTTTATGGACGTATTGCGCCGGCCTTCGGGCTGGCGGTACTGGTGGCGAGCGTCTGCTACGCGTGGTTCGGTTTACAGATGGCGCGCCAGACCGGGCGTAACGACGTCACCGCACTGCCGTCGGGGCCGAGCGCCCCGTCGATCTTCACCGTGACCTTCCTGGTGCTGATGCCGGTCTATCAGCAGACCGGCGATGCGGATTTCGCCATCCAGATTGGTCTGGTGTGGTGCTTCGTGGAGGCGATGATCCTCGCGGGCGGTTCCTTCCTCGGCGAAACCATCCGCAAGATGATCCCGCGTACCGTGCTGCTGTCGTGCCTGTCCGGTCTGGGTCTGCTGCTGCTGGCAATGAACCCGATGCTCCAGGCCTTCGAAGCGCCGACGGTCTCCTTCATCGTGCTGCTGCTGATCTTCATCAACTGGTTTGGTAAAAAGCCGATCTTCGCCCGCATCCCGACCGGTCTGCTGCTGCTGATCGCCGGTACCGCGCTGGCGTGGATCTCCGGCCTGCAAAGCCCGGAAGCGATCAAAGCCTCGATGTCCTCCTTCGGTTTCAACCCGCCGGAAGTGCATATCGACAGCTTTATGCAGGGTCTGCCGCACGCGCTGCCGTATCTGGCGTCTGCGGTTCCGCTGGGGCTGGCGAACTACATCTTTGACCTTGAGAACATCGAAAGCGCCCACGCGGCGGGGGATGAGTACCCGACCCGCAAGGTGATGCTGGCTAACGGTCTGGCCTCGATGCTCGGCTGCCTGATGGGCAACCCGTTCCCGGTGACGGTCTACGTCGGCCACGCGGGCTGGAAAGCGATGGGGGCGAGCATCGGCTATACGCTGGCCTCCGGCGTGACCATGTTCATCGTGCCGCTGTTCGGGCTGGGGGCCTTTATGCTCGCCATCATTCCAATGACCGCCATCGTGCCGATTCTGGTCTTTATCGGCGTGGTCACCGCCAACCAGGTGGTGAGGGAAACGCCCAAAGTGGAGGTGCCCGTCATCTTTATCTGCCTGTTCCCGTGGATCGCCAACTGGGCGCTGACCATGATGAACAGCGTGATGGGGGCGGCGGGAACCAACGCGGCGAAAATCGGTACCGACGTGCTGCACAGCAAAGGGATTTACTACGAAGGGCTGATGCACCTCGGCAACGGCGCACCGCTCGCCAGCATGCTGTGGGGCTGTATCGCCATCTTCGCCATCATCAATAAACCGCTGCGCGGTGCGGTCGCTGCCGCCGTCGGGGCGCTGCTGGCCCTGTTCGGGGTGATCCACGCCCCGGTGGTCGGCTTCGCCGAGGGCAGCTCGCTGACCTTCGTGCTGGCCTACCTGATGATGAGCGGCATGTTTGTGGTGAAGCATTTTCTCGATAGCCGCGAAGCCGCGAGCGTTGAACCAGCCCCTGTTGCGAAGGAAAACGTATGAAAGAACTCATGGTCGTCGCCATCGGTGGCAACAGCATTATCAAAGATAACGCCAGCCAGTCGATTGAGCACCAGGCGCAGGCGGTGAAAGCGGTCGCGGACTCGGTGCTGGAGATGCTGGCCTCCGACTATGACATCGTCCTCACCCACGGCAACGGCCCCCAGGTGGGGCTGGATCTGCGCCGGGCGGAGATCGCTCACGAGCGGGAAGGGCTGCCCCTGACCCCGCTGGCGAACTGCGTGGCCGACACTCAGGGCGGGATCGGCTACCTGATCCAGCAGGCGCTGAACAACCGTCTCGCCGCCCGCGGCGAGCAGAAGGCGGTGACGGTGGTGACTCAGGTTGAAGTGGACCAGAACGACCCGGGCTTTACCCATCCCACTAAACCGATTGGCGCTTTCTTCAGCGAGGCCCAGCGTGATGAGCTACAGCGCGCCCATCCCGACTGGCATTTCGTTGAGGATTCTGGCCGCGGATACCGCCGCGTGGTGGCCTCGCCGCAGCCGGTGCGCATCGTCGAAGCCGACGCTATCAAGGCGCTGACGCAAAAAGGCTTCGTGGTGATTGGCGCGGGCGGCGGCGGCATTCCGGTGGTGCGTACCGCACAGGGCGACTACCAGAGCGTGGATGCGGTGATCGACAAAGATCTCTCCACCGCGCTGCTGGCCCGCGAGATCCACGCCAACGTGCTGGTGATCACCACCGGCGTGGAGAAAGTGTGCATCCACTTCGGCAAGCCCAACCAGCAGGCGCTGGAGACGGTGAGCGTGGCGCAGATGACGCGCTACATGGAAGAGGGCCACTTCCCGGCGGGAAGCATGCTGCCAAAAATCGTTGCCAGCCTGGAATTCCTGCACCACGGCGGCACGCGGGTGATCATCACCTCGCCGGACTGCCTGCCTGCGGCGCTGCGTGGCGAGACGGGTACCCATATTGTGGCCTAACCCCGGCGGGCTTCCAGCCCGCCGCGAGACAATACAAGGACAAGACAATGAGTGAGAATAAAAGCCGCCGGGAGTTTCTCAGCCAGAGCGGCAAAATCGCCACCGCTGCCACCGCCTGTGCGCTGTTTGGCGCTACCGGCTCCGTCGCGTATGCTGCTGACACAGCGAAACCGACCTGCGAGACGGGCAAACCGATGAACATCACCGCCACCCACTACTATCTGGATAACGTGCTGCTGGAGGCCGGGTTTAACTTTGACGGCGACGTGGCCGTCAGCACCCGCACCGAGCTGAAAACCCTGGAGATCAAGGACGGCAAAATCGCCGCCCTGCTGGATAACAACCGCCACGCCGACGCCACGCTGCCGCACTACGATGGCGGCGGCAAGCTGCTGCTCCCGGCGATGCGCGACATGCACATCCATCTGGATAAGACCTTTTACGGCGGTCCGTGGCGCTCCCTGAATCGCCCGGCGGGGACCACCATTCAGGACATGATCCGCCTCGAGCAAAAGCTGCTTCCGGAGCTGCAACCTTACACTCAGGAGCGGGCGGAAAAGCTGATCGACCTGATCCAGTCGAAGGGCTCCACCATCGCCCGCAGCCACTGCAACATCGAGCCCACCTCCGGGCTGAAAAACCTTGAGAATTTACAGGCGGTGCTGGCGCGGCGCAAACCTGGATTCGACTGCGAGATTGTCGCTTTCCCGCAGCACGGCCTGTTGCTGTCGAACTCGGAAAAGCTGATGCGTGAGGCGATGCAGGCCGGGGCGCACTATGTCGGCGGCCTGGATCCCACCAGCGTCGACGGCGCGATGGAGAAATCCCTCGACCTGATGTTCCAGATTGCGCTGGATTACGACAAAGGGGTGGATATCCACCTGCACGAAACCAGCCCGGCGGGCGTGGCTGCGGTGAACTACATGGTGCAAACCGTGGAGAAAACGCCGGAGCTGAAGGGCAAACTGACCATCAGCCACGCCTTTGCCCTGGCGACGCTCAGCGAGCAGGAAGTGGATGCCCTGGCCCCGCGCATGGCGGCGCAGCAGATCACCATCGCCTCTACCGTGCCGATCGGCACCCTGCATATGCCGCTCAAGCAGCTGCGCGATAAAGGGGTGTTTGTGATTACCGGCACCGACAGCGTGATCGACCACTGGTCGCCGTATGGCCTGGGGGACATGCTGGAAAAAGCCAATCTGTATGCCCAGCTCTATATCCGCCCGAACGAGCAGACGCTGTCCCGCGCGTTAGGTATTGCTACCGGCGACGTGCTGCCGCTGAACGACAAAGGCGAGCGCGTGTGGCCGAAAGCGCAGGATGCCGCCAGCTTTGTGCTTGTGGACGCCTCCTGCTCCGCCGAAGCGGTGGCGCGCATTTCCCCGCGCACCGCGACCTTCCATAACGGCAACCTGGTGTGGGGGACGGTGGGCTGATGTTGTGCCGGGTGGCGGCTACGCCTTATCCGGCCTGGGGTTCGCGATTTTTGTAGGCCGGGTAAGCGAAGCGCCACCCGGCAATTGCAAACGACTCAATACCCCACCTTATAGACCCGCCCGCTCTGCACCCCTTCCACGCTGCGGCGATAGGCCTGGGCAACGGTGGCGGCGGGCACGCTTTCGAAGCCCGGGAAGAAACCGTCGTAGGCTTCGGCCGATTCGGTAAGCACCGTCGGGCTAATCAGGTTGATCCGAATTCCACGCGGCAATTCGCACGCTGCGGCGCGGACAAAGCCCTCCAGCGCGGCATTGACCGTGGTGGCATTCACCCCCTGGGCAATCGGCTCGTGGGCCACAATGCCGCTGATCAGGGTTATCGACCCGCCTTCATTCAGATAGTGCTGCCCGGTCAGCGCCAGCCGCACCTGGCCCAGCAATTTATCCTGTAGCCCCTGGTTGAACTGGCTGTCGGTCATGGTCGACAGCGGGCCAAAGTGCAGCCCGCCGCTGGCGGAGACAATGGCATCAACCGGGCCGATCTTCTCGAACAGCGCCTGCACGCTGGCCTGCGAGGTGATATCCACCTGATGATCGCCTTTTGTGCGACCCACGCGAATGACTTCATGACGACGACTCAACTCTTCTGTGACTGCCTGACCGACCGTACCGCTGGCACCAATAATGACGATTTTCATAGCCGACTCCTCTGTGTGTGAGCCTTGATTGTTTAACAAACCGAAGAGCGGATAAACTGGGCTAAAGTTAGATCATTATTAACCAGAGGTTTGTAATATGGATAAGCTTCGCGGCATGGAAACCTTTATCGCGGTGGTGGAGAGCGGCAGCTTTACCGGTGCCGCCGCCCGGCTGGAGATGTCGGCGGTGATGGTCGGGAAGTATATCGCCTGGCTGGAGGCGCAGCTCGGCACCCGGCTGCTGGAGCGCAATACCCGCCGCCAGAGCCTGACCGACGCCGGGCGGGTCTGGTTTGAGGAGGCAAAGCGGGTTATCGAGCAGGTCGCCATCGCCGAACGTTCGGTGGAGCGTCTGCGTACCGCACCCGCGGGCACGCTGCGGGTGACCGCGCCCACCTCATTCGGCGGGTGCGTGATTGCCCCGCTGACCGCCACCTTTTTGCAGCGTTTCCCGGAGGTGCGCGTCGAGCTGGATCTTACTAACCGGATGGTCGATCTGGTGGAGGAGGGGGTGGATCTGGCTATCCGCATTGGCGATATCCACACCGGGGATCTGGTGGCGAAATACCTCTGTCCTTACCGGATGGTGATCTGCGCCGCGCCGGACTATTTAGCCCGTCACGGCACGCCGCAAACGCCGGACGATCTGGTGGAGCATCTTTGTCTCTCCCACACCGTCTGGACCGCGCGCAACGAGTGGCGGCTGCCGGGTGTGGAGGGGGAGGTGCGCTGGAAGCGCGATGCGATCTTGCGCTGTAACGACGGGTATGGGCTGCGGATGGCGGCGATTGCCGGGGCGGGATTGCTGTTACAACCGGAGGTGCTGGTGGCGGACGAGCTGGCGAATGGTCGGCTGATACGTGTTTTGGAAAGTTACACGCCACAACCCCGACCGGTGCATCTTTTATGGCGTCAGGATCTGCGGCCGCTGCCGAAGTTAACCCAGTTTATCGCCCATATTATGCAGGCCGGGGAATAGTGCGGTCTGTAATGCCCGGCGGCGCTGCGCTTGCCGGGCCTACAAAACCCTCGGACCGTAGGCCGGGTAAGGCGTAGCCGCCACCCGGCATCAGGGCGCACCAATCAGAAGCTGTAACCCACACCCAGGTTCCAGCCGTTGATCCCGTAGTCATCGCCCAGGTCGGCAGTGGTACCTTCGTAACCGACGTGGATCGCCAGATCAGGCGTTGCGTTGAACTGTACGCCCGCGCCGTAGGCGAAAGAGGTCGATTTCTCATCGATGCCGTTGCGCTCGGTATAGTTGTCGCCGCCGTTCACCCAGGTGGTGTGGCCGTCTGCTTTCACGCGAGCAACGCCGCCCAGCGCATACAGGGAAACGAATTCATTAAGGCGATACGCCGGGCCTGCCATCAGGGAGTAATATTTCACTTCGATGTGATTTTTAATGGAGTCGGAAGCGAGATAATAATGCTCGTCCTGATCGCCGCTCATATAGGTAAATGAACCCACCAGGCTTACCGGGGAATCCCACTCGTAGCGATACTGAACGTTCACGCCGCGGATATTTTTAAAGTCTTCAACGTTACTCTGCGCATAACCCACCGAAACGGTGTGATTATCCGCCAGAGCAGCGCCGCTTGCCAGACTCGCCGCAACGCATACTGCCAGGGTAATTTTTTTCATTTTCCGTAATCCTTGTTGTCATTTTTTATGTGTAATGCCATATATCCCCAGCCATCAGGCTGGAGATATTCCACTGCAAATTAAGGCGATAAAATTGTTGGTTGTTTTGGCAGGCGATGAAATAGGGAATAATCTTAAAGGCCAGAATAGTCCTGGAATTTGCCTCCCCTATATTGGTAGGGTGTTGCGCTTAGTCGTCACATTTTATTGTCTACTAATCGCCGTATTTAAAATCAATCGTGATTCTGAGCGTTTCAACATCGACCGTTATTTCACAGGCGTGCCAGAACGCGGGCTGTTGTGATGAGATGTTATCAACAAAAAATTTCCTCAACTCAACCAGAAGGCCCAGCAAATCAGCATTGGCCTGTGCGCCTGCAGTAAACCAGTTTGTCTCACCTGAGGTGCTGTCCACATAATCAAACTCACATTTGCAGTGGTCATCTTCGGGCGACAGCTCAGCGCGCGCGATGATTTTTGCGGCGTTATCGGGCGCTGCGGCTATTAAGACCGAGCCAATATCATTATAAATAGCCTGGGATTCGCGCATATTTTCTCGCCCTTACTTCGTCATAGTTGAACACTTAATTACATTTTCCAGTGGGGGCTTTGAGCGGCCCGCACTCATCGAAGCCCAGCACCATATATCCTTTATCCTGCATGCAGGCTTCCACTTTTTCTACCCGGGCAAATATTGCTTTGTGGTCTTCCCCGGATAGCTACTGCCTCTGCCCCATGCTGGACTGTCTACATCGATATTTTTATCGACGCCGCAGGCATAAAGATCGGCTTTACGCTGTACCCGATCGGTATGGCCCATTGTTGCGGGCTTCTGGAACGTCCAGGAGTAGGGAAAGGCGGTGTGGTTGGTAGAGTCCATATCGGCCACCACGCAGCCACTCAGTAAAAAAACGATGCCAGGAATAAGACGTCTCATTTGCAATTCCCGGTATTAATCCCTGTCAATTAACCTTAGCTGGATGTTGCTACCATCGGGAACATCTCTTATTTGCAATGCAATATTGGCTCTTGCTTTCATTGCTACTGCCGATTTTTCTAAGTAAAGGTTATCAGGCTCATACTCGCCACCCGCAACAAACGGAATTTTGGGAACCAGGCGATAACCCGCAGGTATTGAACCATACTTTTTCTGCCATGCGTTTGCCAGTGGGTAGCCCGTTAATATCTCATAGTCTTCAAGTATTTGTTTACACCATTCATTGATATCAGGCGCAAGGTAATCAAAAGAGCCTGTCTCTGGATCGAACGTGTATATGCCATCTTGTTTTATACAAAATTGACCGCCAAAAACATCTTCAGCAAAGAAAATGGCGTTATGAGCAAGATCATCGTAACAATCAATCCATAACCTATGGTCATTCCAGTCAATTACGCCGATCTCTTCCCCATCTGTCTCTAAAGGGAAAACATGCAAGGCTGACTCAAAACCATAAAAGCCGTTTCTGTTGTTTAATAAAGCCGTTAAATCATCAATCAGCGGGTAATTATGAAAGCCTGAGGTTAGTTTATGCCCCTTGCATGATGAAATATCACCACTGCAAACGGATAAGAGTTTTTCCAAATACATAGTCATTTTAGTTCTCATATTTAAAGTCAATGTTAATCCTGAGTGTTTCAACGTTTACCGTTACCTCACAGCCCCGCCAGAAGGGCTTTTCGAGTGATTGAACGTTATCAACAAAAAAATTCCTCAGTTCGACCAAAAGATCTAAAAGTCTTGCACTGGCATCTGCTGTATCAGTGACCCAATGCTGGTGACCCTGTTTATCGACATAGTCATAAGTAAACTCACCGCAGTATCAGGCGCGATCGAGAGCAATCCTGAACCAATGTCATTATAAATATCCTGGGATTGACGCATCATTCCTCCTGAAAGATAAATTAACTCAAATGAGGCAATATTTATGCCCGTAATCTCTATACACCAATCCGGGCTAAAGTTTGATAAAAACCGTTACAAATAATGGTTTTTTAATTTTTAATCAACGTTGCGTGACACAGGTGATTATGCTCCGTGTACTGAAGATGTACTGAGTGGTTGCCGTAATCATACTTTGACCAGCCATTGATCCAGCCAAGGAGCATGTCGACTTTACCTTCGCCAGACAAAGTGGGTTTTCCAGACAATTTTGTAATAAATGCCCTGTCCATCCCTCCTTTAATTCCGGGGATAAAATTGCCTGTAAATGGTGAATATCCATCTTCATTGCCAAAGTAAAAATGAATATGATTTAAGCAGCCTTTCCGAAACCCCATCTCGATACCAGACTGATAAAATTTATAGTGCTTCGTTTTTCCATCGGGATCGTTATATTCGCCAGCATCAGCTGATATAACCGGGGATTCACCGATAGCATGACACAGGTTGATAACTTCAACAGAATTTTCCCTTTTACCAAGAACATCTATAAAATGAGCCCATTCCACTGTCATTTTGTAACTCCTGTCTGGTGTGTACTTCTCAACAATAATATAACCTGGTTGTTAAAGAACAAATTCATAGAAACTACTTACAAAAGCGGGATTTTTATTCAGGAAAGAAGGTTAGACAGGTCGCGTCTGAGCTGAGCGAGTTCATCGTTTTCATCCATCAAAACCTTTCCGTTTCTGTACGATACGAGATCGTTCAGAGATCCCATGCCGCCATAGAAACTTAGAAAAATGTATTTTATTTCATCACAGTCGACGCGTTTTTCAGGTAATGTCCAGGGTATGAGGGCAATACCAGGACCCTGGCGTTTTTGGAGCACCGCTTCTACAGGTGTTCCAAAAATCATCTTTTATGGCTACAGGGTTTTCCAGATAAATATTTACCTTGACTTACCTTAGTTGCCATCGATCCAGACATCTTTCACCCAGGCGGCTAAATCAGGCCATTGCTCTTCACTAGCACCATCGCCAGTCCAATATTGGACACGACCTTGTTGGTCTAAACAATAATAACTACCGTTATCTTCACATATGGGCAGCCACGATTCAGGCACGCCAAGTTCTTTCGCATCATTTATAGCCGTTAACAACTCGCCATAGAATTTTTTGTCTTCTGTGACAGATAATAGTTCGATTGTTCCATAATAGATATTGCCAACTTCCTTAAGAAGTTTCTTGTAGTCAGGTGAAAAAGAAAAGCCTGTTTCTCCTTCATATTTAGAAATAATATCATCATCCGGTAAAGGAATATTACTTCTCTCGTTCCCGGACACTACCTTTAACTCTTCAATAACGTCATTCAGGTTATTAGCCATACCGTCACCTGTTAAAATTGTTTGCTCGCTGCTCCCCGGCCCCCAATTTTTCCATCTTGTTATAGAACCAGTAACCCATCATTATTTCCCTTTACCCAGGGATATTTGCTCCCTTTATGGAACACGGCAGTATAGCAGGATAAAGACTACTACCAATATTTAAGCCCGTAATCGCTTTACATCGATCCGGACTAAAATTTGAAAAAAGATTATAAATCAGGACGTTCTAATTTTTAATCAACGTTTCGTGACACAGATGATTATGCTCTGTGTACTGAAGATGCACTGAGTGGTTGCCGTAATCATACTTTGACCATCCATTGATCCATCCAGGGAGCATGTCGACTTTGCCTTCGCCAGCATCAGCTGATATAACCGGGGTTTCACCGATAGCCTGACACAGGTTGATAACTTCAACAGAATTTTCCATTTTACCAAGAACATCTATAAAATGAGCCCATTTCACTGTCATTTTATGACTCCTGTCAGGCGTGTACTTCTCAACAATAATATAACCTGGTTGTTAAAGAATAAATTCATAGAAACTACTTACGAAAGCGGGATTTTTGCTCAGGAAAGAAGGTTAAACAGGTCGCGTCTGAGCTGAGCGAGTTCATCGTTTTCATCCATCAAAACCTTTCCGTTTCTGTACAGTACGAGATCGTTCAGAGAGCCCATGCCACCATAGAAATTTAGAAAAATGTGTTTGGTATCATCAGGATCAAGCTCATATTTTTTAGCCAGTTTAAAAATACTAGCTGACCATTCGGCATAACCACCTAATTCTAATAAAGTAGCCATACATTGCATTTTATCTACGATTAGAGTCGTTTTCTCGATAGTCACTTTACCGTCTTAATCCCCGTATTTTCAGAGCTTTTAAGTTCATAACATAGATACTGCAGATTTTTCCCCCACAATAAAGTCAATTCTGCGTATCGGAAAGTGTTTTAACAAAGTCATTATAGGCTTCATGAAGATGATAAAAATAAGCATCGGGCTCATTTTTAACAACCTCGAATCGTGCTAACAATTTAGTGAATAGCCCTTCGGGAAGGGGATAAGGTGTGGCTTCGTTTTTATCACAACAAAAATAAAAAAACGACTTTTCAAGTTCCGGGATAGAAAGTCTTTCCGCCTGGCTATAAAGATACTGATACGCGAAATTCCATTCACTAGACAGTAGTAAGAAATCAAGTGCGGCTGATTTTAGTTCATCATTGACCTGGGACTGCTGCAAAAAACTCTGGCAATACTTTAGCGCTGTGGGTTGATCATCCACGAGCAGCATGCCCAGATATTCCAGAGCATCATCATTCGGATCGTTAAATGAATTGGATTCGACATAGCCATTTGATTGGTAACAATCTAATCCTGCCCGTAGTTGGTCAAGTGATTTGTTTGTCATTAAAATTAAAGCCTCCTGTCTTCACTATATATAATCGTTTCGTTCCATCTGGCAATATTTTTTCAGGGAGCGGCAAAACTTTTCATCATCCCGGTTGCGCCATCGGGACAGATGGAAGTCTCGCCAGTGAATTCAAGGGAAATAACCATATCAGCGATAACCCGAATCAGACAATCTATGTAAATATCAGATCCTTTCTTCGACTACTTTTAATGAAAAACAAAGGTTTTTATATAAATTTAGTGGTTTGTGAAATGAATGGACAATTTAATCGCCCATTCATTGAAGGTAAATTAATCATTATAGGAGAAGTTAATATTTATTTTCCCTTCAGGTATGTCAATGATTATCTCACAGTTTGTCCATGCAGGCTTACCATTAGTCATATTATTTTGCAGGTGAAAATCCCGCATTCTCACTAACAGCAATCTCAGATCGTAACTGGCTAACTTGTCAGGAACAAACCAGTCTTCATGATCGTCTTGATCAATATAATCATATTCATACTCGCAGGATTCGCCATCCAGCGCTAATTTAGCGCGAGTGATAATCTTCTTAGCATTAGCTGGCCCTGCATCAGACAGTAACTGGCCAATTTTATTATGCAGATCGTCTAGTTCTTTCATTTTATCCCTCCAGGTGAGTTGCTGATATCTTTGATAACAGGACGACCTCCATCAATAGAGTAAATTACGTTAAAGCTGTCAGGGCGGTTATTCGTTCCTGTGTATACCGGCTCGATTTTAACTTGTACTTTTTTACCATTTCTCAGTTCATTAGCCCATAGATTTTCCATCTTTTTCCATTCACGTTTGTTAAGGCTGCCATCCATAGGAACTAGATTGAGCTTCTCACCTGGGCCATTAAAGATACTGGCAATTAAATGACCACCCTCATCACCTTCGAGGCCACATTTACCAGCCTTACATTGTTGATAAGTATTACGATCGCTTTTAGACAAGGAGAGTGTGCTTTCGACGCTCACTGTCCTACCTTGCGCATCTGTTTTAAAGGTATGAGCATCACCAAACTTGTAAACTTCATTTGGTTTTGGATTATTTAGCTCTTTGCTCCAGTTACCTTTACTGCCCGCAACGTAGGTAATCTCATCACTGGCCTGGTTAATCAGCTTAGACGCCGCTTCCAGATCGCCTGCTTTAAGCGCCTTTTCCGCACCCTTAATGGCTTTGCCCGCAACATCCCCTGCGCCAGGAATGATGCCAATCGTTGCAGCCAGATAATCAAGCGCACTGTGCGCTTCCGCAAAGCTCTTAATGTCACCCACGACCGGGACAAAATCTACGCCAAACAACGCCATATCCTTCAGCGCTTCCCGACGCTCGGTATACATTTTAACCGCGCAGGCTTCGGCGCTCATCCCGGCACAGTTTTCGCGCTTATAGCGTTCATTTTCGGCCTTCACCTGCTCTTCGGCCACCTGCGCGGTGGTTTTACCCTCCTGCAGTGCCGCGACGATGTCGCCAACGGAGTTATTCTCAACCGTCGTTTTACCCGCCTGTGCCCCGGTAACAGTGGAAGCTGAGCTGTCGCCCACCAGCCCACCGGATAAGCCTGCCGCCAGCGTCGCCAGCGCAGAAACCGTCTGCTTCTGCGTTTCATCCAGCTTATCGGCAGATTTGCCGTACATCTCGAGGGCAATCATCCCCACCAGCTCGCCCGTGGCGGCTCCGGCGGCACCCGCCAGCGCGTTTTGCCCCTGGGCGGCGGCCAGCGCGGCGTTGACCACCGCGTGGGCGGCAACTTTGCCCTCGTTGCTCAACCCGCTGCGGTGCCCAATGACATACGCCAGGTACGGTGCAGCACCGCCCGCGAGGGCCGCGCTGAGATCGCTCCCGGCCAGCCCCTGAACCGCCGCCGTCGCCGCCTGAATCGCCCGCTGATACTCCCCGCCGGTGCCAAAGCCGGAGGCATTCATCGCATCGTTCCAGGCCGTCTGGTAGATCTGGCCGTTAATATCTTCCAGCGTCGCGGTTTTGCCCGGGTTGGCTTTCTCCCACGCGGCTTTCGCCTCCTGCAGATCCTGCGCGTTGACGTTTTTAAGCTTCTCTTTCGCCGCGTTGGTGGCGCGGATGCTGCCCTCGGTGCGGGCAATATCCGCCACCTGATTACCAATCTCGCCAATCAGCTGCGCCTGCTGGAGTCGCTCCTGCTCTTTCTCTTTGTCGAAGATAGGGGAGAGCGTCTGGTTGGCGTGCTCCACGTCGCGGCTGAGCTGGTTAATATCCTGCACCTGACGAGTCGGGTCGCGGACGATCAGCGTACCGTCCGATACCGCTGCGTGCGTGGTGCTGCTGTCATGTCCGTCGCGGTTGGCGCCCACCAGCAGGCCGTTGGCCATGTTGCCAGCAAACTGGCTGCCGATGCTGCCCCCGGTGCTTATGCCCACGCTCTGGTGTTCCACTTCGAAATCGGCGCGGTTTTCAATATCGCTGAAGCCGATGGTGCCGGTATCGAGACGGTTTTTATCGGCGGTCGCCGTCGAGCCAATCACCGCTCCGTTGAGCTGGGTATGCTCGCCCACGGTCACGTCATAGCCGCCTTTGCCCGCGAAGATCCCGGTCTGCTCCACCACCGAGTCGTAGTTGCTGTGCATCTTGTCGCGGCTGAGGTTGACGCTGGCCGAGCCGGTCATGGTGCCGATACTGAAGCTCCCGCCCGCGCTGGCGTTCTGCTGTTTTGAGTCGTAGCGATCGCTGTCCTGCTCGGAGGTGAGCGTCAGGTTGCGGCCAATGTCCGCTTTCACGGTTTCGCCGCTCACCTGCGCCCCGGTCAGGGTGGCGTCACGTCCGGTCAGGAGATTCACCTGACGGCCCGCATCCACGGTGGTCTCGCTGTGGGTGGTGCCGTTGCCGCTCTCGTTGCCTTTGCCGCGGTTGACGCTGGCGGAGATGTTGATGCCCGCTCCGCCGGAGCCGTATCCGATGCCAACCCCGACGCTGCCGCCCTTGCTCTCGTTTTTACCGTCCAGCAGCTGGGTGTTTTGCGCCGAGCGCAGGTACAGATCGCGGTTGGCGGCAAGCGTGATATCGTTGCCCGCCTTCAGCTGGCTGCCTTCCACGGTCAGATCCCCATCCGCGCCGCGCGCGCCGCTGCCGGTGGCGATCACGCTGAGATCGCGCCCGGCGTTGAGGGTGCTGCCCTGAGCGGTGTTCTGCTCGCTGTACTGGGTCGATTTCGACGACTGGCTGCCGTAAGAGAGGCTAATGCCCACCGTGTTGGTGTTTGATTCGTCTGCGCCCAGCGCCTGGTCCATCCGTGCGGCCTGGGCGGCCTGCACGCCGGAGAGCGCCGCCTTCACGCCCTGCAATGCCTGCAGGCGGCCGCTGCCGGAGGATTTCGCCTGCTGCGAGGCCTCGACGGCGCTGTTCAACGCGCTGCCAACGGTACCGGAGAGCGCCAGCGTCAGCCCGGAGGTTTTCTGCTCCACCTCGTGGGTCTGCTGGCTGCGGTTGTTCACCGCCGTGATGTCAACGTCTTTACCCGTGAGCGCTATGTCCTGACCGGCCACCAGATCGGAGCCGCTCACCGTCAGGCGATCTCCCGCCCGCAGGGTCAGGTCGCCGTCAACGCTGCCGACGGTGCTGCCCGCCTGGGTGGCGTCCGCGCCGGTGTCGGTGGTTTTGATACTCTGGGTGCCGACGCTAAAGCCGATCCCGCCCGAGCTTAACAGCCCCGATTTTTTCTCCTGCTTCTGGTGCAGCTCGGTATTGCGCTCGGCCTGGGTCTCCACGGTCAGGTTGTTGCCTGCCAGCAGGGTGACGTCATTGCTGCCCGCCACGTTGCTGCCGCGCACGGTGAGATCGTTTCCGGCGGTGAGGTTAACGGTGTTGCCGTTCAGCTCGCTGCTCTGCACCGTCTGACGGTCAATCTGGTCGCGGGTGGTGGTGGTGGTTTTCGACAGCCAGCCGTTACCGCCCACCACTTTATGCCGTTCGTCCAGATCCTGAGTGTTTTCGCCTGCCGTCAGGGTCAGGTTATTCCCGGCGCTGACGTTAAGCGCCTCGCCGGCGGAGAGGGCGGCGGCGCGGGCGTTGAGATCGTTCCCGGCGGCAAGGGTGACGTCGCCTTTGCCCGTCACTTCGCTGCCGACGCTGGTTGTCTGCCCCTGTTTCAGGCTGTTGTCGGCGTCCCACACCAGGTTATCGCGGCTGGCGGTTTCCACCGTGTTCAGGGTCATATCCCGCCCGGCCACCAGCTGCGCTTTGCCGTTCTCGCCGCTGGCGATCACCTGCGCCCCGGTCAGGGTCATATCCCGCCCGGACTGCAGGGCCAACTTACCGTCGTCGCCCTGCACGTAAATGCCGGAGACGCTGTCGATGGTGGTGCGGGCGAAGCTGTTCTCGCCGTTAACGCTGTCGGCGCTGGTGGTGGTGCTGATGAGATTGATGTCGCGTCCGGCGCTGGCCAGCACGCTGCCGTCGCCCACGATGGCACCGCCAAGGTTGTTGATATCGGTGCGGGCGTTCAGGTTGACGTCCGCCCCCTGAAGGGTGCCGGTCTGGTTGGTGATGTTGTCGGCATCCAGCTGCAGGACTTTGCGCCCGGCAATCGTCCCGCGGTTAAACAGGTCGCCGTTAAGCTTGATGGAGACATTGTTGCCGGCAATCAGCGCCCCGGAGCCGTCGATATCCCCCTGTTTTACTTTGGCGTAGACCTGCGGCACCAGCACGTTCTCCATCGAGCCGTCCGGCATCTTCACCCGGGTGTTAACCAGCCAGACGATATCCCCGGTCAGGAGCGCCATCTGCTCCGGCGTCAGCGCCACGCCGATCTTCAGGTCGTACTGCTTGCCGAAGGTAATGCCGCGATCCATCAGCGCCTTGTACTGCTCTTCGTCGTTGTTGTAGCCGTCCAGATAGCGCTGGCCGGTAATGCCAATCACCTGCTCGCGGATCAGGCGCTGCTCGTAATAGCCATCCCCCAGCCGTTTCTGCGTGTTGTCGCCATTGGCGGTAAAGGCGTCCTGCATATAGTCGCTGCCGAGCCACTGGCGCTCGTTGGTAAAGCGCGGGTCGGTCTCCACCAGGTACGGCACGTCCGCCGATGGGTTCACCTTGAACAGGCTGTTGTCCGGCAGGGTGGTATTCGGGCCGATAATGCGGATCGCGCCGTCGGCCGGGGTCACTTCAAACTGCTGTCCGGCCGGCGGGGTCACCGGCTCGCCCGGCGAAACGGTCTGCTGCGGCGCGGGTTTCACCCCCGCGGCCAGTCCAATGGTGACGTCCGTTCCCTGCAACACCAGCGGGGTGATGCTGAGGTTGCTCCCCTCAACGCTGCCGTTGCCGATCAGCTGGCCCGGTTTCAGGGCGATATCCTGAATGGTGGTTGGCGGGGTATATGCCGTGCGATCGCGCCCCTGTTCATCATCGCCTTTGTGGCGAATACGGTAGTAGTGGGTGACGGTGCCCTCATCGGTGGTGTAACGCTTGCCGGGCACGTCCTCGTTCTTCACGCTGCCCATCTGGTCAATCGCCAGCGTGCCGCCTGCGATAACCTGGCTCTTGTCGTTAAACAGTTTGTCGCCCGTCATCAGCAGGTTGCCGCCGGCGAGGATCTTCGCCGGGTCGCTCTCTTTAATGCGCGTTTCGTCAATCGTGCGGGTGTAGTCGTACTGGTTGAAATTGTCGTTATTGGCGCCGGTATCTTCTGGCGTATTCAGGTTACGCAGCCCGTCCGAGGAGTTGCCATCCACCCAGACGCCTTTCTCCGTTGAGCTCCAGCGGTTGGTGGAACCGGAGTGCTGATAGTCGGTAAGATCTTCCTGCGACACCCGCACCACCTCGGTGGAGAAGTGGTCGTTGATGTTGTTGATCTGCCCGGCGGCAATCGCCATATCCCCGGCGGACTCAATGGTCGAGCTGTGGTTGTTAAGGGTTCCTGCGCGACCGGTGACGGCGCCGTTGTCGTCCAGCGCCCCGCCAATGGTCATGCTGCCGGCGCTGTAGATCAGGCCGTGGTCGGCGTTATTCAGGGTCTGCACGCCGAGGTTCACGCGCTCGCGCCCGGCCAGCGTCGCCGCGGTGCCGTTTTCGGCGAGGTTGTTGAAGGTATCCACATTTACCCCCACCGCATCGCCGTAGATCCGCCCGGTGCCGGTGTTGGTCAGGGTGTTGGCGTTGATGCGGGTGGCGATCCCGTCGATCAGGCCGGTATTGTGCACCGTGCCGGTGGCCGTCAGGGTGGTGCTGCCGGCGTTGATTTCGCCGCTGGCAAGGTTGGTCAGGTTGACGGTCTGCACGTCGAGGGCGCTGCCCGCCATCAGCTGGCCGCTGTTGGTCAGATCGCCATCGGTGGTGAAGGTCAGGTTGCCGTTGGCGATCGTAGTGCCGGTGTTGTTCACGCTGCCCGTGCTGTGGAGATCCATATCCCCCAGCGACAGTAGCTGGCCGCTGGCATCCAGGAACGCCGCGTCTACGCTCAGGGTTTTACCCGCTTTCAGGGTGCCGCCCGCGTTGACCAGGTTCAGCTCGTTGCCGCTGAGATCCAGCGTGCCGCCGGAGGCCACCGCCCCGGCGCTGTTGTTCAGCACGCCGCCGTTATCAATATTCAGCGTGTCGTTCGCCAGTATACTGCCGCGCTGGTTATCCAGGGCACCGGTGTTCAGCGCCAGGCTCTGGCCCTCCAGCCCCTGATTTTCACCGAGCGTGTCGCGGTTAATAAAGTTCAGGGCATTGAGGGTCACGTTTTTGCCGCTGCGGATCAGCCCCGAGACGTTATCCAGCACGCCCTGGGCGCTGTCGAGGAGCAGATCGCCCACCGACTGGATCTGCCCGCCGCCGTTTTGCAGGTTAGTGGTATGCAGGGCGGTATCGGCCTCGCCAATCACCCGTCCGCCGCTGCGGTTATCCAGGTTCGTGGCCGCGACATCCGCCGCACCGCTGGCCGCCAGGGTGCCCGCCTGGTTATTAATGCGTCCTGCCGAGAGGTTCAGCGCCCCCAGGCTGTTAAGGGTGCCATCGCGGTTATCGAGCGCGCCGGAGGTGACGTTCACGCCATCGCCCTGCAGCACGCCTTTATTATTGATGAGCTGCGTGGTGGTCAGGGAGAGGCTCTCTGACGCCGCCAGCTGCCCGGCGGTATTGTTCAGCGTGTCGCCGCTGAAGGCGAGGCTATTCCCGGAGAAGGTGGTGCCCTGGCTGTTATCCAGCAGGCCGCCGCTCAGGGTCATGGCCCCGACCGATTTCAGCGCGCCGCCGTTATTGCTGAGCGTGTCGAAACCGGCGGTCAACGTGCGGTTCGCGCCGATCTGGCCGTCGCTGTTGTCGATAGCGCCCGCGTTAAGGTTAAAATCGCCGTCGCTCGCCAGGAAGCCGCTCTGGTTGTTCAGCGCGCCGCTCTCAAAACTAAGGGAGCCCTGAGAGAGCAGGGAGCCGGAACGGTTATCAAACGCGCCGCCGTTCAGGGCCAGGGTAGCGCCGTCGGCGACAATCACCCCCTGCTGGTTGTCGAGGCTTCCGGCGCTGATGCGCTGAGTTTTCGCCGCCTCAATGCGCCCTTTGGCGTTATTCACCGCCTGGTGGCTTTGGATCTCGCCGTCGCCCGCAGCGGCAGAGATCAACCCCTGCTGGTTGTTGAGCGCCCCGGTCTCCAGCCGGGTGTTGCCCGCCACCGCCACGATCTGCCCGGCGGTGTTGTCGATTTTGTCAGCCTTGAGTCGCACGCCGTTGGCCGCGCCAATCTGTCCCTGCTGGTTATCTATATTGCCCGGCAGGTCTACCGCCAGTTCGCCGCTGCCGCTGTGGGCGATTTTGCCTTGCTGGTTACTGAGGTCGTGGGCGCTGAGGTTCATCGTCTCCGCGCTCAGCGTCCCCCCGGCGTTGTTGAGCATCTTACCGCTGCGGACGGTCAGTTCACTGGCGCTGACCTTCGCGCTGGCGGTGCTCACATCCCCCGCGCCGCCGTCCAGCAGAACACGTTTAGCCTGGGTCTGGCTGCCGCTGACGTCCACCCCCTGGCCGCGGGCGCTGAGATTACCGCCCGCCAGGGTTTGCCCGTGGGCGCTCAGCTGGCCGCTGGTGCTGATTTCCAGATCCCCCGCGTCGGCGAGCTTGCCGTCGCTCTTCACCCCGGCGGCCAGCACGCTCTGCTGGCTCCCGGTGAGGCTGGCCGCGTTGACCCGGACGTCCCTGGCGGCGGTGATTACGCCGCTGTTGTGAAGCTCGCTGGCGGTTTGCAGGCGGGCGCTGTCGCCCGCGCGCAGGGTGCCGCTGTTCTCGATACGCCCGTCGGCAGAGAGGGTCACGCTGCCCGCCTGAGCGCCGATGGCCCCGGCGTTACGCACCCCGACGCCGGTCTCGGTGCCGACCATGCGGATTTTGCCTGCGTACATGCCGCCGAGGCTGGCCACGTCCACCGCCAGCTGCGGGCGAGTGGCGGGATCGTCGCTGCCTTTTTCGATCGCCTCGTGGGCGGCATCCACCTTGTTGCGCCCGGTGGTGACCTTCAGATCGTTAGCCCACAGCCCGGCGTTAACCTTCACCGAGCGGGCAATAATATCGGTGTAATCCGCGCCGGAGGTGTCCATTCCCGCGCCCTCGACCACCACTTCGCCGCGCTCGACGTTAAAGCCGGTCAGCGCGCCGTCTTTCATCTGCGGCTGGCCGGTGGTGAGGGTGGCGCGGTTGGCGTTAATAAAGCCGCAGCCGCTACAGGTAATGCCCGACGGGTTGGCGATCACCACCTGGGCTTTTTTCCCCGCCACTTCGATCATGCCGTTCAGCTTGCTCGGGTCGCGGGAGCTCACCTCGTTGAGGATCACTTTGGCTTCGCCTTTCGCCAGCCACGGGTTGCCCGCCACCATGCCGCCGATATTGGTCTGCACGTTTTTGTGGGAGTTGTTGAGGATCGCCCCTTTGTTGTCCACGTCAAACTGGGTGTAGTTGTTACGTGACACCCCGGCTGCGGACGGGGTCTGGATATTGACCTGCGGCGTGCCGTTGGCGCTGTTGATGACCGTGGGCTGCTGGTTTTTTGGCGCACCGGCGTCCGCCACGATAGTGGCCTGCGCCGTCTGCACGGCCCCCATCGCCAGCCACAGGCTCAGGCTGATGGCGCTCACCTTGCCGATAAGCTGGCCGTGGGTATGGCCGATGCCGGAAGAACGGGACGAACCGGCGCGGCCGGAGCGGGCGATATCCGCCACCACCATCAGCATGCCGCGCGCTTTGTTAAAGACAATTCGGTACAGGTTCTTATTCATGGTTCGTTCCTTTAAACGCTTCCGGCAGGCTTACGGTGAGCGGGTGATTCTGTTGCCACTCTCTGGCGTGTTGACGGCTGACGTGGCTGCCGTGGAACAGCATCACGCGCTTGCCACGCTGCGCGCCGCGGTGATAAAGCGCGCGGCAGACGTGGTCGGGGAAGATATCGCGGCGCATCAGGTTGTACATCGCGGGGGTATGGCCGAAGGGGGCGATCCAGTCGCAGAACCAGATCCGATCCCCGCTGTCCCAGTCCTCTTCTCTCATCTCGATGGCCGGGCGGGTGAGGTAGCGGGCTTCCGCCTCCTCGTTCAGCCAGGCCCAGCTGAGGAAAAAGATCGGCCGGTCGTTTTCGCTCACCAGCACGTACTGCTGGCGCTTAATGATGGGCAGCAGCAGGGTGGGGAGGGCGTGCAGCGGGGCATCCCGGTGCATCGGGGAGTGCATCCACAGCCAGACGGTGGCCCCCAGCACTTCGGCCTCGCTCTCCTGCCCGCCGAGGATCAGCGGCGCTTTGATATCCAGATGTCCGACGCGCATCACCAGCTCCAGTTCAGGTTAAAGCCGAGCGTGAGATCACTGGTTTCAAAGCCGTCCGGCTTCGAGAACGGCGTTCCGGCGAACAGGTCGTAGCCGGTGTTAAAGGCGTTGCCGCGCAGGCCCGCCACGCCGCCCGCCAGGTGTTTACCCACCTGCAGATCCGAGCTGTAGCCGCCCACTTCGCCGTAGTCGGCACCCAGATAGAACTCCTGATTTGGCAGCGGCGTGCGCCAGGCCAGATCGTTACGCACGTACCAGCCGTGGCTGGCGCTCAGGGTGCGCTCGCCGTCAAAGCCGCGCACCGTCCAGCGGTTGCCGATGGCGAACTGATCCTGCGGCGTCAGCGGCGTGTTGCTGATCTGGCGCAGGTACTGCACGTTGTAGCGGAAGTTCTGCGTGCCGATGGCAAACGGCAGGTCGAGCTGGGCGCTGAGCTGGGTAATTTTGCTCAGGGCAGTAGCATCGCCCCAGTACTCTTCCGGCGCAGGCTGGGCACCAAACCAGCGCGTGCCGCGCTGATAGCTGATGCCTGCATCCAGCGTCGCCTGGCCGATGTAGTGGCGGTGATCCAGCCCGATGCGCCAGCCCGCGGTCTGACGGCGCTGGACGCCCACTTCCGTATCGTCGATAAAGTTGCGGGTCTCCCGCGCCAGCACGTCGTAGCTGAAGGTGGTTTTTTGCGAGCCGCTGCGGTGCAGCACGCGGCTTAGCTGAATGTCGAGGTTTTTGCTTTTACCGCTGTAGCGATAATCCTCGTTCAGGCCGGCGACGGTCTGGTGGTAGTCGTAGTCGCTGCCGGTGATGCCCAGCATCCAGTAGCCAAAGGGCACCGAGTAGTGGGCGGTGTAGTTTTTGCTGCCTTTGCCGCCCTTGTCGTTCAGATCGTGGCTGGCAGAGACATACAGCAGGTCGCTCAGGGAGAAGGGGTTATCCAGCGACAGGGTCACGCCGCCCTGGTAGCGCCCGGTGGTTTCGGTCCCGGCATCGTCCAGCGACAGGCCGATACGCCACATTTTGCTCTGTTTGCGGGCGATCACCACATCGCTCTCGCCCGGGTTTTCCCCCGGCAACAGCTCCATGCTGGCCTCCACCGTCGGCAGACGTTGCAGGTTTTCCAGCCCCTGTTCAATATCGCGCAGATCCAGCAGGTTCCCCTCGTGGGCCGGGAAAGCGCTGTAGAGCTGGATATAGTCGTCGCTCTCTTCGGTCAGCTTCACGTGGCGGATGGTGCCCGGTACGATGGCGAGTTTCAGCGTCCCGCTCTTCAGATCCTGAGACGGGGCCAGCACGCGGGTGGTGATCCAGCCGTGGTCGACGATGCGGTTCTGCATTGTACTCATCAGCAGATTGATCCCTTTGCCGCCCAGACAGCGCCCCTGGGCCTGGTCCGCAATACGCTGGAGCGGTAGCCAGTGGGGCAGGGCCTCCTCGCCGCTCAGCTCGACGCGGTTAATCGGGAAGCAGGGGGATTCCGTCGGAAAAGCAATTTTGCCAAAGCCGGATGAGGGCTCAGAAAGACGCACATCGGGAACGGGCGGGGTTAATTGCTGCTCCAGTGCTCTCTGGCGCTGCTGCTGAATAATAAATTGATTATCCGGCTCTGCCGCCTGGGCAGGGAACATTAAGGACAGGCCAGCGGCTGACGTTATTATCAGGGCGATATTGTGTGGGGCTTTCATCGGCAGATCCGTGCTGTGTAAGCAAAATGAATACAATGTGAATTTGTGTAAAATTGTTTAAGTATTGCGAGGGAAAGGAAAGAGGGATTAATCCTAAAGCCCGGAATTATCCGAGTTTTGGGCTCCTTAATTCTGGTAGGTTAGTATCGGGAAAGAATATATCGGGGCGTTTCACGTGGATGTCGGGAAATATCCACGTGAAACTTAAGTGAAATTACACGCTATTTCTGAATGCGGTCGACGCGAACGACTGGCGGGTTCATCTTTTTATCCAGACTGCCGTTAATGCTGATCATATTGTCAGGCTTGACTTCACGCCCATCAAATACAGCCTGAGGAATAATGGTATCGATTGTGCCGGTTTTATCGCGGAATTTAAATTTATCGCCGCCGGAGCCATCAATTAAATTCCCGCGCAGGGAGATGGTCGCGCCATCGTGCATCTCTTTGGCCTGCTCCACGGTCATGGTTCGGGCATCCTCGGTGCCGCGGTAACCCTCATCCAGCGAATGCGGCGGTGGCGGGGCAGCATCTTTCTTCAGTCCACCATTATCATCGGCATATGCCGCTGAGATTAAAAGACAACACAATAAGGGTGCGACGGTTAATTTCATACTGCCTCCTTGGTTTAACCTGCTTGACAGATTAAGCCTGGTTGCTATTTTTTATTTTGCAAACAGGAACAGTCTTAATCAAATTTATCTTTAAAAATCATCTGGCTGTATAATCTTAATAAACGAAGCGGTGAGGTGATATATGGCGAAAGTAAAAGAAAATTCCCCTCCTTTACCCGGCGTGAAACAAAGCCATGCCGCACTGCAGTTTGAATACGACGCCCACCGCTTCGGTTTCGTTCTGTTATTGCTGATTATTGCCGCTGCGCTGTTGGGGCTTTTTTCGGGCGGTTATTTTAGCGAAGCGACAAAAACCAACGCCGCCAAAAGCGTGCAGGTGGAATACCAGCGTTTTGGTCGTCTGCAATCTCCCCTGGAGCTGAAAATTACCCTGCCGGGGCAAAGTAATGCCCCTGTGACAGTGCGTATTGGCGGGGAATATATGGCGCGAACGCAAACCGATAATATCTGGCCGCAGCCTGACGAAATGCACAGCGAGGGCGGGGAGCTGGTGCTGGTTTATCAGGAGGCGAAACCACGTCAGGATTTTACCGTCTGGCTCTATAGCACGCCGGATCAACCCGGTAAAACCGTCACCACTGTCACGTTAAATAATCAGCCGGGTCTCTCTTTCTGGCAATTTATCTATCCGTAGGGGACCAGTATGGAAATGATACTCAGGGCGGCGGCGATTTATCTGATTTTGCTGGTGGTCTTTAAAATCGCCGGAAGGCGGGCGCTGCTGCAAATGACCAGCTTTGATTTGATCCTGTTATTGATTATTAGTGAGGCCACCCAGCAGGCGCTGCTGGGGGAAGATTTTTCGGTAACCGGGGCCATGCTCACCATTATTACGCTGGTGGTGATTGATATGCTTTTCGGCGTGGCAAAAAAATATATCTCCGGCGCGGAATCGATGCTTGATGGCTCTCCGGTTATTCTGGTAGTTCACGGTGAATTACAGAACGAAAAATTAAAAAAGGTGGATGTCTCCTGCGACGACATTCTGGTGTCGGCTCGACAAAACCACGGAATATATCAGCTGGAAAAAATTAAATACGCAATCCTTGAACGCAATGGGCATATTTCGATTATTCCCGAAGAGAGTGAATCATGAAAGAAAATATCTGGAACCAGGCCAAAACCACCAAGGAACTTACCAGTCAAGTGTCGACGGTGTTAATCGATTTAGGCTGGCTGCTCACCACGGCCGAGTCCTGTACCGGCGGCAATGTGGCCTCTGCGCTCTGTGCAGAAAAGGATACCGCCTCGTTCTTTGGCACCGGCGTGGTGACCTTCAACAATGAAGCCAAGCACAAGGTGCTGGGGGTCAGTAATGCCACCCTGGAAAAGTACACCGCCGTCAGTAGCCAGACGGTGGGCGAGATGGCCGAGGGGGCGTTGAAGCTGGCCGATGCGGATGTCAGCATCGCCATCAGCGGATATGCGGGGCCAGACGGCGGCGAGGATGGCACCCCGGCGGGCACCGTCTGGTTTGGCTGGTGCTTCCGCGGCGAGGTGACCACCGCCGTGCAGCACTTCACCGGCGAGTGTGAAGACGTGATTGAGAAAGCGGTTCGCTACGCGCTTTCTGAACTGTTGCGGCAGATCCCGCACTGGAAAAAGCAGCTGCATTAAGGAGAGGCTATGAGTGTGGTGGTAATTACCGGTGCAACGGCTGGGGTAGGCAAGGCCACGGCGCTGCGTTTTGCAGCGGCAGGCTACGACGTGGGCCTGATCGCCCGCGATGACCACAGCCTGGAAGCCACGCGGGCGGAGGTGGCGAACTATGGCGTCAACTGCCATGCGGTGAGCCTGGATGTGGCCGATGCCGCGGCATTAAGCGGGGCAGCGCAGACGCTGGCCGACCGGCTGGGCGCTATCGACGTGTGGATAAACAACGCCATGTGTACCACCCTGGCACCGTTTTACAGCATCACCGATGATGAATTTCGCCGGGTGACGGAGGTGACCTATCTGGGCTGCGTCAACGGCACCCGGGCCGCGCTGGAGCAGATGATACCCCGCGACAGCGGGGTGATTATCCAGGTCGGTTCCGCGCTGGCCTACCGCTCCATTCCACTGCAATCGGCCTACTGCGGCGCCAAGGCGGCGATCCGCGGCTTTACCGACGCGCTGCGAACCGAGCTGATGCATGAGCGCAGCGGCGTGCATCTGGCGATGGTGCAGATGCCGGGACTCAACACCCCGCAGTTTGACTGGGCGCGGAATAAGTTCGCTTACAGCATGCGCCCGGTGGCGCCGGTATTTCAGCCGGAGGTCGCCGCCGAGGCCATCTTTGGCGTGGTGCAGAGACCGGTGCGCGAGCTGTGGGTGGGGCGCAGCACCATCGGAGCGATTGTTGGCCAGTTCCTGTTCCCCGGTTTTCTCGACCGGATGATGGTGAAAAAAGCCTGGGAAGGGCAGATGGACGAGGCGCTCAACCCACCTGACCGGCGGAACAACCTGACCGAACCGGTCGGCGGCGAACACCGGATACACGGGCGTTTTTCCCCGGAGGCTAAACCCCGCGCTGCGGCGATGACCTCCGGCGTGCCGGGCAAAACCCTGCTCGGCACCGTCGCGCTGGCGGGGCTGCTGCTGATTGGAAAATGCCTCGGACGCCGGAAGTAGTTCGTAGGCCGGGTAAGGCGTAGCCGCCACCCAGCTTTTTATTGCGCACCGGGCCTTATGCGGCAACGCCCGGCGGCGCTGTGCTTGCCGGGCCTACGGCTCGTGCGTGCTGCGGGTGTTGTAGGCCGGGTAAGGCGTAGCCGCCACCCGGCTTTTTTATTGCGCACCGGGCCTTATGCGGTAACGCCCGGCGGCGCTGTGCTTGCCGGGCCTACGGCTCGTGCATGCTGCGGGTGTTGTAGGCCGGGTAAGGCGTAGCCGCCACCCGGCTTTTTATTGCGCACCGGGCCTTATGCGACAACGCCCGGCGGCGCTGTGCTTGCCGGGCCTACGGCTCGTGCATGCGGCGTAGCCGCCACCCGGCTTTTTTATCGCGCAACGGGCCTTATGCGGCAACGCCCGGCGGCGCTGTGCTTGCCGGGCCTACGGATGGTGCATGCTGCGGGTGTGGTAGGCCGGGTAAAGCGTAGCCGCCACCCGGCTTTTTATTGCGCACCGGGCCTTATGCGACAACGCCCGGCGGCGCTGTGCTTGCCGGGTCTACGGCTCGTGCGTGCTGCGGGTGTGGTAGGCCGGGTAGGGCGTAGCCGCCACCCGGCTTTTTATTGCGCACCGGGCCTTATGCGGCAACGCCTGGCGGCGCTGTGTTTGCCGGGCCTACGGATGGTGCATGCTGCGGGTGTGGTAGGCCGGGTAAGGCGTAGCCGCCACCCGGCTTTTTTACTGCGCACCGGGCCTTATGCGGCAACGCCCGGCGGCGCTGTGCTTGCCGGGCCTACGGATTGTGCATGGTGCGGGTGTGTTAGGCCGGGTAAGGCGTAGCCGCCACCCGGCTTTTTATTGCGCACCGTGCCTTATGCGGCAACGCCCGGCGGCGCTGTGCTTGCCGGGCCTACGGCTCGTGCATGCTGCGGGTGTGGCAGGCCGGGTAAGGCGTAGCCGCCACCCGGCTTTTTATCGCGCACCGGGCCTTATGCGACTACGCCCGGCGGCGCTGTGCTTGCCGGGCCTATGGATTGTGCATGCTGCGGGGGTTGAAGGCCGGGTAAGGCGTAGCCGCCACCCGGCTTTTTATCGCGCACCGGGCCTTATGCGACAACGCCCGGCGGCGCTGTGCTTGCCGGGCCTACGGATGGTGCATGCTGCGGGTGTGGTAGGCCGGGTAAGGCGTAGCCGCCACCCGGCGATGTTGCAGCTTAGTGGTAACCCTCGGTATCCGTCACCTTGCCGCGGAACACGTAATAGCTCCAGGCGGTGTAAACCAGAATCAGCGGGATGATCAGCAGCGTGCCCACCAGCATAAACAGCTGGCTGGAAGGCGGGGCGGCCGCGTCCCAGATGGTGATGCGTGGCGGGATAATGTTGGGCCACAGGCTGATACCCAGCCCGCTAAAACCAAGGAAAATCAGCCCGAGGGTGAAAAGGAAAGGCCGGGCGTGGCTGTGCGGGTTGCGGGTGAGCCGCCAGATCCAGATCCCAAATACCGCCACCAGCAGCGGCACCGGCATGAAGTAAAAGAAGTTAGGCAACGAGAACCAGCGTTCGGAAACATACTGCCAGCCGAGGGGCGTCCAGATGCTGACCACCGCCACGACCCCCAGCAGCGCCAGCAGCACATGGCGGGTCAGTTCCCGCATATGACGCTGTAACGCCCCTTCACTTTTCATGATAAGCCAGGTAGTGCCCAGCAGGGTATAAGCCACCATCAGCCCCAGACCGCAGAAGAGGTTGAAGGGCGTCAGCCAGTCCAGCGCGGAACCGGCAAAGCGACGGCCCTCCACGTCAAAACCGTTAATCATCGCCCCCACCACAATGCCCTGGCTGAAGGTCGCCAGCAGCGAACCGCCGGCGAAGGAGTAGTCCCAGAAGGCGCGGTGGGACGGCGTGGCTTTGAAGCGAAATTCAAAGGCCACGCCGCGGAAGATCAGGCCGATCAGCATGGCGGTCAGCGGGATCGTCAGGGCGTCGATAATGACCGCATAGGCCAGCGGGAAGGCGCCGAACAGCCCCGCGCCTCCCAGCACCAGCCAGGTTTCGTTCCCGTCCCACACCGGGGCGACGCTGTTGACCATCACGTCCCGCGCCTGCGGGTCACGCTCAAAGTAGAAGAGCATCCCGATACCTAAATCGAACCCATCCATAATGATGTACATCAGGGTGGCGAAGACGATGATGGCAAACCAGATCACTGAGATATCGACGCCCATTATGGTTTCTCCTCTTCCGGTACCGGTTCAGCCGCTGAGAGCGGACGCGCGGGCCTGCCGTCGGTATTCAACGAGAGATTGTCGGTCGGCTGCGGTCCCTTCTTAATCAACCGCACCAGATAGACATACCCCACGCCAAACACCGAGCAGTAGACAACGATAAACGCCAGCAGGCTGATGCTCATCTGCAGGGTGCTGTGCAGCGACACCGCGTCAATGGTGCGCAGATAGCCATATACCACCCACGGCTGGCGGCCCACCTCGGTAGTGATCCAGCCCGCGAGGATCGCCACCAGACCGGCGGGGCCCATGCTCAGGGCGAACCAGTGGAACGGACGGGAGTGGTACAGGCGGTGTCGGTGGCGCAGCCACAGGCTGATAACGCCCATCAGGATCATCAGCAGCCCGAGGCCCACCATCACGCGGAACGACCAGAAGACGATCAGCGAGTTGGGTCGCTCATCTTTCGGAAAATCTTTCAGCGCCGGAACCTGCTTATCCAGGCTGTGGGTAAGGATCAGGCTACCGAGCGCCGGGATCTCCAGCCCGTATTTGGTGCGTTCCTCTTCCATATCCGGTACGCCAAACAGCAGCAGCGGCGTGGCTTCACCGGGTGGATTTTCCCAGTGGCCTTCAATGGCGGCAATTTTCGCCGGCTGATGTTCCAGGGTGTTCAGGCCGTGCATATCCCCGACAAAGGCCTGAATCGGTGCGACCAGCAGCGCCATCCACAGCGCCATCGAGAACATTTTGCGCACCGCCGGACTGTCGTTGCCGCGCAGCAGATGCCAGGCTCCCGATGCGCCCACAAACAGGGCGCTACTCAGGAAGGCGGCGATGGACATATGGATCAGGCGGTAGGGGAAGGAGGGGTTAAAGATAATGGCGAACCAGTCCTCGGGGATCACCTGGCCGTTCTCGATGCTGAAGCCCTGCGGGGTGTGCATCCAGCTGTTGGAAGCGAGGATCCAGAAGGTGGACATCAGGGTGCCGAGCGCCACCATGCAGGTGGCAAAAAAGTGCAGGCCGGGCCCGACCTTGTTCCAGCCAAACAGCATCACGCCGAGGAAACCCGCTTCGAGGAAGAAGGCGGTTAACACTTCATAGGTGAGCAGCGGGCCGGTGATGCTCCCGGCAAACTGGGAAAAGCCGCTCCAGTTGGTGCCGAACTGGTAGGCCATCACCAGACCGGAGACCACGCCCATGCCGAAGTTAACGGCGAAGATTTTTAACCAGAAGTGATACAGCGAGCGCCAGACGTCATTCTTCGTCTTCAGCCACATGCCCTCGAGCACCACCAGATAGCTGGCGAGGCCGATGGTTAAGGCCGGGAAGATAATGTGAAACGACACTGTGAAGGCGAACTGAAGCCTGGCGAGATGGAATGCATCGAGTTCGAACATCGTACTCTACCCCTGTCAGCGAAATGCCCCGTAAGAAACGGGGCATCGTGGTACAGCATTTACTTCGGCGCGGGGTTACGGTTTTTTCTTACCGGCCCCCAGCTCCGCGCCAGTCAACGGATTGGCCTTCGGATCCGACTCGGTGCGCGATGCCATCGCTTTCAACAGAGCGGCCTGCTCTTTCGAAAGCGAGACCTGAGCGCTCCCGTCGCCACCGTCAACGGCAGGTTGCGGATCGGCAACGTACTCGAAGTTTTCGTCGCTGTTCCAGCTGCCGCGAAGATCGTCACCCTCAGACATATTGTAGTAGGTGGTTGAATATTGTTCGATAGGCGGCAGTTTCCCCGGTGGGAAATTATTGCGAATCGACTGCAGCGCCTTCTCAAACGAGAGCTGGTGCGCGGCTTCACGGGTCATCAGGAACGCGAGGGCATCTTTTACCCCGACATCGTCAGTGACGTTAATCAGGCGTTCATAGATGATCTTGGCGCGCGCTTCCGCTGCGATATTCGAGCGCAGGTCAGCGGTAGGTTCGCCAATGGTGTCGATATAGGCCGCGGTCCAGGGTACGCCGCCGGAGTTGGTCAGCGGTGGCCCACCCCCGTACAGCAGGGAGGTGATATGGCTATCGTTACCATTGGCCGTCAGGGAGCGATAGAGCTCCGCTTCCTGTTCGGTGCCTTCTGCCAGCTCGCCTTTGGCACCTTTATTCAGCATACCGACCAGCGTCCCGATGATTTCAAGGTGGCTCAGCTCTTCGGTAGCGATATCCATCAGCATCTCTCTGCGACCTGCATCGTCATCCCCCAGACCTTGGGTGAAGTAACGGCAGGCGGCAGCCAGCTCGCCCTGAGGGCCGCCGAACTGCTCAAGCAGCAGGTTCGCGAGGCCGGGATTTGGCTCAGCGACGCGAACGGTGTATTGCAACTGTTTTACGTGTCGAAACATAGGCTCACTCCTGGGTTATTTTTTCGCTTCAACGCCTTCGGCGTCAGAGCGCAGGAGGAATTGTTCCGTGGTATCCGGGATATGCTGGATAAGCCAGTCGGCCATGCGCTGCTCTTCCGCGAGGATAGATTCGATGGCAGGGATCGAAGCCACGTCTCCGGCTTTTTTCGCCGCAGCCAGCAGGGAGGTATAGCAGGCGATTTCGAACTGCTCGAAAACGTAGCCGCTAATCGAACCTTTCACGATCTCATCCGATGCGGCCATGCCACCCATCGATTGGCCGAACGCCATCATTTTGCTCATGGAGTCTTTTAAAACCGAGCGGGAAATATCGTTACGATCGAGGATCTCTTCCAGCAGGGTAATCTGGTGCTTGGTTTCAGAAATATGCTGTTCAATTCGGGCGCGTACATCAGGGTAATTATCGATGCGGCTGGCCATTGATTCGAGCATTGATTCGGCTTGCTTTTCCATGGCGTGAGCATCGCGTAGCCAGTCATGGTAGTGTTCTACGTGATTCATATTTTCTTCCTCGGGTTCGGTTAATTCAGGCTTACTTTTCCGCTTTCTGATTAATATTACCGACGGCCAAATCGGTGAGTTTAAGATCGGTGGATTTCTCTTCTTCCAGCGTCTCGGCTAATAATTTTACCGCCTGGGTATAGCCTAATTGCTCGGCCAGGGTGGCGAGCGTGCCATAGCTGGCAATTTCGTAGTGCTCGACTTTTTGCGCCGCCGCGATCAAGGCTGCATCGCGTACTTCATTTTTTTCTGTGCTTTCAAGGACTTCATTGGCTTCTTCAATTAAGCCTTCCATTGCCACGCACTTCATTCTTTTCAGTTTAATATTGGGCGTTTTCTCCACGATCTGATCGATACGCTCAATCTGGCCGTGGGTCTCTTCCAGGTGCGCTTTAAACGCAGCGCTCAGATCCGGGCTGGAGGCTTCGCGGGACAACTTTGCCAGCGCACGGGTTAGCTGTTTTTCTGCACTGTAGGTGTCAGATAGCAAGTGAATAAACACATCTTCTATGCTTTTCATATTCATACGCTTTTCTCCAGTGACATAAAAATTCTGCGAGCCCGCGGACCCGCAGAGTACCGATTAAAGTGAATAACAGGCTTTAATAATGAGATGAATTAAGAGTTGTCAGATTTACGTCCACCACCATGGCTATGCTGACCCCCCTTTTTGCCTGCTTCAGAAGCGCGCTGCGGATCATTTTTGAAATTACCGCCGCTTTGCTGTCCACCTTTTTTCCCTGCTTCAGAAGCCTTTTCACGATCCTGTGCGAAATTACCTGAACCACCACGTTGCTCTGCCATATTATGTTTCCTCATATACATCGTTTATGTCAGTAAGATACGTTTTCATTCGTATCCGTTGTCGTTCAGAATTAAATTTAGCCGCTATTTTTGAAGAGTCAAACGAGAATTTTGGAATAATTTCCAGTCCATCTGATGAGTTGGAGGAAATATCGGTTCGCTTGTTTTTAGAATATTTTCCTTCAAGGTGATGTTATCAAACGACCTTCCGGGATAACGGCTTAACGCGTTTTTCTCTGTCTCGTTGAAACGCGCGATGCCAGGCGTGGCGGGGCTCTTTACTGAAGTTTACAATTAGGGTAAGCGATGCATAGCGCATAAAAAATAAAAATACGTGGGATTAGTCTTAATTGATTTCCTATATTATTCGCAGCGCGGAAGAGTGACTAAAAAATAATCTATCGAAGCGGTTGAGTATATTATGCATGGATTACAGTGATTCATGGAAAATGCTACTTCATAAAGAGTAAACGAAGGGCAGGATTAAATACCCTGATAAAGTATGATGGTGAATCGGGTACGTTGGTCAATACTGAGCCGGAGCGGTGACGCGGTGTCATCCTGCTAGCTGCAACGGTGAGCCATATGATTGATTTCGTTTCGGGTGTCCTGATCCACACTCCCTTCTGGGTCTATCTCATCCTGCTGTTTCTGATAAGCCGGGGCATCAAGGCGCGCAGGCCCGCGACCGTGGCGCTGGAGAAGCTGGCCATCATCCCGGCTATTTTTCTGCTCTGGGATATCTACGATCTGCTGGTTTTCCGCAAGCTGACGCTGGCGACCGGCTCCCTGTGGCTGGTGGGATTACTCAGCGGCGCGGCGATGGGCTACATCCTGATCAAACGCACGGCGGTGGCCCGCGCCGTCGCGCCGCGCAGCATCTATCGTGAGGCGGACTATTCGGCCCTGCCTTTTATGATGCTCGCCTTTGCGGTGAAGTATGTGCTGGGGGTGATGAGCGCCATCGCGCCTGATGTGCTGCTGCGCCCCGGAGTGAGTGCGTTCGCCATCATCACCGGCGGGCTGTTCGCCGGGATATTTGTCGGCAAGTTTGTGCGCTATGTGCGGGTGTATCTGGCGGCGGAGATGCGGGAAGTGGGGTGAGAGGGATCCCCTCTCCCTGGAGGAAGAGGGCTGGGATGAACGTGCCGCGTAGTGGGATACTCCGTTAGCCGACGTTAACGAGTTCAGCTTTCTTTGTTGGCCCAACGAGGTCCATCTCTTTTTCCCGCTGGCCCACTTGTGCAAGTTTGTTGCCGTCAATAGTTGCCCAGAAGTCTGCGGCGCGTTTGGCAGCAGCAGTCGCTTTAACAGAATCGATTTTTTTGTTTTGCTTGATCATAACGTCTCCCGGTTGGTTTTTAACCATTTCATCAGAGTTTACAGCGGTCGCGTTTGCCTGACAAACAGTCGATTTTTATCTCAGTGGATACCCATCACTTTGCGTCGAATCGTTGTCTGAATATCAGCGACTGCAGAGGACATTTTGTTGGGGGCGTAAAACACTTGTGAGAATCCATACGATCGATAGCGTGGTTTCATCTCCTCCAGGGGGTCATGTATCACCACATCATCAAGTTCCATCATGCTGCAAAATGTTGTCGAATAGATCAGAGCAATAATAAAGACGTTACCTGTAAGCGCACTCTTTTTGTGAGCTCTCAGATTTTCCAGCATGCAAATGGCGAACTCCTTCCTGCGAGCATCATATTTGCAAATTATTGCTGCATGCAGGACAGCATAATCATATCCCTTCTTACTTTTTAGGCTGATATCTAAGATACCGTTATCGTTGGCATTTCCACGATAATGCTCTATTGCCCAGCGCCAGTTAAGAACCGCGTTATCGTTCTCATTCCAAAGGTAAGTTTTGTCTTCCTCGCTTAACGAACCTACGATGATGCTATCCCAACCGAAGCTCTGAATGATTTTTTGAGTAGTATGAAGGCAGTGTTCATGTATTTCCTGGAGCGATAAATTGCTCATGTCATCAGCCATCCTTAGCTGTCATCTTCCCCTCACGCTATCGTAAGGGGAAAGATTCACATTAGTTAATCCACTCCACTCCCGCATCGGTTGTCAGCCAGCGTGGCGCCTTCAGGCGATCGGCAAAATAGCCGGTTAACTCTGCCAGCAGATCGCTCATGGTGCGGGCGGTATCCGGTGCCAGCGTATTGCTGATCAACAGCCGGGCGATCGCTTCACAATAACCGCACAGCGCATCGGATTCCGGGGCAAACTCCGGCTGATGCAGGGGCAGGGAATCAACGGTGAGATACGCCTCAAGATCCCGGGGAATGGGCTCATGCAGCGTCGGTTTCAGCAGCGCCAGGCAGGCGGCGAGGCGGCCGCACAGGGCGATTTTCATTGTCGGATCCTCTTCGTACAGCATCGCTTCGCAGAAGCGTTCGCAGTATCGGCCAGTTCGGTGAAGTCGGTATTGTGGTCGAAGGGGGCGGTAATGAGCGGGTTGATAGTAGCCATATTTATGTTCCATTAAGTGGTTTATTTACCGCCACCCGGAAATGCCAATTTCACGGGTGGCAGAACTGAACGGAGTTGGCATTACCGGCCTTAATGGATACCGGCGCGTCTAACGACGCCCCCGTCCAGCCCACCATAGAAGTGTTGCCAGACGCGCGGTGCGTTACAGCCCCGCTCACCATTAAGTTTAACCGGGATGCCAATCCCGACGCCAGATGTTGCTGACGTACCGACACCCTACGCCGCAAATAGCCACTGTTAAAGCAGGGAGATAAGGCAGATTTCATTCCTGCGAGGCGTCTTCAGGAAAAGATGTGAATGCGATGAATTGTTGCAGGATGCGCTTAAGAACGTACGCATTTACCGACCATCATATGACGTCAAAAATTGACGTCATTTTTTATTTTTGCCAGAATGACGTTACGACATGACGTCAAGAGGATTAGGGATGATAAAGGTCAAGGACCTCAACTCCCGGCACCGTAAAACATTGGACGATATTATGACGGTGCCGCCAAAATCAGGGATTAAATGGGATGATGTTATCAGTCTCGTTAAATATCTGGGCGGTAAGATCAAAAATGGTCAAGGATCTCGTCGCCGCTTTGTTTTATTGGGGTCGTTATACTTAACCCATCAACCGCATCCCGGAAATGTAATGGATAAAGGGGCTGTAAATGGGTTACGCGAGTGGTTAGAGAATTCTGTAGGAGTGGAATATGAATAAGGCCAGTAACATCATGATGATTCAGGGGCAACCGGCCATCATCACCTTTGAAGCTGAAATCGGTGCGTTTCGCGGTAAGTTCCTGAATGTCTCTGGTTACTGTGATTTTGTCGCGGACAGTATCGCCGGTCTGCATAAAGAGGGAGAAATCTCTTTGGCAGAATATTTACAGGATTGTCGTGAAGAAGGTATTCAGCCGTTTCGTGAAGAACAACAGGAACGGCTGACTGTTCGGGTATCTGGACGCCTGGGTGCCCGCCTGACGGCAGTTGCTAAACAGCATTCAATCTCTAAAAACCAGTTAATCGTTGAAGTGTTAGAGCGGGAACTGGCGTTGGTCTAACCGCGGCCGAAAAAACGAGTATTCCATTGCGGGCCAATACAGGGCCCGCATTCATAAGTTTATGCTCTCTTAGAATTACGCTACAGACTGCTGCGCTTTCTTCCTCTCAACCATCTCCGCCGCAGTAATGATCTGCTGATGTTCTGCCTGCATGCGCTCGTCGTGCTGAATTTCCCAGATATCCACGTTCAGCTGCAAGTTCAGCCAAAACTCAATGGTGGTATCAAAAGCCCGGGCTAGCCGTACGGCCATGTCCGTGGTCAGTTTTCGGTTGTTATTGACCAGCGCGCTGACGCTGTTTCTGTGCACGTTAAGCATCTCGGCCAGATCGGCAATTTTTAAATGCAGCGGCTCAAGAAACTCGTGAAGCAGAATATCGCCGGGTGTGGTCGGTTTACGGGTGCTGTTTGTGAATGCCATTTTATGACCTGCCTTGTTTAGCGGATGTCCCCATACGCATCGCTCATCGGTGAGCATTGTAGGTATGAGGATCAAGATAAATCCCTTTCGCCTTACCGCCTGACCAGATGAAAATCAGTCGGTATTGCCTGTTCACGCGTATCAAATAACAACCCAGAAGCGGCGAGCTCAACGCTTCAAGCTTGTTGCCGGGTGGGCTACGCAGATCCCGATACGAGGTCGCTGCGTTGATGATGTCGAGTTTTCGCATCAGAGCTGACGCTATCTCTGCCGGGATTTTTCCATGTGGACGTCCATATAGAAAAAAGTCCTCAAGCCAGGTATCGCGAAAGTCAGAGATGCTCCTTAACGTAAGTGGTGTGGTCATTCTCCATCCTGGTGAACGTAGGTCAGTTTAATGCACTTATGCACTGTGCGCAAGTGCGTTTATTTACATATTCTGTAATGGCAAATTAACCTGGAGTTTTAGCGTGGGGAAGCGTAGCGCTGGGGAGAATGTAAGGTTTGCGAGGCGTCTTCAGAAAAGGGGAAGTGCGTAGGCCGGGTAAGGCGTAGCCGCCACCCGGCGATGTTGCAGCGTTAAAGCGTAAACGCCCCTTCCATGGTAATGACACAGCTGCCGCCCACCCGAACCACGGATTTCCCTGACGAGGCGTCATACCCTGAATAAAGTACACTGGCCCGCCCCATATCAACGCCCTGGCTCACCTGCAGGGACAGCGTGGTTTTATCCCGATGCAGCGCCAGCAGGGCGGTTACCGCGGCGGTGGCGCTACCGGTGGCCGGATCTTCCGTCATGCGCGGGGTCAACATCCGCGCCTGCAGATCGCCCACCTCACCGGCATCTTTATCCTGGGTATAAGCATAAACAGAGACCGCGCCATCCAGCGGCAGCACCGCGCGGAACCCCTGTAAATTCGGCACGCAGCGGCGCAGCGCATCCCGGGAGGCGAGTTCCACCACCAGAAACGGCAGGCCAACCGAGGCGACGACAGGGTTATGCACCTCGGTGCGGATATCCTCTGCGGTCAGGGACAGACAGGCGGCGACCTGTTCCGGGCTGACTTCGGAGCGACAGGATAAGGCTTCCGGCGTGACCAGTTCGGCACCGGTCACCGTGCCGTTGTCCTTTAACAGCCTGACGGGAACCAGGCCTGCAATTTCCTCGAAAAGCAGCGTCTCGGGCAGAGACGTCTCGTTCATTGCGGCATAGCTTGCCAGCACAAAAGCCGTGCCGACGTTGGGATGGCCCGCGAACGGAATTTCACGCGAGGGGGTAAAAATCCGCACCCGCGCCGTATGGGCAGCATCGTCCGGCGGAAGCACAAAGGTCGTTTCACTGTAGCCAAACTCAACGGCAATCCGCTGCATCTGCTCGGTGCTCAGATCCTCTGCATCTAAAACCACGGCGACGGGATTGCCCTGAAAGGGGGTATCAGTAAAAACATCAGCCACAACATAACGTCTTTTCATTTACTGTCCTGAATGAAGTGATTAAAAGCAATCCATGGATGGTACTTCCTTAGCGTGCAAATTAACAAAGACACTCACGGGAAAATGAAAAACGTCAGGGCAGATAGACTAAGGCGCATTGACGAACCTTCCACAAGAGAGCGCCGGATGTTCACCCATATGCGAATTGCCAGACCCGTTACCGACCCCGAACGATCGTTTCAGATGTACAGCCAGGGACTGGGCCTGCAAAAGATTGCTGACTTCAAGGATCATCAGGGATTCAGCGGGATTATGGCAGGCAAGGAAGCGTTGCCCTGGCACCTCGAGTTTACGGTGTGTCCCCATCATCCCGTCCAGCCCTCCCATACCGAAGAGGACCTGTTCGTTCTCTATTATCCCGATAAAGCGGAGTGGGAGCAGGCCTGCGGCCGGATGAACGACGCAGGTTTTACTGGCGTGGATTCCTTTAACCCCTACTGGGACGTTAACGGACGGACGTTCGTGGATCACGATGGCTACCGGGTCGTTTTGCAGAACCGGGCATGGTGATTTGACGCAGGGCTTATCACCTTCAGAACGGGCTGGCATGGCGGGCGACGATCGGCTCCCCGCTGACGGGATGGGCAAAATGCAGCTCGCTGGCGTGCAGCATCAGCCGCGGCGTCCGCTCGGTTCCGGGCGGCAGGAGCCCGCCATACAGATCGCAGCCCAGGATCGGGTGGCCCAGCTGCTGGCAGTGAATGCGCAGCTGGTGGGTGCGCCCGGTCTCCGGGGTGAGTTCAACCCGCGTTACCGGCACGTCCCCTTCGTGATAAAAACGCTCCACCACACGATAGCGGGAGCGGGCAGGTTTGCCGTTGATAGCGCAAATCGACATCAGCGGAAACAGCGCCGGATCTTTGGCAATGGGCGCATCTATCACCCCTTCGTCATCGGCCAGATGGCCGCAGAGCAGGGCGGTGTAGATCTTGGTCACGCTGCGCTGGCTGAACTGCTGGCAGAGGGCGGCATTGATCGCCTTGTTACGGGCAATCACCATCAGCCCGGAGGTACCAAAATCCAGGCGATGCACCAGGGTGCAGCCGGGAAAAGTCTGCACCAGCCGGTAGTGCACGGAATCGAGATTTTGCGGATTCTTCCCCGACAGGCTGAGCAGCCCGCTGGGTTTATTGATCAGCACCAGATGATCGTCCTGCCACAGCGTCTCTATCGGGTCGTGGCACGGCGGGGCAATAAAGGTATCGATAATGGCAGACATCAGGCTGACCGGCGGATAAAAGAGGCGAGGATGATAACCAATTTGCCGCGGGCTGGCGAATCGGCTCTATTTGCCGGGTGGCGCTACGCTTACCCGGCCTACAACACCCTCGTAGGCCCGTGCAAGCGCAGCGCCGCCGGGCATTATGTTGCCTGCGCAGGTTCTTCTTTCGTTTCCGGCGTTCTGCTGCTGGAGTAGATAAAGAACAACGCGATCCCCAGACAGACGATGGCCCCCAGACGGCTCATCGAAAAGGGAATAGCCGCATTACCCAGCCAGCCGAAATTGTCGATCAGCATGCTCATGGTCAGCTGACCAAAAATCACCGCCACGGTAGCGACCGCCGTACCGATACGCTGCACGGCCAGCACCATGATCACGATGTACGGCACGCCAAACATTGCGCCCAGCAGCTGCCATTTCGGCACGTCCAGCAGGGTCACGGCCTGTTTCGGTTCAAAGAAGAAGATCAGCAGGGCGGTGATCAGCGCGCCGACGGAAAAGGTCAGGAACGCACTTTTGAAGACGCCCACTTTGCTGCCCAGTTGGCCGTTGATGGCAGCCTGAATGCTCAGCGTCGCACCCCCGATAACTGCCAGAATAATCATGATAAATGTCATACTGTTACCCCTGTGCAACCAGAACCAGCGCGGCGATGATGAACCCCAGCGCGATGATGCGTTTACTGTCAATTTTGCGATGCGGCGTGCCCAGCAGGCCGTAGTGGTCGATGATCAGGCTTTTAAAGACCTGGCCCGCCAGGATGCCAATCATGGTCATGGCGATGCCGATTGCCGGCGTGGCGATGGTCAGAATGATGACGTACACCGGGCCGAGCACCCCGCCCAGCAGCTGCCATGAGGGCTGGGCGAAAAACGACGGACTGTTGCGCGGGCTGAAAAACAGCATCAGCAAAAACGTCAGGGCGGCACCGACGCCAAACACGCTGAACGTTGCCCACAGATCGCCTACCTCACCGCCGAGCGGCCCCAGCAGTCCTGCCTCGACGGACAGCCCCATGCCGCCCGCGATCGTGAATAAAATCAATATCAGTTGCATACCACGCCGTCTCTCCGTTGTTGAGGCCGGGAAGCGTACGCCTGTTTATCCGTGAGAAAAATGCCATAATGCAATAAACACCTGTGCAGGAAATGCATCAATGTACGACGTCGCAAACATCAATATTCGCTGGCTGCAGATCTTCGTTGCGGTCTATGAAACCCAGAATTTTTCGGTGGTGGCGCGTCGGGAGGGGATTTCGGCGTCGCAGGTTTCCCGCGTTATTCATCAGCTGGAAGACGCGCTCGGCCAGCAGCTGTTCTACCGCAATACGCGGGCGATTATCCCGACCGAGAGCGGCCATCTGTTTATTCGTTTTGCCCGCCAGATGCTCGGCAATCTTGACGAGGCGCGCCGGGAGCTGGACGAACGCAAGCGGGAGCCTTCTGGCATTATCCGCATCAACACCCCGGTCTTTTTCGGCCAGCGGCACATCGCCCCCGGCCTTCCCGGCCTGACGGAACGCTATCCCCGGCTCAGCATCGAGCTGACGTTGACCGATGATTATATCGATCCTCACCGGGATGCCGCCGACGTGATCTTTCGCATCGGCGCGCTGACCGACTCCTCTTTTCACGCCCGGGTGCTGGGCCAGCAGTTTTATCACCTCGCCGCCGCTCCGGCGTACCTGCGCAAATACGGCACGCCGAAAACGCCGGACGACATTATGGGGCATAAATGCCTGGTCTACCGCGGCTCGTCCGGCCCCAACCGCTGGCTGCTGCGTCGGCCCGGCGAGGCGTGGATCCACTATCCCGTTACGCCGCTGATGTCCTCCAATAACGCCGAAACCCTGCTTATTGCGGCGCTGGGCGGGATGGGGGTTGTGCTGTTTCCGGACTGGCTGATTGGCGACCGGTTCCACAGCGGTGAGCTGGTGAAGCTGCTGCCGGACCACGAGACCTCCATTAATACCGAGCCCCTCAACATTGCGGCGATCTACCCCCATACGCGCCACCCGCCGCTGAATGTGCGGGCGGTCATTGATTACTACGTGGAAGCGTTTGGGTCGCCGCTTTACTGGCAGTCTGCGGCGAAGGGGGCATAACAGGAATCAAGCATGTCTGAACAGAATTTATCCAGAATGGGTGCGGCGAACGTCACGCTGATCGGCGAGGAAGAGGGCCACCAGGTCATCGAGAAATATCCCGTCAGTGAGGTGGAGTTTGCGTTTTATCACTCCGCTGCGCCGCGGCTCCGCCATGCGGGTATCGCTTCTCCCGCGCTGCTGTTCGCTGATGCCTCCCGGCGTAAAATAAGGCTGGAATATATTCCCCACCCGGTGGATCAGGACGCTGTAGCAGGCGATGAGGTGCTGTCGATGTTGGCCCGCCTGCATGGTCATCCGCCAGATCCTTCATGGACTTATCATCCCCACGGCTGGTCAGCCGCCGCGCTTGAGGCCTCCCTCGCGCTGTTGGTTTTACCAGAAAGGGCTGCACAGCAGATGCGCCGTTTTCATCAGCACAGCGAGGCGCTGTTTCGGCATCCGGGTTTAATTTCCGGCGACAGTAATGCGGGTAACTGGGGCCGAAGAGATAACGGCGAGTGGGTGCTTTTTGACTGGGAACGGTTTGGCACGGGAAGTCCGGCTATCGACCTCGCCCCCCTGATTAAGGGGATGGGCACCCTTCAGGCATTCAATACGCTGGCCGATCGTTATAGTCTTATTGCCTGTTATTCCGACGCGCGTGACTTAGCCAAAGAGATCGCCATAGCGAAAGCCTGGATTGTGACGGAGGTGGTTTTACTGCTGCATGCGCGGCAGAAAAGCGATTTTCAGGCCTACCTCAGCTGGTACAGAGAGCATCTTCCTGGCTGGTTAGCGCGCACCGTCAACATACTCTGAATACCTGCATGGGGAATAGTAATGCGTCAACTGTCTGTCCTGCTCTGTCTGCTGTTACTCACCGGCTGCGTCGTCAGTTCGCCGCAGAAAGCGCAATTTAATGCGGAGTATCCGAACCGCCAGGATATTCGCAGCCACACGGTGTACCGCTTTATGACGAAACCGCTTCAGCCGGGCGGGGGAAAATACTACGGCGCAAACGATCTGGCCGAGACTCTGTATGTCAGAGCCGACAACGCGGCGATGGTGGAGTTACGCTTCAACTATCCTGGCAGATCGCTGCAGGTGAAATCGCTGGATGCGCAAAACAGAACGCTGCGGGAGGAGACCTACGCGCTGCTGGATGAGTCGGCGGCAAAACCGTCCGATGCCGAAAGCCGGTACTTCTTCCTGAGCAAAGAGGGCGTGCTGTTAACGAAGTTTAAAAATTGCACCCCGGATATGAGCGTCGGTTGCCGCTGGCAGGATCGGACGCTGTTTATTACCCGCAGCGGCGATATGGCGGTGCAGTTAGCCAGCGGAACGGCGGGCATGGCGTTTCTGGTGATCCCGTTTTATGGCTCGGAGAAATATCTGGAGATTTTCCCGAAGGTTTCGGGTACGTAGCGCTTGTGCGACAACGCCGGGTGGCGACTACGCCTTGCCCGGCCTACAAAACTCATCAATTGTTATTATTGTTTTTACTCATGGAGCTAATAAGACTGTAACTACGTTCATTATCTTCCAGGGTTACGCACATGTTTGTGTCATGGTGGTTAATTGTTCCTGTCGTTACAGGGGTCGCGATACTCTTCATTATGGTTTCCCGTCTCTCTAATGAAGTGGATAAACTTGAAACGGCGTTAGAAGAGAGCCGGGGACAGCTGAAGTCCCTCGGCCATAACGCTGAGGCGTTCAAACAGGCGAATCGACGCGTGTCTGAAAATTTGCTGCGGGCAAAAAGTTAAACACGGCAGACGGTTCAGCCCCCTTAAATAAATCATCTTCTATACTCTGATACGTTTAGTGGAATATGCCGCTGTTCTTCATACTGCGCTGTTTTTTTAGCGTGTACGAGAATGAAAATAGCTGCAACTGCCCATGAAAACGCCGTTTGAGTGACTTGTTTATTTTATAAGGGGACTTCCTGGTATGTTGCACTCTCAACCCTCCCGCGTCGGCAGCATATTGCTGTTGCTGGCCGCGGTCATTGGCTTCGCGGTGGCGTTATATGCCTGGCTGACACCGCTTACAGGCGTCACCGGCACTATTGGTGCGCTGGGCGTGGCCATCGCCTGCGTATTTCTGGCAATATTGAGCTTTATTTTGCGTGCCGCAACCCGTCGCGGCGGGCGCATTTTCCTGATTATTGTCACCCTCGTGTTCTTGTTTGGGATTGGTTTTGCAGCCGCGCTGCTGCACCAGTACATCATTACGGCAGCTATGGTGGTCGGCCTGATTGGTCTGATTATGCTGAGCAGCAATTCCGTTCGTCACAATCCCCGCGTCAGAGCCTGAGGAGCCACCCGTGCATAACGATAAACACTATTCCGTCTTTAAGGTCAGCATGACAGCGCTGGCACTGCTGGTTACTCCACTCTCGCTGCAGGCGCAGGATAAAGCCGCTGAAGCCTCTCAGGGGACTCAGGAAGAGCTTAATGTGGACGCGGCCGATCAGCAGGCGCCGGGCACCACAAAAACCACTGACGAGGCATCAACCGGTCAGGAAGGCGGAGAGAAAGCCGCGTCGGTCAAGCAACCTGCGTCCCCGCTGGTGCCCTCCGCGGCCACCTGGGACAGTTTCCATGGGCAGCTTAACGCGCAGAAATACAGTCCGCTGACGCAGATTACGGCGGATAACGTCGGTAAATTAACAAAAGTCTGGGAGTTCCATACCGGCGACGTCTCGGATGGCAAAGGCGACACCCCGGCTACCGTCTGGTCCGCCACGCCCATCTTCGCGAATGAGACGCTCTACATCGGCACCCCTTTCGATCGCCTGATTGCGCTGGAACCGGGCACGGGTAAAGAGAAGTGGCACTATGACACCAAATCGTCACGCAAGGCGCTGACCCAGCCGGTGCTGAAAAACCGAGGCGTCTCTTACTGGCAGGCAAAAAATCCGGTCGCCGGAGAGGCGTGTCAGAAGATCGTTTATATGGGCACCGTTGACGGCAAGCTTTTCGCGCTGGATGCCGATTCCGGCAAGCCGTGCAGCAGCTTTGCGGACAATGGCGTGCTGGACATCAATCAGTGGAACACGGTTAATGCCAAGTACCCGCTATCTATCCTGCAGCCGCCGACCGTCGTGGGCGACCATCTGATTGTGGGCTGGGCCGGTAAAGACTGGGCCTATGCCGAAGCGCCTCCGGGCAGCGTATTTTCCATCAATGCCCGCACCGGCGAGCGCGAATGGACCTTTGATGCGATCCCGGCTGAGATCCGCCAACGTACCGGGACGGCCAACGTCTGGACGCACATGTCCGCCGATGAGGCCAACGGCCTGGTCTATCTCCCGGTTTCATCTCCGTCCCCCAACTACTGGGGTGGCAACCGCGTCGATCCTATTCCACTCGGCACCTCTACCACCGCGCTGGACATCAACACCGGTAAAGTCGTCTGGTCTCGTCAGTGGGTGCACCACGACGTGTGGGATTACGATATCAACTCTGCGCCGACGCTGATGGATATCACCGTAAACGGTAAGCAGATCCCGGCGCTGATTCAGGCCACCAAGCAGGGCTTTTTGTTTGTGGTTAACCGTTTGACGGGCGAAGACGTCTGGCCTATCGAAGAGCGTCCGGTACCGCAGGGCGATGGTTCGGTGCAGGGCGAAGTTCTCTCGCCAACGCAACCTTTCCCGACGAAACCTGCGCCGCTGCTCGATCAGTCGAAAAAACCAGAGATCTGGAAGCTGGCGGATGTCGTCGGTGCCGGGCAGTGTACTCGCCTGTGGGACAATCTCACCTATGACGGCATGTACACGCCGCCTGTCACCAAAGGCGAAGGCACGCTCACCTATCCGGACAGCGCCGGCGGCGTGCAGTGGGGCGGGGTGGCGTTCGATCCGCACAAGCAGATTGCTATCGTTAACACTTCCCATATCGTGCAGTACGTGAAGCTCTACAGCCGTGAAGATTACGATAAAGCGGATAAAAGCGCCGGGAATGAGAGCGGTTTTGCGCCTCAGGAAGGGGCACCTTATGGTCTGCGCCTGATGGTGGCGAATAACTGGCTGGGTATGCCGTGCTGGAAGCCGCCGTTTGGTGAAATCGTGGCGCTGGATATGCATACCGGTGATGTGAAGTGGCGTCGTCCTGTTGGCGCATCGCAGCAGTATGGCTTCTTTATGCCGGAAAGCTGGGGTTCACCGACCATTGGCGGCCCGGCGGTGACGGCGGGGGGCGTGATCTTTATCGGTGCCTCGATGGATGCCAAAGTGCGCGCCTACTCGGTGGAGAGCGGTGAAGAGCTGTGGGCCGATCAGGTTGAAGCCCCTGCGGTAGCGAACCCGTCGGTCTATGAGTACAAAGGCCGTCAGTATGTGGCGTTCGTCGCAGGCGGGAATACTATCCTGAAGGATCAGGTGGGCGATCAGGTGGTGGTGTACGCATTGCCTGAATAATGCCGTTCACATACCCCAAGGGCTGAATTATCCCCGGTAATTTTATTGCCTTTAAAGCAATGGAATAACTCACTGATAATAAATGGCCTACAGCGTCGCCCTGGTTCGGCTGAACCTCGCCAAAGCGTTTTCGGAAGGCCGGGGCGAAGCGCAGGGACGCGCCGGGAGGGCATAGCCTGCAGGGATGCAGGCTGGTGAACAGCTTACCGGGGATCCTACGCCCCGGTGGGCGAGGGCATCGACCGTGCAACCCCGAAACTCATCAAAGGTTAACGACCCGATTTGCCGCGTCGCTTTGGCTCTGAACGCTTCACCGCAGAATATCAGCGCTTCGGTACCATATTTGGCAGGTGAACAACGATAGATACTATGAAAGGATAAATATGAAGGTTAGCCTTTATATCCTGGACGCTCAGGGACGCTACTTCACCGGATGGCGTCCTTTTTTTGATTCATAGAATATGCATGAACCTGATAGCGGATTAAGCAAGACTCAATGCTTTCCTCGACATGGAGGCGCGGATGAAAATCTACTGGACGTTAAAAAGCATTCCTGAACTTTCACATCTTACGTTTCAGGAGCGCGGCAAGCGCTGGCGAAGCGCGTATAAACTCATTTTTCGTCACTGGCAAACATGGTGTGGACTGCTGATCTGTGGTTTGTGCGTGGGGGCAGGCACTTCTTATTATGGTACGCCGGGCCTGATAATATCAGGCGGGTTGGGCGGCTTCATATACGGGAATATCGCGGTTTATGTTGCTCGCCGCTATTATCGGGATAAGTTTATCCGCTAATAAGTATGACCCGGCATTCTATCTCCTGCGGCAAACCCATTAATTCTTTCCTCTCTACTTACCTGAAGCTATCCAGCGCAAATGCACCCAGGATTCGCTGCCGTTCGACCCTCGATTTGGCGCAGGACAGGATGTTTTCAAAGCGCTTACGCGACTGATTGAGCACGCAGATCCATCCTGGCGCACATAGCTGATACCGTGAAGCGTTGGACGGTGTTGTTTCAGGCCGGGTGAGGCGCAGCCGCCACCCGGCAATACTTCCCGTTCACACCAGCCCTCTCCCAAAAGGAGAGGGTAAATACTATCTTTCCCTCAGCGCCTCTTTCGCCCGGTTGAACGGCTTAATCATATAATCCATCACCGATTTCTCGCCGGTCTTGATATCCACCGTGGCAATCATCCCCGGCACGATGGAGAAGTGCCTGCCCGCTTTGTTGACCAGGTAATCCTGGCTGGTGCGGATAAACACCCGGTAGTAGAACACTTCCGGTTTGGCCTCATCCTGGATGGTGTCCGGCGAAATGGTCTCCACCACGCCGTCCAGCCCGCCGTAAATGGCGTAGTCGTAGGCGGTGATCTTCACCAGCGCCTTCTGGCCGGGGTGGATAAAGGCGATATCGCGCGGCGACAGGCGAGTCTCAATCAGCAGGTGGTCGTCCACCGGCACAATCTCCATCATCTCGCCGTTCGGCGGGATCACGCCGCCGATGGTGGTCACCTTGATGTTCTTCACGATGCCGCGCACCGGGGAGGTTACCGTCAGGCGGGTGACCGAGTCCTCACGCCCCTTCAGCACCGCAGATACCATATCCACTTCGGCATTGGATTTGGACAGCGCCTCCCGGGCCTGGACGTAATACTGCGAGCGCAGGTCGGTGAGTTTCAGCTCCAGGTCGCTCTTCTGACGCTGCAGGCGCAGGGCTTCGACGTGGCTGGCGGCGCCGGTTTTCACCAGTCGCTGGGTGATGGCGAGTTCCGCGTTAACCAGCTCCAGCGCCTGGCGCAGCTCGCGGCGCGAGTCTTCCAGCTGCTGGCGGCGGGAGTTGTAGAGCCGGGTTTCGGCGGCGATCAGGTCGGTCCATTTCGCCAGCTCGGGTGGGAAAGTGAGCGGCAGATCGTTCACCTCCGCATGCAGACGGGCGCTGGAGGCCAGCGACGCCCGGTAGCGGGCGGCGCTTTCACCGACGTTGGATTCGGAGCGGGTCGGGTCGAGGCGCGCCAGCACCTGGCCGGCCTGCACCTGATCCCCCTCGTGGACCTTCAGCTCGGCGAGGATCCCGCCGTCGAGGGACTGTAACACCTGCTCGCGGGAGCTGGGGATCACCTTCCCGGTGCCGGTGGAGACCTCATCGAGAATGCTGTACCACGCCCACACTCCGGCGACGACAAACAGCAGCAGGCTGAAGATCACAATGCTTCTGGCCCCGGTATAGCCGCTCTCGGAGCCGAGGGCGTTATCCAGGTCGTCCATCGCGGCGGCATCATGCTGATTGATTTTCATTTTTCCACTCCCGGCCATTCGCCTGCTGTTGCTGCTGCATCCGGCTGTTGCTCAGCGCCTGGGCTTTCGGCGCATCCATCACCAGCATTCCCTCTTTCAGCACCACCACGCGCTCCACCAGCTCCAGCATCGGCACCCGGTGGGTGGCGACGATCAGGGTCCGGTTGCCCAGCCACTGGCTCAGGCGCTGGATAAACTCGCGTTCGGTATGCTCATCCAGCGAGGCGGTAGGTTCGTCCAGCAGGACGACGTTGGGATCGCGCAGGAACATACGTGCCAGCAAAATCGACTGGCGCTGGCCGCCGGAGAGCCCGACGCCGTTCTCCATGATCGGATGGTCCAGTCCCTTCGCCAGCTTCTGCACAAAGGTGGCCGCCCCGCACATCTCCAGCACGGCAAAAATCTCTTCGTCGGTGGCGCGCGGCATCCCGAGGGTGATGTTTTCGCGCAGGGTGCCGTAAAACAGCCGCGCGTTCTGGCTCATCAGGCCGACGTTGCGGCGCACGTCCGCCATGTCGAGATGGGGCAGGCTGAGGTTGTCGAGCCGCAGCTCGCCGCCGACCAGATCCATACCGCCCACCATCGCCTGCAGCAGGGTCGATTTGCCCGCGCCGTTACGGCCCAGGATCGCCACGTGCTCGCCGGGTTTGATCTCCAGCCGGTTGATGCGCAGGGCCGGGTTTTGCGCGTCGCCCGCGTAGGCGAACTGCGCCTGATCGAACAGGTAGTGGCCGCGCAGCACGTCCTGGCGGATCGGCGTCTCTTCACGCTGGTTCTCGGTCGGCAGCTGCATGATGTTGTCCAGCCCCTCTTTGGCGGCCTTCACCTGCTGCCAGCGGGCCAGCACACCGCACAGGGTTGCCATCGGGGCGATCATCCGCGAGGCCAGCATCGAGGCAGCCACCACCGCACCGGTGGTCATCTCGCCTTCGATCACCATCGGGGCGCCCACCACAATCACCGCGGTGTAGACCAGGCTCTGAATGGTCATCCCCCAGCTGATCAGGCCCTGGGTCAGCTCGCGGGTCTTCAGGCCCGACTCGGCGGTGATCTGAACGTAGCTGTTCCACTGTTGCAGGAAGCGGTTCTCCGCCTGCATCAGCTTGATGTCCTCCAGCCCCTGCACGCTCTCCACCAGCACGGCGTTGCGCAGGGTCGATTCATGAGCCGCCTGCTTTGCCAGCGCCGCCAGCTTTTTCTGCAGCAGCAGGCCCGGGAGCACCATCAGCACCGCCGCCACCGGGGCGATCCACGCCAGCGACGGGGCGATGATCGCCAGCACCCCCACAAAAAGGAAGAAGAAGGGCAGGTCGACAATGGTTGAGATGGTCGAGGAGGTCACCATCTCGCGGATCTGCTCCAGCTCGCGCAGCTGGGAGATAAAGCTGCCGGTGGAGCGGGGCACCGCGCTGTTGCGCAGGCGCAGGGCATGGCCGAACACCCGGTCCGATACGCGCAGGTCAGCGCGTTTTCCCAGCAGGTCCATAATGTGGCTGCGGGCGAGACGCAGGATAAAGCCGAACAGGGTGGCGATCAGCACCCCGATGGTCAGCACGTACAGGGTAGGGTAGGACTGGGCGGGGATTACCCGGTCATAGACCTGCATCGAGAACAAAATTCCGGCCAGCGACAGCAGGTTGATGAACAGCGCCGCCAGCATCACGTAGGTGTAGGGGCGCAGGTCGCGCATCACCAGGCGGTAGAGCCAGTCCGGGCGGTACTTTGAGATATAGGCATCCACGCGGCTGTCTTTCAACGCCGCCAGCGGGCGCAGGGCCACCACCTGATGAATGGCCGGCAGCAGCTTCGCCAGCGAGATGCGGTTGGTCTGCGCCTTGCCGTCAAAGAAGCAGACGTCGAGCATGTCTTCGCCGTCGAAATGTTCAATCACCCCGATCTTGCCGTCGTTCAGCTCCACCACCACCGGCAGACGCCAGCTGTTGATGGACTCTTCGCCGTTGCTCAGCAGCCGAAAGGAGAGCCCTGCCTCGCGGGCCAGCCCGGTGAGGGCCGGGGTTTTGCTTTTCCCCTGCAGCCAGGGGGCACCGGCCACCAGCGCGCCCGGGGAGCAGGCCACCCGGTAGCGGGTGGCGACATAGCCAAACGCCTGCGCCCAGTGCTCCAGCGCCTCCTGCGTCAGTGGCTCCTCGTGAAGGATATCGTCTCGCGTCATGGCTGGATCTCCACTGACTGAATGGTGTGGTTTTCAAGGTCGAAGGCGTTGCGCATCCGCCCGGTGTTATACAGGCAGTTGATCTGCAGCTGATGCAGCTGTCCGGCGGTTTGCCACTGGGTAAAGCGAGTCTGGAAGACCTCCTGCTCGGCGTTCAGCACGTCCAGCAGCGGGCGGGAGCCGAGATCCAGATACTGCTGCTGATAGAGTTCGCGGGTGCGCTGGCTGAGGGTCTCCTGGCGGGACTGAATTTGCAGGGTGCTCATCAGGCTCATCACCTGGCTTTTGGACTCCAGCAGTTTCTGCCGCACATCCAGCCGGGTGCGCTGCACGTTGGACTGGGCCGCCTCCACCGCGTGGCTGGCGGCGTTGCGCCGGGCGCTCAGGCCGCCGCCCTGGTAGATGGGCATCTCGACGTTGACCGACACGTTGTACTGGGTTTTATCCAGGGTGTCGTGACCGGGGTAGCGATTGTTTATGTAGTGGCGAACCTCCGGCTCCAGCGAGACGGTGGGGGTCATCTGGGCGTTGGCGTAGTCGAGATTCGCCTGGGCCACGTTGGCCTGTGCCCAGGAAGAAAGCACCGCCGGCACCAGCCGGTCATCCGGCTCCTTGATGTCGCAGCTTTGGGCCAGTTTAGCCGGGAAGGCGTTGCTGACCGCGTTGAGGTTGCTCCAGCCGAGGTTGCTCATCAGCGTGGCGCGGGCGCTGTCGAGATTCGCCTGATACTGCATCAGCTGCGAGCGCGCCCCTTCGATACGGGCGTCGGTCTGCACCACGTCGGAGAGCGAGGTGGCCCCTTCGTCATTGCGCTGGCGCGTCAGCGTGCCGATGCTGCTCAGCGCCTCAAGCTGCTCTTCGGCGGTCTCCACCATCTGCTGCCACATCTGCACCTGCACCAGCGCGGTGGCGGTATCCCGGGCGATGGTATCAATGCTCAGCAGCACGTTGGCCTGCTGCTGGACCACGCCCGCGTCTTCGGCCCGCACCTGGCTGGCGACCTTGCCGAAGTCATAGAGCATCTGGGAGAGGGAGAGCACCACGGAGGGGGTAAAACCGGTGTCGCTGGAGTTATTGCTGTAGCCGTTGTTGATGCCGGCGCTGATCTGCGGGTAGTACTTCGATTTGGCGACGTCGACCTGCTGGATCTGTTCGTAGAGTTTGCCCACCGCTTCGCGAATGGTGGGGTGCCAGTTAACGGCGCGTGTCACCGCATCGCCCAGGGTTAAGGTGCCGGGCGCGGCCTGGCTTGTCGGCAGGGCGACCCGTCCATTCAGAGAGGGCAGCTCCTGGTTTTCGCTTAATTGCCCAAAATTAATGACCGCAGGCGAGTCGGCCGCCAGGGCGTGCCCGGACAACAGGCAGCACCCCAGCCACCAGCAAGGTACTTTGTTCATGGCATTATCCCTAAAAAACTGAACAACTTTATAATGTTAAGCCCGGGCGACGTGCGCCCGGGTCTTGTTTTTAGCGCTAACCGGTAATGATATGATTCTGGTTAACCAGCTCCTCATAGGTTGTCTGGACGTTATCCAATGTTACAAGTGTAGTATTGGTGTAAATATTTGCCGCTCCGTCTCGGTCGACGGAGATCACGGTATTGCCATTGCTGTTAGTGACATGCAGATAGTTACCCAGCGTTGCGCTGCTGCCGTTCCAGCCCACCAGCAGATCGCTGATGTCGATCTTGTCTCCCTGCGCCAGGGAGAAGTTGGTCCAGTGGTCGTTGCTGCCGTTGCCCGCCGTACCGTTGCCCGCCGTGTTGTTCAGCACCTCGTAAATCAGCGTGTCGCCATAGGCGCTACCGGTGAAGGTATCGCTATGCTCGGAGCTGACAAACTTCGGTGCCATGTCGATGGTCAGGGTCGCGGTATCGGTGGTGCCGTTATCGCCGGTCAGTTTGTAGGTAAAGGTCTCCTTCGTGGTCATCGAGGCCAGCGAGACGCCGCTGTTCAGGGTGTAGGTGTAATGCCCATCCACCCCGATGTTCAGCACGCCGTAATGCCCCTGAATGTTGGCGGTAGCCGTGGCGGTGGTGTACGGATCCAGCGTGGTGACGGTGCCGGTATAGCTGGTGATGCTCAGACGGCTGTCCACCGAATGGAGCTGATCCAGCACGCCGCCCGAATCCGAGCCGTCAAAGATATTGCCGGTGACGGTGTGACCCGCGGTAGTCAGCTCACTGTTCAGGAACACGGTGGTACCCGTGACGTAAGGGGTGATGGAGATCGCGCCTAACCCCAGCGGGCCCATAGACCCGGTAAAGTTCAGGGTGTAGGTCCCGGCATTCAGATCCAGATCCGGCAGGTTAATGGTGGCTGTGCCCCCCAGCAGCAGGCCACCGTTGAAGGAACCGGTTCTGGTCACTCCTGGCCCGGTAATGGTCCAGTTTACGCTCAGGCCGCCCAGCGACAGCAGGGAGGCGACGTTAAAGTGGAGCACGACGTCGTGCAGGGCGGTGTTGGCCCCCACCACAAATGTCCCGCTGCCCGAACCCGAGGTAGAGGCCAGCAGGGCCGCGTTCCAGTTCGCGCTACCCACCGTATCATCACGATAGGCTGCGACCTGCGAGGTGGTTTCGAAGACCAGCGCATCGCTGACGTCACTGACCGCATCCAGCGCCACCGGCGTTGGGGTGATGTTCAGCGAGGCGGTGTCCTTATCGCCATTCGGTGCCGTCACGGTATAGACGAAGGTGTCCGGCGTGCTGATCAGGTCGGCGCCCACCCCGTTGCGCAGGGTATAGGTGTATTTCCCCTGTGCGTCGATCTCCAGGTCGCCGTACTGCCCTTCGATACGCGTGGTGCCGGTGGCGTTCACGTTAATACCGTTCACCTGGGTGACGAGCGTGCCGGCCGGCACCACGTCACTCTGCAACACGTCGCCGGTCGTGGCGGCGGCGATGCTGGAAACGGCATAAACATGATCTTCCAGGATGTTGATACTGTAGCCGGTCAGCACCGTGATCCCCGCCGCGGTGTTCATCAGGAAGAGATATTCACCGGCCGGCAGGGTCAGCGTCAGCGGTGCCGAGGTGCCGCCCAGCAGCGGCGCCCGCAGCCAGCCTGCCTCGGTGCGCATCCGCTCATAGCTCTGGGTCGCCGGGTTGAACTTGTAGATATACAGGTCAAACACCGAGGCCAGCGCTACCCCACCAACGCTTCCCTGGATGGTCATGGTGCGGGTGGTGCCTTCCTCCACGCTGTACTTCATGGTCTCGCTGCGATCGTCCAGCAGGTTGAGGTTCAGCACGTTACCCAGGTTGACGCCCACCACGGTAAAGCCGCTCTGGCTCGATGGACCGTAGTCGATGGCCTGTACCTGCGTGTTGAAGGTCAGCGAGGCGGTGTCGTCCACCGCCGTGACGCTGTTTCGCACCGTGTTTTCACCGAGGGTGATGATCAGTCGGGCGTCGTCCGTGGCCCCTTTCCCGGCGATGTTGTAGGTGAAGGTATCGGTCCGGCCCAGCACCGTGGCGCGGGTGTCGGTCAGGGTGTAGGTGTAGCTCCCGTCAGCGTGCAGGGTCAGGGTGCCGTACAGCCCGTTGATGGTGGTGCCCGCCGCGCCCGCCGCCACGTTGGTGGTGACGCCGTTAGCGTTGGTGACGCTGGTGACTACCGTGCCGTTCGGGGCGCTGTCGCTGCCGCTTACCGGATCGGTATCGGTGATGACGTTGCCGTTTTGCACCAGGGTACCGGTCAGGGTGCCCGCGGTGGTTTGCGTGACGTCCACATCAAGGCTGGTGTACGACCCGGTCGCCAGCAGGTTGGTGTTGTAGCTCAGGACGCGATACTGCCCGCCCGGCAGGCCGGTCAGGTTCAGGGTCACGCCGCTGGCGCCGAGGGTCAGCAGGTTAGCGAACTGCGGCAGGCCGGTATCCACCTCGGTGGTCCAGGTGGTGCCGTTCCAGCGTTGAACAACGATCTCCAGGGTGTTGAGCAGGGAGAGCACAATACCGGTGGCGCTGGCGTTGATCTCCATATCCGCGCTGCCGCCGGTAGGTACGGTGAAGGTCACCTGGGCGGAGTTATCCCCCAGCAGCGACAGCACGTTGCCGACGCCGCCTACCAGCTGGACGCCATAGTCGCTGTACTGGGCGGTGCTGACGGTGGCGTTGGTGGTCAGGTCCAGCCCCACCACGTTGTCGCTGGCCGACAGCGGCAGGTTTGGCGCAATCACCGCCCCGGTGGCGGAGGTGTTACCCGCCGCATCGGTGGCAGAGAGGGTGATCCGCTCCCCTTCGGACTGCTTGTCGAGGAAGGTGTAGCTCCAGTTGCCCTGGGCGTTGGCGGTGGTGGTCACCACGCTATTATCGCTCAGGAGCAGGGTGATGGTGCTGCCCGCTTCGGCGGTCCCGCTCAGCACGCTGCCGTCGGCGTTAAAGGTCCCCTGCGGCGTGCCCGGGGCGACGGTATCCACCACAATCGAGCTCAGCGGCGTGGCCGGGCTGGTGCCGACCGCGTTGCCCGCGGTGGCGGTAAAGGCGTGATTGCCATTACCCAGCGGCACGGTTGGGGTATACGTCCAGATCCCCGCGCTGTTGGTGGTCACCGTGGCTAACAGCACGTTGTTGTCATACAGGGTGATGGTGGAGAGCGGCTGCGCGGTCCCGGTCAGGGTTGGGGTGGTGTCGTCCGTGACTTGCCCGTTCAGCAGGTTGCCGATGATGCTGCCCGCGTTGTCGTTGACGCTGGTGATGACCGGTGGGTTCGGCACCAGCGAGTACGGCATTCTCAGATCCACCGCCAGACCTGCGTTTCCGGCCCGGTCGGTGGCAAAGACGTGCAGCAGCTCAGCGTTAACCTGCGGCGTGGAGAGCGCAATGCTGAACCTCCCGCTGGCGTCGGCGATGCCGGTACCCAGCACCGTCACGTTGTCGGTGCCGAGAATGGTCACGGTGCTGCCCGCCTCGGCGGTGCCGTTGACCCGGCCGCCGCTCTCGAGCACGGTGAAGGCGCCAGGCGCCCCCGGGGCGACGGTATCCACGGTGACCGACGCGACCGGTGAGGCCGCGCTGAGGTTGCCCGCCGCATCGGTGGCGGTAGCGGTGAAGTTATGCACCCCGTCGGTAAGAACGGTGGTGGTCTGCGGCAGGGTCCACTGACCCTGGGCGTTGGCCGTCACCTGGCCCACGAGGGTGGTACCGTCGTAGATGCGCACCACGGCGTTGGCTTCGGCGGTGCCGTTGAGGGTCAGACGGTTGTCGTTGGTCGGATTGCCGCCGATCACCGGGCCCTGGATCGTGCCGACGTCATCCACCACCGAGGTGATGACCGGCGCGCCCGGAGCGGTGGCATCGAGGTTAAGGTTAAAGGCCGCAGTCGACAGACTGACGTTGCCCACCGCGTCGGTGGCGGTCACCGTCAGGGCGTGCTGACCGTCGGCCAACGGCGTGGTTGGGGTAAAGCTCCAGGCGCTGTTGGCGTCGGCTACCACGCTGCCCAGCAGCAGATTGCCGTCATAGATGTTCACCGTCGAGCCTGCTTCCGCCGTGCCGTTGAGGGTCGGTCTGGCGTCGTTGGTCAGCTGGCCGCTGGTGAGCGACACCACCGTGCCGACATCATCCACCACCGAGACCAGCACCGGTACCGCTGGCGGCAGGGTATCCACCGTCAGGGTGAAGGTGGCGGACGGATCGCTGATGTTGCCTGCCGCATCCGTCGCCACCGCGGTGAAGTTGTGGGTGGCGTTGGTGAGCGGCGTGGTCAGCGGAATCGACCAGTTGCCGCTGCTGTCGGCGGTGGCGGTGCCCAGCAGCGTCTCGCCTTCAAAGATCTGCACCCGGGCATTCGGTTCGCTGGTGCCGGTGAGCACCGGCAGGGTGTCATCGGTGCGCTGACCGCTGGTCAGGGCGCCGGTGAGGGTGCCAGCGTCGTCCTGGGCCAGGGTGATGACCGGGGCGAGCGGTTTGAGGCTATCGACAATCACCGTGAAGCCCGCCGAGACCTCGCTGAGGTTGCCTGCCGCATCGCTGGCGCTGGCGGTGAAGATGTGGCTGCCGTTGCTCAGCGCGTTTTCCGGCGTGAAGCTCCACTCGCCTGTGGCGCTGGCCTGCACGCTGCCGAGGAAGACGCCATTGTCATAGACGGTGACCGTGGCGTTGGCGGCAGCGCTGCCCGACAGCCCTGGCGTGGTGTCGTCGGTGACCTGGCCGGAGACGGTGAGCGGGGTCTGGATCGGGCCCACGTTGTCGGCGGCCGCGAGGATGGTCGGTACGGCTGGTGCCTGGGTATCCACCGTCAGGGTAAAGGCCCCGCTGACAGGGCCGGTATTTCCGGCGAGATCGGTGGCGGTCAGGGTCACGCTGCGCAGCCCGTCCTCAAGGGCGGTTTCCGGCGTGAAGGTCCAGCTGCCCGTGGCGTTGACCACGGCGGTGCCGATCTCCTGTCCGTCAACGAGGATGCGAACCGTGGAGCCTGCTTCGCCGGTGCCGTTAAAGGTTGGACGGTTGTCGTCGGTGACGCCACCGTTGTTCACCGCACCGGTGAGGGTCCCGACATCATCCACCACGCCTGTCAGTACCGGAGCCAGCGGGGCGACGGTATCAACGTTCAGCGAGAAGGCCGGGGAGGTGCCCGAGACGTTACCTGCGGCATCGGTGGCGCTGACGCGCAGTTCGTGCGGCCCCTGGGCCAGATCGCCGGTCGGGGTAAAGCGCCAGTTACCGCTGTCGTCCACCCGCGCGGTGCCGATCTCCTGGCCGTTATCCAGGATATGCACGGTGCTGCCCGCCACGCCGGTGCCGGTCAGTGCCGGACGGGCATCGTTGGTGAGCTGGCCGCTGGTCAGCGGGCCGGTATTGCCCGCCACGTCGTCATTAACGCTGACCAGCACCGGAGTGGCCGGTGGCGTCATGTCGACGGTCAGGGTGTACGCCCCGGAGGCCTGGCTGAGGTTGCCTGCGGTGTCGGTGGCGATGGCGGTAAAGCTGTGTTCGCCCTCTGCCAGTACCACCGTTGGGGTGAAGCTCCAGATCCCGCTGGCGTTGGCCAGCACGGTGCCGAGCAGTCTGCTGCCTTCATAGATGGCGACGCTGCTGCCTGCTTCCGCGCTGCCCGTCAGGGTCGGGGTGTTGTCGTTGGTGACGCCGCCGCTGACCACGTTGCCGGTGACCGGGCCGACGTCATCGTTGGCCCCGGTGATAACCGGCGCAGCGGCCACGGTATCCACCACCAGCGAGAACGGATCCGAGCGCAGGCTTTCGTTGCCGGCCGGATCGGTGGCGCTGAGGGTCAGGGTGTAAGTGCCGTCATCCAGCGCCTGAGGCAGGGTAAAGCTCCAGGCCCCGGTGGCGCTTACCGTGACGCTCCCCAGCAGGGTATCGCCGGAATACACATTAATCACATCCCCCGGCGTTGCCGTGCCGTTCAGCACCGGCTGGCTGTCATTGGTTGGTCTGCCGCTGACCACGGCCCCGGTGACGGTACCCACGTCATCCACCAGGGTGCCAAATACAGGCGCAGCCGGTGGCGTGAGATCGATATTTACCGTCGCCTCTGGCGACTGGCCGCTGGTCTGGCCGTCGACGGTGGCGGTCACGCTGAAGCTGTGGCTGCCTTCCCCGAGGGCGGAGACCGGGAACGACCAGGCGCCGGTGGTGGCATCGGCGGTGACGCTGCCCAGCGCCGTGGTGCTGCCGTCCAGATAAATCGTGACCTGGCTGCCCGGGATCGCCGTACCGGTCAGGGTTGGGGTGGCATCGTTGGAGCTGCCGCCTTTGACGTTAACGCTGCCGCCGGTGCCGTTGTCATCCAGGATGGCGACGATAACCGGCACGTCCGGCAGCGCAGGCGTCGCCGGAACCTCAAAGGTGCTCGGGAGGCTGGTGTTGCCCGCCACGTCGCTGGCGGTCAGGCTGAGGGTCACCTCGCTGCTTTGCGGCGGGGTCAGGGCCACGGAGAACTGCCCCTGGGCGTTGGTGACGCCGGTACCCAGCACCACGTTGTCCGGGCCACGTACTGTGATGAGGGAGCCCGCTTCTGCGGTGCCAATCAGCGGCGTACCGCCGGAGACGATGTCGGTCACCGCTGGCGTACCCGGCGCCTGGGTATCAACGATCAGGTTCACCGGCGCGCTTTGGCTGGTATTGCCCGCGGCATCGTTCGCCACCAGGGTGACGGTGTACGGGCTATCGGACAGCGGCGTACCGCCGGGGATCGGCAGCGTCCACTGTCCCTGGGCGTTGGTCTGTACCTGACCCAGAGACTGGCCGTCGACCAGGACGGTGATGGTGCTCAGCGGCTCGCCGGAGCCGCTCAGGGTCGGGGTGCTGCTGTTGGCGTAGAGCTGGCCTCCGGCCAGGGTGCTGTTAGAGATATCCAGCAGCTGCGGGATCGCTGGCGGCACGGTATCGATGGTGAAGGCAAAGTTACTGCCCGCCTCGCTGACGTTCCCGGCGGCATCCATCGCCGCCACGGTCAGGGTGGTCGCGCCATCCCTCAGTACCGGCGTGGTGATGGTCCAGCTGCCGTTACTGACGAGGCCGCGGCCCACTTCGATGCCATTGCTGTAGAGGATCACGGTGGTGCCGTTCTCCCCGGTGCCGGTGACGGTCGGGGTGGTATCGTTGGTGCTGCCGCCCGCCGCGATGTTGCCGGTGACCGGCCCGACGTTGTCATTCACGCTACTGATAACCGGGATCGCCGGCACGAGGCTGTCGACGGTCACGGTCATGGCGTCCGACACTTCCGAGACGTTGCCCGCGCCGTCGCTGCTGGTCACGATCAGGACGAGGTTATAGGTCCCATTCGGCAGATCCGCTGGCGGCGTCCAGGTCCAGGTCCCGCCAGGCTGAACGGTGGTTTCGCCGATTTGGGTGGTGCCGTCGTAGATGGTAACGATATCCCCTTCATTCCCGGTGCCGCTCAGGGTAGGGGTGGTATCGCGGGTGCTGTCCCCGCCGGTGAGGGCTGTCTCTTCGTCGCCGTCAGGGTTGACGGTGATGTCCGGGATACCCGGTGTGGCAGGAGGAACGTTATCCACCACCAGGTTAAAGGTGCCGGAGGTAGCGGTGTTGCCTGCCGCATCGCTGACCGTCGCGGTCAGGGCGTGCGTGCCGTTACCCAGCGGAGTCGTCAGCTGCACGCTCCATGCCCCCGTCGGGCTGGTGGTGGCGGTGCCGAGCAGGGTGGTGCCTTCATAGAGGCTAATCTGCGCGTTGGCCGGGCCTGTTCCCTGGATCAGCGGCAGGGTTTCGTCTGTCGGCTGGTTGCTGACCACGTCGCCTGTGACGGTGCCGGTGTTGTCCACGGCCAGGGTGATGACCGGGGCGGCCGGCGGTACGGTATTAATGGTGACGTTAAAGGCCGCAGACGGCAGGCCGGTATTACCGGCGGCATCCGTCGCCACCACGGTGATGGCGCGTAGCCCTTCGGCGAGGGCGGTCTCTGGCGTGAAGGTCCACGCGCCACCCGCGCCCACCACGGCGGTGCCCACTTCCACGCCATCCACCCGAATGCTGAGAGTGGCGCCCGCTTCCCCGGTGCCGTTCAGGGTCGGACGGCTGTCGTTGGTGGCGGTGTTGTTAGCGATGGCTACCGGGCTGCCGGAGAGATCGTTGATCGCGTTGACGATCGTCGGGGCGTCCGGGGCGGTGGCATCGACCACGATGCTCCAGCTGTTGGACGCGGCGCTGTTATTGCCTGCGGTGTCCACGGATTGTGCCGTCAGGACGTGGCCGCCGTCAGGCAGGGCGGTGGTGAGCTGGATCTCCCAGGTGCCTTCCGCGCTGACCTGCGTGGTGCCGACCAGATCCGAGCCGCTGTAAAGCTGGATAGTGGCATTGGCAGGGCCGGTGCCGCGGATCAGCGGGGTCGCATCGTTGGTGGTCTGTCCGTCGGTGATGGTGCCGGTGACGGCAGTCACGTTATCCACCACGTCGGTAATGACCGGAACGGCCGGAGGCGTGGTGTCAGGCGCCACGAACTGGCCTTCTGCGCCACTATTCCCGGCGCTGTCGGTAGCGGTGGCCGTCAGCAGTTCGCCGTTCGCTTTCGGCGTGGTGAGGGTAATGGAGAAGCTACCGGTGTCATTGACGACCCCGGTGCCGATCACCGTGTTGCCATCGCGCACGGTGATGGTGCTGCCCGCTTCCCCGCGGCCGGTGAGGGTGTTGCCGTTATTGAGGATAGTGAAGCTGTCCGGGGCTCCCGGGGCGATAGTGTCGACGGTAATCGAGGTCACCGGCGACGCCGCGCTGAGGTTGCCCGCCGCATCGGTGGCGGTAGCGGTGAAGTTATGCTCCCCGTCTTCGAGGGCGATGCTGGTTTGATCCAGCGTCCACTGGCCCTCGGCGTTAGCGGTTGTCTCGCCCACCAGGGTCTCGCCGTCGTAGATGCGAACAGTTGCGCCTGCTTCGGCGGTGCCGTTGAGGGTTGGACGGGTGTCGTTGGTCGGGTTGCCGTTGAGCACTGGCCCCTGCACCGAACCGGTGTCATCCACCACCGAGGTGATGGCTGGCGCGACCGGGGCGGTGGCATCGACGTTGATCACGAAACCGCTGGTTGCCGGGCTGACGTTGCCCGCCGCGTCGGTAGTGGTCACCGTCAGGGTATGTTCCCCGTCGGCCAGCGGGCTCTGCGGGGTAAAGGTCCAGGCGTTGTTCGCCCCGACGGTGGCGCTGCCCAGCAGGGTAGTGCCGTCGTACACGTTCACCGTGGTGCCCGCTTCCGCCGTGCCGCTGAGGGTCGGCCTGGCGTCGTTGGTCAGCTGGCCGCTGGTGAGGGCCACTTCGGTGCCGACATCGTCAAGAACCGAGACCAGCACCGGGGCGACAGGTACCAGCGTATCCACCGTCAGGGTGAAGGTGGCGGACGGATCGCTGGCGTTGCCTGCGGCATCGATCGCCACGGCCGTGAAGCTGTGTAGGGCATCGCTGAGCTGCGTGTCCAGCTCGATCGACCAGTTACCGTTGCTGTCTGCCTGGCCTTCGCCAAGCAGGGTCTCACCTTCAAAAATCCGCACAAGGGCGTTCGGTTCGCTGGTGCCGGTGAGCACCGGCTGCGGGTCGTTGGTGGTGCGGCCGCTGGTGAGCGGGCCGGTCACCGGGCCGACGTCGTCAATCGCCAGGGCGATCGTTGGCGGGGTTGGTTTCAGGGTATCGACGATCAGGGTGAAGCCCGGCGAGGTTTCGCTGAGGTTGCCCGCCGCATCACGGGCGGTGGTGGTGAAGGTGTGGCTGCCGCCGGTCAGGGCGTTGTCCGGCGTCCAGCTCCAGCTGCCGGTTTCGGTGGCCTGTACGGTGCCGACGAGGGCTCCGTTGTCGTAAATCGCCACCCTGGCGTTGGCTTCGGCCTGGCCGGTCAGCGTTGGCGTAGCGTCATCGGTAGCCTGGCCGGAGGTGGTGATCGGATCCTGAAGGGGGCCCACGTTATCACTGATGGCGGTCAGCGTTGGTGCCGCCGGGGCCAGGGTATCCACCGTCAGGATAAACGGATCGCTGGCAGGCCCGGTGTTCCCGGCGGTGTCGGTGGCGGTAAAGCGGATGCTGCGTGTGCCTTCATCCAGCGCCGTTTCCGGGGTGAAGGTCCAGCTGCCCGAGGCGTTAACCACCGCGGTGCCGATCTCCAGCTCGTCGACAATGATGTGGATGGTGGCCCCAACTTCGCCGCTGCCGGTCAGGGTTGGCTGCGCGTCGTTGGTGGTATCGCCGCTGTTCAGGGTGGTAGTCGCGGTGCCGACATCATCCACCGCAGTAAGCAGGATCGGTGCCTGCGGGGCGGTGGTGTCGATATTCAGCGAGAACGCTGGCGAGGTGCCGGAGACGTTGCCCGCGGCATCGGTGGCGCTGACGCGCAGATCGTGCGGCCCCTGAGCCAGATCGCTGGTCGGGATAAAGCTCCAGCTGCCGCTGGCGCTGACCAGCGCGGTGCCGATCTCGATACCGTTATCCAGGATGTGGACAGTGCTACCCGCCACCCCGGTACCGGTCAGTTCCGGACGCACATCGTTAGTCACTTGCCCGTTAGTCAGCGGGCCGGTATTGCCCGCCACGTCGTCGTTGATGCTGCTGATCACCGGGATGGCCGGTGGGGTCATGTCGACGGTCAGGATATACGCCCCGGAGATCGGGCTGACGTTGCCCGCGCTATCGGTAGCGACGGCGGTAAAGACGTGCTGACCTTCCGCCAGTACGGTGGTCGGGGTGAAGCTCCAGGCACCCGTGTCGCTGGCGGTGACGGTGCCAATCAGCTTAATGCCGTCGTAGATAGCGACGCTGCTGTTGGCTTCTGCAGTGCCCGACAGGGTCGGGGTGTTGTCGTTGGTGCTGCCGCCGTTGGCGACGTTGCCGGTGACCGGGCCCGCATCATCGTTGGCCCCGGTGATGACCGCTTCGCCCGCGGTGGTATCCACCACCAGAGAGAACGGCGCCGAACGCGGACTTTCGTTCCCGGCCGGATCGGTGGCGCTGAGGGTCAGGGCGTAGGTGCCATCATCCAGCGGTTCGGTCAGGGTAATGCTCCAGGCCCCGGTGTTGCCCACCGTGGCGGTGCCGATCAGGGTATCGTCCGCGTAAAGGCGGATCACATCTCCCGGCGTGGCCGTGCCGCTGAAGGTTGGCTGGTCATCGTTGGTCGGGCTGCCGCTGACCACCGTACCGGTCAGCGGGCCCACGTCGTCCACCACGGCACCAAAGGCCGGAGCCTGCGGCGGGGTGAGATCGATATTGACCGTCGCCGCCGGTGACTGGCCGCTGGTCTGGTCCTGGAAGGTGGCGGTCACGCTGAAGCTGTGGCTGCCTTCAGCCAGGGCGGCAACCGGGTACGACCAGGCACCGGTCGTGGCGTCGGCGGTGACGCTGCCCAGCGCCGTGGTGCTGCCGTCCAGGTAAATCGTGACCAGACTGCCCGGGATTGCCGTACCGGTGAGGGTCGGGGTGGTGTCGTTAGAGCTGCCGCCTTTGACGTTGACGGTGCCGTCGGTGCCGTTGTCATCAAGGATGGCGTCGATTGTCGGCACGGCTGGCAGCGCAGGCGTCTGCGGAACCTCGTACGTCGTCGCCGGGTCGCTGGCGTTGCCCGCCGGATCGCTGGCGGTCAGTGTGAGGGTGACCGCATCGCTTTGCGGCGGGGTCAGGGCGATGGAGAACTGCCCCTGGGCGTTGGTCACGCCGGTCCCCAGCACCACGTCACCCGGGCCACGGACCGTAATGGTGGAGCCCGGTTCGGCGGTGCCGTTCAGCGGCGTGCCGCCGGAGACGATCCCGGTGACCAGTGGCGCATCCGGTGCGTCAGTGTCGATCACCACGCTAACCGGGCTGCTTTCGCTGGTGTTACCCGCTGCGTCGCTCGCCACCAGGGTGATGGTGTGGGTGTTATCCGACAGTTCAGTGCCGGCCGGCAGCGGGAAGGTCCACTGCCCCTGCTCGTCGACCTGCACCTGGCCGAGCGAATTGCCGTCAACGGAGACGGTGATGGTGCTCAGCGGCTCGCCGGTGCCGCTCAGGGTCGGGGTGCTGCTGTTGGCGTACAGCGTGCCGTTGGTGAGGGTGCTGTCAGAGATATCCAGCAGCTGCGGGTTGCCCGGCGGCACGGTATCGATGGTGAGGGCAAAGTCGCTGCCGGTGCCGCTGACGTTCCCGGCGGCATCCAGCGCCGCCACTGTCAGGGTGGTCGGGCCGTCATTCAGCGCTGGCGTGGTGATGGACCAGCTGCCGTTGGTGACCAGCCCGCGGCCCACTTCAACCCCATTGCTGTAGAGGATCACCGTGGTGCCGTTTTCGCCGGTCCCCGTGACGGTTGGGGTGGTGTCGTTGGTGCTGCTGCCTGCGGTAAGGGTGTCATTCACGCTGGCGATCGTCGGGATCTCCGGCACCTGGCTATCAACGGTCACGGTGATGGTGTCTGAGACCACCGAGGCGTTGCCCGCCGGGTCGGTGGCGACAACGGTAAAGCCGTGCGTCCCCTGGGCCAGCGGCTCATCGGCGCGCCAGGTCCAGTTGCCGTTGATGTCGACCACCACTTCGCCCACCAGCACGTTGCCGGTCTCGGTCTGGTCGTAGATGCTGATGGTGTCATCCGGCGTGCCGGTGCCGCTCAATACCGGACGGGTGTCGTTGGTGGCGCCGTTGTTGCCCACCGGGCCGGTGATTTCGCTCACGTTATCGGTGACCACCGGCACGTCAGGCTGGTCCGGCGCTTCGGTATCAATGGTGATGGAGACCGGCTGCGACGGGGCGCTTTCGTTGCCCGCGCCGTCTTTGTTGGTCACGGTCAGGCTGAGATCGTAAGTGCCATTTGGCAGACCTGCTGGCGGGGTCCAGGTCCAGTTGCCGCCCGGCGGAATAGTGGTTTCCCCGATTTTGGTGGTGCCGTCGTAGATGGTGACGATATCGCCTTCCGTACCGGTACCGCTCAGGGTTGGGGTGGTGTCGCGGGTGCTGCCCCCGGAGGTGAGGGTCTCTTCCGTGCCGCCCTCAGGATTAACGGTGATGGCCGGAATGCCCGGCGTGCCCGGGGCCAGGGTATCGACCACCAGGTTAAAGCTGCCGGAGGTGGCGGTGTTGCCCACCGCATCGCTGACGGAGGCGGTCAGGACATGGGTGCCGTTACCGAGCGGGGTGTCGAGCTGAAGGCTCCAGACGCCATCCCCATTGCTGATGGCGGTGCCGAGCAGGGTGGTACCTTCGTAGATGCTGATCTGCGAGTTGGCCGGGCCCGTCCCCTCGATCACCGGACGGGTTTCGTCGGTCGGCACGTTGCTGCTGATATCGCCCTGCACGCTGCCGGTGTTGTCCACGACCCGGGTAATCACCGGGGCATCCGGTGCCACGGTATCAATGGTCAGGGTAAAGGTTCCGGAGGCGGGGCTGCTGTTACCGGCTGCATCCTTCGCCACCGTGGTGATCTCATGCAAACCCTCCTCGAGGGCGGCGTCAGGCGTGAAGATCCACTCCCCGCCGTTGCCGACCTGCGCGGTGCCGACCTCCACGCCATCCACCAGAATGCTGATGGTCGAACCTGCTTCACCCGTGCCGTACAGGGTCGGGCGGTTGTCATTGGTGGTGCTGTTGTCAGCGATGACTACCGCGGTCTCAGGCAGATCGTTGATCGCCTGGACGATCGCCGGGGTGGCCGGTGGGGTGGCATCGAGAATGAAGCTCCAGCTGTTGGAAGATTCGCTGAGGTTGCCTTTGCCGTCCACGGCTTGTGCCGTCAGGACATAGCCGCCGTCGCCGCTCAGCGCCAGCTCGGTGGACCAGTTGCCGTCGGCACCCACTTCGGCGGAACCCACCAGGATCTCGCCGTTGTAGATATTAATGGTCGCACCCGGCTCGCCGGTACCGGTGATTAGCGGCCGGGTGTCATTGGTAACCTGCCCGTCAAGGATCGCGCCGGTGCCAGCCTCCACGTCATCCACCATGCTGGTGATGACCGGGGCCTGCGGCGGAGTCACGTCCGGGGCGGTAACGCTGGCTTCCGGCCCGGTATTGCCCGCTAGGTCGGTGGCGGTAACCGCCAGGTCCTCCCCGTACCGGCGCGGGGTGGTGAGGATAATTTCGAAGCTGCCGTCAGGTCCGGCGACGCCTCCGCCGATCACGTCGTCGCCATCGCGAACGGTAACGGTGCTGCCCGCTTCCGCCTTCCCGGTGACGGTGGCGCCGTCCGCAGAGATCTGAAGATCGGTTGGCGCATCAGGCGGGGTGATATCACTCACCACGGCGGTTGCTGGCTGGCTCGGGTTCCCGGCAGCATCAGAGGCGACCACGGTGAAGGTATCCCCCACGGCTTGCGCTTCCTTGAGGTCAACGCTGAACTGGCCGCGAGCGTCGGCCGTGCCGCTGCCAATCACCGTGCCGAGCGAGTTGAAGATGGTGATGGTGCTGCCTGGCTCGGCGGTGCCGATGACCTGGTTGCCGTTAGGGATTTGAGTGATGGTCGGCTGGTCCGGCGGCGTGCGGTCAATGGTAAAGTCAAATGAGGCGGAAGGCGCGCTGGTGTTGCCCGCCAGATCGGTCTCCGTCAGGGTGATGGCGTGTGCGCCATCGGCAAGCGGCGTCTCTGGCGTAAAGGACCATTTGCCGTCGGTGCCGACGGTTGCCTGGCCCACGGGCTGGCCGTTGTCATAAATCATCGCGAACGGTAACGGTGCTGCCCGCTTCCGCCTTCCCGGTGACGGTGGCGCCGTCCGCAGAGATCTGAAGATCGGTTGGCGCATCAGGCGGGGTGATATCACTCACCACGGCGGTTGCTGGCTGGCTCGGGTTCCCGGCAGCATCAGAGGCGACCACGGTGAAGGTATCCCCCACGGCTTGCGCTTCCTTGAGGTCAACGCTGAACTGGCCGCGAGCGTCGGCCGTGCCGCTGCCAATCACCGTGCCGAGCGAGTTGAAGATGGTGATGGTGCTGCCTGGCTCGGCGGTGCCGATGACCTGGTTGCCGTTAGGGATTTGAGTGATGGTCGGCTGGTCCGGCGGCGTGCGGTCAATGGTAAAGTCAAATGAGGCGGAAGGCGCGCTGGTGTTGCCCGCCAGATCGGTCTCCGTCAGGGTGATGGCGTGTGCGCCATCGGCAAGCGGCGTCTCTGGCGTAAAGGACCATTTGCCGTCGGTGCCGACGGTTGCCTGGCCCACGGGCTGGCCGTTGTCATAAATCGTGATGGTGCTGCCCACTTCGCCCGTGCCGCTGAGGGCAGGGCGGTTGTCATCGGTGCTTTGCCCGGCGGTCACCACGCCCTGTTGCGTGCCGGTGGTGTCACTGACCGTCACGCCGGAAGGGGCGTTTGGAGCAATGGTATCGACGGTGATGCTGAATACCGGGGATGCCGGTCCGGTGTTGCCCGCGCCGTCGGTGGCCCGGGTGGTGATTTGGTGCGCCCCTTCGCCCAGCGCGGTGGCCGGGATGAAGCTCCAGCTGCCGTCGCCGTTGACCTGCGCGGTGCCGATGGCGGTGCCGTTGTCGTAAATCGTGATGGTGCTGCCTGCCTCGCCGCTGCCGCTAAAGGTCGGGCGGGCGTCATCGGTCGTCTGGCCGCTGGTGAGCGACCCGGTTACGCTGCCCACATCGTCGGCAACGGTGTTGATGACCGGGGCCTCCGGCGGGGTGGTATCGGCGGCGGTCACCGGGGTGCCTGGACCGACGTTGCCGGCACCGTCGGTGGGTGTCGCGGTCAGGGTTTCACCGTTAGTGTACGGCTTGTCCAAATCGATGGTGAACTCACCGTTGCTGTTGGTCTGGCCTCTGCCGACCACGTTGCCGTTGGCATCGGTGATGGTGATGCTGCTGTTGGCTTCGGCGCTCCCGCTAAGTTGCGTGCCGTCTGCTGAGAATTTGAGGTTGCCGGGCGCGCCCGGAGGAGTGGTGTCGTTCGGGTCGGTGCCCGGCAGCGGCGGGTTAGTACCATTGCCGCCGTCACTGCCGCCGTCACTGCCGCCGTCACTGCCGCCGTCACTGCCGCCGTCACTGCCGCCGTCACTGCCGCCGTCACCACCACCGCCATTGCTGCTGTCCCCGTCGCTCCCGCCGCCGCCACCGCCACCGCCGCCACCTGCGGCCAGCGCAATGCCGCCTGCCACCGCCACGCCACCCAGGGCCCAGGGCCAGATCGCCGCCTCACCTGCCGACGCGGTAGTGGTGCCTGCCAGCAGGACATCAAGAGAGGCGATTGACTGGTAGCTCTCTGCCGCGATGGGATCGGCAATCCACCACAAGGCGCCGTTATCCTCCTGCAGCACCAGCTGGCTGATACCCTGCTCACCGCTGACGAAGAAATTTTTGAGGGTCAGGGTTTCGCCGTCGGCCAGCTTAACGATCAGGTCGTTACCGCTGCGTTCATAGTCGAGAATGTCGGCGCGTTCGGCGTTGATCTTAACGATGGAGGAGTCATTCAGCGTAACCTGAGACCCGTCTGTTACCGTTTCCTTGTGCGTCAGTTTGGAGATGACAGTGATTTTACTCATGTGTATTACTCCCGGCAGAGTGCAATGAAATGGCGAGCGATCCAGGCCATTTCTATTGAGCGGATTGAGCGCCACCCGTAGGGAAACTGTTTATTTACAACAATGACCCAGGGTAATTATTTAAAAGTTATTAATAGCTGCCGATAAAACGATGGTGGCAGCGACATTTTGCCCTTGGTATTCAGGGGGGGAAGGCGATAGGGAATATATTTCTCGGCGGTAAATCCTTGTCTTTAATATTGGTAACAATTTCGGATTGACTAAATTTGATATAGCCAGAAAGTACTAAAAGTGCAAATTAAGCACCGGTTAATAAAGGGTTAGCGTTGTTGAAGAGGTTATTTCTGCGCGGGTGTTGTTCGTTGGTCCAGGCGGGGTGCGGGCTGGAAGGGGTGGCTAAGCGCGGGGCACAGGCGTTTATTTTAGCGTTAATTTAATGGGTTAGGAATAATCTGGATGTGCAAAACGGGCGGATTTATATTTTAGCGGCGCTGTGTAAATAATTAAGTCACAGTAAAAGAGATATTGAATATGATATATTCCTTGCTGCTTTTTAATATTAATATACTGGTTTGCATTATTAAAATGATCTGCTATTTAGAGCATCGTTTAAGTTAAGGCAATAATGGTATTTGGTAGAAAAAATATTATGGCGGGAAGGTCACAATATTAATGGCATTAAGTTTGGGGTTATTTCAGGTATTTTGACGTTGTAGGCCGGGTAAGGCGTAGCCGCCACCCGGCGATGTTGCAGGCGTGCGGTCTGATTGCCCGGCGGCGCTACGCTTGCCGGGCCTACAAGGTCAAAGGCCGTGCCTGGCTAACCGGTAATGATGTGGTTCTGGTTTACCAGCTCCTCCCAAGTGGTCTGAACGTCATCCAGCGTCACCAGGGTCGCTGGCGTATAACCGGTGCCGACCCCGTCCCGGTCGATGCCGATCACCGTGTTGCCATCACTGTTGCTGACCTGGATATAATCCCCCAGCGTGGCGCGATCGCCGTTCCAGCCCACCAGCAGTTCGCTGATGTCGATTTTATCTCCCGCCGTCAGCGAGAAGTTGCTGACATGGTCTCCGCCGGTTTCACTGAGCACGTTATAGATCAAGGTTTCGCCCGTGGTACTGGCGCTCAGGGTGCTGACTACCGGCTCCTCGCTCTGGGCGAATGCCGCGGTTGCCACCGTTGCGGGCGGCGGGTTCGGGGCAGCCGGGTCGACGTTAATTGACCAGATATCGGACATTTCACCGTGAATGGTACGACGTTCAACGGCGTCTGCGGTCAGGGAGTGAAGCCCGTCCGTCAGACTTGCCGGAACCTGGAACGACCAGTGTCCCGTAGAATCGACCTCCGTCATCCCGATCTGTATCCTCTCGCTGTAGATAAAGATGGTCGTGCCGAGCTCACCGGTGCCGGAGATCAGCGGGGTGCGGTCGTCGGTAAGCGACCCGCTGACGATAGTGCCGAGAGTGGAGGGGACGTCATCCCACACGTCGGTAATGATCGGTTTGGCTGGCGGGATAATATCCCTGGCTTCAATCGAACTGACATCGCTGGTGTTGCCCGCATGATCGGTGGCGGTAAGGCTCATGAGCTCACCGTTCAGCCTGGCGGTGGCCATCGTGAAGGAGAAGCGGCCTGATTCGCCAACCACCACTTGATCGAGTTTGGTGGTGCCTTCCATAAGGACCACGGTGCTGCCCACTTCCGCGGCGCCGGTGAGCGTCACGTCATCGGCCGCGATCGCCAGTTCCGCCGGGGCGTCCGGAGGCGTGGAGTCCGTGGCAGTGGCCTGGCCTGGATCGCTTCGGTTCTGGTCTGCGTCGGTGGCATACACCGTCAGCACTTCACCGTTGAGCTGGTTGGGGGTGATGCTGACGGAAAACTTACCGTCGAGACCCACGGTCCCGGTGCCGAGAGTCGCACCCGTAGCGTCTAAAACGGTGATTTGCGCCCCGGCTTCAGCTGTACCGCTCACGCTGTCGCCCGTTGTGGCCACCACAAGGTCGGCCGGTGCCGCCGGTGCGGTGACGTCCCGGGCAATCACTTCGGCCGCAGGGCCTTCGTTACCCGCTCTGTCGGTGGCCGCCGCGCTCAGCGTCTCACCGTTAAGCTGAGCCGCGTTCAGGGTAACGGAAAACGCCCCACTGGCATCCGCGACTGCCGTGCCTAAGGTGACGCCCAGATCGTTGCTGACCGTGACGGTCGAGTTGGCTTCCGCCGTACCGGTGAGGAGGGTCCCTTCGGTATTGAGCACCAGACCGGTGGGGGCAGGCGGTGGCGTACGGTCGATGGTAAATTCAAACGGCGCGGAGACGGCGCTCAGGTTACCCGCCAGATCGGTCTCCGTCAGGGTGATGCTGTGCAGCCCATCCGTCAGGGCCACTGGCGGGGTGTAGCTCCAGGTGCCTTTGTCGTCGACGACCACTTCCGTCACCAGCAGGCCGTTGTCATAGATCGCGATGGTGCTGCCCGGATCGCCCGAGCCGCCAAGCTCAGGTTGGTTATCATCGGTAAAGCCACCGTTAGTGAGCAGACCCTGAAGGGTGCCCTCGTCGTCCGTCACTTCCAATACCGGCGCATTCGGGGCGAGGGTGTCAATAGTGAGGTTAAACTCCTCCGAGTCCGGGCTGACGTTGCCCGCGGCGTCGGTGGAGGTGGCGGTGAACTGGTGGAAGCCGTCAGCGAGATTGGCGCTGGGGGTGAAGGTCCAGCTGCCGTCGCTGTTCACCACCGTGGTGCCGATGGACTTACCGTTGTCGTAAAGAGTGACGGTGGTCCCGGCCTCGCCGCTGCCGCTGAAGACCGGGCGGGGATCGTCGGTGGTCTGGTCGCTGTTGAGCGCGCCGGTCAGGCTGCCGGCAGCATCGTCCGCGAGAATAATCATCGGCGTATCCGGCGCGGTGGTATCCGCGGCGGTAATGCTATTCGACGGGCTGACGTTGCCGGAGCTGTCGTTGGCGACAGCCGTCAGGGTCTCGCCGTTGGTATAGGGAATGCCCAGCTCAACGGTAAAGTCGCCATTGCCGTTGGTTTTCGCCTTGCCCACCACGTTACCGCTGGCATCGGTGATGGTAACCGTGCTGTTGGCCTCGGCATTACCGAGCAGCTGAGTACTGTCTGAGGAGAAGCGCAGATTGGTTGGGGCGGCTGGTGGCGTGGTATCGAGCGGTACCGGGCCGGGATCGATACGATCGCTACCCCCGCCACCGCCGCCTCCGCCAGCCGCCAGGGCAATGCCGCCTGCCGCCGCCACGCCACCCAGCACCCACGGCCAGATTGGGGTATCCCCGGAGGAGTTACTGACGTTGCCCGCAATCAGGGCATCGGTTGAGGGGATCGACTGATAACGCTCAACCGCGAGCGGATCGTCAATCCACCACAGCGCGCCGTTTTCATCCAGCACCAGCTGGTGGTTGTTGGCGAAGTAGTTTTTCAGCGTCACGGTTTCGCCGTTGGTCATCCTGACCAGCAGATCGCTGTTGCTGCGGGAATAGCTGGCGATATCACCCCGGCCGGCCTGAAGCTTCACGACGGAATCTTCGCCCAGTATGATCTGGTTTCCTTCGGCTACCGTTTCCTTATGCGTCAGTCTGGAGATGACAGTGAATTTACTCATGTGTATTACTCCCAACAGAGTGAAAGAAATGCTGTGTGTTTAAATTCATTTGTTATCAGCAGATTTCAAGCGCCCCGAAAGAGGCACTATTTGTCAGAAATAGTGACCTGCTGAAATGTTTTTAAAGCGGCTCATGCCAGGCGTGATGTTTGCCATCCCTGTTATTAATATTACGATCGTCTCATTAATGCTTAAAAATGATATAGCCAGAAAGCACTATAAGCGCAAATGACGAAGCGGTGAAATGAATTATAAGCGAGAAATAACGGGCTTGTAGTCTGATTAAAAGTGCCTGGCAGGAGGTGGTTTGAGTCAGGGCCTTATGGTATGCGGGATGGCGACCTGCTGGGCCTGTTTATTATGGCTGGGTAAAGGTTATGGAAATTGAGGTCTGTCACAATTTATCGCGATAAACGTGCTGCCGGGTGATGTTTATTAACTGCGTATTATGAAATATGAATATTTATTATTTTCGGGATTGTATTTTTTGTTGTGGGGTTTATTAGTTCAGATAGTGTGAATGAGAATAATACAAAAGCATGATTTTTTAGCTTTATAAATGGCCGATCCGTAAATAGCGCTACGACACAGGTACTATTTTCTGCAGGACATATTATCCTGTGGGGGAGGGCTTCGCCTGGATCTCAATGGCAATGGCGATCCGATCGTCCACCACCAGCGCAAAGCGATCCATTTTATAGGCCGACCGGGAGATGGCGGTGGTGGCATGCAGGGCGATCGTTTCTCCCGTCAGACGATCGAGCCGGGCATCGAGGATCACCGGACGGCTGAGACCCCGGACGGTGAGCGTACCGAAAGCGCGGTAGCGATCCGGGCCGAGCTTCACCACCCGGGTGCTGGAAAAGGTGATGGTCGGGTAGCGGGCGGCGTCAAAAAACATATCGCTTTTCAGCTGCCAGGTGAGCAGGTTATTGGAGGCCTGTAGCGTCGCCACCGGAACGGTGACGTTGATGCGGTCATCAAATTCATTGTCCGGGTTCAGCGTGACCGTTCCCGTTACCCCCTTCAGATGCGCCCACGACGGTATACCGCCAAAGGCGCGCCACGACAGCTTGATCGCGGTTTTGTTCGTGTCGATGGTATGGGCGACCGGCACGGCAAAAAGCGGCGGGCAAACGAGCGTGACCACCAGCAGGAGAAGAAGGCGCAGCATAAGGTCTCCCTTTCACAGAGCGCAGGTTTATTCGATGTATGGCCCTGCCGTGAGATAAGCGTAGAAAGACGAAAGCGCGTCGGCAAGGAGGCCGATCAAATCGTGCTACAGTGAGCGATTAAAATAGGATCTGAAAGGATTTTGCGATGGATTTTGTTGATAGCTTAAAACTGAAATATCCGGGCGCCCGGGCATGGGCTTTCGGGGACAGTCCTGAGATGGCCAACGAACTTGCGGCTCTGGTCGTCAAAGGGATGAAGACCGCCTCCTGCTGCTCGCTGGCCTCTTTTAATGCCGATGACTCCGCCTCCTTGCCCGGGAGTTACCATATTATTCTTAACGGCCAGGACGCGCCGGTCTGCGTCATCAGAATGGTTTCTCTGCGCCTGATGCGCTTCTCTGAGGTCACGGAAGCCTTTGCCCGCCGGGAAGGGGAAGGGGATTTGAGTCTGGACTACTGGCGCGAGGAGCATAAGGCGTTTTTCACCCGGGAAGGGGTTTATGCGGATGATATGGAGCTGGTGGCTGAGGAGTTTGTGGTGGTTGAAGTGCTGTGAGGGATTGCAACGCCGGGTGGCGGCTACGCCTTACCCGGCCTACGAACAGTAGGCCCGGCAAGCGAAGCGCCGCCGGGCAGAAAGGCCGCACCGCGGTGACAACACCGGCATGTGACCTTATCAAATCTCTTTAAACGCCAGCTCAAGACGGGCCATCAGCGGTTTGAACAGGTAGCTCAGGAAGGTGCGCTCCCCGGTTTTGATGGTTACGCTGGCGGGCATCCCGGCTTTAATCTTGTGATCGCGCAGCAAACGCACCCCCTCGGGGGAGACCTGCACTTCGGCCAGGTAATAGGGCTGCTGGGTCACTTTGTCGGTCAGACGATCTGCCGAGACGGTGAGCACCCGGGCAGGGACCGACGGTAGCAGGGCGTGGTTCAGGGCCGGGAACATCACGTCCACGGTCAGCCCCGGGGCCATTTTATCGATGGCCTGCACCGGAATTTTGGCGTCGATTTGCAGCGGCTGTCCGGCGGCCACGATATCCATCAGGTGTTCCCCGGGCTGGATCACCCCGCCCACGGTGCTGACTTTGACATCCAGCACAATGCCGTCGATGGGCGAGCGGATCACGGTGTTATCCAGCTCGTGGCGGGTCGACTGTAACTCATCCTCCAGCATCGCCACCTCTTTTTGCTTATCCGTCAACTCGGACTCCACCTCCCGCTGGTACTGGTGCTGCACCTGGTACGCTTTGATCCGCAGTTCGTTCTGCTGCGACTTGAGTTTGGCGATGTTGAGAATATCCTCCGAGACGGTGCTGGAGATCTCCGCCGCCTCACGCTCCAGCACCATCAGCTGGGCTTTGGGATAGTAGTTCTTCTCGCTCAGCGCCCGGATGGCCCCCAGCTCTCTGTTGATCAGCGTGAACTGATGCTCGCGGTAGCCTTTAATTTTATTGAGGTTCTCCGTCTGCCCGACCAGCCCGTCGAGGGACTCGTCGATCATCGACAGCTCATCCTGAATATTTTTCCGCCGGGTCTCAAAGAGTTTGGCCTGGAGCTGCTGGCTCTCCGCCAGGCGTTTATTGTTGGCGAAGTTTTTGAGCAGGGTTTCGCTGAAGGTGATGGTCTCTGCGCCGTTTCGCTCTGCCAGCAGCCGGTCTTCGCTGGTTTTGGCGGAGATATACTGGGCACTTAACGCGCTGTAGCGCATATCCAGCTGCAGGGTGTCGAGGTGCATTAACACCTGGTTCTTTTTCACCGCTTCCCCTTCCTTCATAAAGATATCGGTCACCCGGCCGCCGCTTAAGTGCTGGATGGTTTTGCGGTTGCTGGAGACCGTCACCGTGCCGTCGGCCACCACCCCGGCATCCAGCGGCGCTTTCACTGCCCAGAGTAAAAACCCGCCGACGGCAATGAGGATCACCGCCAGGCCGCGAATCAACGGTGGCCAGATATTGATATCGACGAGGTCGGCGTCTGGCATCTCAGGGCCTTTATTCTTGTTGTTCATGATAATGCCTCACGTGGGGATGGTTGGGTTTCAACAGGTGCCGGGCTAACGGCTGCGGGTGCGACGGGGACCGATTTCAGCATGTTGGCCTGGCGCAGGTTGGCAAACACCTGCTCCCGCGGGCCGAAGGCCTGAACGGCACCTTCATTAATCAGCAGCACTTTATTCACTACCCCCAGCAGGGTCGGACGATGGGAGATCAGCACCACCGTCTGCCCCTGAGCGCGCAGGGCATTGATGGCCTTGATCAGGGCCATCTCTCCGGCGTCGTCGAGGTTGGCGTTGGGCTCATCGAGGACGATAAAAGCGGGGTTGTTGTACACCGCCCGCGCCAGGCCGATGCGCTGACGCTGCCCGCCGGAGAGCTGATGGCCGCTTGCGCCAAGCGGGGTGTCGTAGCCCTGCGGCAGCCGCAATATCATCTCGTGAACCCCTGCCAGCTGCGCCGCGGCCACGATAAGCTCGCTGTTGGCCTCGCCAAAGCGGGAGATGTTCTGGGCGATACTGCCGTCAAACAGCTCCACGTCCTGCGGCAGATAGCCCATCGACGGGCCGAGCAGGGTTTTATCCCACTGGCAGATGTCGGCGCCATCCAGCCGCACTTTACCGGCCATGGGCTGCCACACCCCCACCAGCAGCTTCGCCAGAGAGCTCTTGCCGGAGGCGGAAGGGCCGATGATCCCCAGCACTTCGCCCTGTTCGAGCTGGAACGAGACGTTGCGCAGGGTGGCGACTTTCTGTCCCGGAGGGGCGGCAAACACCGCTTCGACGCTGATGACGCCTTTCGGGGTCGGCAGGGTGAGGATCGCTTTCGGTGCCGGGTACTCTTCCAGCAGGCGGGTGAGCTGCTTCCAGCTGCTGCGGAACTGCACGAACTGCTTCCAGCTGCCGATGATCTGCTCCACCGGGCTCAGCACGCGTCCGAGGATGATCGAGGCGGCAATCATCAGCCCGGGGGTGATTTCACCGGCGATCACCAGCAGGGCACCGGCTCCCAGCGACACGGACTGTAGCAGCACGCGGACAAACCGGCTCAGGCTGCTGTAGACCGCCGATTTATCGGCAATGTGGGTCTGGATCACCATCACTTTGGTGTGGCCTTCCAGCCAGTGCTTTTTCAGGGTGGCGAGCATCCCCATCGCTTCGATGGTGTCGGAGTTCTGCAGCTGCTTGTTAAGGATGATGGAATTGCTGACGCTCAGCATCTGCGCCTGTTGAATCGGCGTTTTGGTGGAGAGCTCCGTGAGCAGCGTCAGGCAGAGTAAAATCAGGATCCCGCCGAGGGACAAATAACCCAGCAGGGGATGGACCAGGAACGCCACTAATAAATAGAAGGGCGTCCAGGGAATATCGAGCAGGGCAAACAGACTGTTGCCGGAGAGGATCTGGCGGATCTGCGCCAGCTCGTTCAGCGCCTGCGCCGGGTTATTATCGCCCGTCGCAATTTTGCGCTTAAAGGCGGCATTAAAGACCAGCTGATTTAACTTCACGTCGAGACGGTTGCCCAGCCGGGTCATCACGCTGGAACGGGCGAACTCAATCATTCCGATGACGGTATATAACCCGATAATCAGTAACGTGAGCATCAGCAGGGTGGTGGTGTTCTGGCTGGCCAGAACCCGGTCGTACACCTGTAGCATATAAATAGCCGGCGCCAGCATAAGCATATTTATCACGCTGCCAAAAAACAGCAGGGTAATAAATGCAGGCCTGGTCCCCTTGAGGGCTTTTTTCAGTTCTGTTGACTTATACTGGCGCGGCATAGGGTGCTCCTTATTAAATCAATGAGGTCTGTCTGCTATTTATTGACGTCGTGAGTTAACTGAACTGGAAATCAGTTCCTGTTATTGAGCTCACCGCCGTATTCAGTAAGGTGATTCGTTCACCACTCGCGAAGCTCAGAACCGTCGACGTCCCATTGGCCGTTACCGAGATGCTGTTAAGGTAATTGCCCGCAGTAAGACCCCTGCCTGCCAGGTTAATGACGTCCTGGCCCCCGGCCGCGTTACTGTCGAAATCGGTAATGATGTCCTGCCCGAAAGAGGCGCCGAAGATAAAGACATCGTTGCCGCCTGCGCCGGTGAGGGTGTCATTTCCGCCCGCGCCGTTCAGCCGATCCACGCCCGTACCGCCGGTGATAGTGTTCGCCAGGGCGTTACCGGTCCCGGTGAAGCCACCGTTGCCGGTAAAGGTCAACACTTCGACATCCTGGCTCAGGGTAAAGGTGTTGAGACTGACCCGGACGGTATCGGTCCCGCCGTTGACCCCTTCCACCACCGTATCGCCCGCGTTATCCACGGTATAGAGATCGTTTCCGAGTCCGCCGGTCATGGCGTCGGCGCCCTGGCCGCCGTCAAGTCTGTCGTTACCGTTCCCACCGATCAGGGTGTCGTTCCCGGCCAGACCGAACAGGGTATCGTCGCCATCCATCCCGTTCAGGGTATCGTTCCCTCTGCCGCCGGTCATGGTGTTGGCCAGCGCGTTGCCGGTACCGTTGAAGTTGCCTGTTCCGGTATAGGTCAGGTTTTCAAGGTTATCGGCCATCACGTAGCTGGCGGCGGTGACCTCGACCAGATCGGTCCCGGCGTTGGCCCCCTCCGTGATAACGTCGCCTGCGTTATCCACGTGATAGGTGTCGTTGCCGACGCCGCCCGCCATCTGGTCAGCACCCTCGCCGCCGTCCAGATCGTCATTGCCCGTCCCGCCGATCAGCACGTCGTCCCCCGCCAGGCCGAGCAGGGTATCGTTACCCGCGCCGCCGTCGATGTAGTCACTGCCGGATGTGCCGAACAGGGTGTTGGCCCCGTTGTTACCGGTCAGCAGATTACCGACCAGCTGGGTCGGGGCTGAGGTCAGGGTCACCGACGGGTTGCCTTCATCGTCGGTCACGGTGACGATCACCCGCAGCTGCCGCTCTACCGTCGCCAGGGTCGGAATAAAGGTGGCCGCCGTGGCCCCGGCAATGTTGACGAAGCCCAGACCGGCACTCATCTGCCACTGGTAGCGGAAGTTGTTGCCGTTGGTCAGGCCATCGCCATCGGTAATGCCCGAGACGTCAGCCGTCAGGGCCAGGGTGCGGGTCGGCGTCAGGTCGCTGACCACCGGCACGCCGCGAGTCGGTTGATCCCGTGGTCCTACCGTGCCAGTGATCGCCGACACCAGGGATTCGGCATCGCCCATCCGGTCGGTGAAGCTGGCGGTCACCCGCAGCTGCGACCCAAAGAGGTTATTGCCCACCCGGAACTCGGTGCCGGTGGCCTGGTCGAGCCACTGGCCGCCAATCAGCGCCTGCCAGGTGTAGGTGATCGGCAGGTTGTCCGCCAGGCCGTTGCCATCCGCCAGGTTAGCGGTGCTGACCCGCAGCAGATCGCCCACCCCAGGCGCCTTATTGCTGATATTGACGTCGCCGGTAGCCTTTTGCGATGTCACCCACAGCTGGGTGTTGTCGCCAAACTCCAGTTTTTCGATATTCAGCAGGCGGTCGGTGCCGTCACCTAAAGGCAGGTTGGCGGAGACGGTGGCGTGGTTGACCGTCAGGCTGCCGTCGGCGTTGCGGGTAAAGTTGTAGTTACCGTTAACGTCGCGGTAGAGCGCAACGTCGGTTTCGCCATTGTTACCGTCATTGAGGATCTCACGCACGATGTGCAGCTGCCCCGGGTTGATCACGCGGTTCAGCATGTCGGCATTGAGTTCTTTCATGCTGTCGACGCTCTTGATGACCCCGCCCTGTGCGTCACGCACTTCGATCCGCACGTTCAGCCAGGCGTCGCCATCAATGATGTCATTCCCCGCTTTACCCATGATGCGGTCGCTGCCGCCGCCGCCGAGAATAATGTCCGCGCCGTTGTCCGGGTTCAGCACCACGCCATCCACGGCGCCGTTGATCAGGTTGCTGCCGACCACCTTATCGAGGCCATTGATCCGCGCCACCCCTTCCAGGGTGAGGTTGTTGGAGAGCGGCGTTCCCTGAACCGGGGCGGTACCAAGCGGCTGATCGGTCCCGGTGAGCACGTCGTCAAATTTCCAGCCCGACAGCCCCTCCACCAGGTCGAAGCGATCCCGCAGGATAAACTCCTGCTGGTTAACGAAGATCGGAATGCCGAGGTCAGAGTTGGCGCCGACAACGTCGCCCTTATGGATTGCCCAGTCGAAGCCCGCCATCCCGTTGTTACGCTGGATGCCCGCCCCCTGGACCATGATGTCATCGCCCGCTTCGCCGTCGTAGTCAGTGTCGTTCCCCTGACCGTTCAGCACGTCGTGACCGACAATGGTACTGTTGAAGAACAGCTCGGAGTTTTCACCCGTCAGGGAGTCAAAGCCGTCGCCGCCTTCAAGCCAGTCATCACCTTCGTTCCCCAGCAGCGCGTCGGCACCGGAGCCACCCATGATGAAGTCATTGCCCAGACCGCCAAACACCTCCTGCGCATCCTCGCCCACCACAATAAAGTCCTGGCCGCTGCCGCCGAAGCTCAGGTCGTTACCGTTGCCGGAGAAGATGACGTCGTTTCCGGCATCGCCGTGCAGGAAGTCCGCTCCGCCAACCGGCGTACCGGTGTCGGTGATGATGTCGTCCCCGTCGCCGCCGTGCACGGTATCGGCTTCATCGCCGCCGTCGAGACGGTCGTTGCCGCCGTCGCCCCACAGGCTGTCGATCCCTTTACCGCCGATTAAGGTGTCGTTACCGGCAGAGCCCCCCAGTACTACGTGCCCGTCGCCGATGTATTTCAGGTAAGCGCCATCCGCCTTGCCATCGCCGTCAACGTCCGCCCCGGCCGCTTTGCGTACCACCAGCGGGGTGAGCAGGTCTTTCAGCGCATTACCCCATTTAGGATCGGCGCCAATCTGTACCCCGGTGTTCACTTCCAGAATATGATCCGGGGTCATGAACAGTTTCGCATGCACGTGAGAGGAGCCTTCATTGCCGAGGTCGCTGTTACGCATCACCAGGGCGGCAAAGGAGTTGGCCTCCAGCTGGGTCAGCATGTTAAGGCCCTGGGTACGGCTCAGGTAGTAGAAACGGTCCCCGTCCTGCAGCATCTCCATCTGCGTCTCAAAGACGAAGTTGAAGGTGGATCCGAGCATGCCGCCGAACTCATTTTTCCGCTCTGCCAGGCCGCCAATCCAGAAGTCGACCATGTTCAGGCCCGTTTCTTTGTTAGCCCATGCGCCCGTGCTGTTGAAGAAGTCAAACGCATCGGCGCGCCGTGGATCGTTGGCATCACCAAACAGCAGGAAATCTACCGCTGCGCGTTTACCTTCGATGGTCTGTGCATCCAGGATCAACTGATGCTGTCCGTAGGCGGCCATAAAGTTGAGGATCGAGGCGGTATTTTTCAGGTAAACAGCAAAGTCAGCCCAGCTCTCGTAGGGTTTCAATTCGCTGTTGCCCGTCAGTTCGAAGAACTGCGCACGGGCCTGATTGAGGGTGGGCATAAAGGTGTCGCGGCCGCGGGCGATGTTAAGTGCGCCGAGATCCAGCGGCAGACCGACCAGGTTATTGCGCAGGGCACCGGTCAGGAACTCATCGATTTCGTTGCCCACCTGACGGGTCATCCCGCGCACAATCGCGCCGATAGCGGCATGACTTTCCATCGAGCCGTCGTTATCGAAGGCCAGTGGGTTAAGGAAGGCCTGAATAAGCCCCAGGTCGTCACTTGCCATATCCATGCCGATACGATCGACGCTCTCGGTGAGCATCGAGTGGCCGAAGCGGTAGACCACGTGGGCGAACTCGGCGAAGATCGCCGGGTTGATGTCGGCGGTGTTCGAGAAGACAAAGGGGTCGACCGCCGGCTGGACGGCGCGGGCAAACTCTTCAAATACCAGGTGCTGGTATTCCATCTCGGTCGTGAAGCGACCGGCCTGGAACAGGTATTCGCCGTTCCACACCAGGGTGCTGGTATCCGCCGGGATCTCGGTGATCTGGTGGTTCGGCATCAGCCACTGGTTGATCACGCTGATATCGCCGGAGCCCAGAATGGTGGCTTTGTACTGCTCCACCAGACGGTTATGTTCGTCGTGGAACACCGAGTGCACCGCGGTTAAGCCGATGTTCTCGTTGCCGCGACCGTCACCGGTAATGAAGTGGCGATCGAGCAGTTCGTTGTCGTAGGTGCCGGCTTCTGGCGCGCCGCCAATCACATCGTTGGCATCGGCCAGCAGGACGCCGTTGGCGTCAACTTTCGGCACGGCGGTGTGGGCGATGTCATCGAGGAAGGCATGGCCGGTACGCAGGGTGTCAGAAGGCAGCAAGCCGCCGTTGGCCTCAACCAGCCCGTGGAGGGTGACAATCTGCACCTTGCCGTTGGCGCTTAACATCAGGTTGCCGTAGCGGTCGGTCGCCAGCAGCGGCACGTTGAAAATATCCGCATCGGTCAGCTGAATGCCGAGGAACTGCAGGGCATGAGCTTTGACCTCCCCCCAGGTGGCGATCCCGTGCGCGCCATCCAGCAGATTACCGGTGGGCTCAGGCTTGCCATCAATGATGGTGAATTCGCGCAGGAAGATCTGGTGCGACGGATGGGAGGTGTAGGTCTGGTTCTGATCGATCCACGGGGTGGTGGTGTTCACCGTATTATGGGTGGCATCCACTTTAGCCCGGGTGAGGATCATGAAGTTCGTCGGGGAGCCCTCTTTGTACAGCGGATCGTCAGGCATCAGCGGAATAAACACGATCCCGTTGCCCTCTTTGGGGATCAGATCCAGACCGTGGTCAAAGAACTGGCCGAAGAAGGTCATCCAGCCGTTGAAGGCGGGCGATAACCCGACATCCGGGGAGAGGTTAGGGATGGACAGACTGCCGTTCTCGCTGGTGCCGCCCCCGGGGGCGTCTTTGAGTCCTTCCGCCGCATCCACTGCCGCCGGGTTATTGGCGGTCTGGTCGGAAATAATATTACTGATGGTGCGCGGGTCGGAATCGGTCACCACGCCGTTAGGGCCGGAGGTACTCAGATATTTAGCCAGCTCTGGATTGTTCTGAATGGCTTCCAGATCCAGCGGCACCAGCCTTGGCATGGTCTGGTCGGCAGAGCCGTACATCTCCTGACCCGGTAACAGGTTGTTCCAGGAGCCGTCCACGGTACGTATGCCGTACGGGAGCAGCGGGTCACCTACCGCGTCACGCAGCGCGTCGCCGTTGACGGTGCCATCGGCATTCGTGGCGGATTCGGAGATCTTGATCTGCTTGAGAATAAATTCGAGGTCATGCAGCGTGACAGTAAAATCATATTGTTCGGCCATAATTAATTACCTCAATCTTGAATCGATATCATCATTGCTTTTCGCTGTTTAAAAATTATGCGAAAAGAACGTGCCGGGTCGTGCGGGATTAATCCAGGGTCGGTGATTGCATTAATGCGCTCCGTGTTAAGTCGTTAATGACAGTGCCCTTTCTCCGTTATTACCGGGGTTGCAGGGGTAAATTTTGGGTAAGTTTATTTATCCCTCCTGTGGAGAGATAAATAAAATCACTGACGGACTCGACGCTTCGAATGTGCAAACACATTCAAAAGGTTAGGGCCACAGACATGACAAGGTTTTAGCGGGGCTTAACGAATGTTTAAAAGTGTTATCACATGTTACTGTCTCGCTATTGAGATAACTATGAAGGGTCTTTATCTTCCCACAATAATACTTTTTTATGAGCACTCAGAGGCGCGGTTATTATTTTTTCTACGCCATTTTTGCAGAGTTGTACAAATTGAATGACGCTGTCTATATTTTCGAAATTATTTTCCCGGCTATTTCTGTGAAATGTTAAAGTTATTTAGCAGGCGAATTTATTTTTTTAAATTCCTGGGGCGGTAACAACAATATTACCCTGCGAAGGAATATTTGAACGGTTGGTCAAATTTAATAATAGCCAGTGAATATCAGTGAATATTTAATCGTTTCTGTAATTGATAATTATTCAGGGTGTATTGCTTCCGTTCGCATATCACCTGGCAGGAAGGCCTGTGTTATGATAAAGAACTCTTTAACTCAACTTCTTACGATGTAACGTCTATGACTTTGTCCCGCGAAAAACAGGCAGAAACCTCCCAGGAAACCATTGGGCGTGCATTACGCCGTCGTCCACTGGCGCGCAAGAAATTGTCCGAGATGGTGGAAGAAGAGCTGGAGCAGATGATCCGTCGCCGGGAGTTCGCCGAAGGGGAGCAGCTTCCTTCCGAGCGCGAGCTGATGGCCTTTTTTAACGTGGGTCGGCCCTCGGTCCGCGAAGCGCTGGCAGCGTTAAAACGCAAAGGGCTGGTGCAGATCCAGAACGGCGAGCGCGCCCGCATTTCGCGGCCGTCTGCGGATACCATCATCAGCGAGCTTTCCGGCATGGCGAAGGATTTTCTGGCCCATCCGGGCGGAATTGCCCACTTCGAGCAGCTGCGCCTGTTCTTTGAATCCAGCCTGGTGCGCCATGCCGCCCAGCATGCCAGCGAGGCGCAGATCGCCCTGCTGGAAAAAGCGCTGGAGCTGAACAGCCAGTCGCTGGATGACAACGCGCTCTTTATCCGCTCTGACGTCGAGTTTCACCGCGTGCTGGCGGAGATCCCCAATAACCCTATCTTTATGGCCATCCACGTGGCCCTGATCGACTGGCTGATCGCCGCCCGTCCTGCGGTGCCTGAGCAGGCGCTGCGCGAGCATAATAACACCAGCTATCAGCAACATATCGCCATTTTTAAGGCGATCCGCAGCCAGGATCCCGATGCGGCTGAACAGGCCCTGCAGGCGCACCTCACCAGCGTTTTCGCCACCTGGCACGCCTTCGATCAGACCAAGAAGCGTCGCAAGTAGTCCCCACGATCGTTTAGTGAACTGGATCGCGTTCTGCGCATTTCGATGATCTTTGTTTCGGTCTTACTGGTATAACAGGTATAAAGGTCTACAGTCATAACATCATCACCACACACTCGAGGTTTGTATGTCAGTTACGCTGAAAGGGGTTATGCCCGCGCTTCTTACACCGTTTAATGACCAGCTGCAGCTGGATACCCAAAGCCTGCGCCAGCTGGTGCGGTTCAATATTGCCCAGGGGATGGACGGTCTCTACGTCGGGGGTTCCACCGGCGAAGCCTTTGTGCAGAGCATCGCGGAACGTCAGGAGGTGCTTGAAATCGTGGCCGAAGAGGCGAAAGGGAAAATTACCCTGATTGCTCACGTCGGCACCGTCAGCACCCATGAAAGCCAGCAGCTCGCCCAGGCCGCCAGCCGTTTTGGCTATGACGCCGTCTCTGCCGTGACGCCGTTCTACTATCCGTTCAGCTTTGAAGAGCACTGCGCTCACTACCGCGGGATCGTTGATTCTGCGGAAGGGCTGCCGATGGTGGTGTACAACATTCCGGCCCTCAGCGGGGTGAAGCTCTCTCTGGATCAGATCAACACCCTGGTCACTCTGCCGGGCGTGGGCGCCCTGAAGCAGACCTCCGGCGATCTCTTCCAGATGGAGCAGATCCGCCGGGCACACCCGGATCTGGTGCTCTACAACGGTTACGATGAGATCTTCGCATCCGGCCTGCTGGCGGGGGCAGACGGCGGGATCGGCAGCACCTATAACGTCATGGGCTGGCGTTATCAGGGGATCGTGAAAGCCCTGAAAGAGGGGGATATCGCCACCGCCCAGGCGCTGCAGACAAAATGTAATGAGGTTATCGACCTGCTGATCAAGGTCGGCGTGTTCCGCGGCCTGAAAACCGTTCTGCACTACATGGGCGTGATTGAGGTTCCGCTGTGCCGCAAGCCGTTTGCGCCGGTTGATGAAAAATATCTGCCCGCGCTGCGGACATTAGCGCAACAACTTCAACAAGAAAAAGAACAAGGTTAAGACAACGTCTGATGCCGGGCCTGTCCGGCATCACTGAAGCTGTACCCTACAAAAACAGCGTATGGGTTTACCCATTGCGGAGACTGACATGAATACAATGACACAAAATGTCCCGTGGTATCGTTGCCTCAACCGTCAACAGTGGCGTGCCTTTTCTGCCGCCTGGGTTGGCTATGTTCTGGATGGTTTTGATTTTGTTCTGATCGCCCTCGTCCTCACCGATATAAAAACCGAATTCGGCCTGACCACCCTGCACGCCGCGAGCCTGATCTCCGCCGCCTTTATCTCCCGCTGGTTCGGCGGTCTGGTGCTGGGCGCGATGGGGGATCGCTACGGTCGCCGCCTGGCGATGGTGAGCAGTATCGTCCTCTTCTCCGTGGGCACTCTGGCGTGCGGCCTGGCCCAGGGGTACACCACCATGTTCATTGCCCGTCTGGTGATCGGCATGGGGATGGCGGGGGAGTACGGCTCCAGCGCGACCTACGTGATCGAAAGCTGGCCAAAGCACCTGCGCAATAAAGCCAGCGGTTTTTTGATTTCTGGCTTCTCCGTCGGGGCGGTAGTGGCGGCCCAGGTTTACAGCCTCGTGGTGCCGGAGTGGGGCTGGCGGGCGCTGTTCTTCATCGGCATTCTGCCGATTATCTTTGCCCTGTGGCTGCGTAAAAACATCCCGGAAGCGGAAGACTGGAAGGAGAAACAGCAGAGCAAAACCCCGGTCAAAACCATGGTGGATATTCTTTATCGCGGCGAACATCGGGTCATTAATATCGCCATGACGCTGGTGGCGGCTGTCTCGCTGTGGTTCTGCTTCGCCGGCCAACTGGACAGCGCCGCCATTGTCGCCGTGCTCGGCCTGCTGTGCGCGGGGATCTTTATCAGCTTTATGGTGCAGAGCAACGGCAAACGCTGGCCGACCGGCGTCACCCTGATGGTGGTGGTGCTGTTTGCTTTCTTATACTCCTGGCCTATCCAGGCGCTGTTACCCACGTATCTGAAAACCGATCTGGCTTACGATCCCGCCACCGTCGCCCAGGTGCTGTTCTTCAGCGGCTTTGGATCTGCGGCAGGCTGCTGTGCCGGCGGCTTCCTCGGGGACTGGTTAGGCACGCGGAAAGCCTATGTCTGGAGCCTGCTGGCCTCGCAGCTGCTGATCATTCCGGTATTCACCATCGGCGGCAGCAGCGTCTGGGTGCTGGGCCTGCTGCTCTTCTTCCAGCAGATGTTCGGTCAGGGGATCTCCGGGATCCTGCCTAAACTGATCGGAGGCTATTTTGATACCGAGCAGCGCGCGGCCGGGCTCGGCTTTACCTACAACGTGGGCGCATTAGGTGGCGCGTTAGCCCCGGTGCTGGGGGCGTTTATTGCCCAGCGTCTGGATCTGGGCACCGCGCTCTGTTCGCTCTCGTTTGGCCTGACCTTTGTCGTCATCCTGCTGATTGGCTTTGATATGCCGTCCCGCGTGCAGCGCTGGCTCCATCCGGAGGCCCTGCGTACCCATGATGCTATCGACGGTAAACCTTTTAGCGGCGCTCTGATTGCTGGCGAAAGGGCCAGCCAGTTTGTCAAAAACAAAGGCTGAAGCTGAATTTCTTAATGGAGGTGTTATGTCATTCCTTGACGAGTTGGAAGCAAAAGTGAAAGCCCAGGGCGGTCTGATTGTCTCCTGCCAGCCGGTGCCGGATAGCCCGCTGGATAAACCGGAGATTATCGCGGCGATGGCGCTGGCGGCCGAACAGGCGGGTGCTGTGGCGCTGCGCATCGAAGGGGTTGAGAACCTGCGTGCCGTACGCGCCGTGGTGACAATCCCGATTATCGGCATTGTGAAACGCGATCTGCCCGACTCCCCGGTGCGTATCACCCCCTGGCTGGAGGACGTGGATGCTTTAGCCGAAGCGGGGGCCAGCATCATCGCCTTTGACGGTACCCGGCGCCCGCGCCCGGTACCCGTTGAGGCGCTGCTGGCGCGCATTCAGCACCATCAGCTGATCGCCATGGCCGACTGCTCCTCGCAGGAAGAGGGGCTGTATTGTCACCAGTTGGGGACGCAGCTGATTGGCACCACGCTGTCGGGTTACACCTCACCGGAGACGCCTGACGAGCCGGATCTGGCTCTGGTGGCCTCGCTGAGTCAGGCCGGTTGTCGGGTGGTGGCCGAGGGGCGCTATAACTCGCCGGCCCTGGCGGCACAGGCCATCGAACAGGGGGCGTGGGCCGTCACGGTCGGCTCGGCGATCACCCGGCTGGAGCATATCTGCCAGTGGTATCGGGATGCCTTACTGGGAGCGACAAAATGATCGTCCTGGCGATAGATATCGGCGGGACCAAGCTCGCCGCGGCGCTGGTGGACAGCGCCCTGCAAATTATCGCCCGCCGGGAGATCCCCACTCCCGCCAGCCAGACGCCGGATGCGCTGGAGGCCGCGCTGCGCGACCTGGTGACGCCGCTCTTTTCACGGGCGCAGCGCTTTGCCATCGCCTCGACCGGGATTATTCAAAACGGGGTATTAACCTCGATCAATCCGTCCAACCTCGGGGGGCTTTCGCACTTTCCTCTGGTGGACTATTTATCTGCCCTGACCGGGCTCCCCGGCGTGGCCTTAAACGATGCCCAGGCCGCGGCGCTGGCCGAGTATCAGCAGGTGCCGCGCGCCATCCGCGACATGGTGTTTATCACCGTCTCGACCGGGGTAGGGGGAGGCGTGATCCTTAACGGCAGGCTGGTGACCGGATCCGGTGGGCTGACCGGCCACTGCGGCCACACCCTGGCCGACCCGAACGGGCCGTGCTGCGGCTGCGGGCGAATCGGCTGCGTGGAGGCGATCGCCTCGGGGCGGGGGATCGCCGCGGCGGCGGAAGGAGAGCTGGCCGGGCTGGATGCAAAAGCCATATTCGCTCACGCCGCCCAGGGCCATGAACAGGCGGTAGCGCTTGTTGCGCGTTCCGCCAGAACGCTGGCGCGGTTAATTGCGGATCTGAAAGCCCTGACCGACTGCCAGCGGGTGGTGATTGGCGGCAGCATCGGCCTGGCCGACGGCTATCTCCCGCAGGTGCAACACTACCTGGCGCAGGAACCCTCTGCGTACCAGACCGAACTCTGTTCAGCCAGCCATAAGAGTAATGCCGGGCTGCTGGGCGCGGCATTATGGGCACAAGGAACTTTGTCATGATTGTGGGTGATATCAGGCAACTTCAGGCCGCAGGCCTGCCGGCGGCGTTTTGTCAGGCGATCGACCAGGCGCTGAGCGCCGGGATTGCGAATCTGGCACCGGGAAGCTATCCGCTGCAGGGGGATAAGGTGTTCGTCAACGTGATGGCGTTTGCGACGCAACGCGCGGAGGAGAAACGCGCCGAACTGCACCGCGGCTACATTGACATCCAGATCCTGCTGGAAGGGGAAGAGCATATTTATTACGGCCTGGCGGGGAGCGCCCGGGAGTGTGATGCGTGGCACGAGGAGGAGGATTATCAGCTCTGCCAGCACATAGAGAATGAACAATCCGTGACGTTAAAGCCGGGGATGTTTGCCGTCTTTATGCCGGGAGAGCCGCATAAACCCGGCTGCTATCGCACCCAATCGGGCATGGTCAAAAAAGCGGTGATTAAGGTGCATCGCAGCGTGGTGCTTTAAGCGCTGGAACACAAAGCCCGCCGGGAATACCGTGCGGGCTTGCTGGACGTTAATCCTCTTCGCGCTCTCTGATGGCGCGCTGGCGTTCGTAATACTCATCTTCTGCCGAAACGATCTCATCCATCAGGGAATCCATATCCACATCATGAACGTCTTCGACAAACAGCCCGGTGAGCGGGGTTTCCGGGGTTAATTTCCCGTCTTCATAGAGCATCCAGATCTCTTTTCCGTAGCGCGTTTTCAACAGCTGCGGGGCGAACTGACCGTAATACACGGTGATGTTATTCACATCGCGTTCAAACATGGACTGGGCATGGTTGTTCGCGGCGGCATCCACCGCCTGCGGCAGGTCGATAATGACCGGCCCCTGGGCATCAAGCAGCACGTTAAACTCTGACAGGTCACCGTGGACAATACCGGCACACAGCATGCGCACGATGTTGCGGATCATGGTGTCGAAATCTTTTACGGCTTCTGCTTCAGTTAAAGACACATCGCTCAGGCGTGGCGCAACGGCGCCATCACCGTCCGTGACCAGCTCCATCAGCAGTACGCCGTCCAGACACATATAGGGCTGCGGCACGCGTACCCCGGCGTTCGCCAGACGGAATAACGCATCAACCTCTGCCGTGTGCCAGACCTCTTCTTGCTGTTTACGGCCAAATTTAGAGCCTTTTTGCATGGCGCGGGCATCACGCGTATTCCGCACCTTGCGGCCTTCCTGATACTGTACGGCCTGCTTAAAGCTGCGCTGTGACGCTTCCTTGTACACTTTGGCACACTGGATTTGGTCCCCGCATAGCACGGTGTAAACGTCAGCCTCTTTGCCGCTTTTCAGGCGTTGAAGCACGTTGTCTATCAGGCCGTCATCGACCAGGGGCTGGAGTCTGTTTGGGATTTTCATGCGGCTTTTATAGCGCATTTTTGCCGCTTTTCGTATCAAAAAAGCAGGCAAATATCGTCTTCCAGAGGATTAACGTGTTGCCTGCCCCTCACAGCAGGCTTTGACCGCCTCATACAGTAACCTGACGCCCGTGGAGAGCTGTTGGCGATGCGGGCAGATCATGTTCAGCGGCACGCTTTCGCCCTCATAGTCTTTCATTAAAACCCGCAGCCGACCGGCGTGGACATCCTCTGCGACATCCAGCCAGGATTTGTACGCTACCCCCGCTCCGGCGACCGCCAGGCGGCGGATCACCTCGGCATCATCACTCATCATGCTGCCGCTGACGTTCACGCTGTGCGTCTCGCCGTCGCGGAAAAACGTCCAGCGATCGTGCAGGCGTCCGCGCAGGACAAAGGTGAGGGCGTTGACCCGGCTTAACGCCTCGGGATGCGGCAGATCGCCGTGGCGGGCGACCCACCCGGGCGACGCCACCAGCACGCGGCGGTTGTCGGGAGCGACGGGGAGGGCGATATAGGAGGCATCTTCCGGTGTGCCGTAGCGAAAGGCGATATCGACCGGATCCTTAAAAACATCCGCCACCTGGTCGGAGAAAAAAATGCGCAGCCGTAATGCGGGATAGCGTTCGTCGAACGCCTGAAACACCGGCAGCAGCAAATTGCGGCCTAAATCCGACGGGACGGCGATCTGCAGGGTGCCGGAGATCTCCTGTTCCGGGGCCTGGATTTTTTGCATCCCGGCGTACATGGCATCCAGCATCTGTCGCGCGTAGGGAAGCCAGGCCTCGCCCTCCGGCGTTAAGCGCAGGCTGCGGGTGGAGCGCGCAAACAGCCGGATAGCCAGCGACGACTCCAGCCGTTTGATAGCGGCGCTGACCTGCGCCGGCTGGACGCCCGCCTCTCGTGCCGCATCGCTGAAGCTGCTCAGGGCAGCGACGCGTACGAACAGTATCAGATCCTCAAGCCGCACCATTTTCATCTCCCGAGTATAAGTCTTGTCTCTGCGAGGCTATTTTTCCCGTCACTGCTTCGCTTTACCATCAAATTATTGCGACACAGTGGATAAAACGCCGGAGAGATTATGAAAGCCATTGCTATTACCCGTTCTGCACCAGACAACATCGATTTTTTGCACGAGATTGAGCTGCCGCAGCCGACGGCAACAGGGCACGACCTGCTGATTGAAGTGAAAGCTATCTCCGTCAACCCGGTGGATACCAAGGTCCGTGCCGGGTTTACCGGGGATACGCCGCGGGTTCTCGGCTGGGATGCGGTAGGAACTGTTACCGCCGTCGGTGAGGCGGTGACCCTTTTCTCGCCGGGTGACGAGGTCTGGTATGCCGGGGCGCTGGGCCGGGCGGGCAGCAACAGCGAGTATCAGCTGGTGGATGAGCGCATTGTGGCCCTGAAGCCAAAGGCCCTGAATAACGCCGCGGCCGCCGCGATGCCGTTAACGGCGATCACCGCCTGGGAAATGCTGTTCGATCGGCTGGGCGTTCAGGAGCAGGGCAACGAAGGGGATACGCTGCTGATCGTCGGCGCCGCAGGCGGGGTGGGGTCGATCCTCGTTCAGCTGGCACGCAAGCTGACAAAAATGACCGTGATCGGCACGGCGTCGCGCCCGGAAAGCCAGCAGTGGGTACGGGAGGCGGGGGCGCATTATGTTATCGACCACAGCAAGCCGCTGTCGGAAGAGCTTGCCGCGCAGGGGATCAACGAGGTGACTCACGTCGCCAGCCTGAACCACACTGCCGCGCACTATGCGGAAATTATTAAGGCCCTGGCGCCGCAGGGCAAACTGGCGCTGATTGACGATCCCGAAACGCTGGATGCCCGCCCGCTGAAGGCGAAGAGCATCTCCCTGCACTGGGAGTTTATGTTCACCCGCTCGATGTTTGAAACCCGGGATATGATCGCTCAGCACCAGCTTTTGACCCGCGTCGCAACGCTGATTGATGAGCAGGTGATCGCTACCACGCTGGGTGAACACTACGGGACGATCACGGCGGCGAATGTGCAGAAAGCTCATGCGCAGTTAGAGACCGGACGTGCGGTTGGGAAGATTGTGCTGGAAGGGTTCTGACGGGGCTAATGGCTTTCGCTGGATAAATTGAGGATACAAAAAAGCCCGCAGGCTTGCGCCGTGCGGGCTTTCAGGACTTCGTATCAGGCTCTGGTGACCATCTACAAAGAATTTTGGTGGAGCTGGCGGGAGTTGAACCCGCGTCCGAAATTTCTACATCCTCGGTACTACATGCTTAGTCAGTCTTTACATTCGCACGCCAGCTGCGGACAGACACGCCACTAACGAACTAGCCTGATTAGTTTTAACACTTCAGCCCCAGGCAGGACATCCATGCGATCTCTTTTGGGTTTGACCTCTCTTTGATCCCCGTCTTAAGAGCGGAAGCTAGGGAGAGAGGGCTCTTAGCAGGTTATTAAGCTGCTAAAGCGTAGTTTTCGTCGTTTGCGACTATTTTTTTGCGGCTTTTTACGAGGCAAACCGCCCCTCGGCATGCACCTTGGGTTTCGCAAATCCCGTCGAATCCAGAATCAGCCCCAATAGTGTTACAGCAAGTATACCAGAATTATCAGCCCGGATACCAGTCCGGAACGCTGACTTATTGAATCGCTCAATAAGTATCCGGAAATTAACGGCCTGCGTGCTTCATGATGCGCGCTTTATCGACCTGCCACTCGCGATCCTTGGCATCGTTACGTTTGTCGTGCTGCTTCTTACCTTTCGCCACGCCGATTTTCACTTTGCACCAGGCGTTCTTCCAGTACAGCGACAGGGCGAGCACGGTATAACCTTCGCGATTGATTCGTCCGAAGAGGGAATCCAGCTCGCGCTTGTTCAGCAGTAGCTTACGGGTGCGGGTAGGATCGCAAACGTAGTGAGAAGAGGCGACCGTCAGCGGCTGAAAGTTTGCGCCAAACAAAAAGGCTTCGCCGTCTTTGAAGATCACGTAGCTATCACCGATGTTGGCTTTTCCCGCACGCAGCGATTTAACTTCCCAGCCCTGCAGCGCAAGGCCAGCTTCTAATTCTTCTTCAATGAAATACTCGTGGCGGGCACGCTTGTTGAGCGCAATGGTTGCCGAGCCAGGTTTATGTGCTTTTTTCTTCGTCATAAGTGTCGTGAAGCCGTAGGTAATCTGATGTCAAAAAGTCACCTCATTGCGTCCTGTGAGGTCTAACGCGCTATATTAGCACGAGATGAGGCTCAGCGTTTTTTTAACAGGTGATAAATGTTATTATTTGTTGGTTGTTTGATCAGGAAAAATGTTATGCCTCAGATTAGTCGTACTGCGCTTGTCCCCTACAGTGTGGAACAGATGTACCAGTTAGTGAATGACGTTCAGTCATATCCGCAGTTTATCCCGGGATGTACCGGGAGCCGCGTGCTGGACTCAGGCCCGACGCAAATGACGGCAGCGGTGGATGTCTCCAAAGCCGGGATCAGCAAAACCTTTACCACCCGCAATACGCTGACCGATAACCAGAGTATTCTGATGCATCTGGTGGATGGGCCCTTCAAGAAACTGATGGGCGGATGGAAGTTTGTCCCGCTCAGTGCCGATGCCTGCCGGATCGAGTTTCATCTCGACTTTGAGTTTACCAACGCCCTGATTGAGCTGGCGTTTGGACGCGTATTTAAAGAGCTGGCGGCGAATATGGTTCAGGCCTTCACGGTGCGCGCTAAAGAGGTCTACAGTGCCGGCTAACATCGTGGTGGAAGTAGCCTACGCGCTGCCGGAAAAGCAGTATCTGCAGCGCGTAACCCTGGAAGAGGGCGCCACCGTTGAAGAGGCGATCCGTGCCTCTGGCCTGCTGACGCTGCGCAGCGATATCGATCTGGCGAAAAACAAAGTCGGGATTTACAGTCGTCCGGTCAAACTGGGAGACAGCGTCAAGGACGGCGATCGGATTGAGATCTATCGCCCGCTGATTGCCGACCCGAAAGAGCTGCGTCGCCAGCGTGCGGAGAAGTCCGCAAAATAAACTGGTTACTGATAAAACAAAAAAGGTGCTCAATGAGCACCTTTTTGCGTTTCTGAAACCTTACTCTTTGGTGAGCGCCGGTTTGTTGTCGATGTTGGTCAGCACGCCGCTGCTGTTGAAGGTCAGCGTAAGAGTCTGCTGGGACACGTCTTCATGGCCAGGCTTCTGGCGGAACACGTAGAACCAGGTGTTAGTGCCGAACGGATCGGACATCATCGGCGTGCCCAGGGCATAGGCAACCTGCTGCTGCGTCATACCGACACGGATTTTAGACACATCGTTAGGAGCGAGATAGTTCCCCTGGTTGATGTCAGGGCGGTAAACCACTTTTTCCAGAGTGGAGCAGCCTGCGGTCATCATCAGAAGAACCGCTGCGGCAGCGGTCAGCGTTTTACAGCGCATAGTGATTTGATTCCTTTTCGGGCCCGGGCAATACGCGACGGCTCATATGTAATATGCCGATGATAATAGACCTTTCACCACATTAAAACCTCTGGCGTCCGGTCTGTCGGCGTTTTTATTGTTCTGTATGACCCTGAGATACCGAAAAAGTTTAGGCAGCAAGCAGTTCTTTCGCATTCGCCAGCGTGTTGCGGGTGACTTCGCTGCCACCCAGCAGACGGGCCAGCTCCTGCAGACGGGCGCGTTTGTCCAGCGGCTGCATGTGCGTTTCGGTCATCTCACCGTCGGTTTCTTTGCTGACAAAGAAGTGATGGTGGCCACATCCGGCAACCTGCGGCAGGTGGGTCACACACATGACCTGGGTGGACTCGCCAAGCTGACGCAGCAGTTTACCCACTACCGCCGCGGTCGGGCCGCTGATACCGACATCCACTTCATCGAAGATCAGCGCCGGGGTTTCCATTTTCTTCGCGGTGATCACCTGAATCGCCAGGGCGATACGCGACAACTCACCGCCGGACGCAACGCGGGAGATAGCCTGCAGCGGCTGGCCCGGGTTGGTGGTCACGCGGAATTCAATGCGGTCTGCGCCCTCTGCCGTCAGATGGTTGGCCTCAAACTTCACGTCAATGGTGAAAACACCGTGCGGCATCGACAGCAGATGCATGCTCTCCGTGATGTGCTGGCTGAGTTCCTGAGCGTAACGCTGACGAACATTGTGCAGCTGCGTGGCGGTTTGCATCGCCTGCTGATGATGCACGCTAACGGCCAGAGAGAGGGTCTCCAGCGAGTCGGCCTGATCGTCGAGTTGATGCTGCTCATCAAGCAGGGACTGGTGGAAGGCAGGCAGTTCTTCCGGCGAAACGTGGTGCTTACGCGCCAGGGAAATTTGACGCGAAATGCGCTGTTCCAGCTCAAACAGGCGGTTTGGATCGAGATCCAGCCGTTCGCAGTAGTGGCGCAGCTCGTCGCTGGCTTCGGAGATCTGAATCGCCGCCTCCTCCAGCATATCCAGCATGCCGGACACTTTGCTGTCCATACCCGCCAGTTCGGTCACGAGCTGGCGCACGGTGTAGAGCTGGCTTTGCAGATTCACATCCTCGCCGTCTGCCATTAAGTTCAGCGCCTGCTGGCTGGTGGAGAGCAGCTGACCGCTGTTGGCGAGGCGTTTGTACTCTTCGTCGATCTGCTCAAACTCGCCCGGCTGCGGGCTAAATTCGTTCAGCTCTTTCAACTGATAAGCCAGCAGTTCGGCGCGAGCCGCCCGCTCCTGGCTCTGCTGTTGATGCAGCGCCAGCTCACGGCAACTTTGATGCCACTGACGATAGTGCGCTGCCATCAGCTGCATAAGGTCAGACTCACCGGCATAGCCGTCGAGTAATGACTTCTGCTGCTCAGGCTTGATCAGCTGCTGATGAGCGTGCTGCCCGTGGATCTGAATTAACAGCTGACCCAGCTCGCGCAGCTGGGAGAGCGGTACCGCGGTGCCGTTGATAAAGCCGCGGGAGCGGCCGTCGCTGCTAAGAACCCGGCGAAGTAAGCACTCACGTCCATCTTCGAGCTGGTTCTGTTCAAGCCAGCGCAGGGCGGCAGGCGTATCTTTCAGGGAGAAACGGGCGCAGAGATCGGCGCGGCTGGCGCCAGCGCGAACCATGTTGCCATCAGCACGACCGCCAAGGCACAGCCCGAGCGCATCAATCGCAATAGATTTACCGGCCCCGGTTTCCCCGGTGATAGCCGTCATGCCGCTGTTGAAATCAATTTCGAGCTCACGAACGATGGCGAAGTTGCTGATGGTCAGTTGTGCCAGCATAAATGTTTTCCTGTATGAAAAACCATAACTGTGTTTGTGTACAGTATAAACTGGTTTTTTATCCAGTAAAGTGCTGGATGCTATTTCAGAACAATTTTTTCGACCAGCCGAGCTTGGAGCTTAATGTGTTGAAATAGCTGTAGTCTTTCGGGTGAATTAAATTGAGGTGATAATCGCAGCGGCGGATCAGCACGTCTTCCCCTTCCTGGATCGGCAGCGCGATTTGGCTGTCGCAGCTGATCTCCAGGTCGTTACGGCGGTGAGAGAAGCGCAGACGAATGGTGCTGCTGCTGTTGATCACCAGCGGGCGAGCCGAGAGGGTATGCGGGAACATTGGCACCAACGTGATGGCATCCAGCGACGGAGTCAGAATCGGGCCGCCCGCCGAGAGCGAGTAGGCCGTGGAGCCGGTAGGTGTCGAGATAATCAAGCCATCGGAGCGCTGCGAGAAGGCGAAGATTTCGTCGATATAGACCTCGAACTCAATCATATGCGCCACTTTTCCCGGGTGCAGTACCACTTCGTTAATGGCGGTGCTGATCCGTTTCTGGCAATCCTGCTGGCACACCTGGGCTTCCAGCAAAAAGCGTTTTTCACTGATGTAGTGGCCTTCCAGCACGTCTGCGAGCTGCTGCTGGGCGTTATCCGGGTCAAGGTCGGTCAAAAAGCCCAGGTTGCCACGGTTGATGCCGATGACTTTAATGTCGTAACGGGCGAGGGTTCGCGCGGCACCAAGCATATTCCCGTCGCCCCCGACCACTACTGCCAGGTCAGCCTGCTGACCGATTTCCGCCAGCGTGCCGGTTTTTACGTTTGTTAGCTGCAGTTCCTGAGCAATCTGTTGTTCAACAATCACATCGTAATTTTTCGCACATAGCCAGCGATAGAGCATTTCATGTGTCGTCAACGCTGTAGGGTGACGTGGATGACCGACAATCCCAATACACTTGAAATGGTTGCTCATTTTCTGAAGGTCCTTGTGCGATTGAATGATGACAATGTGGCTTGTTCCCTTGAATCCCGGAAACTGATCCCCATAATAAGCGAAGTTAGGGAGTTGAATGCAGAAAAACGCGGAGAAATTCATGAGTAGTAAAGAACAGAAAACGCCTGAGGGGCAAGCCCCGGAAGAAATTATCACGGAGCAGCACGAAGAAGTTGAGGCTACAGAGCCTGAGGCTGGTGCTGAGCAGGTGGATCCGCGCGATGAAAAAATTGCGAATCTGGAAGCTCAGGTCACTGAAGCCCAGAATCGCGAGCGCGATGGCATCCTGCGTATCAAAGCGGAAATGGAAAACCTGCGTCGCCGTACCGAGCTGGACGTTGAAAAGGCGCATAAATTTGCGCTGGAGAAATTCGTCAACGAACTGCTGCCGGTGATCGACAGCCTGGATCGCGCGCTGGAAGTAGCGGATAAAGCGAACCCGGACATGGCTCCAATGGTTGAAGGAATCGAACTGACGCTGAAATCCATGCTCGACGTGGTGAAGAAGTTTGGCGTCGAAGTGGTTGCTGATACCAACGTGCCGATGGATCCGAACGTGCACCAGGCGATTGCGATGGTAGAGTCTGAGGACGTTGCTGCCGGTAACGTGCTGATGGTAATGCAAAAAGGCTATACCCTGAACGGTCGTACTATTCGCGCGGCGATGGTCTCCGTAGCGAAAGCAAAGGCGTAATTTGCCTCCCGTAGTGCCGGGCGGCGGCTTCGCCTGTCCCGGCCTACAACAGCTTACTCCGCGACGCTCTCCCTGAGCGGTTTCACCGGCAATACTTTTACCTGCTTAATCATATTGTCCTGCACGTCCAGGATATCAATATCGTACTGGCCAATACGCACCCGCGTACCTGCTGCCGGGATCTCCTCCAGCGCTTCCAGAATCATGCCGTTAATGGTACGAGCCTCGTCTTCCGGCATCTGCCAGTTAAAGGCTTTGTTGAGTTCACGGACGTTCGCGCTGCCGTCAATCAGCACCGAGCCGTCATTTTGCGGCGTGACCTCTTCAGCGAGGGAAGGGGACATGGAGGTGGTGAAGTCGCCCACAATCTCTTCCAGAATATCCTCGACCGTCACCAGCCCCTGGATATCGCCATACTCATCGACCACCAGCCCCACTTTCTTTTTATTGCGCTGAAACTTGATCAACTGGGTGCTGAGCGGGGTGCCTTCCGGGATGTAGTAAATCTCATCCGCTGCGCGCAGCATCACCTCTTTGGTGAACTCTTTCTTCTCGGTCATCAGCCGATAGGCTTCGCGCACGCGCAGCATGCTGATGGTGTCATCCAGGGAATCACGGTACAGAACGATGCGGCCATGCGGGGAGTGGGTCAGCTGGCGAACAATGGCTTTCCAGTCATCATTGATGTCAATACCGACGATCTCATTGCGCGGCACCATGATGTCGTCGACGCTGACCTTTTCCAGGTCCAGCACCGACAGCAGCATATCCTGATTGCGGCGGGAGATTTGCGAGCGCGACTCATGCACGATGGTGCGCAGTTCATCTTTGCTCAGCGCGCTGCTGATCACCACATCCGCTTTAATGCCCATCATACGCATCAGCACTCGCGTCACGCCGTTTAACAGCCAGACCAGAGGCATCATCAGAATGAGTAACGGCGCCAGCAGGAAGCTGCTGGGATAGGCGACCTTCTCGGGGTAAAGCGCGGCAACGGTCTTCGGCAACACTTCGGCAAAGACCAGCACTACAAAGGTCAGCACCCCGGTGGCGATAGCCACCCCGGCGTTGCCGTACAGGCGCATGCCGACAATGGTTCCCAGCGCGGAAGCGAGAATGTTGACCAGGTTATTGCCGATAAGCACCAGGCTTATCAGGCGATCCGGTTTACGCAGCAGTTTTTCCACGCGACGTGCGGCCCGGTTACCCTGTTTGGCGCGATGACGTAACCGGTAGCGGTTCAGCGTCATCATGCCGGTTTCCGAGCCGGAGAAATAGGCAGAGATAACCACCATGACGATCAGGGTGACGATCAGCGTGGTGGTAGAGATGTGTTCCAGGGGGAACTCCTTGGTTACTTAGCCGGCGAGTTGCTGGATGACGCGGCTACCAAAATAAGCCATTGTCAGGAGGCCTGCTCCCGCAACGTTGAACCAGACCACGCGGCGACCGCGCCAGCCTTCATGATAATGGCCCCATAACAGGACAATATAGACAAACCACGCGATGATGGAGAGTACGGCCTTATCGATATTCTCCATGCTGAAGAGATTGTGCATGTAAAACAGGCCGGTACTCAGCGTCAGCGTCAGCAGCACAACCCCGACCTGGGTGATGTGAAACATCTTGCGTTCGATGGTCATCAGCGGCGGCATCTCGTTACTGAAGACCAGCTTTTTGTTTTTGAGCTGGTAGTCAATCCAGGCCAGCTGGAGCGCGTACAGTGCGGCAATGATCAGCGTCGCATACGAGAACAGCGACAGGCCAATATGCACCATCATACCCGGCGTGGTTTCCAGATGGGTGATGAACTCATTCGGTACGAAGGTGGCAAAAGCGAGGTTGATCAGCGCAAAAGCGTAGACAATCGGCAACAGCAGCCAGCCGCGGTTTTTCGAGGCCACGATGGTCATTACCGTACAGATCATCAGGCTGACCAGCGACCCGACGTTGAGCAGGCTCAGGTTTTGTCCGCTGCCGTCGCCCGGCAGAATGCGCGCTTCGAGCGCAAAGGCGTGACTTATCAACGCGATGACAGCCGACAAAATAGCCATTCGCCGCCAGCCGCTGTTTTTTTGTAGCAGGCCAGGGATAATCAGCGCGAGGCTGACAGAGTACGCCACAAGAGCGATCAGTGCGAAAACAGGCATATAGGTGTCGACAGTTGTCCTGATGAGAAAGAGAGGCAGTATAACGTTACGTGAGGCGTGCTCCAACCGTTGCATAACAACAAAGGCGCCTTCATGTTATACTGCGGCAAAATTCTGTGTACGTGTCGCGCCAGCGACCTAACGTTTCTACCCCAGGCGAGAGACAATGTTTGATAATTTAACCGATCGTTTGTCGCGCACGCTGCGCAACATCAGCGGCCGTGGACGCCTTACTGAAGACAATATTAAAGAGACGCTGCGTGAAGTGCGCATGGCGCTGCTTGAAGCAGACGTTGCGTTGCCGGTCGTGCGTGACTTCATCAACCGCGTTAAAGAAAAAGCGGTTGGTCATGAAGTCAACAAGAGCCTGACCCCGGGTCAGGAGTTCGTCAAAATCGTTCGGAACGAACTGGTTTCGGCGATGGGCGAAGAGAACCAGAGCCTGAACCTGGCGGCGCAACCGCCAGCGGTAGTGCTGATGGCCGGTCTGCAGGGTGCGGGTAAAACCACCAGCGTCGCTAAGCTGGGTAAATTCCTGCGCGAAAAGCACAAGAAGAAAGTGCTGGTCGTCTCTGCCGACGTCTATCGCCCGGCGGCGATCAGACAGCTGGAGACCCTGGCTGAACAGGTTAGCGTCGACTTCTTCCCGTCTGACGTGTCGCAGAAGCCGATCGATATCGTTAACGCGGCGCTGAAAGAAGCGAAGCTGAAGTTCTTCGACGTGCTGCTGGTGGATACCGCCGGTCGTCTGCACGTTGACGAAGCGATGATGGACGAAATCAAACAGGTTCATGCCGCGATCAATCCGGTAGAAACCCTGTTCGTCGTCGATGCCATGACCGGTCAGGATGCGGCAAACACCGCGAAAGCGTTTAATGAAGCGCTGCCGTTAACCGGTGTGGTACTGACCAAAGTGGACGGTGACGCCCGCGGCGGTGCGGCACTCTCTATTCGTCATATCACCGGCAAGCCAATCAAGTTCCTCGGCGTCGGCGAGAAGACCGAAGCGCTGGAGCCGTTCCACCCGGATCGTATCGCCTCCCGTATTCTCGGCATGGGCGACGTGCTGTCGCTGATCGAAGATATCGAGAGCAAGGTTGACCGCGCGCAGGCCGAGAAGCTCGCCACCAAACTGAAAAAAGGCGACGGTTTCGATCTGACCGACTTCCTGGAGCAGCTGCGCCAGATGAAGAACATGGGCGGTATGGCGAGCCTGATGGGCAAGCTGCCGGGCATGGGTCAAATCCCGGACAACGTCAAATCGCAAATGGATGACAAAGTGCTGGTGCGTATGGAAGCGATCATCAACTCGATGACGCTGAAAGAGCGTGCCAAGCCGGAAATCATTAAAGGCTCCCGTAAGCGCCGTATCGCGGCGGGCTGCGGGATGCAGGTTCAGGACGTTAACCGCCTTCTGAAGCAGTTCGACGACATGCAGCGCATGATGAAGAAGATGAAGAAGGGCGGGATGGCCAAAATGATGCGTGGGATGAAAGGCATGATGCCACCGGGATTCCCTGGCAGATAAATCGTGTTTAATGCTCAGCATCAAGATGCTGATTGCATTTTCCCCAGAAATCAGTAAAATTTTCGGGCTTTTAATATGACACCGGGCTCCTTCCCTCGATGGGGCCCGGTGTTTTATTCACACAAGAGGATGTTATGGTAACTATTCGTTTAGCACGTCACGGCGCGAAAAAGCGTCCGTTCTACCAGGTTGTTGTTACTGACAGCCGTAATGCACGCAACGGTCGCTTCATCGAGCGCGTTGGTTTCTTCAACCCACTGGCCGCTGGCGCAGAAGAAGAAACCCGTCTGGATCTGGATCGTATCGCTCACTGGGTTGGCCAGGGCGCTACCGTTTCCGATCGCGTTGCTACGCTGATCAAAGCAGCAAACAAAGCAGCTTAATCTGTCACGGTGGTCATGATGAGCAAAAAAGCACCTGTTGAACCGATTGTATTGGGCAAAATGGGTTCTTGCTACGGTATCCGTGGTTGGCTCAGAGTGTTTTCCTCCACCGAAGACGCCGAAAGCATTTTTGACTATCAGCCCTGGTTTATCCAGAAGGCGGGTCAGTGGCAAGAGGTCGAGCTGGAAAGCTGGCGTCACCACAATCAGGACATCGTTATCAAGCTGAAAGGCATTGACGATCGCGATGCCGCGAATGCGCTGACTAATTGTGAAATTGTCGTGGATTCGTCGCAGTTGCCTGAACTGGAAGAGGGCTACTACTGGAAAGACCTTATTGGTTGCCAGGTAGTGACTACTGAAGGTTACGGTCTGGGGAAAGTCATCGATATGATGGAAACCGGATCCAATGACGTTCTCGTCATTAAGGCAAACCTGAAAGATGCGTTTGGCATCAAGGAGCGGCTGGTTCCGTTCCTCGATGGGCAGGTTATCAAGAAAGTCGATCTCGCTACTCGTACTATCGAAGTAGATTGGGATCCTGGTTTTTAAATTCTCCTGAAAACGGTAAAAGACGGCGCTATGTGGATTGGCATTATTAGCCTGTTTCCTGAAATGTTCCGCGCGATTACTGATTACGGGGTAACTGGCCGGGCAGTAAAAAATGGCCTGCTGAGCATCGAGAGCTGGAGTCCACGTGACTTCACTCATGACCGGCACCGTACCGTGGACGAACGTCCTTACGGCGGCGGACCGGGGATGCTTATGATGGTACAACCCTTACGGGATGCCATCGCAGCAGCAAAAGCCGCGGCAGGTGAAGGCGCAAAGGTGATTTATCTGTCACCTCAGGGACGCAAGCTTGATCAAGTGGGCGTCAGCGAACTGGCAACGAATCAGAAATTGATTCTGGTGTGCGGTCGCTACGAAGGGATAGATGAGCGCGTAATTCAAACCGAGATTGACGAAGAATGGTCTATCGGCGATTACGTTCTCAGCGGTGGTGAGTTACCGGCAATGACGCTGATTGACTCCGTTTCCCGGTTCATTCCGGGGGTACTGGGCCATGAAGCATCAGCAACAGAAGACTCTTTTGCTGATGGATTGCTGGACTGCCCACACTATACCCGTCCTGAAGTGTTAGAAGGGATGGAGGTTCCGCCAGTATTACTGTCGGGAAACCATGCCGAGATTCGTCGCTGGCGCCTGAAGCAGTCGCTGGGCCGTACCTGGCTTAGAAGACCTGAACTTCTGGAAAACCTGGCTCTGACTGAAGAGCAAGCAAAGTTGCTGGCCGAGTTCAAAAAAGAACACGCGCACCAGCAGCAGAAACATGATGGGATGGCCTGAGGCCCCCAAATATCAGTTTACCCAGGATAAGAGATTAAATTATGAGCAACATTATTAAGCAACTTGAACAAGAGCAGATGAAGCAGGACGTACCTTCCTTCCGTCCGGGTGATACCGTGGAAGTGAAAGTATGGGTTGTTGAAGGTTCCAAAAAACGTCTGCAGGCATTCGAGGGCGTGGTTATCGCTATTCGTAACCGCGGTCTGCACTCTGCATTCACTGTTCGTAAAATTTCCAACGGCGAAGGCGTTGAGCGTGTCTTCCAGACTCACTCTCCGGTAGTTGACAGCATTGCTGTTAAACGTCGTGGTGCTGTACGTAAAGCTAAACTGTACTACCTGCGTGAGCGTACTGGTAAGTCTGCTCGTATTAAAGAGCGTCTGAACTAAGATTCGCTTAAGCGACATCCTGTAAAAAGGGCTGGCCGAAAGGCTGGCCCTTTTTTTATCTCTGTGTGCTCTGCACGTTAACGTATCCGTCATAAATCGTTTACAATGCCCCGCTCTGACGGAGGGGAAGTGACGACTAAACAGCATCAGGCACAGTGGCAACGTATCGCGGCAGGTCTCGCGTTATTTGCGATCCTGATGATCGTCTTCGCGCCGCTGGTCTCTGTCTCGTTGCAAAAAGATCCCATGAGCGCGATGCCCGGCATGCATCATGACATGAGCATGATGGCGGAGCACCACCACGCACCGTCTGAAAGTGTGCCTGTCGACCATGCCGAAGCCTGCGGTTACTGCGTCCTGCTGGCCCACGTTCCGGGCGTCATCCTGGCGCTGGTGCTGCTGTTATGCGCAGTCTTACTCAGACAGCGCCTTACGCCGCCGCGACCCGTCGTACACCACTGGCATTTCTTCCCCTGGCTCTGTCCCGATACCCGCGCGCCGCCGCACCTGTCTGCTTAATCCATGTAAAAAAACGTGCACCCCGGTGTACCGATAACTTTTTGCCTTAAAAAGGGAAAGCATGACTACCTGCACTCCGCGCGCAGCATGGGGCCACCTGCTGCGTCGTCTTCACTTCTATATTGGTCTGTTTGTCGGGCCGTTTATCTTTATCGCCGCGCTCTCCGGAACGTTGTACGTCGCCACGCCGCAGCTGGAAAACGCGCTTTATCATCATGCGCTGTTCAGCGAGACCGGGGGCGCGATACGTCCTCTTGCTGAGCAAATTGCGGTAGCGGAAAAGGTCACCGGCGGGGAGCTACGGCTACAGGCGGTACGTCCGGGCCTGACATCAGGAGAAACCACCCGGGTGATGTACATTGACCCGGCGCTGAAAGCCTCGGAGAACCGGGCCATCTTTATCGATCCGGTCAGTCTGGAGGTGCGCGGGGATATGACCGTCTACGGCACCAGCGGTATCCTGCCGTTACGCCAGAAAATCGATTATCTGCACCAGTCTTTGCTGCTGGGGGATGTGGGGCGAATTTACAGCGAGCTGGCCGCGTCCTGGATGTGGATCGCTGCGCTGGGAGGGATTGCCCTGTGGTTCTATACCCGGCCAAAACGGCGCATCAATAACCGCTTCCAGAACCGCCGTCGTCTGCACGTTTCCCTCGGCTGGAGCCTGTTGCTGGGTATGCTGCTCTTCTCTGCGACCGGCCTGACCTGGTCCCAGTGGGCGGGCAGTAATGTGGATAAACTGCGGGCAGAGATGAACTGGCTCACGCCGCAGGTGAATACGCAGCTGCATGGCTCGGCGGAAGCCGCCGATCCGCATGCTGAGCACCACGGTCATCACATGACCATGCCGATGCCGGAGATGAAACCTGACCTGGCCCTGTATGATGGCGTGCTGCGGGCGGCAAATGCGGCGGGGATTGATGCCACGAAGCTGGAGATACGTCCGGCGAAGAGTGCCTCAACGGCGTGGACGGTGACGGAGATCGATCGCAGCTGGCCTACTCAGGTCGATGCGGTTGCCGTTGATCCCACTACCCTGAAGGTTATTGATCGCACCCGGTTTGGGGATTACCCGCTGATGGCTAAACTAACCCGCTGGGGCGTGGATTTCCATATGGGCGTGCTGTTTGGCCTGCCAAATCAGCTGGTGCTGATCGCCTTTGGTATCGCGCTGTGCGTCATGATTGTGTGGGGCTACCGGATGTGGTGGATGCGTCGGCCCCGGCAGACGGCAACGGATCCTGCGCAGACTCTGTGTCAGAGCTGGCTGGCGTTGCCGCTGGGGGGACGCGTGGTCTCTTTAACCATCAGCGTAGTACTGGGGCTCATAATGCCGGTAATGGGCTGTAGCCTGGCGCTGTTTGTGGTTATTGACTGGCTGCGCTGGCGCGCGGCAGTGCGTGTGTCTCTGACCGAATCGCGGGAATAACGCTTCAGGGCGTGCTGATCACCACCGCCACGCGGCGGTTTTCGGCACGTCCCTGGCCGGTTTTATTATCCGCGACAGGATATTGCTGACCCAGGCCCTGGGTCGTCAGATTACTGCGTGGAATAGTGGCACCCTGCGCCCAGGCATCGGCAACCACATTGGCCCGCTTCAGGGATAACGCTTTGTTGTAGCTCTCTTCACCGTAGTTATCGGTATGGCCGTCCATCCGGGCGTGTTTCAGGCCGGTCGCCGCAAGGCGCGCTGCCATGCTTTTAATCTGCTGCTCGCTTTCAGGCTGCAGCTTATACTCGTTTTTACCAAACAGGATCTTTGCCGAAAGGCCAAGCGACCAGTCCCCGTTTATCTCATTAAAGCCGTAAGACTTCATGGTGGCGACCTGCTCAGCGGTAAATTTGCCCTGTGGCGTCTGGCATCCAGCCAGCAGCATTGATGCCATAAAGAGCGGTGCGACGTATCGCCTTAACATAATGTGTTCCTTTCTACGGTGTGATTTTTTGAACGTTGATGCTTCACCAGATACATATTCCGGTCGGCTTGCTCCAGTAAGGCTTCAACGGAGTGATGCTGCCAGCTCAGCGCGAAGCCAATACTGAGGGACATTCGGGAGGAGAACCCGTTGTGCAGGTCATAGGACGGGCTAAATTGTTGCGTCAGCGCGGCGCAGAGACGCAGCACTTCGTGTTCTGAATGGACGCCATACAGAATGATGGCAAACTCATCCCCACCCAGACGGTAAGATTGATGTTGTTCGCCGCCAAACTCGACCATTCTGCGGGCTACTTCAATCAGTACACAATCGCCTGCGGCATGGCCCCAGGTATCGTTAATACGCTTAAAGTCATCTCCGTCCAGGAAGAGCAGGGCGGAGTTGGTCCGCGCGGAGGAATCACTCATCAGCGCGGCGATGCGGGTGCGAAAAGCGGCCCGGTTAGCCAGTCCGGTGAGCGGATCGTGCATGGCGGTGCGCATCAGCTGGGCGTTTTTAGCCTGCAACTTTAACTGCCACTCTTCCATTTCATCCAGCAGGCTGTTGAAGTCCTGACCGAAGCGATGAAATTCATCAATGCGCTCCTCGGATACCCGGCGGGAGAAGTTCCGGTTTGTACGTACGTCATGCACCACATCGGTAATGTTTTGCAGGGCGGTCACCACGCCATTGTGCAGTGCACGGGTGATGGTTATTGCCACCAGGGAGGCAAACAGAAGACAGCCGGTTAATACCGCCAGCGAGGTCCAGAGAAAGTGGCCGATCAGGCTATCCCGTGCGGTGAGATGTAACTCGCCGATCGGTAAATTGTTGTGCCAGATGCGCTGTCTGATGGGATGGGGGAATAACCACTGGCTGGCCAACTGGCTGAGCGGATCCGCTTTGTCGTTCGGCCCCATCGACCAGCTGGCAAAGCGATGATCGTAGCGATCCAGCAGTTCCGCTGCTGAGAACTGCCCTTGCTTACCAAGAGAGGCCAGCGCTTCGTTAGCAGCGGTAGCATCATTGAAGACCAGCGCTGCCTCCAGACTGCGGCTCATGGTGGCGCTGGTTAATTCAAGGTTGCGTTGCGCATACTGTTTCAGCGTCACCACAGAAGCGATGCACAATAATAACCAGATGAGCGTCATAGTAATTAGGACGCTAATTATACTGATGCGCCGCAGAGTCCTTTTGAATGTTGGACGCGGCGCTGAAGTAATTTCCTTATTCATGCTTAGTATTCCGTGCGAGCATTAACACATCAGGATTAACTCTGACTCCGCTGCGCGACAGCATATCCAGATTGACGGAAAATCTTACTCTGGCGCTGTCTATTATCAGGCAGAAAGCACTACCTATAAGGCACTGCGGGTTTTGCTCCGCAATTAATAGTAACGGTCTGGCATGAAACGCCTGACTTAATTCAAGCTGGTGGGTCGGGGATTCGCTGCCGAAATAGAGCGCGTGACATTCTGCACTCAATGCTTCCTGGTCGTCATGAATAATGACCGGGGTGTAGGGCAGCGCGTCCGGACCCTCGGCACTGAGCGCCTCAACATAATGGGAGGAGGCGAAAATACACAGGTTCGGCTTGCCGGAAAGCGCAGGCCAACGGGTGTAACTGACGATCCCGGAGACAATAGAACGTACCGATTTATCCGTTTCGGATAAGGTTCCGCCAATAGCGAGCCCACAGGGCATTGATAACATCAGTACTAATGCCGCACGGTGCCAGGAGATAAGAAAAAAGTTACACACCAGAATCCGCCATACCACTCTGGAAATAGTAGTCCTTGAGTTTCGCTGGCAGATTACCATTTTTTTCCCGTACAGTCATTATGCCAAAAGCATATTCAGGTACTTAAGTAAAATCTCACGCTCTTAATTAACAGAAATGGCGTTGACAGAATTAATTTAAACGGTTGGCTTTTGTTCCTTCATTCATTCCCTGTTGCCAGGCGGTACGAAGGGTGGTCGCGTTTTCCGCGGTGTCACAGCTGGCGGGGAATATTCGGCCAGCTAATCCCCAGGCGTAAACAAAATTTTCCTGACATATTTTCTGTTGGCCGTCTTTATATCCGCTGAGATAGTCAGGGCGATCCACTTTAGGGTCGTTAAAATTAGCGGCAAGGGTTTCATTGGATTTTACCCCCACGCCATTCATGGCGTCTTCTTTACCGGCATCATACCAGTCGGTTCCCGTCCAGTGGGGCTGATGGGTATAAGGATCGATCTGACAGGCGGTTAAAAACAGGCACAGTAGCGGGGTAACAATCAGGCGCATAAGACATTCTCCCTTTTCCATTGAGCATAGCCTGGCGGCAAGAATGCAGACTGTAATTTTTACGTTACATGATAATCGAATGTATTTTGCTTTAAAATGGGTGATGTAAAGTATTATTTACGTATTTTGGATTGAAATCTTTACTCGGTGTGGTATCGTTGGGCTTCCTCATCGAGGAAACAACTATCGCAAACGAGCTTCCAGGATCGCAATCATGCAAAAAGACGCGCTGAATAACGTACATATTAGTGATGAACATGTTCTGATCACCCCGGATCAACTGAAAGCGGAATTCCCGCTGAGCGTTGAGCAAGAGGCGCAAATCGCGCACTCCCGCCAGACCATCTCCGACATTATTGCCGGGCGCGATCCGCGTCTGCTGGTGGTATGTGGTCCGTGCTCCATCCATGATCCAGAAACTGCCATCGAATATGCGCACCGTTTTAAAGCCCTGGCCGAGGAGGTCAGCGATAGCCTCTACCTGGTCATGCGCGTCTATTTTGAAAAACCCCGTACCACCGTCGGCTGGAAAGGGTTAATTAACGATCCGCACATGGATGGCTCGTTTGATGTGGAAGCTGGCCTGAAGATTGCGCGTAATCTTCTGGTGGAGCTGGTTAACATGGGGCTGCCGCTGGCAACTGAAGCGCTGGATCCGAACAGCCCGCAATATCTGGGCGATCTGTTCAGCTGGTCCGCCATTGGCGCGCGTACCACTGAATCGCAGACGCACCGTGAGATGGCCTCAGGCCTCTCCATGCCGGTCGGCTTCAAAAACGGTACCGACGGTAGCCTGGCAACAGCTATCAACGCCATGCGTGCCGCAGCGATGCCGCACCGTTTTGTCGGCATCAACCAGGCCGGCCAGGTCTGTCTGCTGCAGACCCAGGGCAACCCGGATGGCCACGTCATTCTGCGCGGCGGCAAGGCGCCAAACTACAGCCCGGCAGATGTGGCCCAGTGTGAAAAAGAGATGGAACAGGCAGGACTGCGCCCGGCACTGATGGTAGATTGCAGTCATGGTAATTCGAATAAAGATTACCGTCGTCAGCCGGCGGTGGCGGAATCCGTCGTTGCGCAGATTAAAGATGGCAACCGTTCGATTATTGGCCTGATGATTGAAAGCAATATCCATGAAGGCAATCAGTCATCCGAACAGCCGCGCAGCGCCATGAAGCATGGAGTTTCCGTCACCGATGCCTGCATTAGCTGGGAAACCACCGACGCGCTGCTGCGTGAGATCCACAAAGATTTGAACGGCCAGCTGGCGACGCGTCTGGCTTAAGAGGTTTGTTATGGTTGCTGAATTGACCGCTTTGCGCGATCAAATTGACGAGGTGGATAAGGCGCTGCTGGATTTGCTGGCGCGCCGCATGGCACTGGTTGCTGAAGTTGGCGAAGTGAAAAGTAAATACGGTTTACCGATTTACGTACCGGAGCGTGAAGCCTCTATGCTGGCATCCCGGCGCAAAGAGGCCCAGGCGCTGGGCGTCTCGCCGGATCTGATTGAGGATGTGCTGCGCCGCGTGATGCGAGAGTCCTACTCAAGCGAAAACGACAAAGGCTTTAAAACCCTTTGTCCGACGCTGCGCCCGGTGGTGATTGTTGGGGGCGGTGGGCAGATGGGGCGTCTGTTTGAGAAGATGCTGACGCTCTCTGGCTACCAGGTGCGCATCCTCGAAAAAGAGGACTGGGCGCGGGCGCAGACGATGGTTGCCGATGCGGGTATGGTCATTGTCAGCGTGCCGATCCACGTCACCGAAGAGATTATTGCCAAACTGCCACCGCTGCCGGAAGACTGCATTCTGGTCGATCTGGCCTCGGTGAAGAATGGCCCATTGCAGGCGATGCTGGCCGCGCATAATGGCCCGGTGCTGGGGCTGCACCCGATGTTCGGCCCGGACAGCGGCAGCCTGGCGAAGCAGGTGGTCGTCTACTGCGATGGCCGTCAGCCAGAAGCCTATCAGTGGTTCCTGGAGCAGATACAGGTGTGGGGCGCGCGGTTGCACCGGATCAGCGCCGTCGAACATGACCAGAACATGGCCTTTATCCAGGCGCTGCGCCACTTCGCGACCTTCGCGTATGGCCTGCATCTGGCGGAAGAGAATGTTCAGCTTGAGCAGTTGCTGTCGCTGTCTTCACCTATCTATCGCCTCGAACTGGCGATGGTCGGTCGACTGTTTGCCCAGGATCCGCAGCTGTATGCAGATATTATTATGTCTTCGGGCAATAACCTGGCGCTGATCAAGCGTTACTACCAGCGTTTTGGTGAGGCGATCACTCTGCTGGAGCACGGGGATAAACAGGCGTTTATCGACAGCTTCCGTAAGGTTGAACACTGGTTTGGCGATTATGCCCAACGCTTCCAGAGCGAGAGTCGCATTCTGCTGCGGCAGGCGAATGACAGTCGCCAGTAATCTGATGATGTATATACTGAAAGCCAGCACTGCTGGCTTTTTTTATTTTGGGGATCTGTCATGGCTGAACCACGCGTTTTGTTTGACTATACGGGGCACTTACCGGAGTGCCCGACCTGGAGCGAAGCGGAAAGCGCCCTTTACTGGGCGGATATTCTGGAAGGTGAGATCCATCGCTATCACCTCTCCACGGGTGAACATACGGTTTTATCCTTCCACGAAGAGGTAGGTTGCTTCGCATTGCGCGAGGGCGGGGGATTTATTGTCGCCATGCGCACGGGCATCTGGCTGGCGGACAAGCATGGCCTGCTGCAACGGAAAGTCTGTGATAATCCGTCGAACCCGCAGCTGGCGCGTTTTAATGACGGGGGAACCGATCATTTTGGCCGCTTCTATGCGGGCACCTTCTGGGCACCGGGCGACTACAACGGCGCCCTGCTGATGCGGATCGACAATGACCTGACGCCGGAGGTCATCCAGTGTGATATCCACGGGCATAACGGTCTGGCCTTCAGTGACGACAAGCGCTGGATGTATACCTCCGATACCCCTAATGCGGTGATCTACCGCACGCCGCTGGATGAGCAGGGTGAGCCGGGTAAACGGGAAGTTTTTCGCCGGTTCCAGCCGGGGGAGGGGATCCCGGATGGTGCGGCAGTGGATGTGGAAGGCTGTTACTGGAGCGCACTGTTTGACGGCTGGCGTATCGCACGCTTTTCACCGCAGGGTGAACAGCTGGAAGAGTATCGGTTGCCGGTGCGCTGTCCAACGATGGTCTGTTTCGGTGGTGATGATATGCAGACGCTGTTTATCACCACCACCCGTGAGAACATGGAGCCGCAGGAAGTGGCGGCATATCCTCTGTCGGGCGCCATTTTCACCCTGCCCGTCAGCGTGGCAGGGGTGAAGAAAGGGCCATTTATTGCGCGTTAAACCGGATCAACCGGGACCACGTTTTCGCTCGGATAGCAGCCCAGCACCTTCATCGAACGGGTGATCTCACCCAATTCACGCAGGGCTTTCTGCAGGGATGCAGATTCCAGGTTGGCCTGGATATCGAGATAAAACATCTCTTCCCACGGGTTGCCGTGAATCGGGCGCGATTCCAGTTTGGTCATGATCAGATTGTGATTGCGCAGCACCAGCAGGGCTTCTACCAGCGCACCGGCCTGCTGACCGGTGGCCATCAGCAGAGTGGTTTTGGCCGGAACCTGATCGGAGACGTTTATCGCCTTACGCGCCAGCACGATGAAGCGGGTAATGTTTTGCGTCTGGTTTGCCAGGTTACGCTCCAGCACCTGTAAACCATACAGCGCGCCGCCCGCTTCGCTGCCCAGCGCGGCCACTGTAGGGGAGTTGGCCTGCGCGACCTTTTCCATGGCCGCCGAGGTGCTCTCGGTATACTCAATTTTCCAGCCCGGATAACGGTTCAGGAACTGACTGCACTGCTGGAAAGGTTGCGGGTGGCTGTAGACGGTCTCGATTTTGTCGAGGTCGGTGGTGCCGGAAACCAGCACGCAGTGGTCGATAGGGATCGTCATCTCGCCAACCAGAGACAGGGTCGTGTGCTGGAGCAAATCGTAAACGTCGTTGATGGCACCGGAACTGGTGTTCTCAATCGGCACGACGGCGTAATCCGCTTGTCCGGTCTCCACCTGGTTGAAGATATCCGCGAACTTCGCGCAGCCGCTCTCAATAAACTCTTCGAAGTGACGGGCCGCATACTGACGTGCGGCAAGATGAGAGTAGGACCCTTTCGGTCCCAGGAAGGCAATTCGCGCCGAGTGCGGGTTGGTCTTGTTTAAATGCTGTTGCAGCAATGCCTGCTGCGTCAGGACGGAATCTTCAATGATCAGCTGGAACAGGCGGGTGATGTAATGCGCATCCAGATGGTGCGTTTTGCCAAGGTTAATCAGGCGTTCCAGCAGATCGCGTTCCCGATCGATATCGCGTACCGGACGATGCGACGCCAGCTTTGCCTTTCCTACCTCAACGGCCAGCGCACGGCGTTCGGCCAGCAATGATAGTAACTTTTCATCCAGAGCGCTGATCTTGTCTCGCAGATCCAGTAATGGGTTTTCCGGTGTCATAGCGTTGCCTTAATCATATTATCGTTATCAATAAAAAAGGCCCCCCGGTGTGGGAGGCCTTGTTGTTCGTCTTCGCATTCTTTATCACACGACGAAACGCCTCCCAATCAGGGGAAGGTAAAAAAGAATGCGAAGAAAAACGGCTTAACGGTCATGAATGATTCCTTCAGAAGACAGACTTAAAGTACCCGTACTGTTTTCACCCTGTCAATAAAAAACAAAAAACGCGCCCGAAGGCGCGTTGGCGATAGACTCAATGTAAAGGATTATTCATCTTCAGCTTCAACTTCTTCTGCGAAGCTAGCGTCTTTCACCGATGTTGTGGCGCGACGGGCTTCACCTTTGTGTTGCACTTTATTGAGCTGCCGTTCCAGCTTGTTAATCAAATCGTTGATTGCGGTGTACATATCCTCATGTTTCGCGCTGGCGACCAGGTGGCCGTTTGGAGTATTGATAGTTGCGTCAGCGATGAAACCCTGTGGCTCCTTAGAGAGAATGATATGCGGGTTAATCAAGTGTGTTTGCCATTTATCCAGTTTGGCGAGACGGTCTGCGACGTGCTGGCGGATTGCCGGAGTAATTTCCATTTGTTTACTGGTAATGTTCATTGTCATAAATTTTACCTCTTGTCTTTCCCGTCTTGGTGATTCCAGCATACCGTTCTCAATGTCAATTTGTGTGATCTAAATCACATTTTAATGTCCATTTTTGTCAACGGATTCTTTTTGTGAGGCAGGACAGGAAGAAGTAACTTTTACCTTGTCCCCGGAAGAAATTACGGCCATAGTTGATAGGATTGGTGCGGGCTAAACCGCTTCAGCTTAGTCCGAGAACGGATAAAAAAACGGCAGCCCTGAGGCTGCCGTTTTGCATCTTACTGAAGGATCAGGAGCTGCTGCTGTTAGCGGCGATGATCTTCGCGACTTTGTCAGCCTGGGAGTTCATCTGCAGTTCACGATAAGCATTTTCCATCAGCTTCAGGCCATCACGCGTTGCCTGAGTATCAGGGTAATCACGCAGCATGCCTTCAACACGGTTCACTACGGCAACGTATGCGCCACGGCGGGTATAGTATTCCGCAACAGAGTATTCGTATTTCGCCAGACGGTCTTTCAGGAACACCAGACGTTTGCTGGCATCCGTCACGTACTGGCTGTTCGGATAGCCGCGTACCAGTTTGGAGAAGTCATTGAACGCATCGCGGGCGTGCTGAGGATCGCGGTCAGAACGGTCAACCCCAAAGAAGCCCTGCAGAGCACTGTCATCCAGCGCCATGTTGGTCAGGCCGCGCATATACATGACGTAATCAATATTGGGATGAGTCGGGTTCAGACGCATGAAGCGATCAATCGTCGCCTGGGCCAGTGGCAGATCGGCATTTTTATAGTAGGCGTAGATCAGATCCAACTGTACCTGCTGGGAATACGGGCCAAATGGATAACGATTATCCAGCGCTTCCAGTTGCGTTATCGCCTGTTTCCAGTTACCGTCCTGCAGCTTTTGCTGAGCAGTCGCATAGATTTCATTCGGCGGATTGTCAGGGACCTGTTCATTCGAACCGGAGCAGCCCACCAAAGCCAGGCTCAACGTGGCCGCTGCCACCAGATATTTCATGCGCGTCATGACGTTTTGACTTTCCTCAAATGTTTGTCCGGGAGAATCTCTTTCCTGCTCCCGATTAAGACCAGCTACAATAGCACACTATATTAAACGGCAAAGCCGTAAAACCCAACGTTAAACGAAGAAGCAGTCTATGGCACAACGAGTAGAACTCACCGCAACAGTCTCCGAAAAACAGCTCGGACAACGCTTAGATCAGGCTTTGGCCGAAATGTTCCCTGATTATTCGCGTTCACGTATAAAAGAATGGATTCTTGACCAGCGCGTGCTGGTAAACGGCAAGATCTGGGACAAGCCAAAAGAGAAAGTGTTGGGTGGGGAAGCGGTCGCCATCAATGCTGACATCGAAGAAGAAGTCCGTTTCGAACCTCAGGATATCCCCCTGAATATCGTCTACGAAGATGACGACATTCTGGTGATCAACAAGCCACGTGACTTTGTTGTACACCCTGGCGCAGGCAACCCTGATGGCACAGTGCTGAATGCGCTGCTGCACTATTATCCGCCAATCGCTGACGTCCCGCGTGCCGGGATTGTTCACCGTCTGGATAAAGACACCACCGGCCTGATGGTCGTTGCAAAGACCATTCCGGCGCAAACGCGTCTGGTTGAGTCACTGCAGCTGCGTGAAATTACCCGTGAGTACGAAGCAGTCGCGATTGGTCATATGACCTCTGGCGGCACGGTAGAACAGCCTATCAGCCGCCATCCAACCAAGCGTACCCATATGTCCGTTCATCCGATGGGCAAACCGGCGGTCACGCACTATCGCATCATGGAACATTTCCGCATTCATACGCGCCTGCGTCTGCGTCTGGAAACCGGCCGTACTCACCAGATCCGTGTGCATATGTCGCACATCACCCATCCGCTGGTGGGCGATCAGCTGTACGGTGGTCGTCCGCGCCCACCGAAAGGGGCCTCCGAGGAGTTTATCGCGATGCTGCGTAAATTCGACCGCCAGGCTCTGCATGCGACCATGCTGCGTCTCTATCATCCGATCACCGGCATTGAGATGGAGTGGCATGCGCCAATCCCACAGGACATGGTGGATCTTATCGACGCCATGCGCGCCGATTTTGAAGAGCATAAGGACGACGTGGACTGGTTATGACCAAACTGATTGTCCCGGAGTGGCCAGCGCCAGAAGGCGTAGCGGCCTGCAGTTCCACCCGCATAGGTGGCGTGAGTGAGGGAGCCTGGGAGTCATTAAACCTGGGCGCGCACTGTGGCGATAATCTCAATCATGTGGAAGAGAATCGTAAGCGGTTGTTTGCAGCAGGCCAGTTGCCGTCGAAACCGGTCTGGCTTGAGCAGGTTCATGGTACGGCTGTTCTCGGTCTTACCGGCGAACCCTATGCCTCGAAACGCGCCGATGCCTCTTACAGCAATACTCCGGGTACAGTCTGCGCCGTTATGACCGCCGACTGCCTGCCGGTGCTTTTCTGCAACCGTGCAGGCACCGAAGTGGCTGCCGCCCATGCGGGCTGGCGTGGATTGTGTGCCGGCGTGCTGGAAGAGACCGTTGCCTGTTTTGCTGACAGCGCGGATAACATTCTCGCCTGGCTCGGCCCGGCGATTGGCCCGCAGGCCTTTGAAGTGGGTCCGGAAGTTCGTGAGGCCTTTATGGCGCATGACCCGCAGGCGGAGAGTGCTTTTTGTCCGGCGGGGGAGAAGTACATGGCGGATATTTATCAGCTTGCCCGTCAACGCCTGACCCATCTCGGTATCAGCCAGATCTATGGCGGCGATCGCTGCACTTTCACCGAAAAGGGTGATTTCTTTTCCTATCGCCGCGACAAGACGACCGGGCGTATGGCAAGTTTCATTTGGCTGATATAACCTATAGAATCAAGACGATCCGGTACGCGCCGTTTTCTTTTCGCATAATTCAGGTCATTCACCTTGAATAATTGAGGGATGACCTCATTTAATCTCCAGTAGCAATTTTGACCTGTTATGGGAGGAGTTATGCGTCTGGATCGTCTTACTAATAAATTCCAGCTTGCTCTCGCTGATGCCCAGTCACTCGCACTGGGGCACGACAACCAATTTATCGAACCTCTTCATCTCATGAGCGCCTTACTGAATCAGGAAGGGGGATCGGTTCGTCCTTTACTCACGTCTGCCGGCGTTAATGCGGGCCAGTTACGTACCGCCATCGATCAGGCATTAAGCCGTTTACCCCAGGTAGAGGGCACGGGCGGGGATGTACAACCGTCCCAGGATCTGGTTCGCGTATTAAACCTTTGTGACAAACTGGCGCAGAAACGCGGCGACAACTTTATTTCGTCAGAGCTCTTTGTTCTGGCGGCGCTTGAATCACGCGGCACCTTGACTGACCTGCTGAAAACGGCCGGCGCAACTACCGCCAACGTGACGCAGGCGATTGCACAGATGCGCGGAGGGGAAAACGTGAACGACCAGGGTGCTGAAGACCAGCGTCAGGCATTGAAGAAATATACGGTCGACCTGACCGAGCGCGCCGAGCAGGGCAAGCTTGACCCGGTCATTGGCCGTGACGAAGAGATCCGCCGTACGATTCAGGTCCTGCAGCGCCGGACCAAAAATAACCCTGTACTGATCGGTGAGCCGGGTGTCGGTAAAACCGCCATTGTTGAAGGGCTGGCGCAGCGCATCGTTAATGGTGAAGTCCCGGAAGGTTTGAAAGGCCGTCGCGTGCTCGCGCTGGATATGGGCGCGCTGGTGGCGGGGGCAAAATACAGGGGCGAATTCGAAGAGCGCTTAAAAGGCGTACTCAACGACCTGGCGAAACAGGAAGGCAACGTCATTCTGTTTATTGACGAGCTGCACACCATGGTCGGTGCCGGTAAAGCGGACGGCGCCATGGATGCCGGGAACATGCTGAAACCAGCGCTGGCACGCGGTGAGCTGCACTGTGTCGGGGCCACCACGCTCGATGAGTATCGTCAGTACATTGAAAAAGATGCCGCACTGGAACGCCGCTTCCAGAAAGTGTTTGTGGCTGAACCGACAGTGGAAGACACCATCGCCATTCTGCGTGGTCTGAAAGAACGCTATGAGCTGCATCACCACGTGCAGATCACCGATCCGGCCATCGTGGCGGCAGCGACCTTGTCACATCGTTATATTGCTGACCGACAGCTACCGGACAAAGCGATCGACCTTATTGACGAAGCCGCTTCCAGCATTCGTATGCAGATTGACTCGAAACCGGAAGAGCTGGACAGGCTCGATCGGCGAATCATTCAGCTCAAGCTTGAACAGCAGGCGCTGAAGAAAGAGTCTGATGAGGCGAGTAAGAAGCGCCTGGATATGCTTAATGAAGAGCTGGAAGACAAAGAGCGTCAATATTCTGGCTTAGAAGAGGAGTGGAAGGCGGAGAAAGCCTCCCTTTCCGGTACTCAGACGATTAAAGCCGAGCTTGAGCAGGCGAAGATTGCCATCGAGCAGGCACGTCGCGTGGGCGATCTGGCGCAGATGTCTGAGCTCCAGTACGGCAAAATTCCGGAGCTGGAAAAACAGCTGGCGGCGGCGACCCAGCTGGAAGGCAAAACCATGCGTCTGTTACGTAATAAAGTGACGGAAACAGAAATCGCCGACGTGCTGGCGCGCTGGACCGGTATTCCGGTCGCCAGAATGATGGAGAGCGAGCGCGACAAGTTACTGCGTATGGAGGAAGACCTTCACCATCGGGTTATTGGCCAGGATGAAGCGGTGGAAGCGGTATCGAACGCCATTCGCCGTAGCCGTGCGGGTTTGTCCGATCCTAACCGTCCGATTGGCTCCTTCCTGTTCCTCGGGCCGACCGGGGTAGGTAAGACGGAGCTTTGTAAGGCGCTGGCAAACTTCATGTTCGACAGTGATGATGCAATGGTGCGCATTGACATGTCCGAGTTTATGGAAAAACATTCCGTGTCGCGTCTCGTAGGGGCACCTCCGGGCTATGTTGGTTATGAAGAGGGCGGGTATCTGACAGAAGCGGTTCGCCGTCGTCCGTATTCCGTTATCCTGCTGGATGAAGTTGAAAAGGCGCATCCGGATGTGTTCAACATCCTGCTGCAGGTGCTGGATGATGGTCGCCTGACGGACGGGCAGGGGAGAACGGTCGATTTCCGTAATACGGTCGTCATTATGACCTCGAACCTCGGTTCCGATCTGATTCAGGAACGCTTTGGTGAGCTGGATTATGGTCATATGAAGGATCTGGTGCTGGGCGTGGTGAGCCACAGCTTCCGTCCTGAGTTCATCAACCGTATCGATGAAGTGGTGGTCTTCCATCCGCTGGGTGAGAAACACATTGCCTCGATTGCCCGTATTCAGCTGCAACGTTTGTATAAACGTCTGGAAGAGCGTGGATATGAAATGCAGATTGCGGATGACGCGCTGCAGCTGCTGAGTGCGAACGGGTACGATCCGGTGTACGGCGCTCGTCCTTTAAAACGCGCTATTCAGCAACAGATAGAAAACCCGCTGGCTCAGCAAATCCTTTCCGGGAAGCTAATCCCGGGCAAAACGATACAGCTGGTGAAAAAAGACGACCAGATTGTGGCAGTGCAGTAAGTCACAAAAAGGCAAAAACGAGCCCCCAGGGGCTCGTTTTTGTTTAAAAACCAGGCAAGAATAGAGGTCTGGATACAGAATTGCCTGGAAAGTGAGCGGTCAGTAAATAATTTTCACTTTATACTTGCCAGCCCAGAAGAACTGCCTATAATGCGCCTCCACTGACACGGAACAACGGCAAACAAGCCGCCGGGTCAGCAGAGAAAAGCGTGAAATTATCGCTTGACTCTGAAGCGGGAAAGCGTAGTATGCACAACCCGCGCCGCAGCGAAAAACGAAGCGGCACTGCTCTTTAACAATTTATCAGACAATCTGTGTGGGCACTCAAAGTGACATGGATTCTTAACGTCGCAAGACGATAAATGAATACCAAAGTCTCTGAGTGAACATACGTAATTCATTACGAAGTTTAATTCACGAGCATCAAACTTAAATTGAAGAGTTTGATCATGGCTCAGATTGAACGCTGGCGGCAGGCCTAACACATGCAAGTCGAGCGGCAGCGGGAAGTAGCTTGCTACTTTGCCGGCGAGCGGCGGACGGGTGAGTAATGTCTGGGAAACTGCCTGATGGAGGGGGATAACTACTGGAAACGGTAGCTAATACCGCATAACGTCGCAAGACCAAAGAGGGGGACCTTCGGGCCTCTTGCCATCAGATGTGCCCAGATGGGATTAGCTAGTAGGTGGGGTAACGGCTCACCTAGGCGACGATCCCTAGCTGGTCTGAGAGGATGACCAGCCACACTGGAACTGAGACACGGTCCAGACTCCTACGGGAGGCAGCAGTGGGGAATATTGCACAATGGGCGCAAGCCTGATGCAGCCATGCCGCGTGTATGAAGAAGGCCTTCGGGTTGTAAAGTACTTTCAGCGAGGAGGAAGGCGGTGAGGTTAATAACCTCATCGATTGACGTTACTCGCAGAAGAAGCACCGGCTAACTCCGTGCCAGCAGCCGCGGTAATACGGAGGGTGCAAGCGTTAATCGGAATTACTGGGCGTAAAGCGCACGCAGGCGGTCTGTCAAGTCGGATGTGAAATCCCCGGGCTCAACCTGGGAACTGCATTCGAAACTGGCAGGCTAGAGTCTTGTAGAGGGGGGTAGAATTCCAGGTGTAGCGGTGAAATGCGTAGAGATCTGGAGGAATACCGGTGGCGAAGGCGGCCCCCTGGACAAAGACTGACGCTCAGGTGCGAAAGCGTGGGGAGCAAACAGGATTAGATACCCTGGTAGTCCACGCCGTAAACGATGTCGACTTGGAGGTTGTTCCCTTGAGGAGTGGCTTCCGGAGCTAACGCGTTAAGTCGACCGCCTGGGGAGTACGGCCGCAAGGTTAAAACTCAAATGAATTGACGGGGGCCCGCACAAGCGGTGGAGCATGTGGTTTAATTCGATGCAACGCGAAGAACCTTACCTACTCTTGACATCCAGAGAACTTAGCAGAGATGCTTTGGTGCCTTCGGGAACTCTGAGACAGGTGCTGCATGGCTGTCGTCAGCTCGTGTTGTGAAATGTTGGGTTAAGTCCCGCAACGAGCGCAACCCTTATCCTTTGTTGCCAGCGGTTAGGCCGGGAACTCAAAGGAGACTGCCAGTGATAAACTGGAGGAAGGTGGGGATGACGTCAAGTCATCATGGCCCTTACGAGTAGGGCTACACACGTGCTACAATGGCGCATACAAAGAGAAGCGACCTCGCGAGAGCAAGCGGACCTCATAAAGTGCGTCGTAGTCCGGATTGGAGTCTGCAACTCGACTCCATGAAGTCGGAATCGCTAGTAATCGTAGATCAGAATGCTACGGTGAATACGTTCCCGGGCCTTGTACACACCGCCCGTCACACCATGGGAGTGGGTTGCAAAAGAAGTAGGTAGCTTAACCTTCGGGAGGGCGCTTACCACTTTGTGATTCATGACTGGGGTGAAGTCGTAACAAGGTAACCGTAGGGGAACCTGCGGTTGGATCACCTCCTTACCTTAAAGAACCTGCCTTTGCAGTGCTCACACAGATTGTCTGATGAAAAGTAACGAGCAAGACGGCTGCGAAGTCGCGACACATCGTGTCCCCTTCGTCTAGCGGTTAGGACTCCGCCCTTTCACGGCGGCAACAGGGGTTCGAATCCCCTAGGGGACGCCACTTGCTGGGTGTGAGTGAAAGGCACAACCAATCAGTATCTCAAAACTAACTCTCTGAGTTACGTTTGAGATATTTGCTCTTTAAAAATCTGGATCAAGCTGAAAATTGAAACGACACGCCGTGTCTGTTCTCCGTAATAAGAGCAGATAAGCGGTGTGTCAGAGTCTCTCAAATTTTCGCAAGTCGATGATGAATCGAAAGAAACATCTTCGGGTTGTGAGGTTAAGCGACCAAGCGTACACGGTGGATGCCTAGGCAGTCAGAGGCGATGAAGGACGTGCTAATCTGCGATAAGCGTCGGTAAGGTGATATGAACCGTTATAACCGACGATTTCCGAATGGGGAAACCCAGTGTGTTTCGACACACTATCGTTAAGTGAATACATAGCTTAACGAAGCGAACCAGGGGAACTGAAACATCTAAGTACCCTGAGGAAAAGAAATCAACCGAGATTCCCCCAGTAGCGGCGAGCGAACGGGGAGCAGCCCAGAACCTGAATCAGCGTATGTATTAGTGGAAGCGTCTGGAAAGTCGCAGGGTACAGGGTGATACTCCCGTACACAAAAATACATGCACTGTGAGTTCGAAGAGTAGGGCGGGACACGTGGTATCCTGTCTGAATATGGGGGGACCATCCTCCAAGGCTAAATACTCCTGACTGACCGATAGTGAACCAGTACCGTGAGGGAAAGGCGAAAAGAACCCCGGCGAGGGGAGTGAAAAAGAACCTGAAACCGTGTACGTACAAGCAGTGGGAGCACCCTTGTGGTGTGACTGCGTACCTTTTGTATAATGGGTCAGCGACTTATATTCTGTAGCAAGGTTAACCGTATAGGGGAGCCGAAGGGAAACCGAGTCTTAACTGGGCGTTAAGTTGCAGGGTATAGACCCGAAACCCGGTGATCTAGCCATGGGCAGGTTGAAGGTTGGGTAACACTAACTGGAGGACCGAACCGACTAATGTTGAAAAATTAGCGGATGACCTGTGGCTGGGGGTGAAAGGCCAATCAAACCGGGAGATAGCTGGTTCTCCCCGAAAGCTATTTAGGTAGCGCCTCGTGAATTCATCTCCGGGGGTAGAGCACTGTTTCGGCTAGGGGGCCATCCCGGCTTACCAACCCGATGCAAACTGCGAATACCGGAGAATGTTATCACGGGAGACACACGGCGGGTGCTAACGTCCGTCGTGAAGAGGGAAACAACCCAGACCGCCAGCTAAGGTCCCAAAGTCATGGTTAAGTGGGAAACGATGTGGGAAGGCACAGACAGCCAGGATGTTGGCTTAGAAGCAGCCATCATTTAAAGAAAGCGTAATAGCTCACTGGTCGAGTCGGCCTGCGCGGAAGATGTAACGGGGCTAAACCATGCACCGAAGCTGCGGCAGCGACACTATGTGTTGTTGGGTAGGGGAGCGTTCTGTAAGCCGTCGAAGGTGTGCTGTGAGGCATGCTGGAGGTATCAGAAGTGCGAATGCTGACATAAGTAACGATAAAGCGGGTGAAAAACCCGCTCGCCGGAAGACCAAGGGTTCCTGTCCAACGTTAATCGGGGCAGGGTGAGTCGACCCCTAAGGCGAGGCCGAAAGGCGTAGTCGATGGGAAACAGGTTAATATTCCTGTACTCGGTGTTACTGCGAAGGGGGGACGGAGAAGGCTATGTTGGCCGGGCGACGGTTGTCCCGGTTTAAGCATGTAGGCGGAGGTTCCAGGTAAATCCGGAGCCTTACTAACGCTGAGGTGTGATGACGAGGCACTACGGTGCTGAAGCAACAAATGCCCTGCTTCCAGGAAAAGCCTCTAAGCATCAGGTAACATCAAATCGTACCCCAAACCGACACAGGTGGTCAGGTAGAGAATACCAAGGCGCTTGAGAGAACTCGGGTGAAGGAACTAGGCAAAATGGTGCCGTAACTTCGGGAGAAGGCACGCTGATATGTAGGTGAAGCCCCTGCGGGTGGAGCTGAAATCAGTCGAAGATACCAGCTGGCTGCAACTGTTTATTAAAAACACAGCACTGTGCAAACACGAAAGTGGACGTATACGGTGTGACGCCTGCCCGGTGCCGGAAGGTTAATTGATGGGGTTAGCGGCAACGCGAAGCTCTTGATCGAAGCCCCGGTAAACGGCGGCCGTAACTATAACGGTCCTAAGGTAGCGAAATTCCTTGTCGGGTAAGTTCCGACCTGCACGAATGGCGTAATGATGGCCAGGCTGTCTCCACCCGAGACTCAGTGAAATTGAAATCGCTGTGAAGATGCAGTGTACCCGCGGCAAGACGGAAAGACCCCGTGAACCTTTACTATAGCTTGACACTGAACACTGGTCCTTGATGTGTAGGATAGGTGGGAGGCTTTGAAGCGTGGACGCCAGTCTGCGTGGAGCCATCCTTGAAATACCACCCTTTAATGGCTGGTGTTCTAACGTAGACCCGTAATCCGGGTTGCGGACAGTGTCTGGTGGGTAGTTTGACTGGGGCGGTCTCCTCCTAAAGAGTAACGGAGGAGCACGAAGGTTAGCTAATCCTGGTCGGACATCAGGAGGTTAGTGCAATGGCATAAGCTAGCTTGACTGCGAGAGTGACGGCTCGAGCAGGTGCGAAAGCAGGTCATAGTGATCCGGTGGTTCTGTATGGAAGGGCCATCGCTCAACGGATAAAAGGTACTCCGGGGATAACAGGCTGATACCGCCCAAGAGTTCATATCGACGGCGGTGTTTGGCACCTCGATGTCGGCTCATCACATCCTGGGGCTGAAGTAGGTCCCAAGGGTACGGCTGTTCGCCGTTTAAAGTGGTACGCGAGCTGGGTTTAGAACGTCGTGAGACAGTTCGGTCCCTATCTGCCGTGGGCGCTGGAGAATTGAGGGGGGCTGCTCCTAGTACGAGAGGACCGGAGTGGACGCATCACTGGTGTTCGGGTTGTCATGCCAATGGCACTGCCCGGTAGCTAAATGCGGAAGAGATAAGTGCTGAAAGCATCTAAGCACGAAACTTGCCCCGAGATGAGTTCTCCCTGAGCCTTTAAGGCTCCTGAAGGAACGTTGAAGACGACGACGTTGATAGGTCGGGTGTGTAAGCGCAGCGATGCGTTGAGCTAACCGATACTAATGAACCGTGAGGCTTAACCTTACAACGCCGAAGCTGTTTCGGCGGATTTGAGAGATTTTCAGCTGATACAGATTATTCACTGCGCCTGCGGGTGGGGTGACAACAGAATTTGCCTGGCGGCTGTAGCGCGGTGGTCCCACCTGACCCCATGCCGAACTCAGAAGTGAAACGCCGTAGCGCCGATGGTAGTGTGGGGTCTCCCCATGCGAGAGTAGGGAACTGCCAGGCATTAATTAAAGAAACCCCGTACCGCAAGGTACGGGGTTTTTTGCTTTTCCCTCGGTCCGGGCAAAATCAACAATCTCTGGCTAAAATAACAAGATACGCATTGTCAGCGAGGTTATTTTGCCGAACCCCCCCTTTAACTACGACCAGGATTTTGCCAACACCAACTTTCGTGACCACCCCGAACTTTATCAGGTAGGACGGGGAGAGCAGGGTGTTCTGCTGGTTGAACCTTACAAAAGCGAAATTCTGCCCCACTGGCGATACAAAAATGCTGAAGTTGCGACCAAATCTGCTCAGGAGATTTACGCGCTGTTTGAGCAGTACCGTCAGCAAAACGATTTTGTGGGTATGGATATGGCGAGAAAATTTATTCAGATGGGATATACCCGCGCCAGGCGCTACGCCAACCACAAAGGCGGGAAAAAGTACGATGATGAACGCAATGTTCGTCCGTTAGATCACGATCCTGTTAAAGCCGAAGCGGCAAAAATCTTTAAAGGATGGTGGGATAAAATTCGCGCCGACGAAGATTATTTGCAAAGAAAACAAGCGCATCAAAAAAAGTGGGGATAATGATATAACTCGCGGTAGCGCCCGTTTTATGATTTGTCTCACAAAATGAAATGAAACATAAAAGAAACAATTTTTTTACCTAACGTTAAATTTTAAATCTGGTTTTACTGGAATGGGTGCAATGGCCCGCAATGTAAGACAGGGGATTTAAAATGACAGAAACCGTAGCAAGTACAGATACGGATAGTAAAAAAGCAGCAGACGGCGATACTCGCCGCAGGATCTGGGCAATTGTCGGCGCCTC